>JACIXZ010000003.1 GCA_014360205.1 Tissierellales bacterium
CCGTCCGAAAACTTCACTTAAATATACTTCGCTCGACTTGCATGTGTTAGGCACGCCGCCAGCGTTCGTCCTGAGCCAGGATCAAACTCTCATTTAATAGTTTGATTTAGCTCAATTACTTCTTACTTTTTAAAAATTAACTTTGTAGTTTATTCAAAGTTTCACACTGTTTAGTTTTCTTGGTTCGCTGTCGCTCTTTTGGCGACTTTGTTAGTATAACATCTTCTATTATATCGTGTCAATACCTTTTTTAAAGTTTTTTAAAGTTTTTGTAAAATATTTATTAACTTAATAAACAAACGTTCCCACGATAGTTCTTTTAAATCATAATCTATTGCGGTAAATTGATTATACCCATCTAGTATTCTTTTAATCATTTTTTCTATGCTTTTTTCTAGCGATTTTTCAAAAATAATTTTCCCATCCTCTGAGACATCATCTATGCTAGACATTGGTGGCAAATCAACATATTCTATTATACCACTATTATTTATTTTATCTCCCAAATACTCTTTTATTCCGTTATGGTTTGTTGCTACTACTAGCAATCCACAAGCTAATGCTTCTATAGTTACCAAGCCTAATCCTTCATAAAACGAGGGAAGAACGAATATGTGTGATTTCCTAAATACATTTCCCAGTTCTTTTTGACTAAGATTTCCAAGCCATATTGCCCCATTTTCATTTGCCATTTCTAGAATTTTTTCTTTCTCTTCTCCATTTCCATCTCCTGCTAATTTAAGTTCGATATCATATTTATGTCTCAAATTACTATAGGCTTTTATGAGATAAGGTATTCCTTTGCTGTTGCTCAATTTTCCGGCATAAATCAATTTAATTGGTTTGATATCAGGCTTTGTTTTAGGTGGATAGAAGAATTCTTGATTATATCCGGCTCCTATAACTTCAATTTTATCTTGTGGAATATTATATAAAAGGTTAATTTCTGATTTTTGTTCGGTTGACAATGTTAATACATAATCTAATTTTTGGCACCCTTCAAGTACAAATTCTGTATACTTAGGATTTAGATGCATTTGTCTGATATCTGTCCCATGACATATTGCTACGACTTTTTTATTCCCTTTATATTTACAAACAAGGGATGTTAAAATCCAAAGGTGATGTGATATTATTATGTCTGGATTAAAAATATTTAAAGCTTTTAAAAATGATTTCTCAAATGCTTTAACCCAAGTTGATAGCATCTCATCGCTTAAATCCTTATATCTAGTGCTCGGGTAAGGCATTATATCACTCATCCCAACAATATTAAATGGTAATTCTTCAGTATTAAATTCGACTAAATCCAAATAGCTCAAAGAATCATTTTCATATGTTAAGCCTTCTTGTATTGCTCCAACTAATCCTTGTTCATGATTATTCTTCTTTCCTTCATCAATCAACGAATTTACATATATCCCACTTCCAGTTTTCCCCGGAAATTGAGATATGATATGAAGTATTTTCATCTCTCTCACCTATAAAATATTGCGGCTAAATAGCCGCAATAAATAATTAATCTTCTAAAGGTTTCATAGTAGGGAATAGGATTACATCTCTTATGCTAGACTGATTTGTTAATAGCATAATCATTCTATCTATTCCAATCCCTTCTCCTCCTGTAGGAGGCAAGCCTACTTCAATGGCATTTATAAAGTCAGTATCCATTGGATGAGCTTCTTCATCTCCGGATTCCTTTTGTCTTACTTGTTCTTCAAATCTCTCTCTTTGATCTATAGGGTCATTTAATTCTGAGAATGCATTTGCGATTTCCCAAGTGTTTATGAATGCTTCAAATCTATTTGTGATTCTTGGATCTTTAGGATTTCTCTTTGCTAAAGGTGATATATCTACAGGGTGACCAGTAATAAATGTAGGTTGGATAAGATGCTGCTCAACAAATTCTTCAAACATCTCTGCTATTATCATTCCTCTGGTCATATTATCTTCGATTTCTAGACCCTTTTCTCTAGCAACTTTTCTTGCTTCTTCATCGGTGTCAATTAGGCTAAAGTCAACTCCTGTATATTTCTTTACCGCTTCAGCCATATCCATTCTATCCCAAGGAGGTGTCAAATCTATTTCAGTCCCTTGATAGTTTATTACTGTAGTCCCCAATGTTTTCATAGCTACATATGAGAATAATTCTTCTGTAAGCTTTATCATGTCTTCAAAATCAGCATAGGCTTGATAAAATTCTATACTTGTAAATTCAGGATTGTGCCTTTGGTCCATTCCTTCATTTCTAAACATTTTCCCCATTTCATAAACTCTTTCAAATCCGCCGACAATTAGCCTCTTTAAATAAAGTTCATTTGCAATTCTTAAATACATGTCAATATCTAAAGCGTTATGATGAGTTATAAATGGTCTTGCATTTGCACCTCCAGCAATAGTGCTAAGTATTGGTGTTTCAACCTCTAAATAACCTCTGTTGTCTAGAAACTCTTTGACGGCTTTAATTATTTTGCTTCTAAGTATAAATGTGTCTTTAACTTCAGGATTGACTATTAAGTCTACATATCTTTGTCTATATCTAAGTTCTTGGTCTTTAAGACCATGGAATTTTTCAGGAAGAATTTGAAGCGATTTTGATAAAAGAGTTATTTTTTCAGCTCTTATTGAAATTTCTCCTGTTTGAGTTTTAAATACAATCCCTTCAGCTCCGACAATATCTCCTATGTCCAAAAAATCTAAATCTTCGTATCCTTCATCTCCAAGCACATCTTTCTTAGCAAATAGTTGAATTCTTCCATCACTATCTTGCAAGTCGAAAAATGTAACTTTACCATGCCCTCTTCTAGACATCAACCTTCCTGCTACACTTACCTTTTGCCCTTCGAGTTCATCATAATTTTCTTTGATTTCAATACTATGATGTGTATATTCATATTTTTCAATTAAATAAGGGTTTTTACCTTTTTCTATAAGTTTAGCTAATTTGTCTCTTCTAATTTTTAGCATTTCATTTAAATTTTGTTCATTATTATCCACTTAAAGCCCCCCTCAATTTAGAATTCATATTATCTCATTATTGCCTTTACTTTATATTTGATAACTCCATCAGGCGCTTGTACACTTATAGTATCTCCTACTTTTCTTCCAAGCAGTGCTTTACCCATAGGAGACTCATTTGATATTTTACCTTCGAATGGATCTGCCTCAGCTGAACCTACTATCGTATATTCCATTTCTTCGTTAAATTCTATGTCTAAAACAATAACTCTTGATCCTATTGTCACTATTTCAGTAGATATTTCATCATCATCTATAACTACTGCATTTCTAAGCATAGCTTCAAGTTTAGCTATTCTCTCTTCTAATTTTGCCTGCTCGTTTTTGGCTTGGTCATATTCTGCATTCTCGCTGATATCTCCAAAAGCAAGAGCTTGTTTTATTCTATCTGCTATCTCTTTTCTCTTTACTACTTTTGCTTCCTCTAATTCCATTTCTAGTTTTTCTAAACCTTCAGGGGTCAGAAATACTTCCTTTTCGGTCATTTGACTCTCTCCTTTGATTTAATTATTACATGTGATGTGATTATGCTTCAAATTGTATCTGAATATTTCTAACTTTGTATGCAACCTATTATAATCAAGCATAAATTAGTTGTCAAGCTATAAACAATCTTATTTGTCAAGAACATTTAGTGTTCTTAAATAGTTATTTAAAACCATCTCCAATTCTTCTCGAGAACTTATCCTATTAATTTGGTCTCTAACTGATTTTGAATTTCTTAATCCTTTGATGTATGCATGTATGTGTTTTCTCATCTCTTTTATGCCTACTTTTTCTCCTTTTAAATCACACATTTCATTCAAGTGATATATAACCATATTTATAATCATCTCTGGATTAGGTATTGTTATTTCTCTGTTTTCTAGTGCTTCTTTGATGTTTAAAAATATCCATGGATTTCCTATTGCACCTCTCCCAATAGCAACATAATCACAATCAGTTTTTTCTATCATATCTAACGCATCTTTTGCATCAAATATATCTCCATTACCAATAACTGGTATTGATACGCTTTGTTTTACCTTTCTTATGAAATCAATATCAGCTTTCCCAGAATAGAACATTTCTCTAGTTCTAGCATGTACTGTTATCGCACTTGCTCCTGCTTGTTCTAGCATCTTTGCAAATTCAACACCATTAATGTTGTTTTTATCCCAGCCCATTCTAATTTTTACAGTAACTGGTTTATTAGAAACTTCTACTATCTTTTTTACAATTCTGTAGCTCAATTTCATATCTCTCATCAATGCACTGCCTTCATTATTTTTTACGATTTTAGGAGCTGGACACCCCATATTTATGTCAATTATGTCAAAATCATTTCGTGTGTTTAGTTTAGTTTCAACAACATATGCCATTATATCTGGGTCAGAGCCAAATATTTGAATAGCCATAGGTCTCTCTATTTCATCAGTAATGGTCAATTCCTCTGTCTTTTTATCATTATAATACATTGCTTTTGCACTGACCATCTCGCTTGTTACTAATCCAGCTCCTAGGTTTTTTGCTATTTTTCTAAAAGGTAAGTCTGTATAGCCAGCCATTGGAGCTAATACAGCTTTTGAATCAATTTTTACTTTTCCTATTATACCGATCAACTCCTATCAAATAAGGTAAGTAACGTCTAGTTACTTACCTTATTTCTTTCATATATTATCCTTAAACCTTCTAGTGTTAAATACTTATCCACGACTTTTATTCTCTTAGTCTGCGCAGAAATCAGATTAGCAAATCCTCCAGTAGCTACTACCATAACTTCATCAGGATTTTTATCCATTTCTTCTATCATTTTTTCTATGATGTAATCTATCATTCCCGCAAAACCATAAATAAGCCCAGATTGGATGCTTGTAATAGTATTTCTCCCAATTACTTTCTCAGGTTTAGTAATCTCTACCTTAGGCAGCTTAGCAGTTCTTAAGAACAATGCCTCAGCAGAAATATTTATCCCAGGTGTTATAACCCCACCTAAATATTCCCCTTGTTCATTCACATAGCAAAATGTATTAGCTGTACCAAAGTCTACAATTATAACTGGACCACCAAATTTCTCATAAGCTGCAACTGCATTGACTATTCTATCAGCTCCGACTTCTTTTGGATTATCGTATTTGATATTCATACCCGTCTTTACCCCTGGTCCTATTACAATAGGTACTTTATTGAAATATCTTTGTGACATTGCTGGTAAAGTATGCATTAGTGTCGGAACTACAGAAGAAATGATTATATCATCTATATCTTCTCTTTTGATATTGTCATACTTAAAAAATTGATCAAATAGCAATCCATATTCATCAGAGGTTTTTTCTTTATCAGTGGCAATTCTTCTATCATAAACCAATTTATTCCCATCATAAACTCCAAATACGATATTAGTGTTTCCTACATCTATAACCAATAACAATTTTTCACCTTCTAGCATCATTTTCTTTTGAGTGCAGTAACAACACTTGATACAACTATTGCTGCAATTATTGTCTCTGGTATACCATTTGCAACACCAATTCCTGCGATTACTCTTCCTACAAATTGTGTATCCTGTCCTATAGATTCAACAAACTGTTCCCCATATATTAAATAAATCATAGACAATACTAATACTGTGTTTGTAAGTGTCCCTATGACAGCACTTATTAAAACATCTATTGATTTACCTTTAAGTTTCTTGGTCGTAACATATATCATCGCTGATGCCAATATAATTAATATTATATTTATAAGCACACTCCATATGCTAGTGTAATTGATTATATCAAGATATAATCCTCTAGCCAAATATAAAATTATTCCCGCCCATATTAAATTCATAATCCATATCGTTTTTTCATTGCCAATTTTATTAAAAAAGCTATAGCTATAATAAGATGTTATCCCAATAAGTATTCTTGGAAGAACAGAAACTAATGGATTAAGAAAGAATGGACTTACAGGCGTAGGTGCGGTAATTGCTTGATATATACTAAATAGCCCAAAGATTAATCCAACTAACGCTCCTACAATGGGTCCTTCTAGTATTGCTCCTATTATAACAGGTATGTGCATAGTTGTAGCTCTAGTAGGCCCTACTGGTATAAACCCTAAAGGTGTCATTCCTAAAACAATTGAAACAGCTCCTAAAACTCCAATGACAGTCAATCTTCTAACATTTACACTTTTACCATTTTTCATTTTATACCTCCGCTCTAGTTCCTTTTGGATACCAGTCGATATTCCAAATTTTTATTATAGTCTGGCTCTTACAGATGCCAGCTTGTTAACAAGATAATTATACATATTTAGAAATAAATATACAAGATTAATTTATTATATCCTTATAGGCTTTGAGCTTTGCCAAGCTTTCAGCATTAAAAATTGAATTTACTATTGCTCTCCTAACAACCTCTGCTCCCAATGTAAATACTAAATTAATGTCTGCATCTATTTCATTGGTAGCCAAAGAAAAGATTGTGTCCCCATCATACATTGTATGAACAGGATTTATTGCTCTGGCAAATCCATTATGTGATATTTCTGCGAGCTTATTTGCATATGCTTTAGTCAATCTTGCATTGGTCGCTACTACTCCTATTGTTGTATTTGTATGATTTAGAGTCTTTTTTAAATGTCCACTTTTCATTATTTCAAGAGTATTTAGCAATTTCTTTTCATTATAATCATAAACACCTGCAATTTGCTCAGTTCCTTCATATATATCTCCTAGGCTATTAGTACATATTATTGCCGAAACAATCAGATCTCCTACTTTGATCGAGGCACTACCTATTCCTGATTTCATAGCACTTTCAAATCCCAAAATTTTCCCGACACTAGCACCCATTCCACAGCCTATATTCCCTTGCCTATCTTCATTTAAAGTTGCATTTTCACATGCTCTATAACCCATTTCTTTATCAGGTCTAATCGTATGATCCCCTAAATTTAAATCAAATATAACTGCAGATGCTACTATAGGAACTTTAGTAAATCCTACATCTAATCCTATCCCCTTCTTTTCTAAAAACTCCATAACTCCAGATGAAGCATCTAATCCAAAAGCAGAACCTCCTGATAATACTATAGCATTTATTTTTTCTACCATCTTATCAGGTCTAAAAAGATCGGTTTCTCTTGTTCCCGGTGCACTGCCTCTAACATCAACTCCTCCGATTGCTCCTTCTTCACTAATAATGACAGTTAGCCCTGTAATTCCTTCTTCCGAATGTGCATGTCCTACTTTTATGCCTTTTACATCTGTTATATAACCACTGTACATTTTTTACATCTCCTAATATATAATTTTCTATTTATTACCCAAAACTTAAAAATTGCCATCAAAGTCCCAAACTTTGATGGCTTATTTTAACTAAAAAACATTAAAAGCATTCCTGCTGCTATTGCTGAACCTATAACCCCTGCTACATTTGGCCCCATAGCATGCATAAGTAAATAATTCTTTGGATTTTCTTCTTGCCCTACTTTTTGTGAAACTCTAGCTGCCATTGGAACAGCAGATACTCCAGCTGAACCAATCAAAGGATTTACCTTTCCACCTGTTACTTTATACATTATTTTGCCAAATAAAACTCCTGATGCTGTCCCTATTGAGAATGCAACTAACCCTAATGCAATAATCCCTAGTGTTTTTAAATTCCAAAAACTCTCAGCACTTGCAGTTGCTCCAACTGTTACGCCTAATAAGATTGTTACTATATTTATAAGCTCATTTTGCACAGTCTTTGATAGCCTATCAGTAACACCTGATTCTCTAAATAAATTACCTAGCATAAGCATACCAACTAATGTTGCAGCTGAAGGCAAAAGTAAAGATACAACTAAAGTTACCATAATAGGAAATATGATTCTTTCCCTTTTTGATACTGGTCTTAACTGTTCCATAACTACAGTTCTTTCTTCCTTAGTCGTTAGAGCTCTCATAATAGGTGGTTGTATGATTGGTACTAATGCCATATATGAATATGCAGCTACTGCAATAGGTCCCAAAAGTTGAGGTGCTAACTTTGCAGTTAGATACAAGGCAGTAGGCCCATCTGCTCCACCAATTATTCCAATGCTTGCTGCTTCTGCTCCTGGATATCCCAAAAGTATTGCACCGATAAATGTAGCGAATATTCCAATTTGAGCAGCTGCGCCAAGTAAAATAGATTTTGGATTTGCTATAAGAGGACCAAAATCAGTCATAGCACCAATACCTAAAAATATTAGAGGAGGATAAATCCCCAATTTCACTCCTTGGTAAAGATAGTACAATAATCCTCCATACTCCTTTGTATGGCTTATCAGTTCTCCAGTGTTTGGGTCTTTAATTATCTCAACAACTGGTTCTTTCATCATATTTGCACCGGGTAGATTTGTTAAAAGCATCCCAAAAGCTATCGGCACCAATAATAATGGCTCAAAACCCTTACCTATCGCTAAATACAACAACACTAGCGATATTGTCAACATTATAATATTGCCAAAAGATATTGTTGCAAACCCTGTACTCTCAAGAAAATCAACTAATACAGTTGCAGTCATTTATTTCACCCTTTCTGAGTTAGCTCTATTCAATTATTGCTAATTTGTCACCAGTATTTACGGAATTGCCTTCATTAACTAATATTTTAACTAGTTTGCCATCTCTAGGTGCTACAATTTCATTTTCCATTTTCATTGCTTCTAATATTAAAATTACTTCTCCAGCTTTTACTTGTTGTCCTTCTTTAGCAACTAATTTCCATATATTGCCTGGCATAGGAGCTTCTATAGATTCTTGATCTTTTGAAGTAGTTACTTCTATTTTAGATTCTTTTTTTGGTAATTCTTTTTCCACTGTGTTTTTTTCTAAATTATCCATTTTCTGAGTTTGTACTGCGCTTTCATTTGAAGCAATTTCTTCTACTTCAACCTCATAACTTTGTCCATTTACATTTATTATGAATTTTCTCATTTCTAATCCCCCGATCTATATTTTGTTAAAGATTTGTTCTAATTGAGCAGCACGTTTCCATTCGCTAATTTCAGAAGGAATTCTTTTAATTGTGCTTATTTTTATATTTTCAACTTTATTACCGGTAGAACATGCTATAGCAGCTGCTATTACTGCCACTAATTCTTCATTAAGTTTATCTTCTATAGATTCATTCTCTATATCAAATGTTTTTGTTAATGTATTTTTTGTTTCAACATTTGTATTTTTCTGTTCACTTTTTCCAAAAGCTTGCAATCTATTTATTAGAAAGGAAATCAATAAAAGTATCAAAAATACAACAAGTATACTAGTTAATGCTATAATTAAGGATTCACCAATGCTTATATTTTCTCCCATCTGAATGCCTCCTATACAGGTAAATTGCCATGCTTTTTGCTAGGCCTATTTTCTCTTTTAGTTTCTAGCATATCAAATGCACTAATCAATCTAGGTCTAGTATGACTTGGTATTAATATATCATCTACAAAACCTCTCTGAGCTGCGATTGTAGGATTTGCTACAGTATTTCTATATCTTTCTATCATTTCTTTTCTAGTGCTTATAGGATCTTCTGAATTTGCAATTTCATTTTTAAATATTATATTTGCAGCACCGTCTGGACCCATTACTGCAATTTCTGCTGTTGGCCATGCAAATACTTGATCAGCTCCTAAATCTTTGCTACACATTGCAAGATATGCTCCTCCATAAGCTTTCCTTATGATTAGTGTAACTTTAGGAACTGTAGCTTCAGAATATGCATAAAGCATTTTTGCTCCATGTCTAATTATGCCTCCATATTCTTGATTTGTACCTGGTAGAAATCCAGGAACATCTACTAAGTTTAGCAATGGAATATTATAAGCATCACAAGTCCTAATAAACCTGCCTGCTTTATCAGATGCGTTTATGTCTAAACATCCAGCTAATATCTTAGGCTGATTAGCCACTACACCTATAGTTTTTCCATTTAATCTAATGTATCCAGTTATTATATTGTTTGCATATAGTGGTTGAACTTCAAAAAACATATTGTCATCTGCAATAGATTTAATTATGTCTTTCATGTCATATGGTTTATTTGGATTTTCAGGTACTATTTCATTTAGCATTTCATCAGTTCGATTGATGTTATCATTTGTCCTAACGATTGGTGGCATCTCCATATTGTTTGAAGGTAGATACGAAAGCAATTCTCTAACTCTTTTTATTGTCTCTTCCTCGGTCTTATCAATAAAATGAGCTACTCCACTAATCCTATTATGTGTCATCGCTCCTCCAAGTTGTTCTTGAGTTACTTCTTCCCCTGTTACTGATTTTATTACTTGAGGCCCTGTAATAAACATCATGCTGGTTTTTTCAGTCATAAATATAAAATCAGTAAGAGCCGGAGAATAAACTGCTCCTCCTGCACATGGGCCCATAATAACAGATATTTGTGGTATAACACCAGAAGCTAATGTGTTTCTATAGAATATCTTTCCATATCCAGATAAAGCATCTACTCCTTCCTGAATCCTTGCTCCACCTGAATCATTAAAGCCTACAATAGGTGCTCCCATCTTAAGTGCCATATCTTGAACCTTTACAATCTTATTTGCGTGCATTTCTCCTAATGAACCACCGACAACAGTGAAGTCTTGTGCATAAACAAAAGTTAGTCTTCCATCTACAGTTCCATACCCAGTGACTACTCCATCGGCAGGTGCTTCTACATTTTCCATATCAAAATTAGTAGACCTATGTTTTACGAACATATCTATTTCAATAAAACTTCCTTCATCTAAAAGTAAATTTATTCTTTCTCTCGCAGTCAATTTCCCAGAGCTATGTTGTTTTTCTATCTTTTTAATGCCACCGCCTAGTTTGATTCTCTCTTTTTCTTTGATTAATTCATTGATTTTGTCATTCATCTTTATCCTCCTTAGAGATTATTCTCTTTCGCTTATTTCAATAAGTACGCCATTTGTTGATTTGGGATGTAAAAACGCAATTTTTGCTCCACCTGCTCCGTATCTAGGTTTTTCATCTATTAGCCTTACTCCTTTGTTTTTTAAATCTTCAAGAGTTGCTTCTATATTATCTACTCTAAATGCAATATGCTGAATACCTTCACCCTTTTTTTCAATGAACTTTGCGATAGGACCTTCCTCGTCAGTCGATTCTAAGAGTTCTATCTCAGTATCCCCTATTGGCAAAAAAGCCACTTTTACTTTCTGCTCTTCTACTACTTCTTTACCTTCGCACTTAATTCCTAACATTTGTTCGTAGAATTCAACTGCCTTTTCTAAATCTTTTACAGCTATTCCAATATGATCTATTTTTTTTACCATTAGAACCCTCCTCGCTTAGTTCAGCAATAAATTTATTAGTTCTTCCTTGGCTGTATATGGATCTTTCTTCCTTGCATATACTTCTTTTGCAAGTTTATTTAACAAATCATTCTCAACTGCTTTTTTCATAATCAAATTAATTAAATTTTCTTTTACTAAATCCAAAACTTCTTGTTTAACATTATCTATTCTTCTCTTTTCAAAATTCCCAGTTCTCATCTGATAATCTTTATGTTCTAAAACAGCATCTAAAAGAATGTCAATATCTTTGTTTTTTAAAGCTGATACTTTTATAACTTTTGGTCTGAAATCTGTGTTTTCGTTTAAATCCAAGTTCATCTCTATTTCAAATTTAGTCTTATCAGCTCCGTCTAAATCTGACTTGTTTATGGCAAAAACATCTGCTATTTCCATCGTCCCAGCTTTAATAGCCTGAATGTCATCCCCCATGTTTGGAGTTAAAACCATCACAACTGTATCTGCCATTTTTACTATATCTATCTCTGATTGTCCAACACCTACTGTTTCAATGAAAATATAATCGCATCCAAAAATATCCAAAACTTTTATTGCACTTGAAGTGGCTTTTGATAAACCTCCTAGATTCCCTCTAGTTCCCATGCTCCTAATAAAAACACCTTCATCTAATATGAGGTCGGTCATTCTAATTCTATCTCCAAGTATTGCTCCTCCTGTAAAGGGGCTAGTTGGGTCTATTGCAAGAATACCTATCTTAAATCCTTTTTCACGTAATTTTTTAGCCATTTTATCTGTTAAAGTTGACTTACCTGCTCCAGGTGATCCTGTTACTCCTATCACATAGGCATTTCCAGTTTTTTCATATAATTTTTTTAGGATTTCTTCTGCTTCTTTTTCATTGTTTTCAAGCATTGATATAAGTCTAGCACAAGCTATTTTATCTCCGGCTAAAATTTTATCTTCGATATTCAATTCATCACCGCCTATTGCCTCTTTACATGAGTTTTAATAAATTCGACTACATCTTTTGTACTAGTTCCTGGAGTAAAAATTGCCTCGACTCCCGAGGAAATCAAAAAAGGAATATCATCTTCAGGAATTACTCCACCTCCAACTATGAGTCTATCAGTAACTCCTCTTTCTTTCAAAAGATTTACTACCTTAGGAAATAATGTGTTATGTGCTCCTGATAAAATACTCATTGCAACAACATCTACATCTTCTTGGATAGCCGCTTCAACGATTTGTTCAGGAGTTTGCCTTAAACCAGTATATATTACTTCCATTCCCGCATCTCTTAGAGCTCTAGCAATTACCTTTGCGCCTCTATCATGTCCATCCAACCCTGGCTTAGCAACCAAAACTCTTATTGGTCTTTCCATTTGTTTTCCTCCTCATATTATAAAATGACCGATTGTTCATATTCTCCAAATACTTCCCTTAATGCACCACATATTTCGCCAAGTGTAGCATAACTTTTTACAGCTTCTAAAATATATGGCATCAAATTTTCATCAGTCTTTGCCTTTTCTACAAGCATATCAATGCTTTCTTTTACCTTCACGTTATCTCTTTCTTGACGTAATCTTTGCAATTTCTTCTTTTGAACTATCTCAACTTGAGGGTCTACTTTTAATATCTCTTTCTTGTGATTTTCTTCGATTTTAAATTTATTTACACCTACTACAACTCTTTCGCCGCTTTCTACTTGCATTTGGTATTTATAAGCAGAATTTTGAATTTCCTTTTGAATATATCCAGTTTCAATTGCTTTAGTTGCACCGCCTAAATTGTCTATGTTCTTTATATATTCCATTGCTTCTTTTTCGATTTTATCAGTTAAACTTTCTATATAATAAGAGCCTGCTAATGGATCAATTGTTTCAGTAACTCCTGATTCATAAGCAACAATTTGTTGAGTTCTCAAAGCAATCATTACAGAATCTTCAGTAGGCAATGCTAAAGCTTCATCTCTGGAATTTGTATGAAGTGATTGAGTTCCTCCTAATACCGCTGCAAGTGTCTGAATTGCTACTCTAACAATATTATTATCTGGTTGTTGAGCAGTTAAAGTCGAGCCTGCAGTCTGAGTGTGAAATTTAAGTTGCATTGATTTTTCAGATTTAGCTTTAAATCTATCTCTCATTATCTTTGCCCAAAGTCTTCGAGCAGCTCTGAACTTAGCTACTTCTTCTAATAAATCGTTATGGGCATTAAAGAAAAATGATAATCTAGGAGCAAATTCATCTACTTCAAGCCCCGCATTTATTGCTGCCTCAACATAGGCTATTCCATCTGCTAATGTAAATGCTACTTCTTGAGCAGCTGTTGAACCAGCTTCTCTAATATGATATCCACTAATACTTATGGTATTCCACTGAGGAACATATTTAGAACAGTATTCAAAAATGTTAGTTATCAATCTCATTGATTCCTCTGGAGGAAATATATAAGTTCCCCTAGCTATATATTCTTTAAGTATATCATTTTGAATTGTTCCTCTTAACTTATCTGTCGTTACACCTTGTTTCTCTGCAACTGCTATGTACATTGCCAGCAAAACGCTTGCCGGTGCATTTATAGTCATTGATGTGCTAACTTTATCCAAAGGTATGCCATCAAATAATATTTCCATATCCTTTAATGAGTCAATCGCAACTCCTACTTTTCCTACTTCCCCTTCGCTAAGTGGATGATCTGAATCATACCCTATCTGAGTTGGTAAATCAAATGCAACACTCAATCCAGTCTGCCCCTGCTCTAACAAATATTTATATCTCTTATTTGATTCTTCAGCCGTAGCAAATCCAGCATATTGTCGCATAGTCCAGAGTCTTCCTCTGTACATGGTAGGCTGTACTCCCCTTGTAAATGGGAATTGTCCTGGATATCCAATCTCTTCTTCGTAATCAATATCTTTGATATCTACAGGTGTATATAGTCTCTTGACTTCGAGCCCTGATCCTGTTGTAAATGTTTTCTTTCGTTCTGGAAATTTCTCAATTAACTTTGCTATTTTGTTATCTTCCCAATTTTGATAAGACGATAATATTTTATCAAGCTTATCTTCATTATACATTTCATTGACCCCCTTGGATTTCACTATCATTTTTAATTATATTAGAAAATGTAGCAATTTTGCAATATATATTTCATTTTAATAAGAAAATGAAATATATATTGCAAAATTTTATTCCTCATAGTTATTTTACCTTAAATTTCACTTTACTAAAAGTAAAAAAGCAGGAAATTAAATTGCTTTAATTTCCTGCTACTATAGCTTCAAATTCTTTTCCGTCTATTGTCTCTTTTTCCATAAGTGCTTGTGCTAATCTATGCAATACATCTATATTTTCCTTTAATAGCGACTCTGCTTTATGATAAGCCCTATCTATTATATTTCTCATTTCTTTATCTATTTCAGCAGCAACTTCTTCACTATAATTTCTAGTTCTACCTAAATCTCTTCCTAGGAACACTTCATCATTGTCAGTTCCGTAAGTCATAGGGCCTAACCTTTCACTCATTCCATAGTGAGTTACCATATCTCTTGCTATTTTAGTTGCCCTTTCTATATCGTTTTGAGCTCCAGTGCTAATATCTTCTAATACTAATGCTTCAGTTACTCTTCCTCCCAATAAAACTGCTAATCTATCTTCCATTTCGCCTTTGGTCATGTAGTTTCTATCTTCATCAGGAATGTATGCAGTAAATCCTCCAGCCATACCTCTAGGTATTATAGTTACTAAATGGACTGGATCAGAGCCTGGAATCAATTTTGCTGTTAAAGCATGACCTGCTTCATGATAAGCTGTAAGTCTTTTCTCTTTAGGGCTTATCACCTTGCTTTTCTTTGCTGGCCCCGCTTGAACTTTTATTGATGCTTCTTCAATCAAATTCATGGGTATTTGTTTTAAGTTATATCTAGCGGTTAAAAGTGCAGCCTCATTCATTAAGTTTTCCAAATCAGCAGGAGTAAATCCCGGCGTTCTCTTAGCTACAACTTTAAGATCGACATCTTCAGCTAAAGGCTTATTTCTAGAATGAATCTTTAATATCTCTTCCCTGCCCTTTACATCAGGCAATCCTACATATATAGTCCTATCAAATCTTCCCGGTCTTAGTAAAGCTGGATCAAGTATGTCTGCTCTGTTAGTAGCAGCCATTACTATAATACCTTCATTTTTACTAAATCCATCCATTTCTACTAACAGTTGGTTCAAAGTTTGTTCTCTTTCATCATGTCCTCCGCCTAATCCTGCGCCTCTTCTTCTACCAACTGCATCTATTTCATCAATGAACACTATGCAAGGAGCATTTTTCTTGGCTTGTTCAAATAAATCTCTAACTCTGCTTGCACCTACACCAACGAACATTTCAACAAAATCAGAACCTGATATAGTAAAAAATGGTACTCCCGCTTCACCTGCAACTGCTTTGCTAAGATAAGTTTTACCTGTTCCTGGAGGACCAACCATCAGTACTCCAGTTGGAATTCTAGCTCCAATATCGATATATTTTTTAGGATTTTTAAGGAAATCAACTATCTCCTGCAATTCTTCTTTCTCTTCTTCAAGCCCTGCAACATCACTAAAGGTAACAACTTTACCTTCCTCTAATTTTTGCATTTTAGCACGGCTTCGTCCAAAAGACATTACTCCTTTATTTCCACCGCCTTGGCTTTGCTGCATCATTACCATCCAAAATACCCCAAATATAAGGAGTATAAAAATAGTTGGCAATAATTCTATATACCAGGGTGTAGTCGGAATCTGCTCGGCATCATATATGATTTCTCCACTGTCAACCAAATCTTTTACATAGTCGTGATAAAATGTGACCCTTGTTTCTTCAGGCAAAATAGAGGTAAATTTATTTCCATTAGCTAATTCACCTTCAACAGTATTCCCAATAGAAGTAATCCTAGTTATACTACCATCATTTAAATTTGCTACTAATTCAGTAAAACTAAGTTCTATAGGCCTTTCAACATTAGTTCCAAGCATCCTAGCACTAAGCATAATCAGTAAAACTATTATCAAATAAATACTTATGCCTCTAAAAATTCTCTTCAAAGTTCTGTCTCCCTCCAATTCATACTAAATCTATGATTGTTATGTTATTTATAGTATTCTTCTTTTAATGATGCAACAAATGGGTAATTTCTATATTTTTCATTATAATCCAATCCATATCCTATAATGAATTCATCAGGAATTTTAAACCCCATGTAGTCCACATCTATTTCTATTTTTCTTCTTTCAGGTTTATCTAGTAAAGTGCATATTTTTACGCTTTTTGCTCCTCTTTTTACTAATAGTTCTTTTAAGTATCCCAAAGTCAATCCTGTATCTATTATGTCTTCAACTATTATTATGTCCTTATCTTCTACACTATAATCCAAGTCTTTAATTATTCTAACTTCGCCTGTAGAAACACTTGATTTGCCATAACTAGATACTGCCATAAAATCGATATTAATTGGTATCTTAATTTCTCGAATTAAATCAGACAAAAATACTACTGCACCTTTTAGTATACCCAAAACTACTGGTTCCTTACCTATATAGTCTTTTGATATCTCATCACCTAGTTCTTTTACTCTTTTTTTAATTTCTTCTTCAGTAATTAAAATCTCTTTTATTGCTTGATCATCCAATTGAATACCTCCAAACTAAAATTTTTTATACTGCATTTTTAATACCCTTTGAGTTTTATTTGTAATCTTAAAAATATCTGAAATATCATATCCAACAACCCAAATTATGTTATTATCATCACAAATAAGAGGAATCTTATCTCTTTCTTCAGAGGGTACTTTTTTATCAATAAAGTACTTCTTTATCTTTTTCTTCCCATTTAAACCTAAAGGATAAAAAACATCGCCATTTTTTCTTGTCCTTATAATAATTGGCTCTTTTATTTTATCATAGTCGAAGTACTTTGTATTTGATAAATTATAATTTATATCAGATAAATCTACTATTTCAATGTTTAGCTTTAAATTTAATTCTTCTACCAAATTTTCTCCTAAAGATAATTCTCTTGGTTCAAAAGCTAAACTTTCTGGTTTTTCTAATTGTAAATGTAGATTTCCGTAAGAGATTTTAGCCTTTATAGATTTGCCTATGTCTATACTTTTGCCAGTTGTGTTGCTCTTTAATAAATCACTTACCATTTCAATATGCTTTTGGTCGATATCTACTATATCATCGCAAAGATAAAATATGGCTTTCCTTATTATTCTATTCCTAATTGCAGGAGTTTCCTCATTTAAAATACTGCCTTGAATGATTATACTATTATTATCTTTTTTTTTCATCAATAATTTAAACTTTTTTTCTGCAATTTCATCTAAAGCTTCTGCATCCGCTTGCGCATTTTTAGAAAGTCTATATAAACTGTCTACAATATTAGGATTAAAGTTTTCTTCGATATATGGAAATAATTCCAATCGTATTTTATTTCTTTGATACATTGTTTTGGCATTAGTATAATCTTCGACATAGTCTAAATTATTTGATATTAGGTATTCATAAATTTCACTTCGTTTAATATTTAATATAGGTCTTATTATATCTTGTGACTTGAATTTCATGCCTATTAGTCCATCTATTCCGCTGCCACGAATTATCCTATGCATTATGGTCTCTGCTTGATCATTTTTATTGTGAGCCACAGCGATTTTCCCACTGCCTAAAGTGCTTAAAACTTCTCTAAAAAACCCATATCTTAGAATTCTACCAGCTTCTTCAGATGATATTTTATTTTCTTTAGCATATCTGTTCATATCTACTTTTTTGCTAAAAAATTGCAAATTATATTTTTTCGACAATTCTTCTACAAAAGCTTCATCTCTATCTGCATCTATTCCTCTTACACCATGATTTAAGTGAGCAACATAAAGATTATAATCAAACACTTCTTTTAATTTAACTAATAAATCCAATAATACTACTGAGTCAATTCCTCCAGATATACCTGCTAAAATATTCTCTTTAGGTAAAATCAAACCATTTTCTTCTATTGTTTTATAAAATTTTCTAAATAGCTCTTCCATAACTTCACCTTTTCTTATATAAACAAAAAACCGGGAAACCCGGTTTATTTAATCGTTATATCCTGCTTTTTTGCTTCTTAATCCACTACTCTTTCTATTATCTCTTGTTTTCATTTGGTCTAATTTCTCATTGCTATCTTTTAAATACATGTTGAGCATGTCCTCAAAAGATAAATTTCTCTGTCTTTCATCATTCTTGTGCCAATCTATATCGGCTGGTTTTGAAGTTTTTGGTTTTGCTTGTCTTATTGACAAACTTATCTTTCCATCATTAGATATCGACAAGACCTTCACTCTGACCTTCTGATCTTTTTTTAAATAGTCTGATACCTTTTCTACATATTCGTGAGACACTTCTGATATATGTACCAAACCACTTTTTCCATCTGGCAGCTCAACAAAAGCTCCAAAATTTGTTATACCTGTTACAGTACCCTCAACTATTTCTCCTACAGATAGGGGCATAAATTAATTCTTCCTCCTTAGATTAATAATATATGATAAGTATATATCAATATTTACCACTTGTCAATCTCTTATCTTTAAGAGGTCATACTGTTTTAAATTAACTCATTATTTTATCTTTTAAATGGATTGTTTTCATTTAATTTATTTTTGTCAATATATATTATCTCTCTTGGCTTAACTAAGCCATACTCATCCCTCGCAACTTTTTCTACAAATGATAAAGTGCCACTTTCCTTAATTTCATTATCTAACATTGTAATTTCATTTTCTAAATTAAAAATATCATTTTCTAATTGAGACTTTTCTTTCATAAGATTCTTTTTCATTTCCATTTGATTTAAGTAAGTAGTGGCTGTATATAAAAGCATGAGTAAAATTAAAAGATGGTGGATTCTAAATCCTTTCTTTTTAATTTTTCTTTTTCTTCTTGTAGTTTTTACGGGCATGAGATCACCACCTAAAAGTTATATATAGAATTATCTCACTTTTCTGTATAAATTTCAACATCTATTCAACTATTTTATACATTTCTGCGGCTTCAGATTTTGATGTATTTTCCTTTGTATTTACTACCTCAATTTTTAAATTCTTATTTCCAAACCTAACCTCAATTATATCTCCTGATTTTACTTCATCTCCAGCTTTTGCAATTTTCCCATTTATAGATACTTTCCCTTCATCGCATGCTTCTTTTGCAATTGTTCTTCGCTTTATAATTCTTGAATCCTTAAGAAATTTATCAATTCTCATAAATCTCACTCCTGTTAAAAAAAATCAGGTCTAAGACCTGATTTTTTATTTCTTTTTACCTTTTTTAGTTGCGTTTACACTTTCCTTAAGAGCTTTTCCTGCTTTGAAAACAGGTGCCTTAGAAGCTGGGATCTTAATTACTTCTTCAGGATTTCTTGGGTTTCTTCCTTCTCTTGCTTTTCTTTCTCTAACTTCGAATGTTCCAAACCCAACTAATTGAACTTTGTCCCCTGCTACTAGAGTCTCCTCTACAGATTTCATGAATGCATTCAATGCAGCTTCTGCGTCTTTTTTTGTAAGGTTACTCTTTTCTGCCATGCTAGCGATTAATTCAGCTTTGTTCATTTTTACTCCTCCTTTTATTTTAAATGAGCTTTAAAAATTATTTTGTTGTGTCATCTAAGCGAGTCTTTGCTTGATCCCACAATTCATCTAATTCTTCTATATTCATCTCAAGCAAATTTCTATCTTTTTCTTTGGCTAATTCTTCGACTACTCTAAATCTACTTATGAATTTATCTGTAGCTTTATGCAGAGCAATCTCAGGATTGACCTTTAAAAATCTAGCTAAATTTACAACGGAAAACAAAAGATCTCCTAATTCATCTTCATATTTAAGAGTATTTTTTTCTCCATTTTCAATTAGCTCAAGTAGTTCATTATATTCCTCTAAAACCTTTTTTATAGGGCCTTCTATGTCAATCCAATCAAAGCCTATTTCAGAAGCTAGATTTTGTATCTTTTTACTTCTTAAAAGTGCAGGTAATCGAGGGATATTCTCCATTCTACCCGATAAAGTATCAATGGATCTTGAACCATACTTTATCATATTCCAATTATATACTACTTTTTCAGTATTTACCAGTGTTTTTTTTAAAAAAATATGAGGATGTCTTGTAATTAACTTATTAGCAAGTGAGCTTGTAACATCTATTAGTGTAAAATAGCCATTTTCATATGCTATTTGAGTGTGTAGCAAAACTTGCAATATTAAATCTCCTAGTTCTTCAGCTAGGTGATCATAATCCTCTTCTTCTATAGCTTCGATTACTTCATATGACTCTTCTATCAAATTTTCTCTCAATGTAAAATGATCTTGTGCTCTATCCCATGGGCATCCATCTTTAGAGCGTAACTGTGCAACTATATTAACTAGATCATTAAAGTCATATATAGGATTTTTTTCTTTATCAACTTTTAAAACAACTAAAGATGTCAATGCCCCTATGTTTTTAGATTTGTCAATTTCCATAACTTTTATTTTTTCTATCAATTCTTTTCCTTTTACACCGGCATAATGGACTAAATATACATCATATTCATCGCCATATATTTCTGATAATATCAGTTTTACTTCAGAAGCAACTCTCATGTTATAAACCTGGCAAATAATATGATTAAAATTTATATCAATATGGGTTGTTTTTAATTCTAATGCATCTATAATTTTTATCCCATCTATTGGATCAATTTTAAGAGATGCAAGCAGAGGCTCAATAAAGCTTTCACTAGGAACTATATTTATTTCTACTGATTTAAGGCTAGCTCTTTGCAACAAAATACTTACTGTTTTTTCAGCTACCATCGGGTGTCCTGGAACTATATAATTTATTTCATCATTATATTCTAATTCATAGAATAATGCTGAAACTATTTTATCGTAAACATCATCAAAATTATCTTCCGTCTCGTAGATATAATCCATGCTTGTAAAATCAACTTTATTTTCATAAAAGTATTCCACTGTAGGATGGTTTTTAGTCCTTAAAATATTCTTATTTCCACTTTTTATTTTTTCTACTGCTCCTAAGGTCAAGGATTCTATGTTCCCACAACCTAAGCCTATTACATTTATTTTTTTCATCAGAACCTCCAACTAAAGATATTTGCTAGCTATTGACAATATCTTTTCATTTTTTGTTATCAGCATAATATCCTCTTTTGTTATAGTCTTTGTAGCAAATAAAGCTATGATATACGCTATTACGCCTAGAAAAACTGCTACTAAAGTTGAAATTGAGTTGCCTAAAACCATGTTTATAAAGTAGTAGCCTAGCGCAACAACTATTGCCATCAACAATGAAGAAATCATAGGTTTTATTAGAATATCTCTTAATTCTAAATCTATTTTACCTCTTGTTACCACATACCTCAAATTTAACATGGAAGCAATTGCATATGCAGTAACTGTACTAATTGCTGCCCCATTAATATTTATTGAAGGTATAGCCGTTAAAGTATATGTTAAAAAAATCTTTGCCATTGCTCCAATAAACAAGTTTCTTACGGGTATAAATGGCTTTCCTAGCCCTTGAATTATGGCTGTCAAAGATTGAACTAATGTAAGAAATATTACACCAAAAGACAAATATCTTAATATTCTCCCTGTACTAACTATTACTTCCTCAGTATTGCTAAAATATAAGAGCCTGATTATTGGTTCAGCTAAAACAAATAGCCCCAAAGCGCATGGCATTCCTATCAATAAAGTTATTCTAATACCAGAGGAAATTGTAGAGTTTAATTCTCCTTTTTCTCCTTTTGCTTTAAGTGAAGAAATAGCAGGAACTAAACTCATTGCTATGGCCATCGAAAATACTTGTGGTAGATTTATCAGTGTTTGTGCCATCCCTTTTAGTTGTCCATATAAAGCATTTGATTCTTGTTGAGAAAAAGATATCGATTGAAGTCTTCGCAATACCAATCCTGCATCTATTGCATCCATAATTGGTGCTATAGCAGACCCAATTGTTATTGGGATTGCTATTAATAATAAATCTCTAATGATGCTTTTGGCTGGGTAATCTTTAACTTCAATTGCTCTATTAGACTCTTTTTTTATGGTATCCCTAAATAAGTAATAAATAAAAACTATGCAAATAGTTCCGAATAATGCTCCTACAGAACCTCCTAAAGATGCTCCACCTGCAGCTATTGGAATCCCATTATCTAGCAGTATTATCGTTAAAGTAAGTCCAAATACCACTCTAAATAATTGTTCTATGATTTGAGACAGTGCAGTAGGCACCATATTTTGTCTACCTTGGAAAAATCCTCTAAAAGCTGACATTATAGGTACAAAAAGCAATGCTGGTGCTAGTGCAATAAGTGCATAATAAGCATTTGGATTACCTAAGAATTCGACTATTCTATTTGCAAATATCAATAATATGGAAGATGTAACCACTCCAGCAATTGCCATTACAGTAAGTGCTGTTTTAAATACTTTATTAGCATTTGTATAATCTCCCAGTGCCCTTCTTTCTGAAACGATCTTAGCTACCGCTACAGGTATACCTGAAGTTGATATTGTAAGTAATAAAACATAGAAAGGATAAGCAGTTTGATAATATCCCATACCTTCATCTTTTATAATGTTCGAGAGAGGTATTCTATATATCGCTCCTAATATTTTGACAATCACTCCAGCTATTCCAAGAATAGCTGCCCCTTTTACGAAATTATTTTGTTTTGACATCTAATTATCCTCCTGGATGAATTAATTAAAATAATCATAATAATCTTTAATCTTTGATTCATCTTTTAACATTGTTACATAGGCAATATAACTCTCTTTTTTTAGTTCTTGTACTATATCTTCTCTTAGTTCTTCTAGTGTTTCAAGTTTATCTGTAAGCTTTATTATATAGTATCCATTAGGAGCTTTTATTACATCGCTTATCTCTCCTATTTCTAGTTTTTTTATATAATCATCAAAAAAAGGATTTATTCCGCCTCTTACAAACCCTATATCTCCGCCATGAATTGCAGATATACTATTTTCGGATTCAATCTCTGCTACTTTTTCAAAACTCTCTCCATTTTTAATTCTATTTAATACTTCAAAAGCTTTCTGTTCATCTTCTAAAAATATCTCACTAATCCTATACTTTATCAACATATCCTTGTAGTTTCTATAATAATCATCTATTAATTTTTCTTCAATTTCTATGGTTTCAAAATAATGAGCTTTATGTTTGTTTATCATCAATTCATTTTTTTCTAATCGCTCTATTTCTTGCCAACTTACACCAATCTCGTCAATAACTTCAATAAACTCTTCTTTTACATCTCCTATCATTTCATCGATATATTCAGCCAATTCATCATCAGTTATCACCAAGCCACTTTTTATAAAATCCTGTTCTATAATTTTTTCAAGAATGAGTTTGTCTAGAACATCTCTTTTTAGCTTGGATTCATATGTCTTACCTGGTTCTACTTCTTCATAAAGAAATTCCTTAACATTTTGGTGCACAAAAAATGCTTTATATATCTCAAGTTCTTTATTGTATTCTTCAATTGTAATTTCTTCTCCATTTACCACAGCGATTATCCCTTTTTTATTCGAAGCACAACCAGTTAGCAATATTGCTAATGATAATGAAAGGAATAGAATCCTTTTTATATTATTATTCAAATAACCACTTCCTTTTATACATCTTGAAGCTTATTGTTGATTTTGTCAATTATTTCAACTAATTCTAGAGTTGTTTTAAGTTTGTCCTTTTTTACCCTAACAGAAATGTTTGCATCTTTTGTTAAATCAAATGAAATATTATTTTTATACAGATCTGTTAAAGAAGAAATTAGCTCTAAAGATAGCTTATTTGAATTAGCAAAATAAATTTTTAAACCTTTATCTGTTTGTTGAATATTTATTATTTGATTTCTACTTGCAAGATATCTTATATATGAAATCATTATCAAATTATAGACTGGTTTAGGAATGTCGCCGAATCTATCGATTAATTCATCTGTTAATTCTTCTATATCATCATTGTTTTCAACTGATGATATTTTTCTATAAATCTCTATTCTTTGCTCTTCTTCTTCGATATATGATGAACTGATAAAAGCATCTAATTTCAAATCTATTGTAGTGTCAACATTTTCAACTGTATTTACACCTTTTACCTTTTGAATAGCCTCTCTCAAATATTTAATGTATAAATCATATCCTATGCTTTCAATATGACCATGTTGACTTAACCCTAGTAAATTCCCAGAACCTCTGATTTCTAGATCCCTCATAGCAATCTTAAATCCAGCTCCAAATTCTGTAAAATCTTTGATAGCTTTCAATCTTTTTTGAGCTACTTCACTTAAAACTTTGTCTTTTTGATACATAAGATAAGCATAAGAGAGCCTGTTTGTTCTGCCTACTCTGCCTTTTAACTGATAAAGTTGAGATAATCCAAATTTATCGGCATCATGAATTATTATAGTGTTTACATTTTGTATGTCCATTCCTGTCTCTATGATTGTAGTACATACCAATACATCAAATACGTTATTTATAAAATCAAGCATCACATTTTCTAATTGTCTTTCTGTCATCTGTCCATGGGCTACTCTAAAGCTTGCCTCAGGTACTAATTGTTCAAGTTCAAAAGCAACTTTCTCAATGGATTCTACTCTGTTATAAACATAGTAGACTTGGCCACCTCTTGAAATTTCTTTTAGTATAGCTTCTCTAATAAGTGATTTATTGAATTCAGATACATATGTCTGAACGGGATATCTTTCTTCTGGTGGCTCATCAATAATGGACATATCTCTAATACCAATTAAACTCATATTTAGAGTCCTTGGTATAGGTGTAGCGCTTAATGTTAGACAGTCAACATTTTCCTTAAGCTTCTTCAAGGCTTCCTTGTGTTTAACTCCAAATCTCTGTTCTTCGTCTATTATAAGCAATCCTAAATCTTTGAAAACTACATCACTTGACAATAATCTATGTGTTCCAACAACAATATCTATCGAACCTTTTCTTATCATTGATATTGTGTTTTTTATGCTTTTAGAAGAACTAAATCTGCTTAAAATTCCTATTTTTACAGGAAAATCAGAAAATCTTTCAATAATTGTGTTATAGTGTTGTTGTGCCAATATTGTAGTAGGGACTAAGATTGCTACTTGTTTTCCATCCATTACTGCTTTGAAAGCAGCCCTTAAAGCTACTTCTGTTTTCCCATAGCCTACATCTCCGCAAAGCAGCCTATCCATAGGTCTTTTTCTTTCCATATCAGCTTTTATTTCCTCTACAGCTCTTAATTGCCCTTCAGTTTCTTGATATGGAAAACTCTCCTCAAATTGCTTTTGCCATACAGTATCTTTAGAAAATGCATATCCTTCTATGCTTTCTCTCTTGGCATAAAGTTCTACGAGGTCTTTGGCCATTTCCTCAATAGCTTTCTTGGTTTTATTTCTCTTTTTGACCCATTCTATACTATTTAAGCTGTTAACCTTAGGCAAGTTTGTATCATTACCTACATACTTTTGAATCATATTCATTTGTTCTATTGGCAAGTATAGTTTGTCTTTACCTTTATAAGCTATTGATAGATAATCTTTTTTTACTCCACCTACTTCAAGTTGTACAATTCCTAAATATTGCCCAATGCCATGATTCTCATGAACTACATAATCGCCTTCATTTAAATCCCCTAAAGATATAGAATCATTGCCTTTTGATTTCTTCTTTATGCTTTTTTTAGTCCTTTTATTAGTACCTAATATATCCCTATCACTGATTAAGACAAATTTAGCACTTTCATACTCAAAACCTTTCTCCAGGCTTCTTGGAATTAAAAACACTTGAGAAGACTGAATAACTTCGTTTTCACTCTCTATTATTGATGAATAAATATCAGCTTCATCTAGTTCTTTTTTTAATCTCTGAGCACGTTCTAAACTTCCTGAAAAAATTATGATTTTATATCCACGATAAATATATCTTTTTAAATCATCTAAAAGAAAGTTAAACTTGTTTGCATAATATGAACCTTGTTTTGTTGAAATTTGATGTATTGACTTAGGTGGGAAATCTCTATCCTCTTTTAGAAAAAAGCTTGATATTATTATGTTTTTTCCTTTTAAGATCTTCGTAAATATTGAATAATCAAAATTAAATTTTAAATGACCACTAAGTATCTCCCCAGTATCAAAAAGCTCTAATAGTTCCGAATTGTTCATTTCTTTATTTATCTTGATTTTTTCCTCAATTTTTACTGGCTCTTCAATAAAAATAATACAATCATTAGCTAAATAGTCGACTATGTTCCCAAGAATATCCTCTTTTATATAAGGTATTATTAAATCTAAGTTTGCTAAATCACTGTTTTCATTTAGTTTTTCAATTATTGAATTGAATTTATTAACTGCCGTATCACTTGCTTTGGCGTTTTTTTGTCTTTGCAAATATTTGTTTAAATCTTTTATTATATTTTGTGCAGAATATTTTTTTTGAGATTCAGATAAAAATATCTCTTTTGTAGGAATTATGTCCACTTCATTTGTGTTCTCAATAGACCTTTGAGTGATATGATCAAAGTATCTAATTGAATCTATTTCATTGTCAAATAACTCAATTCTTACGGGATAAGTATTGTTTGGAGAATAAATATCTATTATTCCTCCTCTAATGCTAAATTGTCCTTTCCCTTCAACAAGATTTACCCTCTCATATCCTATTTCTACTAGTTTATTTTGAATCGATTGAATATCTATTGTGGTATCTATATCTATATGCATTATAGATTCGATAAATATATGCCTATCCATTAACATATTGAATAAGCTAAGAGGACTTGATGTTATTATCATATTATCATTTTTGATAAGTCTGTATAAAATTCTCAGTCTTTCGTGTGTGATTTGATTGCTTAATGCTTCTATATCGTAAAAAATTGTTTCCCTTTTAGGAAAATATTCTATATCTTCACTGTTTGTCATTGATGTTAAATTCTCAGCTAATTTTTTCGCTCTTGTTTCTTCAGAAGTTATAATAAAAATTTGCTTGTTTAAATGTTTATTTAGTGCATAAGTAATATGCGAAATATTTTCTTCAATTAATCCATGTATCATTATTGGAAATTCGCTTTTTTCAATGCTCTCATTTAGTTTTCTATAAGAATCCAAATTTAACAATGGATCAATTAAAACATTTTTCATACTTTTCCCCTCTTAACACCTTAAGCCCAGGTTAAACCTGGGCATCTAAGTTAATCATTATATAAGTTCATAGCTTTATCTATTCCATCTTTTATAAATGTTTCTACTGCATCTGCTGCCTTTATTATAGCTTTATCAATCTTTATTTTTTCCTCTTTGGTAAAATCACTAAGAACAAAATCAGCTAAATCCCAAGCCTGTGGTTTTTTGCCAACACCTATTCTAATTCTAGGAAAATCAGTGCTGTTTAATTCTTTTATAACAGATTTCATACCGTTATGAGTTCCGCTTGAGCCTTTTTTTCTTATTCTTATTGATGCAAAATCTATATCTATATCATCGTAAATAATCAACAGGTTTTCAAGAGGTATTTTATAGAAAGCAACAGCTTTTTTTATAGCTATACCGCTATTGTTCATATAAGTTATTGGTTTAAGCAAAATGACTTTTTCTCCAAAAAGGTTTACTTCCCTAGTAAAACTGTCAAATTTAACTCTGTTTATATCTATATTATTTCTTTTAGCCAGTTCATCGACTACCATGTATCCTATATTATGTCGAGTATTTGCATACTCTTGGCCTGGATTACCCAGCCCGGCAACTATTATCACCGAACCATCTCCTTGTTCAATTGAAAATTATGCTTACTGACTGATTGCTGTTAATTCTTTTTATAGCTTCGGCAAATAAAGGAGCTACGCTTACTATATCAATTTTATCTATCTTTGCCATTTCTGGTAATGGTATGGT
The DNA here is from genome assembly GCA_014360205.1 of Tissierellales bacterium. Lineage (GTDB taxonomy): Bacteria > Bacillota > Clostridia > Tissierellales > Tissierellaceae > Soehngenia. The sequence goes on from JACIXZ010000003.1 coordinate 28,271, forward strand.
ATCTGTAATTACAAATTTTTCTAATACCGAATCATGAATTCTCTCTATGGCAGGTCCTGAAAGTACTCCATGAGTTGCACAGCCGTACACCTTATTTGCTCCAAAATTTTTCAAAACACTTGCAGCTTTTACAATTGTTCCCGCTGTATCAGCTATATCATCAACTAAAATTACATTCTTGCCTTCAATATCACCTATTACATTCATAACTTCAGAAACATTTGCCTTTGGTCGCCTTTTTTCTATGATCGCTATTGGAAGATCTAAAATATTAGCAAAAGTTCTAGCTCTAGTAACGCCACCTAAATCAGGTGAAGCTACTATCGAATCTTTATCGATAATATTTTTAAAATAGTTTGCCAACAAAGGTATCCCAGATAAGTGATCAACAGGAATGTCAAAATATCCTTGTATTTGTCCTGCATGTAAATCCATAGTTACAACCCTATCAGCACCTGCTACAGCAATAAGATTAGCTACCAATTTGGCAGTAATAGGTTCTCTTGCTTTTGTCTTTCTATCTTGCCTTGCATACCCATAATATGGTATTACAGCATTAACTCTCCCTGCAGAAGCTCTCTTAACCGCATCAATCATTATCAGTAACTCCATTAGATTGTCATTTACGGGTGAACATGTTGGTTGAATGATAAACACATCTGCTCCTCTTACCGTTTCTCTTATATCGACATTTATTTCTCCATCACTAAAAGTCGATACTTCACAGTCGCCAAGTTTAGCATTCATCTCTTCGCATATTTTTTTTGCAAGCTCTTTGTTGGCATTACCACTAAAAGCTTTAATCTCCCCATAGCAAAGATTCATTTGTATTTTCCTCCTAGTTATTTATGTTTTATTAATCCCTTTTTCTTAACCCAACCTTGAATGTTTACTTGTCTTGCTCTAGCTATTGAAAGGTCTCCTTCATTTACATTTTCAGTTATTGTTGAACCCGCAGCTATGTATCCATATTCTTCTACTATAACTGGAGCAACTAAATTGGAATTGCTGCCTATGAAAGCATTATCTTTCACAATAGAGCGATATTTATTTTTGCCATCATAGTTAACAAATACAACCCCACATCCAATATTAACATTTTTACCTACTTCAGCATCTCCCACATAAGATAGATGAGCTGCTTTAGAATTTTCACCAATAGATGAATTTTTAATCTCTACAAAATTCCCAATTTTGACATTATCTTCTAACCTGCAATTTGGTCTTAAGTGTGCAAATGGGCCTATATGACAGTTGTTTCCAACTATGCTTGATTCTATAAGAGTTGATTCTATTTCACAATTATCACCAATGATGCTATTTGATATTCTAGTTATCCCTCTAATTATACAATTCTCTCCTATTCTAGAACCACTTTCTATTTCAGCTCCTGGAAATATAATCGTATCATAACCTATGCTTACGTTTGGTTCAATGTAAGTAGAGTCAGGATCAACTAGAGTAACTCCATTATCTAAATGGTATCTGTTTATTCTCTTTTGCATAATTTTTGAGGCATATGCTAACTGCTCTCTTGAATTTACTCCAATTATCTCTTCAAAATCGTCAATTTTATATGCACTTACCCTTAAGCCAAGTGAATTTAAAATCTCGATTGCATCAGTTAAATAATATTCATTTTGAACATTATTGTTGTCTATTTTTTTTATCGAATCCTTTAAAGCTTTACCATTAAAACAATAAATTCCAGAATTTATTTCATTTACTCTTCTTTCATCTTCCGATGCATCCTTTTGCTCTACTATCTTTAATAAATCACCATTGCTCTTTCTTATTATTCTACCATATCCAGTAGGATCTTCAAGTATAGTAGTTAAAACTGTAGCAATGCTATTTGTTTTTTTGTGATATTCTATGAGATTTCTCAACGATAAACTTGTTATAAGAGGTGTATCTGCACATAAAATTATTACATTGTCATCATCTTCGACCTCATCAATTGCCTGCATTACTGCAAACGCAGTTCCATATGGATCATTTGTTCCTGTGGGTTGTTCTTTAATGATTGAATCAGTTTCTTTTAAATAAGCAATAAGTTCTTCTTTTTTATGACCAACAACAACCACTTTCTTTTCTATGTTTGCATTAGTAGCCTCTTCTAAGACATATGAAATCATAGGTTTACCACAAATTTTATGTAATACTTTTGGATGCCTTGATTTCATCCTCTTTCCTTCTCCAGCTGCAAGAATTATTCCAATATTCAATCTATCACCGCCTTTTGTTTTACTCTCTTTATTTATTTTATCCCAAAACAAAAATAAGTCTATATCAAATTACAATATTTGATGATAAATTTTAAGTCAAAAAAAGTAAAAAAGCCTATTGGCTTTTTTACTCGTTGATTTCCGTCTGTGCTGTGTGTTCTTGTGCTAATGTTTTTTCATACTCTTCAAAAACTGCTTCTTGGATTTTTTGCCTTGTGGTGGCATTAATTGGGTGAGCAATGTCTCTAAATTCACCATCTGCCATTTTTCTGCTTGGCATAGCAATGAATAACCCATTTTGCCCTTCTATGACTTTTATATCATGAACAACAAATTCATCATCAAAAGTCACAGACACTATTGCCTTCATTTTGCCTTCTTCTGTTACTTTTCTTACCCTTACGTCTGTTATCTTCATAGTCTCACCACCTTCCTAGACGAAACAATCGCATCCAAATATATATTTTCTAATTTTTTAGAAAAATACCTTTATTTATTTTAACTTTATTTATTTTAAATTTAAAAAAGTATTTAATATTTATCTCATTGTGATATAATTTATCCGAAAACCAATTAAAAAAATAAAAAAAACAATACTATATATTGATTATATACGTCTTCAGGAGGAAAGTAAATGTTTGAATTTAATTTATATGAAAAAATTTTCAAAAAAATCCATTTTATTGGTATAGGTGGAATTAGTATGAGTGGTTTAGCAGAAATTCTTCATTATAAAGGTTTTTCCGTAACAGGAACAGATGTGAAAAGAAGTTCTGTCACAGATCATCTCGAAAATATTGGAATCAAGGTTTTTATCGGTCATGATGAGAAAAATATAGATGATTCTGATTTAGTTATTTATACTGATGCTGTTTCGCAAGATAACGAAGAATTAAATGCGTGTTTAAAAAGAGGTATCCCCTTAGTTGATAGAGCAACATTTTTAGGGGCATTGATGAAAAATTATAAAAATAGCATAGGTATTTCTGGCACTCATGGAAAGACAACAACAACTAGTATGCTTGCAAGCATACTTAATCACAATTATTTAGATCCTACAATGCTTGTAGGTGGAAATTTAGATGACATAGGTGGAAATGTAAAATTAGGTTCAGATGATTTGCTTTTAACTGAAGCTTGCGAATACAAGGCTAATATTTTGAAATATTTTCCAACAATTGCAGTAATTTTAAATATTGATGAAGATCATTTAGATTATTTTGAGGATATTGAACACATAAAAAACACTTTCAAAGCATATTTTAAAAATATACCTGATGATGGTTATTTAGTTGTTAATATTGATGATGAGAATATAAATTCTATAATAAGTCATGTAAATTCAAATATAATTACTTTCGGAATCAATAATGAAGCAAATATAAATGCTAGAAATATTGAATATGATTTTAGAGGTTATCCTTCTTTTGATATTTACAAAGATAGTTCATTTGTAGGCAATCTGAAGCTAAATGTAATGGGAGAACATAATATATATAATGCTTTGGCAGCTTATAGTGTTGCTAATTTAATCGGAATTGATGATGAAGATATACTCAAGAGTTTATCTGCTTTTCACGGAGTTCATAGGAGACTAGAGAACAAAGGATTCTTAGGTGATATCAAGATAATCGATGATTATGCTCATCATCCAACTGAAATCATGGCTTCTTTAAGAGCTATTAGAAATTCATCAAAAGAAAAGATTTATTGTGTTTTTCAACCTCACACTTTTACAAGAACAAGAATACTGCTTGATAGTTTTGCCAAAGCTTTTTCCGATGCAGATAAAGTTATTATAGCTGATATATATGCTGCTAGAGAAAAAGATTTAGGAGAAATTCATTCTAGAGATCTTGCCGAGAAGATACGACAAGCAGGTACTGATGCTATTTATTTAGGATCATTTGAAGATATTGAAAATTTTCTATTAAAAGAAGTAACTAATCACGACATCATAGTTACTATGGGAGCAGGGAATGTATACGAGATAGGGGAAAATCTATTAAATCTATATAATCAAAATAGAGAAAATAAAATAGTAGTATAAAAAAGCAGGTTAAATAACCTGCTTTTTAATATTCAAAAAACCCTTTTTTAGTTTTTCTTCCTAGTAAGTTCCCACGAACCATCTTTCTTAATAGTGGATGAGCTCTATATTTAGAGTCTTTAAATTCATCATACAAAACATCCATTATAGCTAGGCAAACATCCAAACCAATCAAATCAGCTAAAGCTAAAGGCCCAATAGGATGATTAGCTCCTAGTTTCATAGCTTCATCTATGTCTTCTGCTGTTGCAACTCCATCGGCTAAAATACCTACTGCTTCATTTATCATTGGAATAAGTATTCTATTAACCACAAACCCTGGAGCTTCTTCAACTTCTACCGCCACTTTATCAAGTTTTACTGCTAAATCAAATATAATTCTCTTAGTTTCCTCTGAAGTTGCAATCCCTTTTATGACTTCGATGAGTTTCATAACTGGTACTGGATTAAAAAAGTGCATGCCGATTACCTTGTCAGGTCTATTTGTTGCGTTAGCAATTTCTGTAATAGACAAAGAAGAAGTATTTGTTGCTAGTATGGCTTCTTTCTTACAAACTTCATCTAATTTCTTGAAAGTTTCTTTTTTTATGTCCATATCTTCTGAAATGGCTTCAATAACTAAATCACAGTCACTTAAATCATCATAAGATGTAGTAATGGATATTAATGATAGAGCTTTTTCCATATCCTCTCTAGACATCTTCTCTTTTGACACTAATTTATCAAAAGCTTTTTCAACCGGTGTTATGCTACCCCTTTTGTTGTTTTCATCGATAGATCTTACCCAAACGATTACTTCATATCCTTTTTGAGCAAAAACTTGAACAATTCCTAATGCCATTGTGCCTCTGCCTAATACACCTATCTTTTTCATTTTTCGCCTCCATTATTTACCCTTAAATTGAGGGGCTCTTTTTTCAACAAATGCCTTCATGCCTTCTTTTTGATCTTCTGTTGCAAAGCACAGACCAAATAAATTTTTTTCTATTTCCATTCCTGTCTCGATGTCAACTTCAGCACTTCTGTTTATAGCCACTTTTGAATACCTTACTGCTGGTTGCGATTTTAATGCAATTTTTTTTGCCATGTTAATGACTTCGCTCAAAAGTTCATCAGGATTAACTATCTTATTAACTAATCCAATTCTAAAAGCCTCATCTGCTTCTATTATGTCAGTGGTAAAGATAAGTTCTTTAGCTTTTGCAATCCCAACTAATCTTTGAAGTCTATTAGTTCCACCAAACCCAGGAGTTATCCCCAATCCAACCTCTGGTTGACCGAATTTAGCTTTATTTGATGCTATTCTAATGTCACATGCCATAGCAAGTTCTAATCCTCCACCTAATGCATAGCCATTTATTGCAGCAATGGAAGGTTTTTCACAAATTTCTATCTTTCTAAATACGTCAAGACCTGCTTGAGCAAATTTTCTAGCGCTAGCTGAATCTAAATCTTTCATTTCTGTTATGTCTGCTCCAGCAACAAAAGCTCTTCCTTCTCCCGTGACTATAATAACATAAACTTCTTCATCACTGATTAACTCATCCACAGCTTTTGAAATTTCAGACAACAATTCTAAATTTAAAGCATTTAAAGCACTTTGCCTGTTAATAGATAAGATGCCGATGTTTCCATCTTTCTTTAAAATGATATTTTCATAGTTCAAGCTATCACCCCTCTTTGTTTATAATATAACAATCTTTATTGTTTTTCAACTTAAATTCCACACCAAATTTTAAGAATTATTCAGGTTTTCCCAATAGTTTAAACATATTTTTCTTATACATTTCGACTCCAGGCTGATCAAATGGATTAATTCCTTGAATATATCCAGAAATTGCACATGCTTTTTCAAAGAAGTAAATCAAACTTCCCATATTGTACTCATCCAATTTTTCAATCTCTATAACTAAATTTGGAACATTCCCTTTTACATGTGCTTGCAGAGTTCCTTCAAAAGCCTTCTCATTTACATAGCTTATAGTCTTTCCTGAGAGATAATTTAGTTTATCTAAATCCATTTCTTCATTTTCAATAGTCATATCTTTGCCTAATTCTTTAATTATTAAATTTGTTTCAAATATATTTCTTTTACCATCTTGAATCCATTGTCCCATTGAATGTAAATCTGCAGTGAAATTTACACTTGCTGGATATATTCCTTTCCCATCCTTGCCTTCTGATTCACCATATAATTGCTTCCACCATTCCGAAATAAATGATAATGATGGCTCATAGTTTGTCAAAATCTCAATATCTTTACCTTTTCTATTTAAAATTTGCCTCGATGCTGCATACATATAACATTCATTCTCAAACAAATTATCATTTGAATATATCTTCTCAGCATCAAAAGCACCTTTTAATATTTCGTCAGTATTTATATTTGAAACAGCTATCGGAAGTAAGCCTACTGGAGTTAATACAGAATACCTTCCACCTATATCATCAGGTATTATAAATGTTTCATATCCATTTATTTTAGCTAATTCTTTTAATGCTCCTTTGCTTTTATCTGTTGTGGCAATGATTCTTTTCTTTGCTCCTTCTTTTCCATACTTTTCTTCCATGAATTTTTTAAAAAACCTAAATGCAATAGCTGGTTCTGTAGTAGTTCCTGATTTAGAAATTACATTTACATATACCTCTTTATCTTTGATTACTTCAAATAAGTCAGATAGATATTTCCCAGAGATATTGTTCCCTGCAAATAACACCTTAGGACTTTTGCTCTTTTCAATTAGGTTATAAAAGCTATGATTTAATGCCTCTATGACTGCTCTTGCCCCCAGATATGAACCTCCTATGCCTATTACTATGAAATAATCCGCATTTTCCCTTATTTCATCAGCTTTATTTAATAATCTCTTATATTCTTCATTATCAAAATGCAATGATAAATCAAGCCATCCAGTAAAGTCATTTCCTTGCCCTGTTCTATCATGAAGCATTTTATGTGCTAATTTAACCTGAGATTCCATAAACTTATATTCGTAATCTTTAATAAATGAATTTGTATTATCAAAATTTATTCCCATATTTTTCCTCCTTTAACTCTTCACTTCTACTAAAACTAAAGCGTAATCATCTTTTTGCTCTCCCCAACTGTGTATAATAAATTTGTCTTCGATTTCATGAAGCAAATTGTCAGGGTGATTTTTAACTGTATCGAGCACTCCTTCTATTCCAAACTGTTTTCCATTATAGTCCATAGCTTCAGTTATGCCATCAGTGTATAATAAGATTTTGTCTCCAATATTTAGTTTTACTTGCTTTTCTTCATAGTTCATCTCATCAAACAAAATGGTAATAGGATATCCTTTCATTTTTAATGGATTGACATCAATGCTATTGAACTTTATAGGATAGCAGTTATGCCCAGCATTTGAATAGGAAAAAGTACTTTCAGTTCTGTTGTATACACCATAAAATATTGTGAAATATTTATCAGGTTCTAAGCCAAATTCTATAAATCTCTTATGCAATTCTAAAAGTGCTTTAGATGGGCTCTTAATTTCGTCTTTTATATCTCTCATCATTTGTTTAATAAACATAGTAAGCATAGAAGCAGCAATCCCATGGCCCGCTACATCGCTTATATATATGCCTATTTTTTCATCATCAATGCGAAATACATCGAACATATCTCCACTAAGCATTTCTGATGCTTTATAAATATATTCTATATTAAGATTTTCAAACATTCCTTGCCTGGGCAAAATTTTCTCTTGTACTTTTCTTGCAAATTTTAAATCTTCACTTATGAGTTTATTTCTCTCCAGTAATTCTAATTCTAGTTTTCTCTCTCTTGTAACATCTCTAAAAACTTCAACTGCAGCGACAATATCTCCGTCAACATTTCTTACTGGTGAACTCTTTACAGAATAATACCTACCGTTGACTATTTCTTCCTTTTGGAAAGTTTCCCCAGAAAATATGCTTTGTAATGTTATGCAATGAACACATCTATCCTCTTTGGTCAAAATATTATAACAACTAGAGCCAACTATGTCTTCTCCCAAATCTCTTTTCATAGCTTTATTTGCATATATTACTAGTCCTTCTTTCGATACTACTCTTACCCAATCTGCCATTCCATCTAATACTTGATAATTTAGTATCCCATGTTGAAACATAGTAATTTTGCTATTTAATTTATTGTTACTTTCTATCACAAAATCACCCCGCGGTATATACACTATCCTTCATAATTTACTTTCTCTTCTTTATCCTCTAAATATCTAGCTAAAGCATATAAACAATCTGATAATCTGTTAACATATTTTATTAGAGTTTCATCTACATACTCTTCTTTAGATAATGAAATTATTCTCCTTTCAGCCCTTCTGCAAATAGTCCTTGCAACATGCAAATGAGCTGATTGTTTGTTAGTCCCCGGGATGATAAATCCTGTTGGATTGTTTATTTTGTCCATATAAATATCTATTATATTCTCAAGATAATCAATATCATCTTCTTTTACTCTGTATTTTATCTTATTTTGATCCATTGTTGCTAGGTTTGATGCCACTACAAATAACTTGTTTTGAATTTTGAACAAAATTTCCTTTATTTCATCTTCTTCTACATAATTCTTTGCTAAACCTATAAAACTGCCAAGTTCATCTATCGTACCATAGCTTTCTACTCTAATATCATCTTTATAAACTCTCTGATTGTCAAACAATGAAGTAGTCCCTTTATCTCCTGTCTTAGTATAAATTCCCATAAAATCACCCTTCCTTTGTTGGTTTAGGCCCAAAGAATTGATAATAATCAACCTTTATTCTTCCATTATACAACTTTCTCTTTCTATCAGATTTTCTGCCAAAATAATGTTCAAATTCCTCATCGCTTGTGATAACATATATTGACCATTTGTCTAGTTCTCTAAATTTATTGCCAAAATCTATATATAACTGTCTAACCTCATCGTTGTCTCCCATTCTAACGCCATATGGAGGATTGGTTATTAAAACACCATATTCGTTTTTTATATCAACCTCTCTCATATCTTTGACAAAGAAAGTTATTTCATCGTCCAATCCCAAATTCGCCAAATTATCTCTTGCAATCAAAATTGATTTCTTATCAATGTCACTTCCCATAATTCTAAGTTTAACATCATGTTTTACAGAATTTCTTGCTCTAACCCTTTCTGCTTTCACAAGTTCTTTTGAAAATACTTCCCATTCTTCAAAATCAAATTTTCTATCTAATCCAGGAGCAATATTTTTGCCTATTAATAAGGCTTCCAATAGTATAGTTCCAGATCCACAAAAAGGATCGTATAAAAGTCTGTCATTGTTCCAATAGCTTAGCATCACTAAACTTGCAGCAAGAGTTTCTTTAATGGGGGCTAAATTTGCTCTATTTCTATAACCTCTCTTATGAAGTCCATCTCCCGATGTATCAAGAGTAAGTGTCGCGATATCTTTATTAAGTGAAACTTCTACTTTAAATCTAGCTCCAGTTTTTGAGAACCACTCCACATCATAGTTTTCTTTCAGTCTTTCAACTATAGCTTTCTCTACTATGCTTTGGCAATCAGAAACACTGAATAGCTTTGAATTTAGGCTTTTTCCAGAAACTAAAAAATTGCCATCTATATCTATCCATTCTTCCCATGGGAGTTCTTTGGTTTTATCAAATAATTCTGCAAAACTAAAAGCTTTAAATTCTCCTACTTTAATAGATATTCTTTCTGCAGTCCTAAGCCACATATTCAATTTAACTACATCTTCTATTTCGCCTCTAATGGTTATCTTGCCATTTTCAACTTTAAATTCATCATATCCTAAATTTAACAGCTCTCTTTTTGTTAAAGCTTCTAACCCAAAAGTTGTTGAAGCTATTATATCAATTTTTTTCAATTAATCCCACCTCATATTTATATTATACTTAAAATTTCAATTAATACCATTTATTTGTTGTAATAAAAAATTTTTGGGTATAAAAAATAAGGATAAAATTTTAAAGGAGGGGTAATATATGAGTATAGGTAATTTATATCAAACAGGAGACTTTAAGGGTGAAAAGCATGTTCCAGTAATCCATGCTCCAGAGACTGTAAAAAGAGGAGAAAAAATAGAGGTAAAAGTTTTAATTGGTGAAGAAATTCCTCATCCTAATACATTAGAGCATCATATATCATGGATCAAGTTGTACTTCAAACCAGAAGGATCTAAATTTCCAGTTGAATTAGGAACATATGATTTTAATGCTCATGGTGAATCTGATTTATTCACAGAGCCTTGTGTTGTATCTGTTTTTAGTACGACACAACCAGGTACATTATATGCTACTAGCTATTGTAATATTCATGGCTTGTGGGAAAATGCAGTAGACATAAAAGTTGAGGCATAATTAACTTGACAACAAACAATTTATATATTAGTATGGTGTTAATTGAAAATTAGACGATGAAGGACTTTATTAGAATATATGATGTGCTTTTAGAGAGCTAGTGTTTGGTGGAAACTAGTAGCAGTCAAGTATTCGAATTACAATCTGGAGTTTTGAGGTTTTCACACCATACGTGTATGAGGCTTTAAGCGAATTAAGGTGGTACCACGGGTCTTCTCGTCCTTTAGATGAGAAGACCCTTTATTTTATTTTAGGAGGGATATATTTTGGAAAATGTTTTTGATATTCTTAGTGAAAGAGGATATATAGATCAAGTAACACATGAAGAAGAATTAAAAGAATTGCTTGGCAAAGAAAAAGTTACATTTTATATAGGATTTGATGCCACTGCTGATAGTTTAACATTGGGTCATTTTTTGCAAATAATGGTTATGACTCATATGCAAAGAGCTGGGCATAGGCCTATAGCCCTAATTGGCGGTGGGACTACTATGATTGGTGATCCATCAGGAAAATCTGATATGAGAAGAGTTTTAACAAGAGATATAATCGACTACAATGCTAATAGATTTAAAGAACAGTTGTCAAAATTTCTTGACTTTTCTAATGGTAATGCAATAATGGTAAACAATGCAGATTGGCTGTTGGAATTAAAATTTGTTGATTTTATGAGAGAAATCGGTGTGCATTTTTCAGTTAATCGAATGCTTACATTTGATTGCTACAAAAATAGATTAGAAAAAGGTCTTACATTTTTTGAGTTCGGTTACATGCTAATGCAAAGTTATGATTTTCTTTATTTATATAGAAACTATAATTGCAAACTTCAGCTAGGCGGAAGTGATCAATGGTCAAATATAATTGGAGGATACGAATTAGTAAGAAAACTTGAAAATGATACAGCATATGGCATGACTTTTCAGCTCTTGACCACTGCATCAGGAAACAAAATGGGAAAAACCGAAAAAGGCACTATATGGCTTGACAAAGATAAAACTTCACCTTTTGATTTCTATCAGTATCTTAGAAATACAGATGATAGAGATGTTAAGAAGTTCTTATATCTCTTGACATTTTTATCTAAAGAAGAAATTGAAGATTTGACAAAAGAAGGTGGAGAAAGTTTAAATAAGGCCAAAGAGGTATTAGCCTATGAAGTTACTAAAATGGTACATGGTAAAGCTGAAGCAGATTCCGCTTTAAATGCTGCTAGAGCATTATTCTCAAATGGTGGAGATGAAAATTCTATTCCTCATACAATTATGGAAAAGTCCATCTTTGAAAATGGAATAAATGTAGTTGATTTGTTGTTCGAAACTAAACTTGCTAAATCAAAAAGTGAAGGTAGAAGATTGATTGAACAAGGTGGAGTAAGTCTAAATGGAATTAAAGTAGAATCAATAGATAAAATTGTAACATTGTCAGATTTTACTGATAATAGACTGATGATTAAGAAAGGTAAAAAACAATATCATCAAATCAGATTATAATGTGGAAATTTCCACATTATATTTTTTATTAATATTTGATAAATAAGTATCAATTTTACACTTTTACGCTTGATTAAAAAAATCTAAGGTTTATAATAATAATTGGGGATAAATATTTTAATTTTTTTAATAATGATAGTTATTTTTTTAACATTTGTGAGGGGTGAATTTGTTGAATAACGGTATGAATTTTGATTTAAACGAGAAACAAACTCTTATGAGAAAATTGTTTCGAGAATTTGCAGAGAAAGAAGTAAAGCCTCTAGCAGCAGAAATCGATGAAGAGGAAAGATTTCCTATTGAAAATGTAAGAAAAATGTCAGAGCTTGGTATGATGGGAATACCTTTTGAAAGCAAATATGGTGGTTCAGATGGAGATAATTTATCATATATCTTAGCAGTAGAAGAACTTTCAAAAGTATGTGCAACGACTGGTGTAATTCTATCTGCACACACATCTCTTTGTTGTAATCCAATCTATGCTTATGGCACCGATGAGCAGAAGATGAAATATTTAGTGCCTTTGGCTAAAGGAGAAAAACTTGGCGCATTCGGCCTTACAGAGCCAAATGCTGGATCAGATGCTGCAATGCAACAAACTACTGCTATTAAAGAAGGAGACTATTATAAAATAAACGGCTCTAAAATTTTTATAACAAATGGTGGATATGCAGACATCTACATCATATTTGCAATGACCGATAAGCAAAAAGGAACTAGAGGTATATCAGCATTCATAGTTGAAAAAGATATGGACGGTTTCTCAATAGGTAAAATCGAAAAGAAGCTTGGAATTCATGGTAGTTCTACTGCTGAATTGATTTTCAAAGACCTTTATGTTCCTAAAGAAAACCTATTAGGTCAAGAAGGTAAAGGTTTTGGGATAGCTATGTCAACTCTTGATGGCGGAAGAATAGGTATCGCTGCACAAGCTGTTGGAATAGCTCAAGGAGCATTAAATGAAACTATAAAATATGTAAAAGAAAGAAAACAATTTGGAAGGCCTATATCAGCTTTTCAAAACACTCAATTTATAATCGCAGATTTGCAAACAAAGATAGATGCAGCAAGACTTTTAGTGTATAGAGCTGCTTATTTGAAAGATACTAATCAAAGCTATACTACTGAAGCTGCAATGGCAAAGCTATTTGCTGCTGAAGTGGCTATGGAAACTACTACAAAAGCTGTTCAGCTACATGGTGGATATGGTTATACAAGAGATTATCCAGTAGAAAGAATGTTCAGAGATGCAAAAATTACTGAAATCTATGAAGGCACATCTGAAATTCAAAGATTAGTAATATCAAATAAATTATTAAAATGATAGGAGTCGATTATGAATATACTAGTATTGTTAAAACAAGTTCCAGATACAACTGAAATGCAAATAGACAAAGAAACCGGCACACTTATAAGAACAGGTGTTCCAACAATAACAAATCCCGATGACTTAGCAGGGTTTGAGATGGCTTTAAGAATAAAAGATGAAAAGGGAGCTAAAGTTACCTGTATAACAATGGGGCCTCCTCAAGCAAAAAATATGCTTAGAGAATTATATGCAATGGGTGCTGACGAATGTATTTTAGTAAGTGACCCTAAATTTGGCGGTGCTGATACTTGGGCAACTTCAAATACTTTAGCTGCTGTTATAAATCAATTAGATTATGATCTTATTATAGCTGGCAGACAAGCTATTGATGGAGATACAGCACAAGTTGGACCACAAACAGCTGAAAAATTAGGGATACCACAAATAACTTATGTTGACGGAATATTAGAAATAAACGATGAGAAGATAAGGGTAAAAAAAGCTTTAGAAAATAGTTATGAGATACTTGAATGCCCTCTTCCATGTTTAATAACAACATTGAGCACAATTGCTACCCCAAGGTATATGAGTGTTAAAGGAATAAGTCATGCTTTTGATAAAGATATAAAGGTTGTTACATTTAACGACATTGACATTGATCCTTCAATAATAGGCTTGAAAGGGTCTCCTACAAAAGTAAAGAAGACCTTTACAAAAGAAGCTCACAAAAATTCTGATGTACTAGAATTAGATCCAAAAACAACCGCTAGAAAAATTGTTGAAACACTAATAGATTTTAAGTTTATTGGTAAATAAGGAGATTGAGATATGGATATAAAAGAATATAGAGATATATATGTATTTTGCGAGGAAAAAGATGGAAATATAAATGATGCTTCTTTGGAATTGTTAGGTGAAGCTCGTAGATTAGTAGAAAATAGACCTCAACTTGGATATAAAGTAGTTGGAGTTGCAATTGGTAATTTAAGCGAAGACTTAATAAAAGAAATAGGATATTATGGTGCTGATAAAATCATCTGGCTATATAATAAAGATATAAATCACTATAGTACCGAAATATTCACTACTCTATTTGTTGATGAGATAATAGAAAAAGATAAACCTGATATCGTACTTGTTCCTGCTACAGTAATGGGAAGAGATTTAGCTCCTAGAATTGCTGCTAGATGTGATACTGGTTTAACAGCAGATGCTACCAAACTTGAATTTGACCCTGAAAATGAAAATTCATCATTATTGTATGTTACAAGACCAGCATTTGGAGGAAATTTATTTGGTACTATCATAAATGAAACGAAGAGACCTCAAATGACAACTATTAGGCCTGGAGTAATGGAAAAACTTCAAAAGGATACAACTAAACAATTTGAAATTGAAAAAAGGGAAGTTTCCATTATAAACATAAATGATCCAGTAAAATTAGTTGAAGTTCTTCCAAGAGATCACATGGCTGTAGATATTACAAAAGCAGACATAATAATCTCAGGCGGCCGTGGGATTGGCGACAATTTTCATGTTCTTGAAGAATGTGCAAAGATGATTGGAGCAGAAGTTGGGGCTTCTAGAGGGGCTGTAGACAAAGGTTATATATCAAAAGACCATCAGGTTGGTCAAACTGGTAAGACAGTAAGACCTAAAGTTTATATAGCATGTGGTATTTCAGGAGCTGTTCAGCATTTGGCTGGTATGGAAAAATCAGATTTTATAATTGCAATAAATAAAGATCCAGATGCTCCAATATTTAGCGTAGCAAATATCGGATTTGTCGGAGATGCATTAGAAATAGTTCCTCTTATTACCGAAGAAATAAAAAGATACAGAGAAAGACCATATTAATATAGTGAGTGCATATGCACTCACTATATTAATGTTATCGCTCCCATAAGCCCATATGATTCTTTATCTCGTCTATAAGAATGCAAAAATTCGGTTGAATAGGTAGATAAATCTATGTCAATAACATTTTCCTGTTTCAAACCCTTCTCTATCAATGCTTGCTTGTTAATTCCTTTTATATCTATTAAATACTTAGTTGTATTTTTAATAGCTGAAAAATCCGATATATTTGAAAATTTTTGCTCAAACATTAAATAAACATCTTCTTCTACCTCAAAATCTTCTTTATCGATTGAAGGTCCTAGTACTGCTATTAAATCAGTAGGAATTGATGAAAAGTTTTCTATCATCATATCTATAGCTTTTCTAACAATTGTTTTTAATGTACCTCTCCAACCCGAGTGAATATTTGCATGAACTTTATTGACTGGGTCATAAATAATAATTGGAGTGCAATCAGCAAACCTCGTAATAAGTCCAATACCTCTTTTATTTGTCATCAAGCCATCTGTGTCGTTAAAATGTCTTCCTATATTATTTTCTATACCATCATAAATGCTATTAACAATCATAACATTATCCCCATGAACCTGTAGCCCATTAAAAAGCATTGTAGGTCTTTTACCAATAAATTCATATGCTTTGTATAAATTTAATTTCACGATATTAGGGTCTTTAGTAGTTTTTAACCCAATATCCATATCCTTAGTAGTAAAGCAATGATATAAACCCTTTTGTCTTAATTCTTTTACATAAATAAATTTATTATTTTCATAACAAACAATGTCGTAATTCAATTTACTCCTACCTTTCTTCTATTCCTGTTATTATAGTTCTCCAATTTCTTTCATTATATCTATAAACTGCTTTGTCATTCTGGCTGTAAAACCCCATATGATATATTCTCCATATTGATAAAATAATACAGCATGCTTTCCTTCTCTAAAATTATAATCTCTACCCTTTGGAATAAGCTCATAAGGAAAAGACTCATTACTTTCGGTTTTTAATACTAACTCAAAAATCATTGGTTCATGTGTTAAAAAATAATCTAGAGGTACTGCAAATATATGATCAACTTCATCCTGATTAGGTTTAATATCTTCTAATCTTATGTTTTTTATCTCTCCAAGAAAACAATGAATCGTAAAATTAGCATAAGATATTAAGTAATCTAATTCTCCTATTTTACATATATTTTCTTCATCTATATTTAACTCCTCCATGGTTTCTCTCAAAGCAGCCTGTTCAAAAGTTTCATTTTTTTCAACTCTTCCTCCTGGAAATGAAATTTCTCCAGGTTGAGCCAAGAGGGTAGAAGCTCTTAATTCATATATTATATGCCATTTATCATCTATTTTTATCAATGGAATTAAAACGGAGTATTTATTTTTTATATCTATTGGTTGGGGTATTCTTGAATTTAATTTTCTTTTTAATTCTTCGATATTCATTCTATACCTCCAGATTTCTAATCATATCATAAGCTATTTTTATCAATATATCATCTCTCATAGAAGTATTCATGATATTTGCTTTAACCAGTATTTTTTCAAAAGTTGATATCTGATTTGGAATTACTAAAGCTGGCTGTTTTTGCAATAGACTCACACATTCTTTAAATTCATAAATCTTAAATTTTTCTATTTCATAATATGCTAATAACACCTCTATAAGAAATAACACAAAATCTTCATAGTCATAGTTATCATTAAGATCTAATAACTTTGCAATCCTAGGAATGATTATTTCAAACAATGTTCTCTTATTAGGGGCTTCAGTTATATTTAGAGTTTCTGCTATTGATTCTAAACAATCTTCCTTTAAATTAGATAACAGATGAAAATAATATTCTTCACCTAAAGGATAAAAATAGTACTTATTGCCTTTTAATCCATTTATTACTTTAAGAGCATCATAATAACCAAGTTTTAAATTTTGTATAGCTAAATCTTTTTCATAAGTAAATGAATTCCCAATATTGTCAGAAGGTGAAATAGTTATTATATTATATTTGTCCTTAGGTATTTTTCTAGTTATACCTAATGCTTTAGTTCTAATTAAAATCAAATCAGTAAATCCTTTATCAATAAGCATTTTGTATGGAAGATTATCATAATATGCTCCATCTAAATAATACTTTCCATTTATCCTTTCTCTTTTAAAAACTGGCAAATAACAAGATGCAAGAATATATTCTTTCATTTCACCAACGGGTATATCTTCTTTAAATAATTTCAATGGCTTTAAATCTGAAACATTTACTGTAACTAGTCCATAATCTAATCTTGACTTTCTGATTAAATCTTCATTTATATAAGTGTCAATTAAATTTTTAAGTGGAGTTATATCAAATCCACCATCGACTATAACTTCTCGCAATGTGCTTAAAAATATTCTAAGTTCATCTTTATTTGGTCTAGACTCTCTAAACTTTCTAATTTCTTCTTCATTTGCATTAATAACATTTGTATAATTAACATTTTGCCAAAGTTCATAAGCTATATCAAAATCACCTTGAGCTATCATTGCTCCATTAAGTGCTCCTACCGAAGTACCAACAATTGCACTTATTTCAAAGTCATTTTCTAAAATTGCTCTATATGCTCCTAAATGATAAGCTCCTTTTGCTCCTCCACCTTCTAAAGTAACTCCATACATATAAAAACCTCCTCATTGATAAATATTATATACCCATATAATATAAATATATATTTATGTTATAATACATTTTAATAGGAGGTTTTTATATGGAAACTAGAAAAAATTGGAATAAATATTTTATGGAAATTACAGAAATGGTAGCATCACGCTCTACTTGCGATAGAGCATTTGTGGGTTGTGTTTTAGTAAATGATGAACATAGAATTGTTTCAACGGGATACAATGGGTCTGTGTCAGGTAACCCTCATTGCGATGACGTTGGGCACACTATTAGAGATGGACATTGTATAGCTACTATACATGCAGAAATGAATGCACTTTTATATTGTGCTAAAGAAGGGATTTCTGTAAAAAATTGCATAGCATATGTAACTCATTTCCCCTGTCTTAACTGTACTAAAGCTCTAATTCAAGCTGGGATAAAAAAAATATATTATAAGCATGAATATAATGTGGATGAATATGCCAAATATTTGTTAAAAAACAACAAAGTAGACATTGAAAAGTTAGAGTAGCTTAGAATTCTTTGCCAATTTATCAGCTTCTTCATTAAATTCATCCCCAGAATGTGCTTTTACTTTAATAAAATTTACATTTAATTTGTCTTTTATAGTATCGTAAAATTCTTTATAAGCTTTAGTGCCAGCCTTTGTGGTTTTCCATTTTCCTAAAGCCCAATTCTCTATGCCCATATAATCATAATAAACAATTAACTTCTTCACATTGTTTTCAAGGGCCCATTTCATTACTTCTTCTGCACCTTTGATTTCTCCAGCGACATTTCTCATATTGGATAACTCTGCATCATCATATCTTTGTGAAAATGTTATCTTTTCCCCTTTGTAAAAAATTACTGCTCCAAATCCAAACGTATGTGTTTCCAAGTCGAAACTTCCATCGATATAAGCTATGGCAGTGTCTTGATTTAAATCTATGGAAGGATTTTTATCTGTTGATTCTTCCTCTATAAATGCCTTTGCCTCTTCATAAGTTTTAAACTTCTTGTATTCAGCGCCACTAAAACCTTCTACTTCTCTTTTACAATCCTCCCACGAATTATATATCCCAATATTTCTTCCTTTCTTAACTGCGTAAAACATATTCCACCTCATTGAATTTATTGTTTAATATTATCTTTAAATTTAGAAAATATCAAGTAATTTCTTTCTATATATTATAAGTTCGTTATATTTGTATCATTTTTAATATTATTGTTAATTTTCAGTTATTTATATTGTAACTAATTTTTATTTCTGCTACAATTAAATTAATTGATATAAACGTTTTCTTATATCAATTAATTTAATAATAAGGAGGAATATTATGGAATTATTCGAACAAATCAATTCTGCTGTAAATGCTGTCGTTTGGGGTCCGCCAATGCTCATTCTATTAGTTGGACTTGGCATTTACTTGAGCATTAGAACAAGATTTTTCGCTATAACTAAATTGGGCTACATTCTAAAGAACACCCTATTAAAAATTTTCTCCAAAGAACAACGTGGGGAAGGGGAAGTAACCGCCTTCCAAGCAGTAGCAACCGCACTAGCTGCAACGGTAGGAACAGGTAATATTGCTGGTGTTGCAACAGCCATAGCACTTGGTGGCCCTGGTGCAGTCTTTTGGATGTGGGTTTCAGCTATTTTTGGCATGACAACTAAGTTTTCAGAAGTAGTTTTATCTGTTAATTTCAGAGAAAAAACTGAAGATGGTAGATTTGTAGGCGGTCCAATGTATTACATCGAAAAAGGATTGAATTTAAAATGGTTAGCAATTATATTTTCAATATTTGGTGCTATAGCTGCTTTTGGAATAGGTAATATGGTTCAATCCAATTCAGTTGCTGCATCTCTACAAGAAACTTTCAAAGTTCCTCCTATAGCAACAGGAATAGTTCTCGCAATATTAGCAGCACTTGTAATAATCGGTGGTATAAAAAGAATTGGTGCTGTAACTGAAAAACTGGTTCCATTTATGGCAGCAATTTATATCATAGGTGCAATTGTAATAATCATAGGAAATATTACTCATATTCCTGAAGCTTTTGCCCTTATATTTTCTCATGCATTTACCGGAAGTGCAGCAGCAGGTGGTTTTGCTGGTGCAACAGTTAGACAAGCAATGACAAAAGGGGTTGCCAGGGGAGTATTCTCAAATGAAGCTGGTCTTGGTTCTGCTCCAATAGCTCATGCCGCTGCTACAACAGATCACCCAGTTAGACAAGGTTTATGGGGTGTATTTGAAGTATTCATGGATACTATTGTAATCTGTACTATGACAGCCTTAGCAATTTTGGTTTCAGGACTCTGGGATAGCGGAGCATCAGGAGCTGTATTAACGACTCAAGCATTTAATGAATCTATTCCAGGTGGCGGATATATTGTAACAATAGGAATTATGTTATTTGCATTTTCAACAATACTTGGATGGAGCTATTATGGTGAAAAATGTATAGAATATTTATTTGGTCCTAAAGCAATTTTGCCTTATAGAATAGTTTATATTCCATTCATAATAATTGGCTCTATCGGTGGATTAGAATTATTGTGGGATTTAGCCGATACTTTAAATGGTTTAATGGCTATTCCTAACTTAATTGGTGTTCTAATGTTAAGTGGAACCGTAATTAAATTGACTAAAGAGTTCTTCAAAAAAGAAGGTTTATCATAAAAAAAGAAGTAGCCTAGGCTACTTCTTTTTACATTGAATGTGCAACTCTGCTTGCTGCTGCCGCAGCTAATGCAGCTACTAAATCATCCAGAAAAGTGTTGCATATTTCTTTTTTTTCGTTATCTAATTCACCAATTATTCCTAGTTTGACTTTGTCTAAGTATCCAAAATTTGTAAGACCTATTGTCCCATATACATTTACTATCGACAAAGGCAAAATCTCATCTATTCCATATAGCCCTTCATCAGCTAATATTATAGATTCCAAAGGTTCAGGAAGCATTCTCTTCTCAGCTAATTCATCTAATGCGATTCCGGTTAGAACTGCATGGATTATTTCCCTTTTAGATAATACCTTGTCAAGACTTTCTAAACACATTTCAATCGTTAAATTATCATGATATTCCTTTTGAAGCTCATAGACGATATTTGCTATGTCTATCAGAGCTACTCCTCGCTTATTTAAAGCATCTATTGTCATTTGTTTCAATTCTTCAGAGTCATACTTGTGCTTATACCTATTTTTATCTTTGTTCATAAAATCACCTCTTTCTTATTTTTACCCTTACTATGCCTAATGACTACATAAATTTGAATTTTATGTTAAAAATATGTATAATATATATATACTTAAGATAGAAAGGAGTGATAAATGTGAAAAAGTACATGATAGTTCTTTTGTCTGTGTTAGTTCTTTCACTTGTATTAGTTGGATGTAGCAGCGGTGGAAGTGAAGAAGTAACATATAAAGACGGCACATATGAAGGACAAGGCGAAGGAATGCATCCTTTGAAGGTTTCTGTCGAAATAAAAGATGGTAAAATAGCATCAGTTACTGTTATCGAAGAACAAGAAACTGATGGGATAGCAGACCCAGCACTTGAACAAATACCTGCTGCTATAGTTGAAAAAAATTCAACTGATGTCGACATAGTTTCTGGAGCAACTCTAACAAGCAATGGTATAATCGAAGCTGTTAACAATGCTTTAGAACAAGCAAAATAATATTATGACAGACTCAAATCATATTGAGTCTGTCATTTTTATTTAAATTCGCCCCTGATTCAATGATTGCTCTTTTAGCAAGCAAATCTAATGAGTCAACTATTTCTATTCTTTCTTTTAAATTATATATTTCTACAGCAACTGAAAGTTCTGTACAACCAACAATAAAAATTTCAACTCCTTTATTCTTCAAATTTGTAAATTCACTAAATATATCAGCTAAATTATTATCATATTTCCCCTTTTTGATACTATATATCAACTTCATGAAAACTTTTTGCCCACTATTTGAAGGTATAAGAAAGTCAATATTCTCTCTCTCCAATAGGTTTTGATATACTCCTCCATAAATAGTACCATCTGTTCCTAATATCCCAACTTTTTTATTCCTATAGTTTACCTTGATTTCATCTACTGCTATCTCTATCATGTTTAATAAAGGTATATTTATGTTGCTTATTATGTCTTCATAAAAATAATGTGCATTATTACATGGCATGATTAAAAAATCTGCGCCACTAATCTCTAATCTTTTAGCAGACTTTATCAACTCAGGTCTTGGATCTTCCCCTTTTTTTAATATGAAATTTGTTCTATCAGGTATTTTCGTATTATTATCAATTAAAATCGGAGGGTGCTCTTGGTCAGATGAAGCGCTGGTATTTAACACTATCTTTTCAAATAATTTTACAGTAGCTAAAGGTCCCATTCCTCCAATAATTCCTATTGTTTTCATAAGTTTCCTTCTTTATTCTTAATTAATTGTTTGATGTGGCATTTCCATAGTTTTTTGATATTTTTTTGTACCCTTCTGTCATTTCTACAGAGCCATCATGAAAAATCCAAATTGCTTCTAATCCATCTATAGATTCTGCTAATTCCCTGCTTTCTTCATATGGTAGCAAAAACAATTCCGTAGAATAAAAATCTGCTTCTCCTGAATTTGGTGTTACCACTGTGACTGCTCGATAGTGTGTAGCAGGCATTAAAGTATCTGGATCAATTAAATGATGAATCCTTTTTTCTCCGACTACATAATATCTTTGATAATCTCCTGATGTAACTACTGATAAATCATTAATAAATATGGTGTCTAATACCTTATCTTCATCAGTTAAAACATTCTTATTAGGATCTTGGATACCTATTCCCCATTTTTCTCTAACACCATCTAAAGGCTTTCCTATAGCCTTAACATTTCCTCCTGCACTCATAATAAATGAGTTAAATCCTAATGCCTTAATCTCATCTATGACAATCTCTGTAGCGTATCCCTTGGCTATTGCCCCTACATCTAAGCGCATATTAGGATCTTCTAAAAATACAGTGTTATTTATATCATCAACAATAACCTTATTAATATCAGTATGTTTATTAGCAGCTTCCAACTCTTCAATTGATGGGATTTTAGCATTATTTGGATCTAGTTCAGCTTCATCTCTGTATTTAGCCCAAACATCTAGAACACTGCCAAAAGCAATATTTGTTCTTTGCTTGTTATTAAAATACATTTCTTTTGAAAAATTTATTAAATCTATTATTTCTCTATCCACTTTTACAGGCTTAATTCCTGCATTGTCGTTAATTGTTTTAATATTGTTTATACCTTCATAGTTGTTATATCTATCAAATAACTTATGCAGTTCTAGAAGCCTTTCATGCATTATCTGCGTGTAATTTCTGAATTCATCCTCTGTCTCTGTATATCCTACTACTTGAATCACAGTATCAAATGTATCAAAAAATGTCTCTGTATACCTTGTATAAGAAGGCTTATTTGTACACCCGCTTAAAATTGAGATCAAAATTGTAAATGTTAAAATATAAATTATGCTTTTTTTCACTATATCACCCTGATTAATCATAACAAAAAAAAATAAAATATTCAAATTAAACCTGTTAAAAGAATGATTTTAATTTAATTTTTCTAATTATTTCTAGATTCACATTAATAAATAAAAAGCATCGGCATAGTCAGCGAAATTACTAACTTTGCCAATGCTTTTATCTGAAATTTTAAATCTAAATTATTTTGCGTTATTTATAGCTTCTTCTACTACAACTAGGTATTCATTAACATGAATTGTTACACTTGAAACTAGATCTTCTTCTGCAGGTCTTCCTTCTTCTAATTTCATAGCTTTTATTTCATCTAAGCTCTTGCCTTTCATCCATTCTGCTAGAGCTTGAGCTTGTTCATACCATTCTTTTCCTATAGGAGATACTTTCCCCATGCCATAGTCTTCTTTTAATTCATTTTTAGTTCTTAGTTCAGCAGTTTTATCTATCGCTACTTTACCTTCTTCATCGAATGGTATAACTACTTGTGCAGTATCAATTATTGACCCAACTACTTTACCTTCTGCATCTAATGCTACAGCTGAAATCATAGTATCTACTTGAGCTTTTGCAGTTACAGGATTTCCATTTGCATCAGTTCCAGCACTTACTGATTTAGCTATAGATGTCTTAATTCCCAATCCAACTTTTTCTGCACCATTTACATCTATTGAATTATTCCATGCTTCTTCTATTGCTCTTAGATAATCTCCAACATCAATAGTTACAGATGAAGTAAGCTCTGGTACATTTGGTACAGATGGATGTGCTTCATCTCTCATGGTAGTTTCCATAGATAAAATTTCATCTACAGTTTTTCCTATCATCCATTCTTGCAATGCATCCATTTGTTCAAACCATTCTTTGCCAATTCCAGATGCTTTTACCATGCCATAATCTGCTCCTAGGTCTCTCTTAGTAGGAACTTCTGCATTTACATCGCTTGTTACTTGCATATTTTCATCAAAAGCTACTCTTGTTTGAGCTGTATCTATAGATACACTTACTACTTTTCCATCAGCGTCAAATCCTACTGCAGCTATCATAACATCTGCTTGAGCTGTTGCGTTAACTGGATTTCCGTTAGCATCTACGCCCTTATCTTTTGATTTAGCAATAGAAACTATATGTCCTAAACCTAACTTTGTAATAGTTCCTTCATCAGTTGCTGGTGTTTCTGCTCCTGTGTCAGGAGTTGGTGTTTGTACTGGTTCTTCTACTGGTGTTTCAGTTGAAGAACATCCAACTAAAAGTGCAACTGACAAAGCTATCATAAGTACAATCGATAATACTCTTTTCATATATTTCCCCCCATATTTTAAGTTTATTCCTAGATGATTATAACACATCACTGATATGTTATCAATACATATTGATAAATATTTATTTATCAATATGTATTTAATTTTATTTCCTTTTCATTTTTAATAAATAGATGATACTAAATAACACCTTTATTCTACAGTAACTGATTTAGCCAAATTCCTTGGTTTATCTACATCATTTCCCTTTAACAGAGCTGTATAATAAGAAATGAGTTGAGCTACAACTACAGAAATTAACGGCATGAATATATTAAAGCTTTCCTCTAGTAATACTACCTCATCACATATTTCTTTGAGATCTTCATTCTTTTTTCTGGTTACTCCAACTACATAAGCTCCTCTTGCTTTTACTTCTTTTATGTTAGAAACCATTTTATCATAAATCAAAGACTGAGTGGCAAAAGCTATTACAGGTGTTCCTTCTTCTATCAGTGCAATGCTGCCATGTTTTAATTCTCCTGCAGGAAAACTTTCAGTGTGTATATATGATATTTCTTTAAGTTTTAAGGCACCTTCAAGTGCTGTATAATAATCAAGTCCTCTTCCTAAATAAAAAACTGATTGTTTGTCTTTTATGGTCTCACTTATTTTTTTTGCTTTTTCATCGCATTCTGATAATGTTATTTCTAATTTTTCAGGTATTGACCTTAATTCATTTAGTATCTCTTCATAACATTCCAATTTTATTGTGTTTTTAAGTCTTCCAAATTGAAGTGCCATCAAGTAAAAGGCAACCA
Organism: Tissierellales bacterium; assembly: GCA_014360205.1. Classification (GTDB taxonomy): domain Bacteria; phylum Bacillota; class Clostridia; order Tissierellales; family Tissierellaceae; genus Soehngenia. The sequence continues at coordinate 53,811 of JACIXZ010000003.1, forward strand.
GCTGAGTGGTGTAAGCTTTTGTCGAAGCAACCGCAATCTCAGGGCCTGCCCATGTATAGAATACATCATCTGATTCCCTTGCAATAGAGCTGCCTACTACATTTGTGATGGATAAAATTCTAGCGCCTTTTTCTTTAGCATCTTTTAATGCCTGAAGCGTATCAGCCGTTTCTCCAGATTGACTTACAATAACAACTAATGTGTTTTCATCTATATTGTGTTCACTGTATCTAAATTCAGATGCTATATCTGCTATTGTATCTACTTTTAGAAATGTTTGGAATAAATATTTACCTATAAGTCCTGCATGATATGCAGTTCCACATGCCACGATGTATATTTTGTTGATTCTATCCAAATCTTCTTTTGTTATGCTGATATTTTCTAATGCTATATTTCCTTCTTCATCAATTCTTCTTTCTATAGTCTCTCTTACTGCAGAAGGTTGTTGATGAATTTCTTTAAGCATAAAATGTGCATATCCTTCTTTAGAAGCTGATTCAACATCCCAAGAGATTTCTTCTGATTTTCTATTAACTTTGTTTCTTCCTTTGTCATATATTTCATAACCATCTTTTGAAATTCTAATTATGTCTTTGTTATCTAAGTAAACAACTTTTTTAGTGTATTTTAAAACAGCAGGTATGTCTGATGCAACTATAGTTTCATTCTCTCCAACTCCAAGTATTAGTGGACTTTCGTTTCTAACAGCTATTATTTCATTAGGATTGTTTTCAGATACTATTGCCAATGCATATGCTCCTTTTAATCTGTCCTCAGCTTTAAAAACAGCTTCTAATAGATTTCCATCATAAAAATAATCTATTAGATGTGCCACAACTTCAGTATCTGTATCTGAAATAAATTTATAGCCTTCATTTTCTAATTCTTCTTTTATTTCTCTATAGTTTTCAATAATTCCATTATGAACAACAGCTATTGTACCCGAGCTATTTGTATGAGGATGAGAATTTAAATCGGAAGGAACTCCATGAGTTGCCCATCTAGTATGACCTATCCCTACATTGCCACTAATCGGATCTTCTTCTAAGCTTTTTCTCAAATTAGAGAGTCTGCCAGCCATTTTCCTTATTTCTAATTTGCCATTTTCAATTATGCCAACACCTGCAGAATCATATCCTCTATACTCTAGTTTCTCTAATCCATCAAGTATGACTTCTTGGGCATTTCTATTCCCGACATATCCAACAATTCCACACATTTATTTAATCCTCCTTTTTTAGAGAAAAAATTAACGTCCCAAAAGACGTTAATCATATTTAACTAAAGAATTTACATGATACCCTTCAAGCTTTTCTCGACCTTTCAAGTCAGTTAGCTCTATTACGAATTCAAGTGCTACTACTTCTCCTCCAAATGATTCAATGAGTTTTGTAGCTGCTAAAACAGTTCCTGCAGTTGCTAATAAATCATCAATTATCGCAACTCTATCGCCTTTTTTTATTGCTTCTGTTTGAATTTCTAATGTTGCTGTTCCGTATTCTAAATCATAATCATATTTAGTTGTCTCCCCTGGAAGTTTGCCGGGTTTTCTAACCGGTATAAAGCCTACTCCGAGTCCATATGCTACTGCAGCTCCGAATAAAAACCCCCTAGCTTCGGGCCCAACAATATAGTCTACGTTTTTATCTTTTAAATCTTCTATCATAAGGCTCACTGTTTCATGAAATGCTTCCTTGTCTCTGGTTAGTGTAGTAATATCCTTAAAACTAACACCTTTAATCGGAAAATCTTCAATCTCTCTGATCTTTGATTTCAAATTCAAGTTTCTTCCCCCTTGATTTTTATATAAAACACAGTTACTTCGCAAATAATAGTTTATCATAAACTAAGAAAAAATAAAAATAATTTATTGCTCATTTTTTATATCCAAAACTCTATCTTTTATTGGCTCATATAACTTAGATTTATCTATTGTAGAATCTTTTTGAGAAATAATATCTAAAGCTATTTTAGCACCCATATCCATCCCTTGACAACCTGCTAATAATATTATATCTCCTTTTTGTACTTCATCTAATGCTTTCTTAATTGCATCATGCAAGGTATCATAAATTTCTAGAGATAGTCCCGAATTAAAAATTTCCTCGCGAAATACTTCTTCCTCTATAGGTTTTACTTCATCTTTAGATGTAACACTTCCTATACTTCTAGTAGCTATTATTTTTTTCAACCCTAATTTTTCTTTCCATGATATCAAAGCTTTTGCATTTTCCCTATTAACAGTTGGTCCTCTGTTACCCCTAATTGCATATACTATATGAAAATTTTTCTTATCCATGTCGCTAATACTTTCTAGTGTAGAATTAATATTTTTTAAATTAGCAAAATGATCATCTATAATAAGAAAATCTCCTTCATATATAAACTCAAATCTTCTCTCTACTCCTTTGAACTGGCTCAATGTTTTTATTATAATTTCTTTATTAATCCCATAAGCTAATGAAATACATATACTTGCCATAGCATTTTCTATTGAATGATATCCAGGTATTTTAAGTTCAACATCAAAATTATCTTTTTTTATAACTAAATTTTCTAAATTAATATCATTTTTTATGTTAACACTAAACTTAGCCCTACCCCCAACTAACTTCACATTCTCACAAAGTATATCTGCATCATTTCCGTTTATAGTAAATGTTATAACATTAGCCATTGTATTAAACTTTAAGGATGCTATTCTTTCATAATCTACATTCAATATAGCAATTGCACCTTTCTTAGCATTTTTTATCAAACTTGATTTTGCCATCCAATAATTTTCAAAACCTCCATGTTGATCAATATGCTCTCTTGCTAAATTTGCAAAAGAAACAATGTCAAAGTCTACATCGTTTACTCTTTTTAATTCAAGTGCTGATGATGAAACTTCCATGACACAAGTATTGATATTTTGATTTTTCAATATAGAAAAATTCCTTTGTAAATCAAGGCTTTCGGGAGTAGTTAGTTCTGAGACTTCAATTTTATTGCCTAATTTATTCAATACACTACCCAATAAACCAGCTTCTATCTTGGCATTTCTTAATATGTTTTCGACTAAAAATGATGTAGTAGTTTTCCCGTTAGTGGCAGTTATACCTATTACTCTCATCTTTTTAGTAGGTGAGCTATAATAGATATCACTTATTGAAGATAGAGATTTGCGTGAATCCTTAACTCTTATTTGCATTATATTTGCATCAATAAAATCTTCTACCACTGCAGCTTTAGCTCCATTTTGCATAGCATCTTCAATATACTTATGCCCATCAGTCAAAAATCCTTTTATAGCAACATAAACTGAATTATGGGTTGCTTTTTTAGAATGGTATGCAATACCCTCTACATCAAAGTCTTCATTGTAGTTTATGATTTCGTAGTGTTCCAATTGCTTAATCAATTCTGAAATTTTCATGTAATCACCTACTAAAAATAATATGTTTAACTTTTGTAACTAAAAAAATTTAGACAAATAAAAATATGTACCCAAACAAATTATGTTTGGGATAAATTATTTAACATCTCTTTCTGAAAAAACACAAAAACACCTGCCATAATGAAAATATCCCCTATGCTGATTATTTTGGGTAGAGGGTATGGCTTAGGTATAGTTATAATGTCAGCAAGAATAAAAAATTTAGTATCTTCATCTGCTGGAGTATGTATAATATCATATTCTCTCTCTTCTATTACAGTTTCATCAATATCCAATTTAGGAGAAAAATAAACTGGCATTTTCCCACCATTTGCCATTATAACAATAAAGTTTAATAATATGCCAATCATAAATAATTTCATGTATACTTTTTTTATATTTAATAGTGAAGTGATAATCAATAAAACATAGCTTAAAAAAATAATATGAAATGAATAATTGCTAACAAAATATTTGATCTCTGAAGAAGTACTATTATTTAATAAACCAAATAATCCTTGTAAAAGAAAAGCTCCAACGAAAAGAAAATATCCCTTAAAAACAACATTGGAAAGATTTCTAAATTTTCCACCTCTTAGTTTTGCTATTATAATTGATATTAAGGAAGGTTCTAAAAACATATCACACCTGCTGATTAATCATATTTATAAAAGTTTCAACTAATTTAGGATCAAATTGTGTTCCAGAGTACTTTTTAAGCTCTTCTATTGCCATCTCCTTTGTCAATGCTTTTCGATAAGGTCTATCAGTTGTCATAGCATCGAAAGTATCTGCAATCATAAGAATGCTAGCCTCTATAGGTATCTCTTCACCTTTTAATCCATCAGGATAACCAGTACCATCATATTTTTCGTGATGGTGTCGGACAATTTTTGTGACGTCACTTAAGAAATTAACTTTACCAATTATGTCAGCACCAATAGTTGGATGTTTCATAATTATTTCATATTCTTCTTTTGTCAACTTTCCAGCTTTATTTAATATTTCATCTTTAATCCCAATTTTGCCTATGTCATGAAGCACAGCAGCTGTTCTTATGTTTTCAATACTATCAAAGGAAAGATGAGAAGCTTTTGCAAGTCCCACTGCAAGTTCTTCTACTCTGTTGGCGTGTCCACTTGTATAAGAATCTTTTGCTTCGACAGCTTTATTTAATGCTTGAATAGTTGAAATATATAAATTTCTCATATCTATGTATAATTTAAATGAATATCTTGCAAGTAATAATGGGCCAAAGAACAGTATAACTGCACCATACCCATAGCTTATAAAAGCGAGAGCAATAATTATGCCTATTGTTCCTACAGCTATAGAATTTAGAAATGTGCCTCTGATGTTACCCATCCATGTATTAGTTATAGAAGTTCCACTTGATAACCCTAAAAATACAGATATAAAAAATGTATTTACTAGCACACCTATAGCAACTATAGCTAAAGTCGGAAATAATGAAAAATCGCTGATTTGGCCTCCAGTATTTAAATATGCCAATCCCATGATTCCAGAAACTAAGATGCTTTGTACTACATTAAACAATGTCTTATGTGCCGGCAAATTAAACAAATGAACATAACCTCTTCCTTCAATCTTAGGGAATCTAAATAAGACCCCTAATGATGTAGCAGTAGCAGCCAGCAAAGGTCCTCCAACTATAACCGTAGCTACATTTATGGCATATCCAACCGACACACCGACTGTGTTGTTTGGTAGGGGTATGAGTAAAGATTCCACAGCTATAGCTAGAAAAGTCCAGAATATATACATGGATATATTGTCTATTCTGTAATTATTAAATATATATATATATAGACTAATTGCCAATATACTTAGTACTAACAAATAAACTTTGGTCTTTAAATTTAGTTTCATAAAATCCTCCATATATATAAAATGCCGGCTAGATATTTACTAGATTAAAGTATAGTTTGCGCCTGCTGCTAATGCAAGTGCTAAAACGCTTAGCAATATAGTTGCGATCTTTTTCATCGAATATAGCCTCCTTCATAGAGTACTCTGCTTATCCGCTAGTCAAGCATGCTATATTCGCTCCGCTAATTTTTAATTTCTTCGCTTAAATTTAGCCGGCATTTTAGGCTATTTTGTTAAAAACCTATTGATTGAATCTAAGGTAGCTTTTGCTACAGAGACATAATAGTCATTTTTTACTACACTAGATCCTGATAATATAATTTCCTGCCCATTTATTAGACTTGAAACTAATACAACGACTACCTGCACTCCTGCTATGGTAATATTTCTTATATCTTCAACTATAAATAAATCATTTATTCCTAAAGAGTTTTCTACAGCCATGACCGTACATTCTGCAAGCATTCTTTCAATATTTCTATAAGAATTAACACCTGTTTTATACCCTACAAATTCTTCATCAGCTTTTAGAATACTCACCTTTATGTTTGCTTTATTCCCAGATGTTTCTTTAGAAATTCCATTTAATTTTAATCTAGGTTTTATTTTTCTAATATCTATGTCATCTAATTGAGCCACACTAATTTTTCTGTGATCAATTCTATAATCGAAATTAGCCAATAATACTGATTCTACATCTCTAGCAATTTGCTTAGGATTTCTTGTACCATTGGAAACAATATGGATTTCATCAATATGACTATCCTCACCAATTATTATTTTACTTGAAATCACCGAATCGATTTGTTGTAAATTTTCTTCAATAATTTTATGATCCATATTATCCCCCACAATTAAGAATTTAGTGACAATTCACTATATATAGATAATAACATTTATCTATATATTTTTCAATAAAAGATAAAAATTAAGCTCTCATTTTAAAAATGAGAACTTAGATTTGCTGATGACTTTCTTATATGAATTGTGTGAGGTACTATTGTTTTCTTTATATTTCCCCCTTCAATATTTTCAAGCAATATCTTTACAGCTTCTTCTCCTAAAGTATCGGCATGTATATCAACTGAAGTGATTGGTATCTGAAACTGTCTGGAAAGTATACTGTTATTAAAGCTAGCAACAGCAACTTCATTTGGTATTTCAATATTATTTTCTAGCAAGTATCTTACTACCCCGAAAGCCACTAAATCGTCTGTTGCAAGAATTGCATCTGGATTTATTTTGTTATCAAATAAATACTTTGCATAAATATATCCAGTTTTTTCATCGAAATCCCCTATATAAATTAAATTCTCATCAATTTCATATTTAGCTTCAATTAATGCTTTCTCATATCCTTTAATTCTATGAACAGTTGCAATCATGTTTTTGTCCCCAGCGATGATAGATATCTTTTTTTTGCCTTGTTGTATCAAATGTTTGGTTAATTCATAAGAGGCAGTAATATTATCATTGTCTACATGGTTGAAGGTTTGTCCTTCATCAAGTGGAGAACCTATAACACAAAATGGAAAATTTATTTCTGTTAAATATGCGATGGCTTTATCATTGACTCTACTTGTCATTAAAATTACTCCGTCTATCTTTGAAGCGCTAATTAACTTCTTCATTGACTCTATCTCATCTTCATCGCCTTGAAATGTAGATAGTAGAACATCATAGCTAAAAGTTGTCGCACCTCTAACTATACCTCTTAATGCTTCTTGAAAGAATGGATTAAGTAAAGTCTCTCCCGGTCTAACAGGCATTATTAGTCCAATAGTGTTAGAAACACTACTAGCTAAAGATCTAGCTATTGCATTGGGATAATATCCCAACTCTTTCATACATAATTTAACTCTTTTTGCAGTTTCTTCACTAATTCTTGGACTATTTGATATTACTCTAGATACCGTTGAAGGTGAAACATTTGCCATCTTTGCAACATCTTTTATAGTGGTTCTCTTAATGCTTTGCATTCTATCTTCTTCCCTTTAATTTATTCTCATAGTTGTTTCAGAATCAAAATAATGTATAGCATTAATATCAAATCCAAATTTATGAACTTCTCCTTCATTATATACATAATGTCCTGGAGTAGATATGACTAAGTCCGAACCATCTGAAAGCTTTGCATGAAGTATCTTTTCTTTTCCAAGCATTTCAACTACTTCTATGGTTGCAGTAAAATTGTCCCCAAATTCTCCGCCACTCTCAAATCTCTCAGGCCTTATACCTATGCATATGCTTTTGTTTTCGAATTCTTTTAGTGCTTTTCGGTCTTCTTCTGAAGGAGTTAAAACAATAGTCTCATTTTTAGATATAAATTTACCGTCTTTATAGATACCTTCTATAATATTCATAGTAGGTGAACCTATAAATTTAGCAACAAAAATATTACTAGGTTTATTGTAAAAATCATCTGGTTTTCCAACTTGTTGGATTTTCCCTTTATCTAAAAGGACAATCTTTGTTGCCATAGTCATAGCTTCTGTTTGATCATGAGTAACATATATTGAAGTAGTCCCTAGCTGTTTGTGTATCTTAACTAATTCAACTCTCATATGTTCTCTCAACTTAGCATCTAGATTTGATAATGGCTCATCCATTAAAAATACTTTAGGGTTTCTTACAATAGCCCTGCCTAATGCAACTCTTTGCCTTTGCCCTCCAGAGATATCTGCAGGCTTTGCATATAAGTAATCTTCTATTTGCAATAATTTAGCAGCAGATCTAACCCTTTCATCAATTATTTTTTTCTGTTCTTTTCTCATTGTTAAAGAAAATGCCATATTCTCATAAACAGTCATATGTGGATAAAGTGCATATGATTGAAAAACCATAGCAATATCCCTATCCTTTGGAGGTACTGTATTAACTCTCCTGTTGTCAAATAAAAGATCTCCTTCTGTTATTGAGTTAAGTCCTGCTATCATTCTTAACAATGTGGTCTTTCCACATCCTGATGGACCTAGTATTACGCAAAAATCCTTATCATCTATCTCAAGGTTTATATTTCTAAGAGTAAATTCTTCTCTACCTTCATATTTTTTCCCAATATTTTTTAGTTCTACTTTCATTATATAATTCCTCCTATCCTTTAACAGATCCGCTTGTTAAGCCTGAAACAAGTTGTTTTTGTAAAGCCATGAATAATACAACAATTGGTATTGCTGTTAAAAGTCCTCCTGCTGCGAATGCTGGTTGATTCATCGTTCTAAAATCGGTTACAAGAGTATACAATCCTGCTGCTAATGTGTATGAACTTGGATTTGTTAAAAGAACCTTAGCTAATAAATAATCCATAAAAGGCCCTATAAATGACCAAAGAGCTATTATCGTTAACATAGGCCTAGCTATAGGCATTATTATTAGCCTATAAACATTAAAATTAGAACACCCATCGATCCTAGCAGCATCATCTAATTCAGTTGACACTGAGTCAATGTAACCTTTTAGAATAAATGTATTTGATGCTATAGAACCTCCTGTATATATCAAAATCAACATCATCTGTCTAGTGAATTGAGGAATTATAGCCGAAATAATTGAATGCATTGTAAAATAGGCAGTGATACCAGCAAAGGTAGGTATGGTTTGTATCAACAAGATAGCCATTAATGATGCTTTTCTACCTTTGAATCTATATCTCGAATATGCATATCCTGTAAACGATACAACTATCAAAGTAAGTATAGCTGTGGTTCCAGCTATAATTAATGTGTTCTTAACCCATGTTAAATAAAGTGTTTCAGTAAATAAATACTGGAAATGTCTAACAGAAAATTCAAAATTAGAATTAGCCATTATATATTGTTGTTGCTTTCCGTTAAATGCAGATACAAACATCTGAAACAAAGGCCAAATGATTGCATAAACCCAGGCAAATAGAATAACATAAGATAAGAATATCCCAATTTTACCAAATAAAGTTAATGGAGGTTTGTCAGAAAGATACAATTTATCCTTTTCTTCTTTTTTTCTTGCCATTACAATCTTCCCTCCTTAAATTGCTTAGAATTTCTAAATCCTATGAAAGTAAACAGCATAAGACCAATAGATATAAACATTGTTATGGCTGCTCCAATAGCCTGATATTGATTATCCATTGTCAATTTGTAAATATATGAAATCAATATATCTGAAGACCCTGCTAAATTTCCATATTTAATAGGATTGAAAGGTCCACCGCCATTAAATAAGAATATAGCTGAAAAATTGTTAAAATTGAATGTATATTGAGTTACCAATAATGGTGCTGTTTGAAATAATACCAAGGGTACGGTTATTCTTCTAACCTTATCCCAAGCAGTAGCCCCATCCATATCTGCTGCTTCATATAAATCTCCTGGAATAGCTTGCAATACTCCTGTTGTAAGTATAAAAATATATGAGCTTCCTAACCAACCTTGCATCAAGATAAGCGCAATCCTAGTTAATGTTGGATTGTTTTTTATCTCTATTCTTAATCCAGTTAAGTCGTTTAATATTTCAGTTAACACCCCTCCTGGTGCTACCATAATGCTGAAGAACATTATTGTGATAAATGCAGGAACTGCCCAAGGAAGCAAGTAAATAGTTCTAAAAAATCTCTTTGCCTTAATTCTTTCATTATTTACTAAAAGAGCAAGAATAAATCCAATCAAAATTGCTAAAGTCGTGGCTACCAATGTCCACACTAATGTCCATCCTAAAATCAGCCAGAAAACTCTACCTGCTAATCCCTGTCCTGTCAAAATCATCTTATAATTGCTTAAACCAATCCAAGTAAACTTTGATTGATGCTGTGGATCCATATTGGTAAATGATAGTAGGAACGTTGTCATGATTGGAACAAGTACTATGAATATAATTATCAATAAAGCTGGCAAGGATACAACATAAGGGAATCCATCTTCGGATATAGCGATTTTGGTTTCTTTCCAAGTGCTTGGTCTGATTCCTTTTATGGCATTTTTTTCTACTTTATTTACATCTATAAAAGATATAACAAATATTGCTAAAGCAATTATCGATAGAAAAACTGCTACAATCCCTTCTATCATAAATATTATTGATTTATGAATTCTAAGTCCGCCTTCAGCCAAGTTTATAAGGCCTGCTATACCTTGTCCTTGATAATTCCCATATCCTAGAGCATATGGAATTGCAATAAGATATATAAATGCTGAACCTAGTAAGAATAAAAGCATTTTCATATATTGTTTGTTTAATCCTTGTCCTAACCCTGGAATCAAAATAGTTAAATATGAATAATATGGTATGGTTTTTTCAATTTCAATAGGAATTTTTCTCCTAAAATCTGAAATATCGGCTTCCATAACCTTTATCATTGTATTTAACCCTTTTTTGAGGTCGTATTTTTTAGACTTTATAAACTCTTTGTTGGAGAATTTTTTCGATTCCCTTCTTTTAATTTCTAGAGCATTTACATATTTCTTTTTTAACTCTATCAAGGCATTTTCTTCTGCTTTCTTAGAAATTAGCCCTTCTTTTCTTAATTTTTTAATTCTCAGCTTCTCTTTTTTCAGAAATTCTTTTTGAGCTTTTTTAAATTCCTTGAATTCTTTTTTGAGATTAGATTCATCTAAATTCTTTAATTCTTTCTTTTCTTCCTTTGCTGTTCTTAATTCATCCTGACTTACTGTTAAAAATTCAATTATATTGGGTAAGTGAATCGTTTCTAATCTAGCTTTCTCACATTCAAATTCAGCCTCATAGGATAGATCTATATAATCTTTGTAAAAATTTAATTTTTTTTCACTTTCAAATAATTTTACTTTTAAGTTTTTAACTCTTCTACTTGTTTTTTCATCTTTTAAAGCGTTTCTATAATCTTTAGATTCCTTCTTTAATGCTTTTAAAAAGTCTTTTTCTTTTCTTTCAAAATCTTTTAACGAAACAATATACTCATGTTTATTTTTATTTCTTTTTATTTCTTTTCTTTGTTTTTTTAATTCATTTCTAATTTTTTTATCTTTTTCTTCTTTGATTTTTTCATCTAATACTGCAAGCTCAAGAAGATATTTGTTTTTTCTTTCATAAGTATTTCCTATACTATCAACTAATAAAACATTATACTTGCCCAATTTTTTCACCGCCTTTAGTTAAAATCTTCTTTTATGGCTATAAAAATATATGTATAAATAATTAGAATAACGTACATTCCCAATATCAGAAAATAAAAAAACGAGTTTATATTTCTTGTTATAGCAGTAAATGTTAGTCCCCCTAATTCCAAGAAAATAAAAACATAAATCAATAACTTATTTATATAAAACTTATTAAGAGTTAAAAATGCACTTAATCCTAATACCACTGGAAAAATTATTTTCAGAGCATATGAAATTAAATTGGCATTTAAATATTCCACAAAAGTCTCTTCGATTGGATATTGTGTCAAGTCATTTGAAATAACCCACTGATTAAAAAACGTGCCATCCTTTATTATTATCATCAATTCCATAGAAGATAACAATATAATAGCAGCACAGAAAATAAATAATATATAGAAATGTTTTTTTGATAAATGTTTCATCTTATCCCTCTTTATTGTTTAATACTCTGGGAATAATCTCTATTCCCAGAGTATTATTAAAACTAAAAGTTATTCATCATTGATTTAAATGCAGCTTGCATTACTGAGTAAGCTTCTTCAACTGTTGCTGGCTTTGTTGATGACCATGATAAGATACCATTCTTCCAAGTATCCCATACTGAGCCCCATTCAGTAAATAGTGGTCTTGCAGGAGCATTGTTATATGATTCAATTACTGCAGAAATAACTTTCTTATCAACTTCTGGCAAATCAGAATTCATATATTCTTCTACTTTTACGTTTTCCATGATTTTACCTGTTGCTTTGAAGAAATCAACTGCATAATCTGGATTCAATACTTCTTCAATGAAAGCTTGACCTAGTGCCATTTTATCTGGATCGCCTTCATTTCTTGAATTGATTACCATTCCCCATCCACCTTTCCAGTGAGCTAATGGATGTCCAGCTACTGTTACTCTATTAATAGGAATGATATCCAAGTCTTCACCGTTTCCTGCTAGTGCAGAAAGGCTTGCTGTTGACCATGGACCTTCTAATCTTATAGCAGTATTCCCACCAGTTGCAAATTCAGTATCCATATAACCCCAAGCTGCGTCAGCATCCCATAAAGGTGTTCCATTTTGGTTGTGTTCTTTCCAATAGTTATATAGAGCTGTAAATACTGCTTTTTGTTGGTCATTTAATTCGCTGAAGTCTTTAGTCATGTCTGAGTATAAATTACCAGCATCATCTTTTCCTAATAACTCAAGCCCAGCAGCATTAGTGAATGATACTCCAAACCATGCATCAAATGCTGGAATTAACATATCTTGATATCCTAATTCTGTAAACTCTATGTCTTTTGTCAAATCTATGCCTAAGTTTTCAGCATTTTTAGTGTTAACAAAATTTACTAAAGTTTCAATATTCATTGGGAATGCTAAGTATTCTCCATCAATATTGAAGTTTCCACCTAAACCTGCATCAAAATCATCAAATCCACCTATATTAGCAGCCATAGTTTTTGCGTCTAATGCTGCAAGAGCTTCATTTCTTGACAATCCATAAATTCTATCTGCTGGTATTGCAAATACATCTGCAACATCTGGGTTTGTAACATCAGTTGCATCAAGAACGTCTAAGTGATCAAATGATGGAATTTCTATGAATTCAATCACTGCTTCAGGGTTCTTTTCAATAACTCTTTGTGCAGCAGCCTCATAATAAGGTTTCCATGATGGTTCAACTTGAACTGTTATACTAGCTTTAATGCCTTCAACTGGTGCTGGTTCTTGTGTACCAGGTTCTTCAGTAACTGGCTCCTCGCTACCACCTGAGCAAGCTGTGATAGAAAGCGCTACCACTAACAACAATGCTAACAAAATTCTTTTCTTCATTTTTCCCCCTCCATTTTTTATGCATACGATTGCATATTGTTAAATATATAATTTAATTTCAAGGGCCGCAAGTCTTACGACCCATGAAAATTAAATCCTCTCTATGTTCCAAATTTCATTGGCATATTCTTTTATAGTTCTATCTGAACTAAATTTACCCGAATTTGCTATGTTTAACCATGCTTTCTTAGCAAAATTTAATCTATCTTTGTATGCAATATCTACTTTTTCTTGCATCTCACAGTAGCTTTGGAAGTCTGCCAAAACAAAGTAGACATCAGGTCTTTCCCAGCTTGTACCATTGATTAATGAATTGTATATATCTTTATATACTCCCGTCTTATCCTCGAATGTATCATCGATTAAAGTATCAACAACTCTTTTTAACCTTCGATTTGACTGATATATCTCTTTTGGATTATAATTAGCCGCTAGGCTTTGAATTTCCTCAACTCTTAATCCAAAAATAAAATTGTTTTCTTCTCCTGCTTCCTCAACTATCTCTATATTTGCTCCATCAAAAGTACCGATAGTTGGTGCTCCGTTAAGCATTAGTTTCATATTCCCAGTACCCGAAGCTTCTTTACCTGCTGTAGATATTTGCTCAGAAATGTCTGCACTAGGCATTATCTTTTCAGCATAAGAAACTCTATAATCTTGAACGAAAACTACCTTTATTCTATTATTTACATCAGGGTCATTGTTAACTAAGTTTGCAATATCATTGATGAATTTAATGATTCCTTTAGCTCTATAGTAACCAGGTGCTGCTTTGCCTCCAAAAATAAATGTTCTAGGATAAATATCCAAGTTTGGATTTTCTTTAATTCTAAAATAAAGATCTAAAATATGAAAAGCATTTAAAAGTTGTCTTTTATATTCATGTATTCTCTTTACCTGAACATCAAAAATGGAATCTGGTGATATTTCAATGCCTTCTACTTCTTTTATATATCGAGCTAATTGCTCTTTCTTAGTCTTTTTAATCTTTATGAATTCTTCAAGCACTTCACTATCATCAGCAAATTTTTCTAAACCCTTTAATTTATTTAAATCTACAATCCATTCTTCTGTGTTGAGCAGACGAGTTATCAAATTTGATAATTCTGGATTTGCTTGCAAAAGCCATCTTCTTTGAGTTATACCATTAGTTTTATTGTTAAATTTTTCAGGATATAGTTTGTACCAATCATTTAATTCTTTTTTGATTAGCAAATCAGTATGAAGTTTCGCAACCCCGTTAACTGATCTAGAGCCATATATTGCAAGCCAAGCCATTTTGATATTTCCATTGTGTATTATCTCATATTTATATACATCCTCATCTTTAACGCCCATGCTTTTTATTTCTTTGATAAGCTTATCATTAATTTTTTTAATTATTTCTAGAACATTCGGTAACAATTCTTCATAGTACTTTATTGGCCATTGTTCAAGTGCTTCTGCCATTAAAGTATGGTTTGTATACCCAAATGTTTTTTGAGCTATGCTTAATGCTTCATCAAAATCAATGTTTTCTGCTATTAACAATCTAATCAGCTCTGGTACTGCTACTGCAGGATGTGTATCATTTAATTGTATTGAATGGTATTTATAGAATTCATGTAAATTGCGATTTTTTTTCTTGAACTTTCTGATTAAATCTTGTAAAGATGCAGAAACAAAGAAATATTCTTGTTTCAACCTCAATTTTTTACCTTCTTCAAATGAGTCATTAGGATATAAGACTTTTGCGATATTCTCAGCATCATTTTTTTCTTTAACAGCTAAATCATAATTTTGATCATTAAAAGCTTTAAAGTCAAATTCATCTAATGATTCTGCTTTCCAAAGTCTAAGTGTATTAATTAATTTCTTATCATATCCTATAATAGGGTAATCATATGGCACAGCCTTAATTACAGTATGGTCAAAACTTACATATACTGTTTCTTTTACTTTCCTAATACCCCATGGATCTCCGTATTTAGTCCAGTTATCTGCGACTTCTACCTGTTCTCCATTGATAAATTGTTGTTTAAACAATCCGAAGTCATACCTAATTCCATATCCATCTAGCGGATAACCTAAAGTAGCAGCTGAATCTAGAAAACAAGCCGCAAGCCTTCCTAATCCACCGTTGCCAAGCGCAGGATCTTGCTCTGATTCCTCTATTTCAGAATAATTAATACCTAAATCGCTTAGAATCTTGTCAACTTCCTCTTTTACTCTTAGATTTATTAAATTGTTGTCTAAGAATCTGCCTAATAAATACTCAGAGGAAAAATAATATGCTTTCTTTTTTTCTTCGCTCTTTTCCATTGAATCATTCCAAATAGGCAGTACTGTTTCCATAAGAGCTTTTGATAATGCTACATATTTTTCATTATTATCTAAGTCTTTAAAGCTACTTCCAAAAGTTGTCATTGAATATATCTCAATTCTACTTTTTAAATCTTCGTGATTAATCAAATTGTTCCCTCCTATAAGTCTTAGTCAACTCTCTTATAGATTCGGCCAGCTCATCAGTTAGCATAGACTTATCTATTCTCCACTTCCAGTTATCCCCTAATGTTGCTGGTGTATTCATTCTTGCTTCTTCGCCAAGGTTTAAAAAATCTTGCATTTGGCAAACTGCTAAATAAGCAGTTGATGCCCATACGCCTCTTATGAGTCCCCAATTGTATCCTTCTTTTTCGTCTAATTTTAGATATTTTATAGCAAAATCTTTTTCTTCTTCTGGAGCTGTATCAAACCAGTCTTTTACTGTTTTATTGTCATGGGTACCAGTATAAAAGGTTGCATTTCTAATTAAGTTGTGTGGTAAATTTTCACTATCACCTTTTGGATCAAATGCGAATTGTAATATTTTCATCCCTGGGAAACCAGTATCTTCAATCAACTTTATAACTTCGTCAGTTTGATATCCCAGATCTTCAGCAATTATATCTAAATCTCCAAGTTCTTCTTTGATTTTATTGAAAAGCTTCATTCCAGGACCTTTGACCCATTTACCATTTACTGCATCAACAGAACCATATGGTACTTCCCAATATGACTCAAATCCTCTAAAGTGATCTATTCTTAAGGTGTCAAATAAATTGAAACTATGTTTTATTCTTCGCACCCAGAACCTATACCCATCTCTTTCCATTTCATCCCAGTTGTATATTGGATTTCCCCATAGTTGTCCTGTGCTAGTAAATGCATCAGGTGGTACTCCTGCAACTGTTTTTGGAACTAAATTTTCGTCTAAATTGAAAATAGATGGATGTGCCCACAAATCCGAGCTATCTTCTGATACATAGATTGGTAAATCACCAATTATTTTTATTCCTTTTCCATTTACATATTTCTTCAATTTAAGCCACTGTTTTTCAAAATAATATTGGGTAAATATCCAAAACTCTATCTTTTCCCTGTTGTTTTTTTCAAATTCAATGACTTTTTTACTGTTAAATTTTCTAAATTCATCGGGCCACTTAAGCCATGATAGACCATTAAATTCATCTTTTAATGCCATGAATAAAGCAAATTCTCTCAGCCATTCCTCATTTTTTAAATAAAAAGCCTCTAATTCCGACTTTAGATTTTTTTTAGCTCTATCAAAAGCTAGCCTTAGTAATTTATATTTGCCTACATATAGCTTTCCATAATCTACAGATAAACTATCATCGCCTAAATCTTCTTTTTTAATTTCATCTAAAGTTAAATAGCCTAGGTCAATAAATTCGTTTAAATCTATAAAGTATGGATTTCCAGCAAAAGCCGAAAAACATTGATAAGGACTATCTCCAAAACCTGTTACACCTAACGGAAGTATTTGCCAATTATTTTGACCTGCTTTTTCCAAAAAATCAGCAAAATCGTAAGCCTCCTTACCAAAATCGCCAATTCCATATTCACTTGGCAGTGACGAAATATGCATCAAGATCCCACTTGTCCTTTTTTTCAAGGTGTTACACCCACTTTCAATAACTTTGTGCAATCGTTTGTACAATATATTTATAGTTTATATTAAAATGCTTTTTTTGTAAAGAATAAATTTTAAAATGATTAAAAGCTAGACCATATGGCCTAGCTTTTAATATCTTAATATTGCTGATATAGGTTTTTCTACAGGTAGATTTTCTTTCTCCATTACATAAACTTTTCCACCATTAAACAATGTCTTAAGAGCTATATAATCCAATAAATCTGTATTTGAACCGACTTCTTCATTAGTTACTTCTACTTCAAATTTTTCTTCATCAAACTTCCCAAACAGTTGATAATCCTCTGCTACAAAAAGAGTTTCGACATTTCCGCTATAACTTAATTTTACTAGTTCTTTTGCTTCTTCACAAACGAGTTGTGGATTAGCATTTTTCAATTCTAATAATCGATTTTTATCTTTATCTATATGATTTTGTATTATTTTTGAATATATTTCTACTGCTTTTTCATGAACTTCTTTTGGTTTTACACCTATTGGGCTGCCTTTGATATATTCATCTAATATGTTTTTATATGAACTTACTTCCTTGTACATAGAGTATATATATTCAACACTGTAAATAATCAAAGGTTTTTTTGTGTCACTGATTAGTTTGCAAACTCCCTTATCTATATTTCTAAATAAATTGGATAACTCAATTTTCTCAGTTTTGCTCAGTTCATGAAGACTGTGCATTCTGCCACCAAATCCTCTTGCAGCACCTTTGGGACTAGTTGCTTCTTGATGTAATTCATTACCTGGGACAAAATCTCTTACCAACTCATCTATCTGAGGAGCTTCTATTTTATTTATCTCAAAAGGAGTAGCTTCATATAAGTTAACTTCCTCTTGACTAAGTGTTAAGATATAAAAATCTGATAATTGAGTAAAATATTTTAATAGTGGTCTTATATAAAATCTATTTGATACAATAGACAATTCTTTAAATTTCACAGGAAGTGAAAAATAAGTAAAGAAATCATCTGATAAAAATATTGCTAGTCCATCTTCTTGATATTGCCAAAATATAGTTTCATCTACTAATCTGTTTGCTGGTTTTAATAAATTATCTATATCTCTTTTGTTATAGCCTAGACTAGATAATTTCTTTTCTACCTCATTAAGTCTATTCTTTAAAATAATTCTATTTTGGTTTACTTCGATGCCAGCTCTAAAGGTAGGCATATAAATAGATATCAATGCCCTTCCTTCGAAATTAGACAAATTCATTATAGTATTGAGTTCAAGTCTTTTCATCAGCATCTCCCCCTTTATTATTCGTAGTCAATATTAAACTGTCTTATATAATAATTACCACATTTAACCTATTATAAACACTTATAAACAATATTGTATAAAAGCATTTAAGATGTTATAATATAACAAACCCCGTATGGGTATGGAGGTGCTATATGAAAGAGAAATTAATGGGTTTATCATCAATATTAACAGCTCTATTTGCTAGCCTTTGCTGAAGTGGTACGCTTATATTAGCAACCCTAGGTCTAGGGTCTTTAGGAAGTGCTTATTTTTCAAATATGACTCAATATAAACCTTTATTCGTCTTGATAACAGGGATCTTGATTTATAAAGGCTATACTCAATTAGAAAAAAAGAAGGCTTCAAAATCTACTAAAGTGTTTTTCTATGTATCTTCGGTTATAGCAATAATAATGCTATATCTGCCTACTATAATAAGGTTTGTGAGCTAAATTTTTAGTATTTGTACTGTATATATTTTAAGTCTAGCCTTTTGGCTAGACTTATCTTATACACAATATTTTATTAGTAGCTGTTTTTTATAAAAATTTCTTTTTCTTAATTCTTGTATTCTGATTTGAGCTATCATAATGGGAAATAATAAATCAATTTCTAAAAACCACTTTGTTAGATTTAATATCATCTATAATAACAAGTGATTCTAAATTAAATCCTCTGTCTCTGATTAGTTTTCCTCCATCTTGAAAGCCTTTCTCAATTACTATCCCTATCCCCTCTATTTTAGCATTTGCTTGATCTATAATATCAATAAGACCTTCTAATGCTTTTCCATTTGCTAAAAAATCATCAATTATCAATATTTTATCTTCCTTATCTAAAAATTTCTTAGCAACACGAACTGTGTAGGTTTCATTCTTAGTAAATGAATAAACTTTGCTCTCATATGTATTATCATCTAAATTTGTAGATATAGTCTTTTTTGCAAACACCACATCTACATTGAAATATTGTGCAGTAATTGCTGCTATAGCAATACCAGAAGCTTCTATGGTCAATATTTTGTTGATATTTTTGTGTTTAAATCTCTCGTAAAACTCCTTGCCTATTTCATTTAACAAACTTATATCTAATTTATGATTTAAAAAAGAGTCTACCATTACTATATTATTTCCTCTAACTGTACCGTGTTCAAGTATCATTTTTTTTAATATTTCCATCACATCGCCTCCATTTAATTTATTATACTAATATAGCTTAGCAAAATAATCAACAAAAAACACAAACTTTTCTATTTAATTAAACAATCAACGAGAATTAAAATTACCAAATATAACTAAATTCCTATATAACTATTTGACTTAAATATTGTATAATTTTATTATGAGGGGGGGATATTTTTGGATGATAAATTGTTGTCTATTTTAAAAAATCAAGTATTTAAATCATTAGGTTGTACAGAGCCAGCAGCTGTAGCGATGGCAGTAGCTCGAGCAAGAGAAATATTAGGTGGAAAAGTCGAAAGTTTAGAAGTCCGTGTAAATACGAATATTCTTAAAAATGCCATGAACGTTGGTATTCCCTATACTGATGAGAAAGGACTTTTAATGGCGTGTGCAATTGCAATGGTTAAAGGAAGTTCTTCAGATAAGCTTGAGGTTTTAAACAATGTAGATGAAGATACTTTAGATTTAGCCAAAAGTATAATCTCACAAAATAAGATAAAAATAGATGTAGATTTTGACAAAAAATTCTTTTACATAGAAATAGACGCCTATTATAAAAATAACTTCTCTAAAGTTATTGTCAAAGAAAACCATAAAAATATCTGTTATGAGTCGTTAAATGGACATGTAATAAAAAACGAAAATGATTTATCAGATAAAATAAATTTAAGAGATGAAATATTGAATTTTACTATTAGCGACCTAATAAATTTCTCTAGAAATATAGACATAAAAGCACTGGATTTTATAAAAGAAGGTATTGATATTAATTTGCGTTTAGCTAATATTGGAGCGACCCAAAATCTTGGAATTGGTATGAGTAGAGTATATATGAGTGATATCGGTGATGTATATAAAAAAGCGAAAGCTCTAACTGTAAGTGCATCAGAAGCAAGGATGTCAGGTTATCCATTGCCTGTTATGAGCTCTGCAGGTAGTGGAAACCATGGTTTAGTAGCTATTGTACCATTGGCTGTTATAGGAGAAGAACTGGGCAAACCATACGAAGAAATCATTCGTGCAATTACACTTAGTCACTTAATAACAATATATGTTAAAGCACATATAGGCACACTAAATCCAATATGTGGTTGTTCTGTTGCATCTGGGGTTGGGCTAAGTGCAGGTCTTACCATGCTTAATGGAGGCAATGATAGTCAAATAAAATCGAGTATAAACAATACTCTTGCAGGTGTATCAGGTATGTTCTGTGATGGAGCAAAAACAGGATGCGCTTATAAACTATCTATTTCTGTTACAGCAGCCATAGAAGCTTCCAACCTAGCTATTTCAGGTGTTTCTATCCCTAGTGACAATGGCATACTCGGAAACAGTCCAGAAAAATCTATTGAAAATCTGAAGTCCGTAACTTCTAAAGGAATGAAAGATGTTGACAAGGAAATTTTGGAAATAATGCTCAGCAAGCTATATTATTAATAAATTTTTTCAATCTCAAGGAGGGCTTTCTTTATATCAAGTCCTCCTTTATATCCAACAAGAGATTTATCTGCACCTACCACTCTATGACATGGTACTATTATAGGGATAGGATTTTTATTGTTTGCTCCACCAACAGCTCTATAAGCTTTATCGTTGCCTATGGACTTTGCAATTTCACGATATGTCTTTGTTTCCCCAAAAGGTATTTTCAACAATTCATTCCAGACTTTTATTTGAAATTCAGTCCCACTTAATCCAATAGGAATCGTAAACATTTTTCTATCCCCATTAAAATATTCTTCTAGTTCATTAACTGTCTTTTTTATTAAAGGAGTCACCTCCATTTCATATGAATTTGCTATCATATCTTCATTGTATTCAATTCGTACTATTTTGTTTTCAATTTGATATATGTTTATTTTCCCAATTTTACTTTCAAACGAATAAGCATATCTATGCATTTCAATTTGCTCCCTTTTTTATGTTTTTATATCTTTCAATATTTTCTTCAGTTAAAAATTCATATGCATCATTTATTTCTTGAAATTTTCTAGTAGCATCAGGAGATTTATTAAGATCCGGATGATACTCTTTAGCTTTTTTCCTATAAGCTAATTTTACTTGATAAATATCTGTATCAGGCGATAATCCTAATAATTTGCAACTATTTTCGTATTTACTGATAAATTCTGTCGCAGGATTTTGATAAGTTGTACCATTGTATTGCCCACTTGTATTCTGATAATAGCCCTGATATCCCCTGTTGTAGCTCTGATACTCTTGCCACTGCCTAAATCTTTCTTCCCAAGCTTCCCTTTCTCTTCTTTGTCTTTCTTCTCTTTCCTTTCTTTCTCGTTCCTCTTCCATATGCCTGTATTTTTTGCCGTACTCATTAAATGATTTATATTCTGCTTTCTCTTCAGTAAGATATTTACTTAAGTCAAACAAATACTCTGTTACAATATATTTTAAGTATTGTAAATAGGATATAAATTTTTTCCCTAAAATAGGGATTACAATAAATAAAGTAATGACTATTATTGTTATAGGATTAAATAACAATGCTATTCCAATTGGTGAAAATAAAAGAAATATTACTAATATTCCACCCATAGCAATAAGAGTCAATAATATTCTTCCTAAACCAATAATCAAGTTAACTATTGTTTGAAATATCCAAATAAAAAAATCAAAAATGTATGAAATCGCCTTAGCTATTCCATAAATAACTTTTCCAGCTAAATTTTTAAAAAAATTCATCATTATCCCCTTTAAATTTATGTGAAATATACTAATCATACTAACTTAATGATAACAAAAATACAACTAAAAATAAAAGGTTCTGAAATCATTCAGAGCCTTTTGGAAATAAGTAATTCATTATATCTTTTCTTGAAATTATTCCAACCAATCTATTTTGATCATCTAAAACAGGGAGTCTCTTTACCTTTTTTTCTACCATCAAGGTTGCTGCTTCTTCTACAGTAGCATTTTCATTGATTGTTATTACTTCATCAGTCATTACATCTTGCACAAAAATACCTAAATCCTTCTTCAGTTCTTCAAAAAATCTTTTAGGAGTGTCCAAATAAATTAGCCCTCCTAGAATTTCTATCGCTTTTGGTCCTTTTATATTTGTTCCTCTTCTTATTAAATCGCCTTCTGTAACAATTCCTTTAAGATTGCCGTCATCATCCACTACAGGAGCTCCACTTAAGTTTTTTTCAGTAAAAAGTCTTGCGCAATCTTCTACTGTGTCATTTAATTTAATGGTATAAACTTCTTTAGTCATGATATCTTTTATTAGCATATAATCCCCCCTATTTAGATAAAATCAACTCTTTTCTCTACTAAATCAGCTAAGTTTTTATTGTGCCCATCCTCATCTACATAACCTATGCCTTTTAAAAACACCTTAACTTTTCTACCACTATTTAATAAATCAAGAATAGTCTCTCTTACGCAAAATTCACTGGCTATACCACACACAACAACTTCATTTTGAAGTATTTCACCTAATATTTGGTCATTTGAATTCTTTGCATAAAATGCTGAATATTCCTCTATTTCATCATCTATACCCTTATAAAACATGTTTTTATCATTTGGTCTATTATCTACATCTATTAATTTTTCATAAAATGCATCATCTAATTTCGATCCATTTTGATTTTGAACACAATGAACTGGCCATACTCCCCCATTTATCTCAAAGCTCTTGTTAGTTGCTGTATGCCAATCCAATGTATAATAAACATTGACATCATTGTTGTTTATAAAATCAATTATATTATTAACAGCCTCTTTAGCATGTTTACATGCTAGGCTGCCTTCTATAAAATCATATTGGCAATCTATCACCACTAAGTCCATCCCCATCAATTTCACCTCTAGTATTCTTCTCTTATGCCAAATTCTGCTGATTCTACCCACTCTTCTGCTTTTCTAAGCAATTCTACAATATTGTTAAATAATTTATAATGATTTTGTTCTTGCTTTATTAAAAAATCTAGCAATACTCTTTCTTCATCATCCTTTGCAAGTTCTCTCATTTTATTATACAATTCAATGCTTTCATTTTCTTTTTGAAGAGCAAACCTATATACATCTATTTGTTTAGGGTCTGTTTCAGTATCAATCTTAAAGTCCTCTTCGTTTTTAAATAAATAATCAAAATCGATCTCTTCTTTAGCTTCTGGTATAGTATAATCAATTTTCTTTGAAAAATTCTCTAGTAATTCTCTATGTTTTCTTTCTTCGTTCGATAGCAATCTAAACACTTTAGATATTTCTTTTCCTTCATATTTATCTGCTTGTTCTTTATAAAAAGTCTCACCATCGGTTTCAATTTGAATAGCCATTTCTATATAATCCATAAAAACCCCTCCTAAAATTTAATAATTTATAGTGACTTTATACCCATATTTTCACATATATCCCAACGTAGATATTACTATTTTATAAAATTATTTTCTGTGATATATTATATTTGTTCTAATTCATAAATTTAATATGCGAGGAGATAACTATGAAATTTAATTTAAAAAGATTTGTTTACATCAATACAGGCTTAATCATAATGACTATAGGACTTTATTTCTTTCTTATGCCTTCTAATCTAGCAGTCGGTGGTGCTACTGGATTAGCTATGATTTTAAACTATTTAGTGCCTTCTATCCCTATGGGAGTTATACTGGCAATTCTAAATGTAATACTATTTATTTTAGCTTTTATCGCAATAGGTAGAGATTTTGGCGGATACACAGTGTATTCGTCTTTTGCATTCTCAGCAATGATAGCATTATTTGAAACAATAATTCCTATGAATGAACCTTTTACAGATGATTTATTCATCAACCTAATATTTGGAATATTGATAACTGGAATTGGTATGGGTATAGTATTTAATCAGGATGCATCCACTGGTGGTACAGATATTATCGCAAAAATTATAAATAAATATACAGGAATAGCCATGGGCAAATCACTATTGATTGCAGACTTTTTAATAGTTCTTTTTGCAAGTTTTGTATATGGTGCTAGATTAGGAATGTATGCTTTATTAGGTATTGTTATAAACTCTTTTGTCATAGACAAAATCATCTCTGGTTTCAATGTAAAAATGAATATGACCATAATATCAAAAGAGCTTGATAATATAAACGACTTCATATTGAATGAAATTGGCAGGGGTACTACAATCTATTTAGCAATTGGAGGATATTCGAAAGAAGAACGAAAGATTATCAATACCATAGTTTCTAGAAATGAATATGTAAGAATTAGAGATTATATAAGAAGCATTGACAATAAGGCTTTTATAGCAGTATCACATATAACTGAAGTTGAAGGTGAAGGCTTCACATTTAATTAGAGGTGAAATATGAAAAATATAAAGATGATTTTAGAATATGATGGTAGCAAGTATCAAGGATGGCAGAAATTAGGAAACACCGAAAACACTATTCAGTCAAAAATTGAAAAAACAATAAAACTAATACTAAATGAAGATATATCATTAATAGGCTCAGGAAGAACAGATGCAGGAGTTCATGCTAAAGGTCAAGTAGCAAATTTTAAGACTAATAGTGAAATTACCATGGATGACTTTATATATTATATGAATATATATCTACCAAAAGATATAGTAGTTAAAGATGCAAAAGAAGCTTCAGAAAGATTTCACGCAAGGTACAATGCAAAAAGTAAAGTTTATTCATATTATATATATAATGATTTTTATCAATCACCTTTTTATAGAAAATATAGCTACCATATCTCAGATAAATTAAATATTGACAACATGTTAAATGCAAGTAAGTTGCTCGTTGGTAAACATGATTATAAAGCTTTTTCATCTGTAAAAAGCAAAAATAAATCAACAATAAAAACTGTCCATTCGATAGAAATTGAACATAAAGCTCCATTTATTTGCATAAGGTTTGAAGCAGACGGGTTTCTATATAATATGGTGAGAATATTGGCAGGAACTATTATAGAGGTTGGAAAAGGAATAAGAGATATAAACACTATATATGATCTATTTGACTCTAAAAATAGAGCCGAAGCTGGATTTACAGCACCGGCTCATGGTCTATTCTTAGAAGAAGTAAAATATTAAATTTATTTAGTGGTATTTTCTTTTAATTTATTTCTATATTCTATGACGTATTTCCCGATATTTATCAGAATAGCCATTAGTGGTACTCCGATTATTAACCCTATAATCCCAAAAATCGATCCAAAGAATAAAACAGAAAACATCACTAGTAATGGATGGAGTCCAACTGAACGAGCCATAATCTGTGGAGATATTAAGTCTGATTCGCCTTGTTGAATAATTACAATTGCAAGTACCATCCACAATGCTCTAATCGGGCTTATCATCAGCGCTAAAATCACAGGCAATATTCCCCCTATCCAAGGGCCAAAATACGGAATAATATTAGTCAAACCAGCTTGTATCCCAATGGTAATTGCATAAGGTACTCCTAGCAAAGCAGCTGCTATTCCTGTTAGTATTCCAACTATAAGAGCGATTATTAACTGTCCTCTAATAAAACCGCCTAGTATCCTATGCATATCTCCTGCTACTTTTTCTACTTCTGGATAAATTTTATTTGGAATTATATTCTTTAAAAAGTTTAATATTTTATCTTTATCTTTTAAATAATAAAAAGTTATGATAGGTGTCATTAACAAATCAAATAATGTAGCTGTTGATGCAACTAAAAAAGATACTATATTTTCTAAACTAGATTGGATATATTTAGATAAGTTTTCTAACTGACTGTCTAAATTAATGTATTCTTCCAATTTTAAAATCACTGCGCCAAAATTTTCATTTCGCAAATCATCAAACCACTCTTGAACAAACATCACAATATTAGGTATATCCCGTATAAATCCAGTTAAGTCACTCACGGTTTTTGGTATTACTAATGCAAAAAATAATGATAGAACTACCAGTATAATTGCAAAAATTATCAGAACTCCCCATTTTCTTTTTATATTTCTTCTTTCCAATATATTAACTAACGGATTTAAAATGTAAGCTAATACCATTGCATATATGAAAGGATTGATTACTCTAGAAAAATATCCCCATAATCTAAAAATTATTATCAAAGATAATATTGCTAAAATACCGTCAAAAATCCATATTCTTTTTATTTGTTTTAGTTTCACTTTGCCACCCCCATCCTTTGTCATAATAAAAGTCTACCACTGAATAAAGTTTTTTTCAATTAATTATGCTTGTAGTCTAAATATGAAAATGTTAATATAATTAAAGAATAAATTTATCACTTCATTAATGAAGTGATATTTAATTTAAAAGAGGGATGTAAATGAAAAAAAGAGTTATATTAGGCATGAGCGGAGGCGTTGATTCTTCAGTTTCTGCTTTGCTCCTTAAAAATCAAGGTTATGAAGTAATCGGATTATTTATGAAAAATTGGGATGAAAAAGATGAAGATGGTGTATGCACAGCAACTCAAGATGCAGAAGATGCAATGCGAGTAGCATTTGAATTAGGCATACCATGCTATACAATAAATTTTGAAAAAGAATATTGGGATAGAGTTTTTAGCTATTTTCTTGATGAATACAATAAAGGAAGAACACCTAATCCAGATGTGATGTGCAATCAAGAGATAAAGTTCAATGCATTTTTAGATTATGCTTTAAATCTTGATGCTGATTATATCGCTATGGGGCATTATGCTAGAGTTAAAGAAGAAAATGGAGAATATCTTTTGTTAAGAGGTATAGATAAAAATAAAGATCAATCCTACTTCTTATCTAGAATTGGTCAAAAAGCACTTTCAAAGACAATCTTTCCAATTGGAGATTTGACTAAAGAAGAGGTACGAAAAATTGCAGAAGAATCAAATCTCTACACTGCAAAAAAGAAAGATTCAACTGGTATATGTTTTATTGGAGAAAGAGATTTTGATAAATTTTTAGATAAATACCTGCTTGCAACTCCCGGGGATATAATTGATGTTGACGGCGAAAAAATTGGCGAACACACAGGTCTTATTCACTACACAATAGGGCAAAGAAAAGGTATAGGAATAGGTGGAATAAAAAGTGGAGAGCCATGGTTTGTAGTTGGCAAAGATTTGAAAAAAAATATACTGTATGTAGCTCAAGGTGAGGAACATAAAGCGCTTTATTCAGTAGCATTAATTGGTGAAGAACCTAAGTGGATCAGTGAAAAGGATCCTGAATTTCCTTTGCATTGCACTGCTAAATTTAGATACAGGCAAAAAGATATTCCAGTTGTGGTAGAAAAATCAGATGATATGCTGTATGTAAAATTTGAGTATCCTGTAAAAGCAGTAACACCAGGTCAAGTTGCAGTATTCTACGATGGAGAAATATGTCTAGGAAGTGCGATAATAAACAAAGCGATACCACTAGATGAAAAATATGATTTAAATTAAAACACTGTATGGTTAAACCATACAGTGTTTTCTTATTCTACTACTACTTTACCGTCTTCAATTAGTTTATCTGCGACCCATTCTGCAACTTTTCCTGTGATTTCTACACAATGCATCTTTCTTTCTGGACTTTGGAATTTATCTCCAGCCCACTGTCTAGTCATTACCCTACAGCAAGTTGAACCATATTCTTCTTTTATGTAGTCATGTAATCCTGCTGATATAGGGAACATAGCATCATCCATCTTCTCTCCATAATTTCTGCCATAAACCATTCCCAAAGCCATGATTCCTCCACTTACTGCCCCACATAGACAACCTGATTTTCCTATGCCGATAGGGAAACCTGATGCCATTTTTACTATATCATCTTCATAGGGTTTCCCAAGTAAGTTATTTATTGCTCTAACAATCGCTTCAGAGCAGAAAAATTCCCCTCTTTGAAAATAGCCCTCTGCTTCATTTTTAACTTGATTAACTAATTCTTCTCTAGTCATCATATCACTCCTTAATTAGAAATTGTTTTCTTACTTAAAAATGAAATGTATCTTATTAAAACATATACAACCAATAAAACTGCAATTATTTCTTCTATTAATGCAACTGAAGTTAAAAAGCTCAACGATTCATTAACTCCTTTTAAATAATTAGTAGCTCCCTTTATCCCTATCGCTGTTATAACAGTTGGAAAAGTAAATGCAGAATAAGAAGGATAGAATTTTAAGCTCAATAACTTTGGCAATCTAGTTAGTACATAAATATAAAGAATTTGCGAAATTATTAAAAGTGCTAACACTGCTGCATAACTTTTATTTTCAAATACATTCATATATCCTGCAAGTAACAGACCTGCTGGCGCAGTCATAATAGCAATAGTTGGCAGTGCTGGCTCAGGTATTTCTTTAACAACAAACACTCTCTTTATTATTACAGGCAACAATACTATAAAACTGATTAATCCAAAATAAAACAATATCCTCCCTATAGACTCATAGCCAAATGCTTTAGAGGAAACTGAACCTGCTACAATCCCAACATAAACTATAAACCATGAGGGAAATACTTTTTTAATGTCAAATTTTGATACAAAATTAATTGTAAACCAAATTATCAATATGATATGAAATGCTAAACCAACTATCCACAATCCCCTTGCTGCTGGTTCTGAATATGGTTTTAAATATGTACTTAAAATCATAATTGCCATGCTAAATGTTGGAAACGAGCTTGCAATTACTGGATTTTCTAAATCTTTTTTTGTCTGTTCAAATGACATAAATATTTTAATAATTAAAAGCACTGCTAATATAGCACTAATAATACCAAAAATATTGCGATATACTTCTCCACGGCTTTGTACTAAATTCCCACATGCCGCAAGTCCAAGTATAAGCCCTGAAATTGGCAATGGAATTTTTTTAATTTTCTCCATAAAATCCCTCCTTAATTTGTCAAAGTCTATTTTAGCATAAAATTAGAATCTCCTTCATTGAATTTTTCTATATATTTTTAAATTTAATGTTTTTTTTCTATACATAAATTCCACGAGACAATAGTACTCATCTATATCATACTAACACTATAGTATAATATAATTTTGTCCACCTCCCCCTGTAAACAGGGAGAGGTGGACATCGCTATGTCATGCATGGTTTTACCCTGTATCATACTGTAAGAAGCTCACTCATTTTCATCCACAAATATTCTTTCTTTTATATTCCCTGCACTATCTTTTATCACTACTTCAAATCTTGCTCTTGGGGTTTTAAAATTCACTCCATGTTCTTTCCTTAAGATATTTAAATATTCATCATAAGTTATTGGAGGAGGTTCTTCTGCAAAGACACTCTCCACACCCCCTAAGCTAAATATAACCATAAACATTATGGCTATTAAAATCTTTAATTTTTTTCTTAATTTATTCGTGTGTATACACCTCCCAATTTATTTTAACCCTGCAAATTTCACAGAGTTAATCTAAATATATATACGAAAAACCAACACATTTTATACATTTAAAAAGGCATAAAAAAACACCCTTAAGTTTTCACTTAAAGGCGTTTAAATTAAATTTTACCATTCATCCCAAGGAATAAAATTCATATTCCCATCTTCTGCAAAGAGGTCTTTTACATCTTCTCTAATCCTTACTTTATGGAAATATGTCTTAGTGTATCCATTTGCAGTAAAGTCTATTTGAAATACCAATATATCTCCTTCTTTTGGAAACGCAACTATTTCATCTTTTGTGCTATTAAGTTTTAATGATCTGACATTTATGTCAAATCTGTATAAGTCCCTCGCAGAACGAAGATCATCATATGTTCTATTGCTGTATTTTTTTATATTGTCAACGATAATATAGTCGCCTTTTTTAGCAGTGGTAAAATCGTCTACTTTATAGACAAGCCAATCAGGATCACCACCTATTAATTTAGTTGTTACATTAAGACCTAAATCTTTATATTCTTCAACATTTCTTAATTCTATCCTAAACCAGTTTCCATATGCTCCCCTTGTTTGTGGGTAAAAGACTGTTATAATGTTTGGCTCTGGGAAGGGGAGTTTTTCAGGAGTAGTATCAGGGTTAGGTGTTTTAATATCTATAATATTTACTTTTAAGCCTCTTTGATAATCAATTGTTGCCCCAAGAGCTTCTGCTACAAACCTTAAAGGCACATAAGTTCTATCTTTTAAGAGTAGAGCTTTTGTATCTACTACTTTACCATCTTGGACATCCATAGGGGTTTTTACTCCATTTACTGTTGCAGTAGTTTCTCCTATTTTTTTGGTAACTTTGTATTATATTATATATTATTTATCGTTCGTTTCAAAGCTTTTATGATTTCTATCGTAAATTTCCATTAGATTTTTTTTATATAAAATGGTATAATTTTACATTATATTAATCATTTTAAATTTAAAAACAAAGAAGAGGTGTTAATTTATGAAAAAAACATTCAAAATAATTTGTTTAATTTTAGCTTTTTTATTAATGGTACCTGCTAACTTTTCTTTTGCTGAATCAGATTATTATTTCGAAATAGCTGAAGTCAAAATTAAGGATATGCTTCTTACTATTAAATTTTCAGGTCCAATTGATAACCATAACGTTGAGATTTTTATAGATGATATAAAGCAAGATAATTCTCTTACTTATAAGATAGATAAGCTTCCAGTTTTTTTAACAATTATATATTGGAATGGAAATGAAAGAAATACCAGAGGTATGCTTGTAGATAGAGATAATTATATAGTTTCAAAAAATGATTTAATTAGTCTGTATGTTTTAGATGGAGATCTTTATATTGACGCTGGTCTTGATAGTAAAAATATAGACAAAGTGAACTTAACAATTAATGGTAATAAGGTTGTAAACCCATTTTTTTATAGATATCATAAGATAGAAAATATATTAATTCCTTGCACAATTAATTGGGAATATAGAGATAGCAATAAAACCTTTTATTTAGAAAAAGATAACACAATACTATATGGAGATGAAAATATATCATCTTACATACAAGAAAAAATATTATATAAAAATATACCTGAATTAAATGTTGATTTGTTTTCAGATATCAACGTTGATCATTGGGCGTACTATTACGTTCAGAATCTTGCCAGAAAATCAATAATTAAAGGCTTTACAGACGGAACTTTTCGACCCGATAAAGATATGACAGTTAGAGAATTCAATACGATGCTAAATAGATTTTTGGATGGTTTAGACTCAAGTATAATTAAGCCTAAAGTATCAACTTTGGCTTTGAACAACATTAAAGACCAGTGGGGATATGAGGAAAATAAAAATATTTTAGAAAGATTGACAAAAGATGAACTAAGACTTTTTAATCCAAATAAATTAGATCGTCCAATAAAAAGACAAGATGTAGCATTTTTAATAGACAAAACAATTTATGTAGAAAAACTTGATAGTGCGAAGAAAAAGAATATAAAGGAATTAAAAGACATTTCTAAATTAGAATATAAAGATAGCGTTCTAAAGCTCTATAATTATGGATTAATAGAAGGTTATCCAGATTTATATTTCCGCGGATACAACAATATAACAAGAGCCGAAGTTTGTGCTATGCTAAATAGAATTTTGCCATAAAAGAGTAAGCCTAAAAGTAATTTTATTTATTGTTTCTTACTCTTAACTAAATATTAGAGTTTTTATTAAAATTTTAAATTAATAAAGCTTATAGTAAAGGATTTTATTCCCATTTTATAGTTTCCTATTGAACTAACTTATATAATGATGTATTATATTATCAACTTCATATTTCTTTTAAGGTGTACTACTTAATAGGGAAATGCGTGAAACGCTGCAGCCCCCGCTACTGTATGTGGTATGCTTATCATTTATCCACTGTAGCTTTGCTATGGGAAGGTTTGATAAGTTTAAGCCATAAGCCAGGAGACCTGCCTTAAAGACTATGTTTTACTTTCGGAGGGAAAGGAGGAAACAAGAAACAATTAGTTTTATATTGTATTTTTGCTCCTTTTTGGGAGCTTTTTTTATTGTTTATGAGGAGGTTTGAAATGAAACCAGATTATGATTTAATTAGTTATCCTTTTTTAAATGAAGATGCAAAAATAGTTGATCATGAAATTCTGACTGATAAACTATCTGCTTCTTTGGGACATATATTGTCTCAAAATACACCTTTAGAAAAAGAAACTTGGTGGCTATTGGAGAGGGTTTTACACTTAAATGGTTCATTAAGAGGTAAAATGGCTATTTCCGAATCTGATATCAAAGAAGGTTTGATAATGTATCATGTATTAAAGGATAGAAATAAAGACAGATTGATTAATTTTGTATACCCTACAGGCTCAAGTATTGCGACTTTATATCACAATGCAAGATGCGAAGCGAAAATTGTCACTAGAAATTTACATTTAATTGAAAAATCAGGTGTAGTTGTGCCACAGGTGCTCATAGATTTTTCAAATTTAACAGCTAATCTTCTATTTGCATTTGCAATAGAAACTAACAGACTTGAAAACATAGATGAAATTGAATTTATATCAAAATCTTATTAACTGGAGGAATTGAAATAATATGAAAAATACAAAAAAAATTATACTAGCAATAGTTGCAATAGCACTGGTAGCAGGAGTGTTTTTAGGAATAAATAAATTCTTTCAAGGCAGCGATCTTGAGAAAAGCATTTATATAACAGTCGTTAACGATACAACTGGTGAAGTTTTGATGGAAAAAACTAAGTTTAAAACAGAACAGGAAACTCTTGGAGACTTTCTAGAAGAAAATAAAGAAAAATTGAATGTGAAAATGACTGATACACAATATGGAAGATTTTTAGATGGTCTTTTGGGTCTTGAAACTGCAGACATGACAAATGGACCGTGGTGGATGTATTCTTATAAATCTAAAGAGAAAAATCTCGATATGAAAATAGGTGAAGCTCCGGGTGTTGATTCGATTGGTCTTAATGAAGGAGACGAAATAGAATTCCACTATACTTTAGATATGGGCATGTAAAATGAGTAGTAAAAAAATTACACGAGTAGCCATGCTAGCAAGCATATTGTATATTATTCAATTAATTGGCTCTGGGCTACTATACATAGAGCTAGTAAATTTTACTATTCTTTTGTATGGTGTTAGTTTAAAAAGAGATGAATCCTATTTATCAGTTGCAATATTTTGCTTATTGGTGATGCTAACACGAGGATTTGGATTATGGACAATAATGTATTTAGTGGTCTTTCCACAATATGCTTTGATTTATTCTACTTTAGGAAAAAGGCTAAAGTCTGAATACTCACTTTCACTCTTAGGTTTTTTCTTAGCGTTTATATGTGGAACATTGATAGATATTCCTTATATAATTGCTGCTGGATTAGACTACAATGGATTGATAGTTCGTTTATTGCTGGGATTTCAAGTATCTATAGTAAATGCTTTAGTTACTTTTGTTGCAACATTATTTTTGCTAAATCCTTTAAAAAAGCTTTTGTTAATGCTTAATACCTAAAAAGTAGAGCTTTTGCTCTACTTACCCCCTTTTTTTCTCATTCTAACTAATAAAAATACAATTATAGAAACTATAAATCCTTCTATTCCAATAGTAATAAGAACTCTTACATCTTCAGTAAATTCCGTACCTGTTAAGCCAACCGATAAATAATTATACAGAGCTACCATTAAAAAAGTTATAGGTAAAATAAGTCCTGTGAAATTTTTTTCTTTTGAAGCAAATCCAATCTCTAAAAATAAAACCATTAGGCCTATTAAAATATATACAAATATCATGTTGCTGTCCAAATTATCACCCCAATTGTAAAAATATCTTATCATTTTCTTTTATTAATTTGATTATATTATAATTGAGTATAAATTGAAATAACAAAGCCACCTCAAATTCAAACTATATTGAGGTGGCATTGTTGTCCGATTTTGAAAATACCTCTATTTGAATTGTCCTCTAAACATATCATTTATTTAATAATATATCTATATTCTTTTAAAAAAAGTATTGCCTTTATTTTTATACAGGTTTATACTATAAGCATAAGTTTATTTATATAAGCGTATGCTTAGGAGGTATTATGACAAACCGAGAACTTGAAATACTAAATATCATCAAAAAAAATCCCCTTGTTTCTCAAAATGAAATAGCAGAAATGTTAAATATTACTAGGTCAAGTGTAGCAGTTCATATAGCCAATTTAACTAAAAAGGGAATAATCAAGGGCAGAGGCTATTTAATTGAAGAATCGAGATATGTTAGCGTAATCGGAGGAGCAAATGTCGACATTGTAGGTTTTCCTAATAATTCGTTGCGAAGAAAAGACTCAAACCCCGGCTTAGTAAAGTTGTCAGTTGGCGGTGTTGCTAGAAACATCGCTGAAAATATATCCAGATTAGGTATAAACACTAAATTGTTCACAGTGGTTGGGGATGATATGTACGGAGAAAAAATTGTCGATGAATGTAAATTTGCTAACATAGACACTAGTTATATAAAGACCATTTCAAATGAATCATCCGGCACATATTTAGCAATTCTAGATGAAAAAATGGATATGGATGTAGCTATTTCATCTATGGATATCTTTAAATACCTAAATGAGAACTATCTATATGAAAATGCCATCACATTGCAAGGTAGCGAAATAATAGTGCTAGATACAAATTTAGAGAAAGAAACACTGGAGTATGCAGTAGAAAATTACAAGGACAAAAAGTTATTTTTAGATACTGTATCTTTTTCCAAAGCTTTGAGAGCAAAAGATGTATTGGGGTATTTTCACACTATTAAGCCTAACAAACTAGAAGTAGAAGCTTTAACTGGCATTATGATAGAGAATGAAGATGATTTGATAACAGCAAGCAATATCATCCACAATTTAGGTGTGAAAAATATAGTAATTTCACTTGGTGAGAAAGGTGCTTTTTATAGTACTAAAGGATCTCAAGGCAGATTAAAAGCAAAGAAACCCAATATAAAGAACGCTACTGGTGCAGGTGATGCATTTCAAGCAGGATTAGTCTTTGGTGAATACAATGCTTTACCGTTTAAAGAGAGTGTCAAATATGCAATGGCCGCAAGCCTTGTGGCGATGGAATCAGAAGATACAATAAATAAAAATATATCTGTAGAAAAGTTAGAAGAATATATAAACAAATTGGAGGAATATTGATGAAAAATATTGTTAAATTGTCAAGAGAAGTAGAAAATGCTTTAAAAGAAAATAAGCCTGTAGTCGCATTAGAGTCCACTATAATTTCACATGGTATGCCCTATCCACAAAATGTTGAAACCGCATTAAATGTAGAAAAAATCATAAGGGAAAATGGCGCAGTACCTGCTACTATAGGAATAATAAATGGTCAACTCATAGCAGGCCTCACAGAAGAAGAGATAGACTACATGGGAAAGACAAAAGGGATTTTAAAAGTATCTAGAAGAGATATCCCATATGTATGTGCTATGAAAAAAGATGGTGCTACTACAGTTGCTTCAACTATGATAATCGCTGAAATGGCTGGAATTAAAGTCTTTGCAACAGGTGGCATCGGAGGAGTTCACAGGGGTGCTGAGACTACTATGGATATATCAGCAGATCTTGAAGAACTAGCTCAAACTAATGTGGCGGTAGTATGTGCTGGGGCAAAATCTATTTTAGATCTAGGTCTTACTTTAGAGTATTTAGAGACAAAAGGGGTGTTAGTTCTAGGCTATAAAACTAATAAACTCCCTGCTTTCTACACAAGAAGCAGCGAGTTTGATGTTGATTACCGCGTAGATACTCCTAAAGAAATTGCAGATATAATTAACGCTAAATGGAGTTTGAACTTAAAAGGCGGTATGCTAATAGCAAATCCTATACCAAAAGAGTATTCAATGGATGAAGATCTGATAAATAAAAGTATAGAAGAAGCAGTAATAGAGGCTAACGAGAAAGGTATCAAAGGTAAAGCTCTTACCCCATTTCTCCTTTCAAAAATAAAAGATGTCACTGAAGGAAAATCACTAGAGGCAAATATACAGCTTGTATATAACAATGCATTGCTTGCAGCAAAAATCGCTGTTGAAATGAATAAATAATTTAATTAGAGTTTGCTTAAGCAAACTCTTTTTTTATAAATAATTGTCGGAATAATTCGAAATTTAATTCCTACTATTTTACTGTTTAATAATTTTTTTTTTGGAGATATATATAACAAATGATAAAGATTATCAATTATACGAGGAGGTTAGTTTATGTTATTTGATGAATACAATCCATTGGATAATAAAATGTATAAAGTGTTAGACCATAATGGCAAGCTTGTCAAAGAGAGTGATTATCCTGATTTAAGTGATGATGAGCTATTGTATCTTTTTAAAACTATGCTTTATGAAAGAACAATTGATGAAAAAGCTCTTTCCTATCAAAGACAAGGAAGAATGCTTACCTATGCTCCAAACATCGGCCAAGAGGCAGCTCAAATCGGCAG
Organism: Tissierellales bacterium; assembly: GCA_014360205.1. Classification (GTDB taxonomy): domain Bacteria; phylum Bacillota; class Clostridia; order Tissierellales; family Tissierellaceae; genus Soehngenia. The sequence goes on from JACIXZ010000003.1 coordinate 90,823, forward strand.
TGCTTATGCGATAAAAAAAGACGACTGGCTTGTACCAGCTTTCAGAGAATTAGGTGCGTGGCTGATTAAAGGTGTACCTTTAAAAAATATATATTTGTATTGGTATGGAAATGAATGGGGAAGCCATTTCCCAGATGGTGTGAAGATGCTCCCTGTGTCTGTTCCTATAGCATCGCAATTACAGCATGCTACAGGTATAGGTATGGCAAATAATATTAAGGGTGAAAAAAATGTTGTTATGACTTATGTAGGTGATGGCGGTACCTCTCATGGTGATTTTCATGAAGCTTTGAATTTTGCCTCTGTTTTTAATGCGCCTGTAATTTTCATAATACAAAATAACCAATACGCAATATCTACTCCAAGAAAAGTTCAAACGAAGAGCAAAAATTTAGCCATGAAATCTATTGCATATGGTATGCCCGGTATACTCGTAGATGGAAATGATTTATTTGCAATGTACAATGCTTCAAAAGCAGCTGTTGAAAGAGCAAGAAACGGAGAAGGGCCAACTCTAATTGAAGCCTACACTTATAGATTGGGAGCCCACACAACAAGCGATGATCCTACAAAATACAGAGAAGATAAAGAAGTGGAAGAATGGAAGAAAAAAGACCCTATTTTAAGATTTGAACTCTTCTTGAAATCCAAGGGTTTGATAGATGATGAATGGATTGAAAAAACCAAAGCAGAACTTGAAAAGGATGTTACAACAACTTTTGAAGAAATAGAAGGTAAATCAGATACCGAAATAGATGATATATTCAAGTTCACTTATGAAAAGATGACACCTCAGTTAGAAGAACAATTATTTGAGTATAAAGCTTTTTTAGAAGGAGGTAAAAAATAATGCCAAATACTTTAAATATGGTGCAAGCAATAAATCAAGCTCTTATGGAAGAAATGGAAATAGATGAAACTATTGTGGTATATGGTGAAGATGTCGGTGTAGAAGGTGGAGTTTTTAGAGTAACACAAGACTTGCAGAAAAAGTTTGGAGAGAAAAGAGTTTTTGATACTCCATTAGCAGAATCAGCTATCGTCGGCTCGGCTGTTGGCATGGCAGTAAATGGCCTTAGACCAATTGTTGAAATGCAATTCTCAGGATTTTCTTATCCAGCTTTTAATCAAATAATAAGCCATGTAGCTCGTATGAGAAATCGTTCTCGAGGAAAATACTATCTTCCTATGGTTATAAGAGCGCCTTATGGAGGCGGAATAAGAGCTTTAGAGCATCATTCAGAAAGTACAGAAGCTTTGTATGCTCATATTCCAGGTTTAAAAGTAGTTATCCCTTCTACTCCATATGATGCTAAAGGACTATTGATCTCTGCAATCAGGGACAATGACCCTGTTCTTTTCTGGGAACCAAAGCGAATATATCGAGCTTTTAAACAAGAAGTACCCGAAGGTCCTTATGAAATACCAATAGGCAAAGCAAAAATTATAGAATCAGGTGAGGATATAACAGTAGTATCATGGGGTGCTATGGTAAGAGATGTTCAAAAGGCTATGGATATAGTCAAGAAAAAGGATATATCTGTGGAATTAATAGATTTGAGAACAATTGCACCTATGGATAGAGAGAGTTTTGTAGAATCAGTCAAAAAGACAGGAAGAATATTAGTTGTCCATGAGGCTCCAAAGACACTTGGAGTAGGTGCTGAAATAATATCTATTGTCAATGAAAAAGCATTTCTTTATCTTGAAGCTCCACCAACAAGGTTAACGGGTTTTGACACAACTTTCCCTTTGCCTAGAGGTGAGCAACATTATATTCCTACACCAGAGAGAATTGCTAAAACTATTGAAGATGTAGTGCGTTACTAAGGAGGAATGAAAATGAAATTTGAATTTCAGTTTCCAGATATCGGTGAGGGTATTCACGAGGGTGTAATAACTAAATGGCTGGTTGATGTAGGAGATATGATAAAAGAGGGAGAATCTATAGCTGAAGTTGAAACCGATAAAGTTACAACAGAAATACCATCACCTAAAACTGGCAAAATAATAGAGTTAAGAGCAAACAATGGAGATACTATTCATGTCGGGGATGTCTTTGTAGTAATAGATACAGAGGGAAATGCAGAAGATGTTTCATCAGTGGAGAAAAAAGATACTTTAAGTGAAAAAAAGGAAATAGTTGAGGAAGAGAATGCAGGAGTGGTTGGAGAAGTAATTGCTTCATCAGAGGTAATAGCCCCAAGTCATGAAAATAAGGAAAATAATAAAGATAAAAGAGAAGTAAAAAAAGCTCTCGCCACCCCAGTTTCAAGAAAACTCGCTAAGGATTTAGGCGTGGACATAAATCAAGTTGTTGGCAGTGGACCAAATGGTAGAGTTATGAAAGAGGATATCATCAAAGCTAGTGAAAAATTGCAAGTTGAAAAACAAGAAATAGCGATAGATGAACCTGTTAAAACAGCTCCTAAAGCAAAAGAAGAAAAACTTTTAATTGAAGATGAAAAAATCGAAAGAATTCCTCTGACAAAGATAAGAAAGACAATTGCTGAAAAAATGACTCAATCTAGGTTTACTATCCCTCACACAACTGCCATGGATGAATTGGATGTAACCGAATTATATGAATTAAGAAAAAGATATAAAGATTCATTAAGAGAAGAAGAAATCAATTTAACTTTTATGCCTTTTATAATAAAGGCAACTATAGCAGTTCTTAAGAAAATGCCTGAATTCAATTCAACACTCGATGAAGAAAATGATGAATTGATATTAAAGAAATTTTATCATATAGGTATTGCCACAGATACAGAGCGAGGCTTGATGGTGCCTGTCATAAGAGATGCAGATAGATTAAGCATAATTGAGTTGGCTAAAATAGTTGATGAAATTTCTAGCAAAGCAAAGAATAACCAAATTGAACTTAAAGATTTAAAGGGAAGCAGTTTCACGATTACAAATTATGGTTCTATAGGTGGATACTATGGAATTCCAATAATAAATTACCCTGAGTCAGCAATTTTAGGAGTTGGAAGAATTGTACAAAAGCCTATAATCAAGAATGACGAAATAGTAAAAGCATGGGTTCTACCTCTTTCATTATCCTATGACCATAGGATAATCGATGGAGCAAGTGGAGCTAGATTTTTAAACATGATGAAAGAAATACTCGAAAATCCAGAAATGCTTTTGCTTAAAGCTTAAGAGGTGATTTTATGGAAAAATTTGATTGTGTTGTGCTTGGTGGCGGCCCAGGTGGGTATATTGCCGCTATTAAACTAAGCCAAATGGGAAAAAAAGTGGCTGTAGTAGAAAAAGATAGATTAGGTGGAATATGCTTAAACTGGGGTTGTATACCCACTAAAACATTGTTATCCTATGCTAAACATTTCCAAGATATATTGCGTAGTGAAGACTTTGGCATTATGGGAATTGACAAAAGTAAAATATATGTTGATATTGAAAAAATGATGAAGAATAAAGATGATGTGGTAAATAAATTAGTTTCAGGCATTGGAATGTTGTTTAAGAAAAACAAAGTAACTTTATACAATGGTTACGGAAAAGTATTAGATGAAAATCACATTGATGTAGAAGGAAAAACCATTTCCTTTGAATACCTAATAATTGCAACTGGTGCAAAACCTTATATCCCAAATATTAAAGGATTAAAAACTGCATTTGAAAGCAATAAAGCGATTAATAACATCGGAATTTTAGGATTGAAAGAGAAATTAAATTCTGTAATCATATTAGGCAGCAATACCTATGCTGTAGAATATGCAACTTTTTTTAATGCTATTGGCACAGATGTTACTATGATTTTTAAAGAGAAAAATATTCTGACTGATTTCGATAGCGAATTATCTCAAACCTTAGAAAGACAACTTAAGAAAAGTGGTATAAAAATTGTCAATAATGCTAATATAATTGAAGTTAAAGAAGATAAAGTAATAATTTCTCAAAAGGACAAAGAAAAAGAATTCAGTGCTGATAAATATATTGTGTTCTTAGGTATTAGACCAAATCTTAGTGGTTTAGAAAATTTAAACCTAGAAAAAAACGAAAAAGAATTCATCAAGGTGAATGAGAACCTAAAAACAAATATAGAAAATATATATGCTATTGGAGATGTAAATGGGAATATGCCTCTAGCTCATGTAGCTTCTTTTGAAGGAATCGTCGCTAGCGAAAACATATGTGGAATAAATTCAAAAGTAGACTACAAAAAGCTACCATCTGTAGTATACTCTTTCCCAGAAGTCGCTAGTGTTGGATATACTGAAGATGAAGCAAAGGAAAGAAAAATCAACTATTCTGTAGGCAAATTTCCAATGTCAGCTAATAGCATGGGTATTGCCAAAGGAGAAACAACAGGTTTTGTCAAAATATTAATTGATAAAGAGATGTACGGAGAGATCATAGGCATGCATATCATAAGCTCTGATGCTTCTAACATGATTTCTGAAGGAGTAAGCTTAATGGGTATAGAAGCAACTGCTTATGATTTATCAAGAATAGTTCATCCTCATCCTACTTTTACCGAAGCTATAGTAGAAGCAAGTTTGGATGCTATTGATAAGCCTCTCAATATATAAAAGGGTGTTTTAAAACACCCTTTTATATATCTATTGGTTGAGGCTTTCCATAATAGTATCCTTGAATAAAATCACATTCTAAAATATAAAGTAGATCTCTTTGGCTTTTAGTTTCAACTCCTTCTCCCACTACTAAAAGTCCAAGTCTATGTGAAAGTTCAATGATTGATTTAACCATAAGATGATCCCTTTCATCATATGCAATATTATCTATGAAACTTTTATCCAATTTTACTTTGTCAAAAGGTAAATTTTTTAAATAGTTTAGTGAAGAATAGCCTGTGCCAAAGTCGTCTAATGACAGCTTAAACCCCATTTCTTTTATTTTATCCAATGTTTCAATAGTCCATTCGATATTATTTAATAGTGAAGATTCAGTTACTTCAAATTCTATAAATTTGGGGTCAACATCATATTTTAATATCAATCTCTCTAAGAATTTGATTATATTTCTTTCTATTATGCCCCTAGCTGATAAATTTATGGAAACATATTTCATGTCAGGATTTAATTTTCTAAGAAGTTTTAGCCTTCTAAAACACTCCTCTATGACAATTTTTTCAATATCAACCATTTGTCCTGAGGCTTCTGCTATTGGAATAAATTGGCCCGGGGAAATCATTCCCCTGTGTGGGTGTACCCACCTAACAAGTGCTTCATATCCAAATATTTCCTCATTTATTGTATGAACTATTGGCTGAAAATAGACTATAAACTCATTTCTCTCAATAGCAATCCTTATTTGATTTAACATATCTGCCTGAGAAAAAGCATATTCGCCTAATTTATCACTATATCTTACAAACTGAGATTTCCCTTTGCTCTTTGAATAATGAAGTGCTGTATTAGCATATCTTAGCAAAGTATCGAAATCACTTCCGTTTATTTTATAAATAGAATATCCTATACTAGCTGATAATTTGAAATCGGTATTTAGCAAAAAATTCTTTTTTCTTAAATCTCTTAATAACTTATCTATTCTGCCTTCTAATGATATAATATCCTTATAATTTGTAAAAATTACCAAAAATTCATCGGCACTTAATCTACCAATTAAATTATCAGGTGAAAATTCATGTTTTAAGAACTCAGCGAATTTCTTTAAGAACTCATCCCCATATCCATATCCTAAAACATTGTTGACATGTTTGAAGTCATCAATGTCAATGAACAAAAATGCTAAATTATCAATGTTTTTTTGATTTCTAAGCCTAGAAAAATCTTCTTTCAATTTTTCTTTGTTTGGTAAATTTGTTAGAGGGTCGAAATGAGATAATTTAAATAATGCTTCCTTCATAACTACTTTTTCTGTTATATCAGATCTTATGCCTATTATTTTTTCTAAATTCCCTTTTTTATCATATACTTTTATACCTCTAGAATACACCCATTTAGAATGATTATTATCATCTTTAACCCTGTAAACAATTTCTAATTTATCATCATTACAATCAATAAATCTTTCTAATTTTTCATTTATGTTTTCTAAATCTTCTTCGTGTATACTTTCCCCGAAATTCAACATCATATTTTCTTCATAGTTAAATGAATATTTCGCGAAATCTTTATCAACTTTTTCTTTAATTGGACTTAATTTTAACTCCCAAACTTCTCCACCAATTTCTTCAAGAAGTTTTCCATAGTTTCTGAGATTTTCCTTTAGTACTTGGGTCTCCGACATTCTATCTGCTTCATTCATCTATACCCTCTCATTTCTTTTATAAAATACATAAACCAACATAATTATACACGAAAAAAGATTAATGTAAATAAAAATATGATTAATATTTTGTACTTGCTATAATATAAAACTATTCATGTTTATACTTAATTCTTCAGCTAATGATGCTTGTTCTTCTGCAACTTTTTCTACTTCTTCGATAGCTTTAGACAGTTCTTTCATGTTTGAAGAGATGTCAACAGTTCTGCCAGTAGATTGTTCGATTGTTGTTGCTACAGATTCAATAGCTTCATTTATCTCAGATATAGCTTCTTTTATTTCAGTTGATTTCTCGTTGAATTTAGAAATTAAGTTTTCTACATACTCTGCATCTTCGAGATATTTGCTCCCAGTTTCTACAAGACTATCATAATCTGCGATTACTTTGGAATCTATAAATTTAAGCAAATCATCGGAGCTTGATGTCAATTCAGTAAATACATCATTAACATCTCCAACCAAATCAGTTATTTTATCTACAGTTGAAGAAGAAGCTTCAGCTAGTTTTCTTACTTCATCTGCTACTACTGCGAATCCTCTTCCATGCTCCCCTGCTCTTGCCGCCTCTATAGCTGCATTTAAAGCTAAAAGGTTTGTTTTCTCAGCAATTTCCTTAATTGAATCAGCCATGATTTTTATTTCTGAAACAATTTTTCCTCTTTCTATGGATTCTTTTATAGCTTTTTGTTTTTCCTTGTAAGTGTTGGTTGCTTCGCTTCGGCTCTTTACAGCATTTGTCTTCAACTCAGATGCCCTATTTGCAATAAGTTTTGCGTTTTCTTTGCCATCTTCTGATTCTTCCAATATTACCTTGACATTGTCTAATATCTGATCGCCTGATGAACTTACTTCTTCTATGGCAGCAGAAGTTTCTTCCATGCTTGCTGCAATTTCTTGTGTGGAAGAATTTACTTCTTGAATTTGTGCGCTGATTTCTTCTACTGTCGCACTTAGCTCTTGACTAGATGCGCTTGCTTCCCCAGCATTTTCTCTAGATAAACTGATTACCTCTCTAAGACCTTCTTTAGTTTGTTTAAATGCTCTTATTAGATCCCCTATTTCATCTTTTCTAGCTAAAGATTTTTCCTCTATATCAAAAGAAAAATTACCATCTCTTAGCATAGTAGAATAATTCACAGCCTCTTTTATCCCTGAGACAATGCTTTTTGAATTATAGAAGCCCAATAACAGAGCTAAGAAAAATGCAACTAAACTAACTATTGTAGATAAAGTTACTGTCATCATCATCCTAGTATGTGCATTATTATACATAACTTCAGATGTTTTAACATTATATTTAACCATTTCTTGTATGGCATTTTCAACTTCATTTTCCCATTTGCTTGCTTCGCTATATGCACTTATTGCTAAAGAATACTGCCCATTTTTTACAAAATTTATAACCTCTTCTCTATGTGGCCGATATGTATTTAAAGCTTGTTTAAAATTAGCTAGTAAAACTTTTTCTTGTGTATCTAAATTTCTATTTTCATATTCTTTAATTAAACTTTCATTAGATTCTACCAATGCATTTATTTCTTCTTCTGCATTTGTTATTATTGACTCATTATATGTTACTTGGTATCTCCATAAAATATCCATTAGATGTTCTTTAGATTTCATTACATTTTTTTCGACCTCTGTTAAAAGAACATTTACTCTCAATCTTTCTTCATACATTGACTCAAGATCTTTTGTGGATTGATTTAAAGATATTATACTTATTATCCCAACTAATATGGAAAGCAATGCTACTAATATAAATCCACCAAGAACTTTTGTATTCGTCTTTAAATTATTTAAAAATTTTGCCATAAAAATCCTCCTCTAGAAATATAATCAGACTCTTAAGATTTATATCGGTTGGAAATTTAATTTTTTAATATATAAAAATATAGTTTGTCAGAGTTTTATAAAGGTATAAATATAATAATAACATTAATTTGGAGGTCATTATGCAAGGTAAAGTCAAATTGCTAATAGATAATTTAAACGATGTAATAATCGGCAAGAAAGAAGTAATAGAAAATGTAGTCATTGCGCTAATTTCTAATGGGCATTTGTTGATTGAAGATGTACCGGGTGTTGGCAAGACAACACTCGCCAAGGCATTAGCTAAGAGCCTTGACTTAACTTATAGAAGAGTTCAGTTTACTCCAGATCTTACACCATCTGATATCATAGGTGTAAGCATATATGATAAAAATTCAGGTTCTTTTGTGTTTAAAAAAGGTCCAATATTTTGTAATATTTTTTTAGCAGATGAAATAAATAGAACTTCTCCAAAAACACAATCAAGCCTACTTCAGGCCATGGAAGAATTTGAAGTTTCAACTGAAAGTAATAGCTTTTTATTAGAAAAACCTTTTTTAGTTTTGGCAACACAAAATCCAATTGAATACCAAGGAACATTTCCGCTCCCCGAAGCTCAACTTGATCGTTTCTTTATGAAAATATCAATTGGTTATCCTAATAAAGATGACGAAAAAAAGATATTAAAAAGCTATTTAGATTTTAAAAATTTGGATAAACTGAAACCAATTCTTACAAAATCAGAATTGTTGTCTATATCTAGTGAAGTTGAAAATGTAATAGTTCATGATGAGATACTGGATTATATCTTAGATATAGTGAATATGACTAGAAAATATAAAAGTATTACTCTAGGTGCTAGCCCTCGTGCAAGTATAGATATATTAAAAGCATCTAAAGCTAAAGCATATATTTCAAACAGGGATTATGTGATTCATGATGATGTAAAAAGTGTAGTTATACCAGTGTTAAGACACAGAATAGTTTTATCCGCTGAAGCAAGACTAGAGAAAAAAGATGCTGATCAAATTTTGAAAGAGTTGATACAAAAGTTATATATAGGTGTTCAATATGCTAAAAAATAAATTTATTGTAATTGCTGTTTTTTTGTTGTTCGTTTTTTCTCTTTTAGTAGGTGGGGAAATCCCATTTTTCATATTTTATTTCATTATGTCTATTATTATAATTTCATTCATCAGTGCAGTAATTTACAGATATGCTATAAATGCTAAATTGAATTTAAATGAAGGTGCTTTATACACTGGTGATGAAATAGAAATCTCCTATAATATTTACAATGGAGGTTTCTTTTCTATACCTTATGTTGAGATTAAAAATCTATTTGAAAGAGAACTTACAAACCTTAGCCCCAAGCCTTCAATTTATTCTATAGAACCAAAAAAAACAATTACTAAAAGAGTGAAAATTACTGTAAAAAGAAGAGGTTTGTATGAGCTTGGCGAAATAAAGATAAGTGTTATGGATAGTTTAGGAATATTTAAGTTAAGTAAAACCATAAAACAAACTACATCACTATTAGTATATCCAAGCTACAGAAAATTAGAATCATTTCATGTGTTGGCTGGGCTTTATTCTGGTGAGCTTTTTACTCATTATAAAAAGGCAGAGGATAGAAACAGAAGTTATGGAGCAAGAAGCTATGTTTTAGGTGATCCTGTAAAATCAATTCACTGGAAATTATCAGCAAAAAAAGATTCCTTGATGACTAAAGAATTTGAAAGCAGAAGTAACACTAGTGTTTTGATAATCATTGATTCTCTTTCTTCAAAATTTAAATATGATTATGATTTTCACATAGAGGATTCCCAAGTTGAAATATCAAGTAGCATAATAGATTTCTGTCTATCACACGAAATAGAAACAGCACTTTTTTTTGAGAATAACAGCAAAGGAAAATTTATAAGTGGAAAAAATATAATAGATTTAAATTATTTTATCGACGAATTAGCTATGTACCGTCCAACAGGAATTTTGAGTTTGAGTGATAATATCGATATAAATTTTGAAAATTTTTATAAATACTCAACAATCATATTTATAACGAACTCTTTGAACAAAGATGATTCAAAAGAGATATTAACTTTAAAAATGAAAGGCATCAACCCTATTATAATATACATCACAGATTTAGAAAATAAAGCAGTTGATCATGATTATTCTTATTTAGAAATATTAAAGCTTCAATCTATTTCTATATATGAGCTTGATTACAATTCTGATTTCGTAAAAGAGATGGAGGCTCATTATGATGAAAGATTTTAAAATAGAAAATCTATTTCTGAATTTTACAGCTTTGCTATTTAGTTTTTCAATAGTTTATACGATATCAGATGCAATAAATGTAGAAATGATTTTACCTAGGCAAGTTATCTTATTTGTTTTGATTTTTGAATTGGTTTATATTTTTATTAAAAAACCCTTAATCATTATAGGAACTAGTGTGTTTGCGCTAATGCTAATCATAATACTTATCAGATATGATCGTGATTTGTTTGTTCAGATTATAAATTATTCAACACAACTTTTTAGTAATATAATCGAGAATTTAAGTCAATCATCTCCTATAGAGCCACAATTCAAATTTCCATATTTTATATTGATAAGTGTCTTGTTTAGTACAATTTCCATTTTAAGTATTTGCATTTACAAAAGGTATATATTAATATACTCGTTTTTTACAGTTTTTCTGATAATTTATTGGTATAGTTTTATAGATGTAGCTTTTGTATCTTTGAAAATGTTATTAATTTCTTTGATTCTCACAATTACTATTATTAATTACGATAAAATTACAAAAATATATTCCAAGGATGATATATTAATTAAAATCAGATTTTCATTTTTCATAAAACCTGCTATTATAATCAGCATAATATCGTTGATTCTATCTTCAATTCTTCCTAAATGGAATAATCCAGTTGATTGGATCTGGTTTGAATCAAAGATTATTGAGAGGTATCCAGCAGTTCTTGATTTTAGATCTAATCCTGCATATGTAAGAGGAAATGTTAAAGCTAATCCATTTAATTTTAGAACTACAGGGTTTAACCCAAACAACTCTGCGTTAGGTGGTAGGGTAATACCTAATAGTAGGATTGTTATGAATGTTAAATCTGATTCGCCAGTTTATTTAAGAGGTAGTGTTAAACACACTTTCAGTGGTACTCATTGGATTAGCGAATATACTGCTGTTAAAACAACAAAAGCAGGGAATATATTCTATTTTCCACCTATAGATTCTAGTTTAAATTATGAATTTGCTAAAAATATAACTATTCAAAACATCAATTTAGCTTCCACGACTTTATTTAGTCCTTTTATGCCATTTAATGTTGAAATAAATGGCGATGAATATATTTATATAAATGAAGATATGATTTTAGAATATCCTGATGGTATATATAAAAATGAATCATATACAGTTTACTACATCCCTGAATTGCCTTATGATAAATTATTAGAGTTAGGAGTTAATAGAAGTAAAGAAGATATCAATAATCTAAACCTTTACTTAACAATTTCTGATACAACAACTTCAAGAACAATAAATCTAGCAAATGAAATAACAAAAAATGCAACCAACGATTATGAAAAGGCCGTCTTAATAGAAGAATATTTAAGAAACAATTACTTTTATACATTAGATGTTGATAACTACTCTCCATCAGAAAATCCTGATTTTGTAGACTACTTTCTATTCGATACTAAAGAAGGGTATTGCACATATTATGCTTCTGCTATGGCAATAATGCTTAGAATTTTGGGCATTCCAAGTAGGTATGTCGAGGGATATGTTGCCAATGATGAAATCGCAAAAGGAGAGTACAAAGTTACACAAGCTAATGCCCATGCATGGGTCGAAGCTTTTATAGAACCTGTAGGTTGGATGAAATTTGAACCTACACCATATTACGATACCAACAACTATGTGAATATTCCAGAAAATACTCCAACTCCACCAATAGACGATACTAGTGAATATAGCCCCGATATGTATAGGGATAGAATAATTAATGATCCTAGAAATCCTAACAGACAGGATATCATAGAAGAAGGAAATAATATAGTTATAGATGAAAATGAAACTAATGATTCTATACAACCTAATATAAGTTTAAGAATAATACCTATATCTATTATAATCATGCTTCTCTTAAGAGTATTATATATTATTTTTAGAAATTATTACATTTTAAATAGACAGAAAAAACTTAATAACAATCAAAAAATAGAGATTTATTATTATCAAATATTATATATTATGGGGCTTTTAGGTTTCCCTAAAAATAATGATGAAACCTATCTAGAATATTCTAGAAGAATTAATTATAAGTACTTCAAATTATCAGACATAGAGTTTGATAAAATTACTGAAATATTTATTAAAACTAAATTTGGGCTTAAAGAGGCTTCTATTGAAGAAACTGATTTGGTTGATGAATTTAAGAATATATTATTAAATAGACACAAGAATTATCAAGGACGAATTAAATATTTCATCAGAAAATATTTAATTGGGGATGTCAGAATTTAATGCCCAATATCTTATCTGTTAATTTATACATTCTCAAGAGAGTATTCTCTAAAAAGAAATAGTGCAAAAAATAAAATATTGTGGTTATAAATAGTATTCCAAACAATATAAAGATGATTATTTCACCTGTTTTTAAACTAAAATATAAGCTTGTCAACATCAATATTGATGTAAATATAGTTACCAACAAGTGAATTAACCTTTCGTGACGAAAATAATCAATATGTAATTGATGCACATATAATAAATCTTCATAAGAATACTCATCGCCTCTTAATGCTTTGATTATCCATTTTTCGTAATCTCTAATGTATTTTTTCATATCCACACCTCTTTTTTTCACTATTTACCCAAAAAAAATAAAACTACTGCATTTAAATGCAGTAGTTTTATTTTTTGTTTATATAAATCTTGCTACTTCATATCCTTCCCAAATTGCAGACATTATGTTTCTTGCACCATTCGCATCTCCAACTAAGTAAAGGTTATTAACTTTACCAACCAATTCGTCATACAGTGACTTGTCCGCTTTCATTCCTACAGAAATAACTACTGTATCCACATCTAAAGTACTAGGAGTAAAATTATTATCCATCAATTCTATATATCCTTCTTGCACTCCCATTAATCTTTGATTTGTCATTGTTTTTACATTGTGGAGTTTCATTAAATCTAACATCATTATTCTATTCATGTGAGGAACTGGTAATCCTGATGCCATTAGTTCTGGGAGCATTTCAATCACAGTTACATCTTTGCCAGCCATAGCTAAACTTAGTGCTGTTTCACACCCCACTAAGCCTCCCCCTATAACTGCAACCTTATTTCCTACTTTGCTATTGTCTAATAATACTTCAGAAGCTGTATAGACATTTGCCTTATCAATTCCTTTTACTTTAGGTATAATATGATGAGAACCACACGCAACAATTACTGCATCTGCATTCATTTCTTCAATCATTTCTTTAGTTACCAGGGTATTTAATTTAATATTTATGCCAAGTTTGTCCATCTGAGTTTTATACCAGTCTAATAATCTTCCATTGTCTTTTTTGAATTCATCTACTGATCCTGCAATAACATGTCCACCAAGTGCACTAGATTTTTCGCATATAGTTACTTCATGACCTCTTATAGCAAGTACTCTAGCAGCTTCCATTCCTGCCATACCACCACCTACTACAAGTACATGTTTTTTTTCAGTTGCTTTTACTAATTTGTATTCAGCTTCTCTACCACATGCTGGATTTACTGCACATGATAGAGGTTTTCCTGTAAATGCTCTTCCTAGGCAACCATCGTGGCACCCTATACAAGGTCTAACATCCTCTGGATGACCCGCCAAAACTTTGTTGCCCCAGTCTGGATCCGCTAATAAACCTCTGCCTATACATACCATATCTAATGCTTTGCCTTCTTCACATTCTTTGATTGCTAGTTCTGGTACATCCATCCTTCCGGCAACAACCAAAGGAACTTTTACAACTTTTTTAAGCTGTTCAGTAAGTGGCAAATATAATCCATGTTCTTGATAGATCGGTGGATGAGCCCAGTACCATGCATCATAAGATCCAGCATCTGCATCAAATGCATCATATCCAGCCTGTTCAAGTATAGGAGCTATCATTAATCCTTCTTCTGTATCTCTGCCCATTTCTCTAAATTCTTCTCCTGCCAAACCTCCTTGATTCCATCCTTTAATGTAACTTTTTATACTAAATCTTAGCATTACAGGAAAATTATCTCCGTTTACTTTCTTTATAGCCTTTACTATTTCAATAGGTAATCTTAATCTTCCCATTAAGTCTCCGCCATATTTGTCATTTCTCTTGTTAAACATTGCTATAGTAAATTGATCAAGCAAATATCCTTCGTGGACTGCATGAATTTCTACTCCATCAAAACCTGCCATCTTTGCTATTGCTGCAGATTCAGCAGCTTTTTTTACTAGAGTTTCAACTTCATCAACTGTCAATTCTCTACATGTAACTCTAGGATCCCAATAATTAGGTATAGCAGATGGTGCTACCGGTTTTCCTAATAACATCTGTGGAGCTGCTACTCTCCCAAAACCTATACCTAATTGAAGAAATATTTTAGTTCCATAAGCATGGATTCTTTCAACCATCTCGCCAGATGTTTGAATAAAATGCCCTGGATCGATAGTTGGACACAGCAGCATCCCTTCATGAAATTTTTCTATTTCATTCTCTACTTTAGCTACTCCTGTTATCAGTAATCCAGTCCCACCTTTTGCTCTTTCTACATAGTAGTTTTCTGCACGTTTTGAAAATCCTCCTCTTTCTGTTGAAAGCCCTATTATGCCCATTGGTGCAAGCGCAATTCTGTTCTTGATTTCTAGATTTTTAATCTTGATTGGCTCAAACAACTTAGCATTGCTTTCCATAAACTTACCCCTCTCAATTTTATTTATGAAGCATAAATGCTTACATACTTTGTTTGTTATTTTTCAAACTATTTAATGCACTAAAAATAATATTTTACTACATTTTGAATGTATTTGATTGTGCTAGCATGTTAGCTGTTGCATCATAAGTATACCCATTATTTTAAAAAATAAAAAAATTTCCAAAAATATTTTTGAATTTTTGGAAATTTTTTTATTTCTATATTTCTAATTCATTGGCGAGTACATCAAGGAAATTAAAACCTAGTGTTTCAATTTGTCCTTCATCGCAAATTCTTGCAATTTCTGGATCAATTGGCAATTTTGCTAATACTTTCAAATTAAATTCTTCAGCTATTTCATCTATATGGCTTTCTCCAAACACTTTATAATTTTTTCCATTATCTGGGCATTTAAAATAACTCATGTTTTCAACCAGTCCAACGATTGGTATATTCATCATCTTAGCCATTTTTACTGCTTTAGTAACTATCATCGATACCAATTCTTGAGGAGATGTTACCACTATTATTCCATCTACGGGAATGCTTTGAAAAACTGTTAAAGCTATATCGCCTGTTCCAGGTGGCATATCTATAAACAAAAAATCCTCATCTTCCCAAATCACCTCAGTCCAAAACTGTCTAACTGTTCCCCCAATAATAGGTCCTCTCCAAACAACGGGATCCGTTTCATCCTCAAGCAATAGATTTAATGACATTACATCTATCCCCGTTCTAGTTTTGACAGGAAATATTCCATCCTTATTTCCTCTGGCTTTTTCAGTAATGCCAAATATTTTTGGTATAGATGGCCCAGTTATATCTGTATCCATTATTGCAACTTTATATCCTCGCCTTTGCATTTCTACGGCAATTAGAGAGGTTACTAATGATTTCCCAACTCCGCCTTTTCCACTTACAACTCCGATGATCTTCTTTATATTTGATTTATCGTTTGGCTTTAAGATGAAGCTCGATTTTTTATTTGTTGGTTCATGATTTATATTAATATTATCAGTCATTAAAGTTCTCCTTTTTTAAATTATGGAGCTGATGGTCGGATTTGAACCGACGACCTGTGCATTACGAGTGCACTGCTCTACCACTGAGCCACATCAGCATTTAATGTAATTAACAGTATAATTATACAACATTTCATTGATTTTTTTAAGTATTTTATTAAGAATTTAAGGTTTACAACTGAAATACAGAATTCTTTTTAAAAGGTTTGTTAACTTTTCTGTAAAACATCAATAAGCCAAGCTATCAAGCTTGGCTTATTCCTTTCATGCTCAATGATATTCTACCTTTATTGAGATCAATTTTTATTATCCTCACTTTAACAATGTCTCCTACTTTTAAGACTTCTTTAGGATGCTTGATATATTTTTCCGATATTTCAGATATATGAACTAAGCCATCTTCTTTTACTCCGATATCTACAAATGCGCCAAAATCAACTACATTTCTTACAGTCCCTAAAAGTTCCATTCCTATCTCTAGATCCTCGATTTTCAAAACATCACTTCTCAAAATTGGCTTTGGTCTATCTTCTCTTAAATCCCTACCTGGTTTTTCAAGTTCTTTTATGATGTCGACTAATGTAGGTTTACCTATATTTAATTCTCTAGCTAATTCATCTATATCTCTTGATTTATAATTTAGATTTAGTAATTTATGTGCGATATCATAGCTTTCTGGATGAACACTGGTATTATCTAGGATATTGTCACTTTCAGGAATTCTTAAAAAACCTGCGCATTGCTTAAAAGTCTTCTCTCCCATTCCTTTAATTTTAGAAAGTTCTTCTCTTGAAGTAAACTTCCCATTCTCTTCTCTGTATGCTACGATGTTTTCTGCTAATTTAGAATTAATTCCCGAAACATATTTTAGTAGAGAAATACTTGCTGTGTTGAGATTGACCCCAACTCTATTTACACAATCTTCTACTACCTTTGATAACACTTCGTCTAATCTTTTTTGATTCAAGTCGTGTTGATATTGCCCTACGCCAATGTGCTTTGGTTCTATTTTTACTAATTCAGCTAATGGGTCTAATACTCTCCTCCCAATAGAAACAGCTCCTCTAACTGTAACATCTTTATCAGGAAATTCTTTTTGCCCAATTTCTGAGGCAGAGTATATGGAAGCACCTGCTTCATTTACGATAATGTAACTCAATTGGGTTAAATTATATTTTTTAATAAATTCTACAACAAAACTTTCTGTTTCTCTAGATGCCGTGCCATTCCCAATTGCTATTATTTCTACGTTATATTCGTTTACTAAATTTAATAATATACTTTCGCTTTCTTCGATCTTGTTATGTGGCTCTACAGGGAAAATATTAGTATGAGATAAAAGTTTGCCTGTTTCATCTAAAACTACGACTTTAAGTCCTGTTCTAAAACCAGGGTCTATAGCTAATATTGCTTTTCCTTTTATTGGGGGTTGCATTAGCAGTGGTTCTAAATTTAAAGCAAATACTTTTATCGCTTCCTCTTCTGCCCTTTGTGTAAGATCACTTCTAATTTCTCTTTCTATAGACGGGAATAATAACCTTTTAAACGAATCCTCTATAGCTTGTTCCAATAAATCATTAGTTAGGCTTTTCTTGTTTTTTAGTATCTCTTCTTTAATTAAATTGGTTAAATCAAAATCCGGTGTTTCTAAACTAACCTTTAATGCCTTTTTATTCTCTCCCCTATTTATCGCTAATATTCTATGATTAGCCAAGTTTTTTATTGGTTCCTTATAGTCATAGTACATTTCGTATACCGAATCTAAGTTTTCGTCTATAGCTTTCACTACAATAATTCCATGCTTGTAAAGATATTCCCTTACCTTGTTTCTTATGTTTGCATCATCTGATATATCTTCTGCTATGATATCTTTAGCCCCATTAAAAGCATCCTCTATGGTTTTAATATCATTTTCTTCATTTATAAAAGTACTTGCAAACTCTAATAATTTATCATCTTCTAATTCATTTGCCATAATAACTTCAGCCAATTTGTCTAGACCTTTTTCTCTTGCTATTGTTGCTTTGGTTCTTCTCTTTGGCTTAAATGGTCTATAAAGATCCTCTATCCTTTGCAGACTTTCAGATTTCTCAATTTCTTCTCTCAGTTCATCCGTTAGTTTGCCTTGTTCGTCTATTAGTCTGATTACATCTTCTTTTCTTTTTTCTAGATTTCTTAAATATGTAAGTTTTTCGTCTAATTCTCTAAGCTTTACATCCGTCATTTCCCCAGTTAATTCTTTTCTGTATCTAGCAATAAATGGTATTGTGTTTCCTTCATCTAATAATTTAATAGCATTTTCAACATTTCTTTCCTTTAAATCCAAACTTTTTGCAATTTTTTTGATTATATCCATATATCCTCCTAAGCTCAATCAAAGCTCTTCTACTGAAGAGCTTTGTATTTCAAATATTCATTTATAAAATAATCCAAGTCTCCATCCATGACTCTGTAGACATCTCCAACTTCTGCTTGGGTCCTATGGTCTTTTACCATGCTATAAGGATGAAAAACATAAGATCTTATTTGTGAGCCCCATGCTATCTGAGAATAAGAGCCTTGAAGATCTTCTATTTTTTCTTTGTTTTCTTCTTCCTTTAACTGTATCAACTTTGCTTTAAGCATTTTTAGTGCCGTTTCTTTATTAGAATGCTGACTTCTTTCAGACTGGCATTGAACAACTATTCCAGTAGGAATATGAGTAATTCTAACTGCAGAATCAGTAGTATTTACATGTTGTCCTCCAGCTCCTGTAGATCTATATGTGTCTATTTTTAGATCTTTTTCATTTATTTCGATATCTTCCTCTTCGTTAAGTTCAGGAAATACATCTACGCTTGCGAAAGAAGTATGCCTTTTACCAGAAGCATCAAAGGGAGAAATCCGGACTAGTCTATGAACACCTTTTTCCCCTTTCAAATAGCCATAAGCATTGTATCCAGAAATTAACAAAGTTACTGATTTTATACCTGCTTCTGGATCTTGTAAAATATCTAATGTTTCAATCTTGTAACCTTTGTTTTCAGCCCATCTTCTATACATTCGAAGTAACATCTCTGCCCAATCCTGAGCCTCTAATCCTCCAGCTCCTGCATGAATGGATAATATTGCGTTATGTTCATCATATTCCCCATTTAATAAAGTGGATATTTTAAATTCAAGAACTTCGTCCTCAACTTCATCCAAGGTTTTCTCAACCATATCGTAATCGGTATAATCATCTTCTTCAGACATTAGCTGGTATAATACCTCCAAGTCTTCGACTTTGTTTTTCAATTTTTCATACTTTTCAATTTGCTCTTTTAAGCTCTTTATTTTCTGCATTGTATCTTGTGCTTTTTTTTGGTCTTTCCAAAAATTTTCATCGTAAGT
Source organism: Tissierellales bacterium (assembly GCA_014360205.1). Lineage (GTDB taxonomy): Bacteria > Bacillota > Clostridia > Tissierellales > Tissierellaceae > Soehngenia. Next base: position 110,272 of record JACIXZ010000003.1, read on the forward strand.
GCTTTTTTCTAAATCTTCTACGAGCTTTCTTTTACTCGGCAAGTCAAAGAGAAACACCCAGCTCTGTCATAATGTTTAAACAATTGTTCAACCTTTCTCTATCCAAATACAAATCCACTCTATCACCCTTTCATTAAATTACATTTTCTTTGTCAGGAGCGCCACAGCACTTTTTATATTTCTTTCCACTTCCACATGGACAAGGATCGTTTCTTCCAACTTTCTTCGTTTTGTTCACAACAGTTCTATTTGTATTTTCTGGGCTGCCTATTTCAATCGGATTAGCTACTCTCTTTCTTTCAACTGGTTTAGATTTAACAGCATGGAATAGGAACTGAACTGTATCCTCCCAAATGCTTATTGTCATTTCTTCAAACATATCAAAACCTTCAATTTGATATGCTCTAGCTGGATCTTCTTGTCCCATTGCCCTTAATCCTATACCTTGTTTAAGTTGATCCATAGCATCTATATGATCCATCCACTTTGAATCTACTACTTGGAGTAAAACTATTCTTTCTATTTCTCTGAAAGTTTCTTCTCCAAATTCTTTTTCTTTATTATCATAAATTTCATTTGCTTTAGTTAAAATAAATTGTAATAATTTATCTTTAGTTAAACTCTCTATGTCAAGCTCTGAGAGAATTCCTTTTTTCATTCCAAATGTCTTTTCTAAAAATACCTCTAAGCCCTCAAGATCCCATTCTTCAGGATATTTTGCTTGTCTTGTATAGATTTCAATATTATTTTGGACAAGATTCTTAACCATTTCTAAAATATGGTCTTTTAGGTTTTCTCCTTCTAAAACTCTTCTTCTTTCTTTGTAAATAATTTCCCTTTGTTTGTTCATTACATCATCATATTTTAAGACATGCTTTCTAATTGAAAAGTTGTTTCCTTCAACTTTCTTTTGAGCATTTTCAATTGTTCTGGTTAGGATACTATTCTCTAATGGCTCATCATCAGGCATATTTGCAGTCTCCATTAAATTCTTTATTCTATCTCCTGCAAATAATCTCATCAAATCATCTTCTAGTGAGATATAAAATCTCGAACTTCCTGGGTCTCCTTGACGCCCTGATCTACCTCTTAACTGGTTATCTATACGTCTAGATTCGTGTCTCTCTGTACCTATTATGTGAAGTCCCCCAGCTTCTACTACTTTTTTGTGTTCTTCTCTAGTTACCTCTTCAAATTTTTCAACTAATTCTTGATAGAGCTTTCTGGCCTCTAATATATTTTCATCATTAGTATCATAGAAACTATCTACTAATCCTAAAACTTCTTCATCGTATCCACGTTTTTTCATTTCTTGTTTAGCCATATATTCAGGATTACCGCCAAGTACAATATCTGTACCACGGCCAGCCATGTTTGTCGCTATCGTTACTGCTCCTAACCTACCAGCCTGAGCAATTATTTCAGCTTCCCTTTCATGTTGCTTAGCATTCAAAACTTCATGTTTTATGCCTTCTTTTTTCAACATTTTAGATAGAATTTCAGATTTTTCAATTGTAACTGTACCTACCAAAATTGGCTGTCCTGTTGCATGTCTTTCTTTAATTTCTTCTACAACAGCTTTAAATTTAGCTTCTTCATTCTTGTATACAACATCTGGATAATCTAATCTTATGACAGGTTTATTGGTTGGTATTTCAATTACATCCATATTGTAAATCTCTCTAAATTCATCTTCTTCAGTTTTTGCTGTTCCTGTCATACCAGCTAATTTTTCATACATTCTAAAATAATTTTGAAATGTTATGGTAGCTAATGTTTTTGATTCCGATCTTACTTTTAATTTTTCCTTTGCTTCAATAGCTTGGTGCAAACCATCACTATATCTTCTGCCGAACATTAATCTTCCAGTAAACTCATCGACTATGATTACTTCTTCATCTTTTACTACATAATCGATATCTCTTTTAAATAAACTTCTAGCTTTCAATGCTTGATTTATGTGATGAGCTATTTCCATATTTCCTATATCCGCTAAATTGTCTAGCCCAAAAAACTTTTCGGCTTTTCTTGTTCCATTTTCTGTTAACATTATGCTTCTTGCTTTTTCATCAACTATATAGTCAACTGTTTCTTCCTTTATCTCTCTATTGAATGGATCAAGCCTTTCTTCACTTGGATCTAAATATCTAAAAGATAAGGTTTGGGCAAATTTATCTGCCATTTCATATAACGATGTTGATTTGTCTCCTTCTCCTGATATTATCAAAGGAGTTCTCGCTTCATCAATTAAGATAGAGTCGACTTCATCCACAATTGCATAAAAAAGGTCTCGTTGAACCATTTCCTCTTTGTATATGACCATATTATCTCTTAGATAATCAAATCCAAACTCATTGTTAGTTCCATATGTTATGTCACATGCATATTGTTGTCTTCTTTCTTTGTTGTCTAGTCCGTGAACTATGCACCCAACAGAAAGTCCTAAAAATTCATATATTTTGCCCATCCATTGTTTATCTCTCTTAGCAAGATAATCATTAACTGTTACTATATGAACTCCTCTTCCCGCTATTGCATTTAAATAGGCAGGTAAAGTAGCAACCAAGGTTTTACCTTCACCAGTTTTCATTTCAGCAATTCTACCTTGGTGAAGTATTATACCTCCGTAAAGTTGCACTTTAAAGTGCTTCATTTCGAGTACTCTATTGGATGCCTCTCTTACCACTGCAAAAGCCTCTGGTAACAGCTGGTCTAATGTTTCACCATTTGCAAATCTATTTTTGAATTCAACTGTTTTATTCTTTAGTTCTTCATCAGAAAGTTTTGACATTTCGTCATCTAAAGAAATTATTTCTTCCACTATTCCATCTAATTTTTTAAGTTCTCTCTCACTATATGTGCCAAATACTTTGTTTAGCAAACCCATTTGTTAAATCATCCTTTCAAATCACACTACAATATTGTAGCCACTATTTATAATGCCTTTATATTATACCATTTATGTAGGAATATGCAAATATATTTGTGCTTATTGTAAACCAACCTAACCTATTATATACTTCTTATATACTTCTTTAACAAAGATATAGCCCTCTTAAGAGGGCTATATCTTTTAATCATTACATATCCAAATCTGGATAATAAATTTTGGTCCATTTTTCTGTATTGTCTTCTAACCATTCATATTCATGACTGTTTATTGCTTCTTGCATGTCTTCATAGTACCATTTATCTTCGGTTAAATCAGGAAATTTTCTTGCATCTTCAAGGATATATTCCTTTGTCACTTTTCTTTCCAACACTGCATTTACTAGGGTTACAAATTCTGCTCTTGTTATATATTCATCTGGTCTAAATGTTCCATCAGAATATCCCTTGACCCAGCCTTTTTCTGCTGCAGAATTGATATATTTATTTGCCCAATGCCCTTTTATATCTGAAAATTTATCTGATTCAAATGGACTTAAATTATCAAATCTAGATGCTATTACTGCTAATTCAGCTCTAGTTATATAATTTCCTGGTCTAAATGTTCCATCTTCGTATCCTAATATTATTTCTGCATTTGCTAAAGTTGCAATGTGTTTATTGGACCATCTATTTGAATTTACGTCAGTAAATTTATGTGTTGTTTTAAATACCATGCTTCTGTATTCTGGATCTAATAATCTGTAGAATACTGCTGCTACTTCTTCTCTAGTAATTCTCCCTAATGGTCTTACTGTATTGTCTGGATAGCCTTGTATATATGCTATATGCTCATCTGTCAATACTGGAAAATCAGTTGGTACTTCTTCATCTATTTCTTCTTCTGGTGGTATAAATGGTGGTATAAATGGCGGTACCACTTGAGAATTTACTGTTAATGTTCCTTCTACTTTTGTTATGTTGTAATTCTCAGTTACATCTTTATCGCCAGATTTTATACTTATACTTTGTATTGTGTTTTTACTTGAACCAACGTTTGTTTGTGAACCAGTAATAACTACGGTGATTGTCTCTCCAGATACAAGTTCTCCACTAGTTATTGTGAAAGTATTATTTGTTAAAGGTGTCCCGTCATATACTTTTGTAGCATTTTGTGATTGAACAGTTATGCTTCTTGCTGTTATTGTTACTGTAGCTAATCCTGTTCTATCTTCATAGTTTGGATTTTCTACTTTTACATATACTTTGTATTCTCCTACATCAGTGTAGCTTGGGTTTTCTTCTGTCCAAGTTGCTCCGTCTTTACTGTAGTATACTGTATCTCCGTCTACTAAGTTTCCTACTGTTATGCTGTGTTCTAATCCGTCATATACTCCAGTGTATCCTTCTACTTCTAGCTCTTCTCCTTGTGCTTTTGTTATTTCAAAGTTCCCTTTTATTACTTCTACTTTGTAGTTTGGATTATCTGTATAGTTTGCGTCTAATACTCCTTCGTAATTTCCTACTTCTTCATCGTCATTTGTTCTTACAAAGGTTATTTCTCCTAAGTCGTTTCCATTTATTAATCCTTCTACTGTTCCTGTGAATGTTGGGTCTATTGTTCCGTATACTTTTGTTTTGCTATCTACTGTTATTGTTACTTCTTTTGCTGTTATTTCTAATGTTCCATTTACTTTTGTTATATCATAGTTTTCTGTTACGTCTGTTCCTTCATGTGTTATTTTAACTTCTGTTATTTCATTTACTACTGTCCCTACATCTGTTATTGTTCCAGTTACTGTTACTTCTATTTCATCACCTGTTAATAGGGTGCCTGTTAGTTCATATCCATTTGCTGTTAGTGGTGTCCCGTCATATACTTTCGTTGCGCTTTGTGCTGTTATCATTATTGGGTTTTGTGCTTTTGTTACTGTTAATGTTCCTTTTTGAGTTATTACGTTGTAGTTTATTGCTTTTGTGTTGTCATTGAAAGTGTATCCTGTTATTGTGTTGTCACTTGTTCCTACTAGTGTTTGTGATCCTTCTATTGTTACACTTGCAAATCCTTCTCCTTCTACAAAGCTTCCAGTTACTATTACATATCCGTTTGCTGTTAGTGGTGTCCCGTCATATGCTTTTGTTGCACTTTGTGCTTTTATCGTTATATCTCTCTTTGTTATTGTTACTGTAGCTGATCCTGTTCTATCTTCATAGTTTGGATTTACTACTTTTACATATACTGTATATTCTCCTACATCAGTGTAGCTTGGTTTTTCTTCTGCCCATTCTACTCCATCTTTACTGTAGTATACTTTATCGCCTTCTACTAAATTTCCTACTGTTATGCTGTGTCCTTCTCCGTCATATACTCCAGTGTAACCTGTTATTTCTAGCTGAGGAGCAATATTCTTTTCCCATTGTGCATAAAGTATGACATTGCTTGCTGGCATGTTGAATTTATCCCCTGGTTGATAAGCTGTCCCACTTCCATTTGCTGCCGTGTTCCATCCAGCAAAAGTGTAGTATTGTCTTGTAAAACCTTCACCGCTTAGTACTGTTACCTCTGCTCCTTCAAAGTAAGGACTGTTTGAATCAATTACTGTTCCTGTCCCTCCATTTGCATTGTATAAGACTTGATACATATTATCTGGTATCCATTGAGCATACAATACAACATCACTATATATGTTGAATTTATCTCCTGGTTGATAAGCTGTTCCACTTCCATCTGCTTTAGTGTTCCATCCTGCAAAAGTATGATTTACTCTTGTATATCCATCTCCAGCTAATACTGTTACTTCTCTTCCTTCTACATAAGGATTATTTAGGTCATTTATTGTTCCTGTTCCTCCGTTTGGATTATAGGTTACTGTATATTCCTGAAAGTCAATTATTATTGCACCTTCACCCCATGCGTCAAATCCATTTTCAGAATAGTCTAGACCAACCCTCATCGGTGCTGATAAATTCTGTATTCCTAAATTAACTACTAACCAATCACTTGATGTTGTTCCTAGAGTACTTCCATTTACTTTGAGGTCACTTACTTTAAAATAGTTGACGCCTTCTAGTGGTTTGTTATTTTTCCCTGGGAAAAGTTCGACACCATTGTAAGATATATTTATTAAATTCTTTTGGTATGTGGGTCCTGTTACTGAAAAAGCAACTAATATCTCCCCTTCAGGGCTAATCCATGCATATTTTGCTGTTAGGTGCCCATTTGTTGATTGACCATATGCAGTTAGTATACCACTTTGAGCAGTGAATTCTTGTGTGCTCAGTGCCATTATTGTCATCATTGGAAAAGGTTCTGTGATTACTTCTTCTTTTACTGCATCTGGTTCTTCTATTTCATTTGTATTTTCTATGCTGTTATTTTCTATGCCGATTTTCTCTTCTTGGTATATTTCTTCTATCTCTTGTGCAAATGTTGCTGATGTCATTGTTAATATCATCGCAAATGCTAATACTATTGATAAACTTTTTTTAACAAGCAATTTCATGATAGATCACACCTCCTTCTTTTTTTTATATATGAATTTGTTTTAATTCTATTGTTCATTCAATCCCTCCCATAAATTTTATCTATTTATAACAAAAAGCTGCTTTAAAAAGCAGCTTGACTGTCCTGGCTAATAGCTTTAGACTCATGGCTTTGCGTCCTTACCTTTCGATAAGTTTGCCAATTTACAAAAATAATATTTTTATTAATTTATAAAACTGATATCTGAAAAATATAAGTATGTCTTTAGATCTGCAGTTGCGAACATATTTATCAAATAATAATTATTTAATTCATAAATATATTTTTTGTATTTCTTATTTGATTCTGGCAAAAGCTTATAGTATACTTCCTTAAAAGAAGGAAAAAAATCATTAAAATAAAATATAATATCGGAGATTCTTTTCCCAACTATAGGCTTATTATCGATATCATTTAAATTAAATATTTCTTCAAAATTATCACTAACTTCAATTAAAAGAAAATCTGAAAACTTATTTTCATCATTGTATATAGGAATAAAGCTAAAGTAAAAATCAGTATTCACTTTACACTCCATATTTATCACTTCCAATTTCTTTTCTTTTTGTAATGATACCATTTTGAGGTTTTATTTTAGTTTTATTTAAGTTTTATTTCAGTTTTATTTAAGTTTTTTTCAGTTTTATTTTTTTGCATAAAAAAAACAGGGTTTCCCCTGTTTTATCTTTATATTATAAAATTTCTGGTTCGATAAGCCCGTAATTACCATCTTTTCTCTTGTAAACAACATTTACTGCTTCTGTATCTGCATCCATGAAAATGAAGAAATTGTGTCTTAGTAATTCCATTTGTAAAATTGCTTCGTCAGTTGTCATAGGTTTTAATACAAATCTTTTATTTTTGACTAATTTTGGCTTTTCATCATCATTTTCTTCTATTGGAGTTAAATTTTCAAATCTAATTGTTTCTCCACTTTTATATCTCTTTTGTAGTTTAGTTTTATGTTTCCTCATTTGCGCTTCCAATACATCAACTGCTCTATCTATTGATGCATACATATCATCACTAGACTCCTCTGCTCTCAAAATTGTCCCGGGAAGGTTTATGGTAACTTCTATTATTTTTCTATTTTTTTCAGTACTAAAAGTTACGTTCCCAACGATGTCATTTTGAAAATACTTGTTCAATTTACTGAGCTTTTTTTCAGTTACAGATTTTAAAGCGTCTGTTACCTCCATATTCTTTCCAGTAAAATTTATTTTCATAAACCCAGCTCCTTTCATATAAGTCATTACTTATATATTTAAATATATTATACCTAAAAAGAGCATGTGTTAAACAAAGTTTTGTGAATCTTGTAAATAATAATTGATTGTGGAAAATATGTTGTTAATTTTGTTGATATATTTTTATCAGCTTGTGGATAATGTGGATTGTTTTGTGGAAAACTTATATTTCTGTTGTTTTATTTGTGGATTAATATCTTGATAATTCTAAATTAATGTTATAATATCTTTATAATATTTAAAAAGGAGTTATCTATGAATACGAGAAGTTATAAAGTAGGTATGAGAACAATTAAAACAGGTTTAGCTGTAGCTTTAGGAATGTTTGTCGCCGATAAAATGGGGCTATATTCTCCTCTTTTTGTGGGGCTTGGTGTCATAAACACAATGCAATCTAGTGTTTCTGAATCTTTTCAATCAGGAAAAAATAGAATGTTATCCACAGTTACAGGTGCGTTAGTTGCTTTAATTATGAATTATCTTTTTCCTGTTAACTATTTCTTAATGGGAATTGGTATCATTGTTTTGATACATATTTTAAACCTGTTAAATTGGAAAAAAGCAATTTCACTTGCTGCTATGGTTTTTATAGCGGTTTATATGAATACTGATGATGAAATGATTGTTTATGCTTTTAACAGAGTTCTTGATACCTCTGTAGGTATTTTGGTTGGGGTATTAGTCAATTATTTGATTTCTGCTCCTCATAGTGATTATCAGTTTGATTCATTATTTAAATCCATGAAAAATGATATTAAAAGTATAGTTTATGATATAATTACAGAAAGAAAAGAGATAGATTTAGCTAAATTTAAATCTGATCTTGATAAATTAGAATCTATTTACGAATTGTCAATAGATGAAACGAGATACAAGATTTCTGATAAAGCTAAGATTGATGATAATTTAAATAAATTAAAGAAAATGCAAATTATTTTTACTGATTTATCTTCTATAAAAGCACTAAATTCTAAAAGTTGTATAAATGAAAAAAATAAAAGCACGCTTGAGGAGATGCTAAAGATGACTCTCTTCGTTAAGTGTGACAATGAAACAAGCAATGAAGATATAATATACAATTATCATCTCTCATCACTTTTAAAAAATTTAGCAAGTCTCAATTAAACTATTAATTTGGAGGGCAAAATGAAAGAATTAAATTACGATTTTTTGATGCAGATTAATAGCGATATCTACTATGATTTAGATAAGTATATCGATAAAAAAAATATTAGAAAAGTTTTATTTAACAAAGTAAGTATAGAGTATCCAGTCATAACTTTGGATAAGGAAAACACAATATTTAATTTATGGTTAATATGCGATTATAAAAATGAAAAAGGCGAAACCTTGATTGATGAATATTTAAATGAAAGGCGTATAATTAACAATCTTGAGAGAGAAATTTTAATTCAAAAGAAAAAGTCATATCCTTCATTGTATGAGATACTAAATATTGTTAATGACAAAATCGTTGCAAAAAATTTGTTTACTACAGAAACTATTGAGATTTTAGAGCCTTCAGCAAAGCGCATTCTAAAGCAAGGAGACTGTTTTATCGCACGTATCGAAAATATATTAGGACATAATATATTCTCAGGTCAATTGATATATACACCAAAATCTGTGATCCCTTATTTTATAAAAGAGGTATTCTATGACTATAATTATGAGTTATCAAAAGATTTCAGCCTTTCTTTTCAAGATTATGTGAAAGATAATTGCTTTAAATTCTACGATTTGTTCTATATTAATGTATATGAGCATTTCGATCCTTCTGAAGAGGATATTTCATCTATTTATGATGATATTGAAGAATTTCAAAATTATCTGTACTATAAAAAAGATCCTCTTTTAACAGATAAATACATCAATAAATTACTTGAGCTATATGATTATTATCTGAGTCCTGAGGATTTAAGCCTCAGAGATCTAAACAGAATTGACTTAAATGAATTGTTCTTAAATACTATCTATGATGGATTCATATCATCAAGCGAAACATTTTCCTTATATTTAGATGTGTTGACAGAATATATTCTCTTTAAAGAAAATCAAACCAATGATTTTCACGATTCTTTAGAGCAAATCAAACAAATTAGGGAAAATAGATTCGATTTTATTAGGGAAATAAATAAAGGCGAAAGTCATTTCTATAAAGACAAATATCTTGTTTCAAAACTAAATGAATTTGATTTAACATTTAACGATGATTTTATTAAAGATTTTGATGTATTCTTAATATATCTAATTTCAAATAATTTATCATTAACTGATAAAAAGCAGAAAATAAAAAAATCTGATAAAATGATTTTAATAGAAAATTTGTTTAAAACATATGAATTTAACGATTTATATTCAAGCGCAGACATTATAGATATTTTTAAAGCATTGGGTTTGTCACTTAACATTATTGAGATTAATGATAATAAACTGATTCCGAGCAATATAGTTGAAGATTATTTAATATTATCTAACGAAGAAAAAATGCAAGTCCTATTATCAGAAATATTTAAAATAGATTTTATAAGTTCCATTTTGAATATTGATATAAAAAATGCCGAAAAATCAAAAGAGCTATTGTTAAAATTGATGGCTAAGTTAATGAGAAACCCTATGCCTTTAAAGCTCATAATTGATGAGATAGCTGTACTAAAAAAAGAGCTATCAACTCTAATCTATATTTTATATACCATAGGTTTAGTAGATCTAAAAAATAATAATTTAACTCTAACACGATTGGGTAAGATTTGTTTTCCTTTTATAAATCAATGGAGTAGGAGGAAAATGGATAATATATTAATTTTTACGCTAAAAAACTAATAATATGGAGGTAACCATGAAAAATCTAAAATTAGATGACTTTACAAATTTTAAGTTTATTTCTTCTGTAAATATTTCCCCAGATGCTAAAAATTGTGCTTTCGTTGTGACTAGAATAGATATTGAGGAAAACAAATACTTGTCTAATATCTATATTGCAGACGAGAATTATAAAATAAAAAAATTGACTAGCTTTAATGAAGAAAGAAAGTTTTTATGGAAAGATAAAAAAACCATTATATTTACTTCATTAAGAGAAAAAAAAGATAAAGAAAAGGCTGAAAATGGCTACCCAATTACCTCTTTTTACGAGATAAATATTGAAGGTGGTGAAGCAAACAAGATTTTCAGCATACCATTAAATGTATATTCTACTGAGATAATCGATGAAAACCATTATCTATTTACTGCTTTATATGACCAAGACTTAGGAGAATACTTTAACCTTACTGAAGAAGAAATGGATAAAAAAATCAAAGAAAAAAAAGAGAACTCTGATTATGAAATTTTAGATGAAATTCCATTCTGGTCTAATGGAGAAGGTTTCACCAATAAAAAGAGAGCTAGACTCTATTATTATATAAAAAATGAAAATAAGTTGATTCCTATCACAGATGAGTTTACTAACGTTCATCAAGTTCATTTATCTAAAGAAAAAGATAAAGCTCTTTTTATAACATCTTCATTTATAGATAAAATGAATTTATATAGCGATATCTATATTCTAGATCTAAATACCCTAGGTATAGAAAAAATTTCCCCATATAGTGAATTTAACTATGCTTTTGCTTGTTTTATTAAAGATAAAATTGTTTTCTTTGGTTCTGACATGAAAAAGCATGGTATTAATCAAAATCCTGATATATTTTTGATGGAAGATAATGGGATTAATTGCAAGCTTCTTCTGCACCTAGATGAAGGAATAGGAAACTCTGTTGGGTCTGACTGTAGATATGGGAGCTCTAGATATTTTAAAGTTGATGGAGATCTATTATATTTTATTTCAACAAGTGGTTATAATTCCTTTATAAACAAATTAGATTTAGATGGAAAACTAGAAAAAATAACTGAACCAAATGGTTCAATTGACGATTTCGACGTGGTAGAAAATAAAGTTTTCTTTTCTGGATTAAGAGATATAAACTTACAAGAACTCTATGTTTTAGATAGTTGTGAAAAAACTGTTACAGATTTCAACAGCTGGGTATGCGAAGAAAGATTACTTTCTAAACCAATATATATAAATGTTAAGAATGATGATGTTTCATTAGATGGTTTTGTAATAAAACCAATAGGATTTGATGATACAAAATCATATCCAGCAATCCTTGATATTCATGGTGGTCCTAAAACTTGCTATGGCAGTGTTTACTACCACGAGATGCAAGTTTGGGCTAATCAAGGTTATTTTGTGTTTTTCTTAAACCCAAGAGGCAGTGATGGATATGGTGATGATTTTGCAGATATTAGAGGAAAATATGGGAGTATTGATTTTGATGACATAATGACTTTTACAGATAAAATATTAGAATTGTATCCTAATATTGATAGGGAAAGAATTGGAGTTACTGGCGGCTCTTATGGAGGATATATGACTAACTGGATTATTGGTCATACAAATAGATTTAAAGTGGCTGCTTCTCAGAGAAGTATATCTAATTGGATATCTTTTTTTGGAACTTCAGATATTGGATACTACTTTGTTCAAGATCAAGTTGGTACAAATCCATGGAATCGTCATGAAAAGCTATGGGATAATTCTCCTTTGAAATATGCTAATAATGTAGTTACTCCTACTTTATTCATACATTCAGATGAGGATTATAGGTGTTGGATTGATCAAGGATATCAGATGTTCACATCATTAAAGTATCACGGAGTTGAGTCAAAAATTGTGATTTTCAAGGGAGAAAACCACGAACTTTCAAGGTCTGGAAAACCCAAACATAGAATAAAGAGATTGGAAGAAATCACAAATTGGTTTAACAAGTATTTAAAGTAGAGTTGGTGTAAATTTGAAAAAAATAATAGATCAGCTTTTACAACATAAGGCTATAATAGTCATTGACCATTTTATATTTAAATTACGTAATGATTATATTTTTGGTTATGCAGCACAAATGGCTTATTATCTAGTACTTTCAATTTTTCCGTTTTTAATAGTTTTACTAAATATAATTAGCCTTACCCCTCTTGTAAGGGGTGAAATCCCATTGGAATTCCTTGAATTTTTGCCTCAAGAAGTTACGAACATAATTGAGGGTTTTATAAGTGATATAACAACATATAGCAGCCAAGGTTTGCTTTCTATAGCTGCTGTTGCAGGACTTTGGACTGCATCTGGTGGAATGATGGTAACAATGAGAACTATTAATGCTGCATATGGTTTTAAAGAAAAAAGGTCATATGTAAAGCGTAAATTGTTGTCATTGCTATTTACTTTTGCGTTAATAATACTTTTAGTGATGGTATTTTTTACTCTTGTAATAGGGGAGCTAATAGGTAAGTGGGTATTCACACTACTAGACAGTGAAGTATTTTTCATTAATTTATGGCACTACCTTCGTTTCATAATACCAATCTTATACATGGTGATAATATTTGCTTTAATATATAAATATACGCCAAGTACAAAAAAAGAAGAAAAAATTAAATTAAGATATACATTGTTTGGTTCTTTATTCTCAACTTTAGGCTGGATAATTGCATCAATAATGTTTTCCTATTATGTAAATAATTTTGCAAATTATGCTGTTACTTATGGCAGCTTAGGTGGAGTAATTATTTTTTTAGTTTGGCTTTATATAATTAGTATGGTGATAATATTAGGTGGAGAGATAAATGCTATTTATCTTTATTATAAAAAAAATGATTTAGTTTTTAGAGAAGATAATAGTTTTTTGTACGACTTTATTAAAGATTAATCAAATTTTGGGTGTAGATAAACATATGCTAATTATTTTATCTGCACCATTTTCTTTTAACTCTTTACTACAGTATTCAAGAGTCATACCTGTAGTGATAATATCATCTATTAACAATATTTTTTTGTTATATATCATATCATTGTTTTTAACAAAAAAAGAGGATTTTAAATTTAATCTCCTTTCGAAAACATTAAGTTTGTTTTGCTCTTTTGTCCATTTTCTCTTTATGAGTACATTATTAGATATAGGCTTATTATTTAATTTAGCTATTTCCTTTGCCAATAAATATGATTGATTATATCCTCTGATGGCCTCTTTCCTTCTGTGCAGTGGTACAGGCAAAATTATATCGTAATCAAATATTTCTTGAATTTCTATTGTCTTAATCATATATAATGCAAAAGTTTTATATAAATAGCTAGAATTGTTGAACTTAAATTGATGAATAAAATTTTTTATAAATCTATTGTAGTAAATTGATACATAAACTTTGTCTATATTTTCTATATCAGCTTTGATTGGTTGGTGCAATTCTTCTATTCTATCTCTACATTCTTTGCAAAGACCTAATTCTAAGTCATCATCATAATCTTTACAGAAACTGCAAATGTTTTTTGTTGGAAATAATAACTCATCAATCAAAATTTATTCCTTCTTTCCGAATATACATATCATACTGCTTTATCTTCATATCTAGTGCTGAATATCTCTTCTCTATCTGATTGTTTCTTACCATTTCATAAATATATTTTTTGTCTCCAACTAATATAACTAAATCCTTTGCTCGTGTTACACCTGTGTAAATTAAATTTCTAGTTAAAAGCATTTTGGGTCCAGAAGTTACAGGTATGATTACTGCTCTAAATTCACTGCCTTGGGATTTATGAATTGTTATAGCATAGGATAATGTCAATTGATCTAAGTCTTTATAATCATATTCTACTTCTTTTTCTTGATCGAACAAGACCTTAATCTTATTTTCTTCATCAGAAATCTCTGTAATAATTCCAATGTCCCCATTGTAAATGCCTTCTCCTTTTTCTATCTCACCTTGCTTTGATATACTCCATTCAATTTGATAATTGTTTTTAATTTGCATCACTTTATCTCCAACTCTAAAAGAAAAACTTCCCAAGCTTTTTTGAGGTTTAAGTTTGTTTTCAGGATTTAAAACTGCTTGAAGTTTTTGATTTAAAGAAATTACTCCTAAATCCCCTTTTTTCATAGGAGATAAGACTTGTATATCGTTGATTGGATCAAACCCATAATATTTAGGTAATCTATTGACTACTAGCTCTTTTATTTCCTCAAGAGCTTCTTTTGGATTTTGTTTATAAATAAAAAAGAAATCTTTATCTTTTTCATTTAAAATAGGCATTAATCCATTGTTAATCCTATGAGCATTTACTATTATCATGCTTTTTTCTTCTTGTCTAAAAATTTCATCCAATCTAACCACTTTTATAACATTTGAATTAATGATATCTCTAAGTATATTCCCAGCCCCTACAGAAGGTAGTTGGTCAACATCGCCCACTAATATCAATCTCGAACCTGGTTTTATTGCATTTATTAGATTGTTCATCATAGAAATATCTATCATAGATGCTTCATCCACTATAATGATATCACTTTCAATTGGGTTTTCTTCATCTCTTAAAAAATTAAATTCATCACCTCCATAAGAAATCTCTAATAATCTATGCAAAGTTTTTGCTTCATATCCTGTATATTCCTTAATTCTCTTTGCTGCTCTACCAGTAGGCGCTGCTAATACAAAAGTTTTACCTTCTTTTTTGAATATTTCAATTATAGCCTTGATAATAGTTGTTTTCCCAGTACCAGGCCCTCCAGTCAATATCAAAACTCCATTATTTATCGAACTAACTATGGCTTCTCTTTGTTTATTGGCAAATTTAATATTTGATTTTTCTTGAATTTCGTTGATTTCCTTTTGTATGTCTATGTTAATATCATCTAATTTATAATTACTTAATTCTATTATTTTTCTAGCAATATTGTTTTCAAAAATATTATATAGATAATGATAAATTATGTCTTTATCGTCTATTTTAGATTTGACAAAAACATCTGAAATCAAAAGACTTTTGATTTCATCGACAATTTTATCTTTTGAAACTGTCAACAATTTTTGTGCTTCATCAATCAATAGTTTTTCTGGTAAAAAAGTGTGACCTTGCCCTATTGCTTCATTCATAATATATTTAAGCCCTGCCTTAATTCTATGTGGTGAATTTTTGTCAACACCAACTTTGTTCGCTATATCGTCAGATATCTTAAATCCTATCCCCCTTATATCTTCTGTCAATCTATATGGATTCTCTTTTATTATATTTGTCGATTCACTCCCATACTGCTTATATATTTTTAATATTTGATTAGTTGAAATATCGAATTCTTTAAGTTCAACAATAATCTGTCTGATTTCCCTCTGCTCCTCAAAAGCCTCCATTATTTTATCAAGTTTCTTTTTGCCTATGCCATCTACTTCTAGCAATCTTTCAGGATAATATTGTATTATGTCAAGTGAATTCTCTTTGAATTTATCAACAATTTTTCTTGCAGTAGCTTTGCCAATGTGAGGTATAAGCCCCGATGCTAAATAACTTTCTATTCCATTTATAGTTGAAGGTAATTTCTCCTTTATGTTTGTAAACTGAAATTGTTCTCCAAATTTGTCATGGTATATCCATTCTCCCTCTAATTCAACAAACTGCTCTTTTTTTATGAAATAAGTCTTTCCAACGAAAGTAACAGGCCCATCTGAAGTAACAAGCCTAGCAACTGTATATCCATTTTCTTCATTTCTAAATATTATATCTTCAACAGTTCCTTCTATAAACATAATTTACCTCCAACTGATCTTGATTATATTATACCGCAGAAATAAAAAAAATCCCACTCCGTAATCGGAGTGAGTTATCCTATAGTGCTTTCCTTAAAATCTCTGCTTTATCTGTTCTCTCCCAGCTTAGGTCTAAATCAGTTCTCCCAAAGTGTCCGTAAGCTGCTACTTGCCTATAGATTGGTCTTTTCAAATCTAAAGCTTTAATGATTGCTGCTGGTCTTAAATCAAAATTTTCCTTAATAAGATTAACAATTTCTTCATCGCTAATTTTGCCAGTACCAAATGTATCCACATTTACCGATAAAGGATGAGCGATTCCTATTGCATATGCTACAGCTACTTCACATTTGTCGGCAAGTCCTGCTGCAACGACATTTTTGGCAACATATCTAGCCATATAAGAAGCAGATCTATCAACTTTAGTTGGATCTTTACCCGAAAATGCTCCACCACCATGTCTTGCATATCCGCCGTATGTGTCTACAATTATCTTTCTACCGGTAAGCCCTGAATCTCCCATAGGTCCACCTATTACAAATCTCCCTGTTGGGTTGACATATATCTTTGTATTGTCATCTATCATATTTGCTGGTACTATTACGGAAATCACGTGTTCTATTATATCTTCTCGAATTTGCTCTAATGTTACAGTAGGAGAATGTTGTGTAGAAACTACTATGTTTTCTACTCTAACTGGTTTATCATCGTGATATTCGATTGTAACTTGAGTTTTTCCGTCTGGCCTCAAATAATCAAGTAGCCCATTTTTTCTGACTTCGGCTAGACGTCTTGCTAATCTATGAGCTAATGAAATCGGCATTGGCATAAGCTCAGGAGTTTCATTGCATGCATACCCGAACATCATTCCTTGATCTCCTGCTCCAATTTTATCTAATTCATCATGAGATAAATTCTCCTTTAGCTCTAAAGCTTTATCTACTCCTAAAGCTATATCTGGAGATTGCTCATTAATGGATGTAAGAACTGCACAAGTATCAGCATCGAATCCATATTTAGCTCTTACATATCCTATCTCTTCAACTGTTTGCCTTGCAATCTTTGGTATATCTACATAGCAATCAGTTGTTATCTCACCTGCTACTAGTATAAGACCAGTAGATGTCAATGTCTCACATGCAACTCTAGCATTAGGATCTTGCCTTAAAATTTCATCTAATATAGCATCCGATATCTGATCGCAAACTTTATCAGGATGCCCTTCTGTTACAGACTCAGATGTAAAATACCATTTTTTCATTTTATTCCTCCTTAATTTTACATATAAAAAGCCCTTCCAAAAGGAAAGGCACTTTTTTAAAAATCGTCCTCATCTTTCAGAATTATTAACTCTGCAGGAATTAGCACCTTTTATAAGGTTGCCGGGCTTCAATGGGCCTGTCCCTCCACCGCTCTTGATAAGGCATCAAGATATTTAATTTACAATGCATATATTAACACAGTTATTTTAATGAGTCAACATAAAAATAATTTGTTTATAAATATTCTATGATAATGTCATATTAAATTTAATCTGATAAAATTTCAGTATGAGGAAGGTGATTTTTTATATTAGTCTAAAATTATTCCTTCTGTTGATATTGTAGTTACACTCCATGGTATAAACTTACCGCTGTTCATCAAAGCTCTCTTCACTGCCTCTACAATGCCTCCGCAACAAGGCACTTCCATCCTAACGATAGTAACACTTTTTATTTCATTTTGCTTTATTATTTCTGTCAACTTCTCCGAATAGTCTAGCATATCTAATTTGGGACATCCAATTAAAGTTATTTTATTTTTCATAAATTCTCTATGAAAATCACCATATGCATATGCAGTACAATCCGCTGCAATTAGCAAATTAGCATTATCAAAATATGGTGCTTTTATAGGTGCTAGTTTTATTTGTACAGGCCACTGTTTCAACATGCTCTTTACATTAATATTATCATGAGATGCATTTAACCTTTTTTCATCTTTTTCATTTTGGTTGATTATTTTAGCCATTGATCCAGGGCATACATGAGTGTGGTTTTCTTCTGATAATTTATTTGCTAAAACTGCTTTTTCATCATATTCTTTCGCTTCTCTCTCAATAAATGTAATAGCTCCTGTTGGGCATACAGGTAAACAATCTCCTAATCCATCGCAATAGTCATCTCTTAATAGTTTTGCTTTGCCATCAATCATACCTATAGCTCCTTCATGGCATGCATTTGCACACAATCCACAACCATTACATTTTTCTTCATCTATATTTATTATTCTTCTTATCATAAATCTCATCTCCTATTAAATTATGTTTTTATTATAACAGGTAAAAAATAAAAATTTGGTTGCATATGCAACCAAATTCATTATCTTTTTAAATTATTTGTCATATTATATATTTCATCAGCTGTTTCTACTACCTTACCACTCATGGAATAAGCCCTCTGAGTAATTATCATATCTGTCAATGATTTTGTTAAATCTACATTTGATTGTTCCAAATAATACTGCTTTATATTACCAAAATTAAATTCATTTTCTAAAGAATTAAATGTTAGCCCATTTTGCAAAAACTTTCCTCCGTCTACTGGAATCAAGGAATCAAGATTTTCAGGATAAAACAGAACTATCCTGCCTAGTTGTGTTACATTTCCATCGTAATTTTGATAAATATATCCATCATTATTTATCGTTATATCGCCATTTAACCACTCATTCGGTTCTACTGTATAATCAATCACAAGTCTATTCCCATCTTTATCTACAACATTGTTTTCACTATCAATCGTAAAGCCTCCGTCACGTGTCAATAAAATCTCTCCATTACTTTCAACTCCAAAGAATCCATCCCCTTCAATAGCTAAATGGTAAGGACTTTGAGACTCAATAAATATTCCTTGATTGAAATTAACTTTAGATACTAAACTAGCTGTTCCAGCGCTAATATTATCTGTATTTAAAAGTTCTCTAAAGCTCAACTCTTTCTTCTTAAAACCTATAGTATTTACATTTGATATTTCATCTGCTATTGAATCCATTTTATACTGATTAGCATTGAGCCCTGTCCTACCAATGTGCAAAGATATGTTCATTTTTACCACCTATACCTTTCCGACTTCATTTACTGCTTTATTTAAAGTTTCATCTGCTGCATGCATCAGTTTTTGATTAGCTTCAAATTCCCTTGTTATTTCTATCAGTTTTACCATTTCATCAACTAAATTTACATTGCTAGCTTCAAGAAATCCTCTTTTCACGTCTGCTTCTATTTGGTTCATAGGTGCTTGTGATGTAAACAGAGTGTCTCCTATGCTTATTAGGGTATTGAAATCTTCAGGACTTGAAATTACAAAATTAAAATTTAAGTCATTTATATTTATATATCCATTTTCTCCCAACACTCTATATCCTTCAACTGTGACCAATTCATTAGCTTCATTTACTCTAAAGTTTCCATTTCTTGTGTAAGCAATTTGTCCATTATTTAATTCTACAGTGAAAAATCCATCTCCATTTATTGCAAAATCTGTGCTGTTTCCCGTTTCGTAAATTGGAGCACTACTGAAATTTCGATAATATTCATCAACTTGATTTCCGAACACAAATTGTCCTATAGGGTTTCTAACATTTTTATTAGCTCCTCCGGTATAGTTAATCATTTCTCTAGTTTCCATTGTGCTTTGAACTACTTTTTGAAATTTATACCCAGATGTGTTAGCATTTACAAGATTAGCACTCGTATTTTCCTGCCTTTTTTGAATTACATTTAAACTTCTATTTATAGTGTAAAGAGATTTAATCATTTTGTTCTCCTCCAATCTCATTGCTTGTTTCAATGGAAACCTTAATTTCTTCAGGATAAATCATTCCAAGTTTTCTCGCGGCAATTTCTATGTCTTTGTCACTCATACGAGCATTGCTTAAATTCATCATCAATGCAGCAATCAAAATACCAAATCCTAACGGGATAAATGGATTTATTTTTAATTCTTTGACTCTAAGTATAAATTTTTTAATAATAATACCTCCCCCTTATTCATCCCTAAAAGTCTGCAGGTTTCAGTTAAGTCAATTTCTTCATTTATGAAAGCTTCTATTATCTTAAATTTGTTATCATCTATATCACTAGACTGAATTTCAATAGGTTGTTCTTTTACATCATTCAATGTGTTTTGGAAGTATACCTCATCATCATTTGATGATTTTTCTTCTGTGACTGAGTTTTCAAAACTAAAGATGATTTCCTCTATCTCATCTAACCTTTTCTCTAAATCCTTAAATCTATCTTCATCAGATGTTCTTTCTTCTTTCTTGTAAACCTGTTGATTATCAATGCTAATTCTCTCTATGTATATCCCAAATAATATTAAAATGAATGCTATTATAACAAGAAAATTAAACATCCTAATCCTCCATAAAATCATTAATGTAGCTTTTTAACTTAAGTAATATTTTCCCATGGATTTGAGACACTCTAGCTATAGATATATCCAATATATATGCAATTTCTTTTAAAGTGAGTTCTTCTACATAGTATAAATTCAAAATAATTTGTTCTCTCTCATCTAACTTTTCTATTGCAATTTTTAATTTCTCTTTTTTTTCTTTATCAATATATTCATCTTCTGGTGATTTAATCTTTTCATCTTTTATAGTATCTAGTAGATTAAACTCCTCACCCTCTTTAGTGTAGAGTGTAGATTCTAAAGATATATTTGCTAAATAATGAAGGGTTTCATATATTTTATACATATCCTTAGATTCTAAGTTCAACTCTTTCATTATTTCCTGTTCTTTAGGTTCCCTATTTAATTTTCTCTCTAGATTGTCTTTAACAGAATAATATTCATTTAATTTATACAGTCTATCCCGTGAAACCTTTCCTGATTTTCTGAGTTCGTCAATTATTGCTCCCCTAATCCTGATTGTAGCATATGCTTCAAATGGAACATTCTTTGATGAATCAAATTTATCTATAGCATCCATCAATCCTATTATTCCAATGCTTACTAGATCTTCATAGTCAAGGGCATTATCAAAAATCTCAATTCTTGAAACTATTCTATTTACTAATGGTATATATTTAATTATCAATTCATCTTTTTTGTTGATATAGGTTTGAGACATCAGTCTCCCCCTTTAGATCTTATTCTTTCTCATCAAAACAAATACTTTTCGAATAATTTTTTCTCTTGTATTTTCACTTAGGTCAATAAATTCTACTCCATAGGAATAAAGAGCTTTTTCCTTTACTATATCAACTTCTCTATGGACAATATTTCCCTTAACTACAAATTTTTCACCTTCAAGTTCTAAATATATTAAAATATTTTCTCTTTCAGAAAGCCTATAATCGGATTTAAATTTTACTCCTCCACCACTGATATCTAACATTATACCTTCTTTTAGATATCCCATTAACCTATCATGTGAAAATCTATTCAAATCTAAATTCCCTTTTTCTAACAGCATGCTGTGATCAGAAAAATGAATTTCCTTCGTGTAATTCACTCTTGCAAATTGTCTTCTTTGTACTTTTTCTATATTAGCAATATTGCTAAGAATATAAGTCGGGTATTCCAATTTTTTTCTTTCACTAATAATCGCATCAAAAGCATATGAATTGACTCCATTACTAGCTATTCCGTTTACCTTTTCTCCTACATTTATAAGTTTAAAATCTTTACTGTCAGATACACTTGTCACGTAGATCTTATCATCTATTACATCATAAATTAATCCTCTAAAAATTTCTCCATTTTGTAGTTTAAGTTCAACACTGGAGTTTACAATTATCGGTATCATTTTATCACCCAAAAATTCTATAGATTTTATTCCTAAGTTCTTTTGCGTTTGAAATATTTTTTATAAAAATATTTTCATCTATTAGTTTAGAACAAATATTCTCTATGCTTTCTGAAGCTAAAGAATTTGGATATTTTATAACAAATGGGTTCTGGTCCATTATGGCTTTGTTAACCCTTATATCACTATATATATATCCCGTATTTTCAATGCTTATATCTAAAAATGTATTTACTGTCATCAATAATTTGTTAAAAGTATCGTCCCCAGTTGATTTGCTATCAACTTGATTGATTATAACTTTAACTTTATCTTTAATATTGTTATTTGATATCACTTTAATCACTCTATATGCATCTGTCAGTGCGGTTGGTTCTGGTGTAGTAATTAGAATTATTTCATCGGAAAGCAATGAAAAAGAAATAGTCTGTTTTGTCATTCCAGCTCCATTATCAATTATTATGATATCATAATTTTCTAAATGCCTAAGATTTTCCAAAACCCACTTTTGCTTCTCGAAGTTTAATTTCTCCATTTCTAGTAATTCAGATCCACCTGAGATTAAATCTACGCCATAAGGGCTTTTAGTTATAATCTCACCTACAGTTTTATTCCCCTTAATTAAGTCAAAAAGATTAGTTCTAATTGGTATGCCAAGTACGATGTTTGCATTAGTCATACCAACATCTGCATCTATAATTAATACTCTCTTGCCTTTTTGAGTGAATTTTATGCCTAAATTTACACTAAAATTAGTCTTTCCTACTCCACCTTTGCCGCTCAGTACAGAATATATTTTGATATTCTTTTTCTCTGTTTCTTTTGAATTTTCATCGATTATCTTTCTCAAATTAGAAGCCTGATCTATCATAAGATTAGTTCTCCTTCGCTTAATTCAAAAATACTATCTATATTAGCTTCTCTTATATCATTGGGAACGTCTTGTCCGTTGCAAATATACTGTATAGGTTTAGAGGATTTATTTATTATATACCATAGATTTGACAAATCATTAGTTTCATCAACCTTAGTAACTATAATTGAATCATAATTAAGATATCTATATTTATTCAAAATGTGGTCTATGGTCATCCTATCTGTAGTCAAACTAATTACGAGATAGGTCTTATAATCTAATTTACAGTTTTCTATAAATTTATTTACCTCAGATAGTTTTTTGTCATCATTTGGACTCATCCCCAGGGTATCGATTAAAATAATATCACAATTCATTAAAGTATTTAATTTATCATTTATCTCTGTAGAGTCATTTACAACCTCAAATGGTACATTTAATATTCTTGCATATGTCCTTAGCTGCTCGACAGCTCCGATCCTGTAAGTATCGATTGTTATTAGCCCTACTTTGTTTTTGTTTAAAATAGTTTCTCTAGCTGCTATCTTTGCTATTGTAGTAGTTTTTCCAACACCAGTTGGCCCTACCAATATGTTTATTTTAGAAAGTACTTTTTCTTCATTTAAATTCGTGTCTTTAAAAAGTATTTCTAGAAATTGTTTTTTTTCAGTTATTGTTAAATTTTCAGGAGTTTTATCATGAAGTTCGCAAAAATGTTTTAGCTTCTCTTTAGCAATTTTATCATCTATCTTAAATACAGTTTCGCTTTTTGGTTTATTAGCATTTATTGTGTTTTCTAAAGTTTTTTTAATATTAGGCTTCTCTAACTCCTTTTCTTCTTCTAATGCAAAAGTTACTTCTATTAATTTCCTTTTAAAAGGATTGAACTTAGCCCCAACTCTTACATCCCTTTGATCAACTAAAACTGCATCAGGCCCTAATTCATATTTTGCTCTCACAAATGCTTCTTTCATATCTATTACTGTGTATTTTTTTATAATCATATTTTTTCCACCATTCCCACAGCTTCAATTTCTACTTCATTTGGTATTTCTGTTATTGAAATAACAGGTATATTAGGAAAATTATAAGATATCAAATTTCTAAAAGCAACTCTAATTTTAGGTGAGGTTAATATTATTGGGTCTATTCCTCTGATTTGAGCCTTTTCAATAGCTTTATTTAAGTTGTCAAATATTTTGTTAATGACATCAGGTTTCAATATAGGAATTGAGCCGGACATAGTTTTTTGGGTGTTTTCACTTATTATTTCCTCAATACTTGGATGTAGAGTTATAACTGGTAATTTTCCCTCGCTATTTAAATAACTCTTGGTTATAGTCCGTTTTAATGCTTGTCTAACTTGTTCTATTAACATTTCAGTATCCTTAATCATCGGAGCATTGTCAGCAAGAGTTTCCAAAATAGTTACTAAATCGGTAATAGGTACTTTTTCCTTCAGCAATCCTTGTAGAACTTTCTGAACTTCCCCTAATGTCATTATATCTGGAATAAGTTCATCTACTACTACATCATATTTTTCTTTTACAGAATCTAACAATTGTTTCACTTCTTGTCTTCCTAACAATTCATGACTATGTTCTTTTATTACTTCCTTTAAATGTGTAACTAGTATAGTAGATGGTTCAATAATAGTGTATCCTTCTAACTCTGCCTTATCCTTTTGATTTTCATCTATCCAAATCGCATCAATCCCAAATGCAGGCTCTTTTGTTGGTATGCCCTCTAGATTAAACTCTCCAGTGCCAGGATCTAAAACCAAATATTTGTTTAAATAAATACTACCACTTGCTACAATATTTCCTTTTATTTTTATAACATAATCATTAGGCTGAAGTTGCAAATTGTCTCTA
Source organism: Tissierellales bacterium (assembly GCA_014360205.1). GTDB lineage: Bacteria > Bacillota > Clostridia > Tissierellales > Tissierellaceae > Soehngenia. Next base: position 135,055 of record JACIXZ010000003.1, read on the forward strand.
ATTCGTATAGAATTTACAATAATACCAAGTTCATTTGAACACTGCCTTCTAATAGCTGTAATTTGATTAACTAGATTTTCTTCTTTTCCTTCATCCACTAAAGGTATCAGTCCATATCCTATTTCAAGGGCTATAGGTTCTACTTGAGATACCCTAAAGTCCTCGTTCTCTTTGCTTTTTTCTACAGCCACCTGGATATTTTCCATGTCAGTTGCTATAAGAGCTTGCTCCTTTTCATTTTGTTTAAGCAAATACCCTGCACTTCCAACCAATAGTGAAATCAATAGAAATGGTATAGTCGGAAAAGCTGGCACTAATGATATTACCAATAATACAACAGCTGAAACCATTAATACATCTGGAGTTGAAAAAATTTGACTTGTAAGACTTTTACCGAATGTATTACCATCCTCAGATCTAGTAACCAAAATTCCAGATGATATTGAGATTAACAATGCCGGAATTTGACTAACAAGTCCATCTCCAATTGTTAGTTTCCCAAATCTATCTAATGCTTCCATAGCAGATATTCCATGTTGTAAAGTAAATATCAATATTCCTCCAACTAAGTTTATAACAGTTATAATGATTCCAGCTATGGCATCTCCTTTAACGAATTTGCTAGCTCCATCCATTGCCCCATAAAAGTCAGCTTCCCTTTGCAGACTTAACCTTCTTTGTTTGGCTGTTTGTTCATCTATAAGCCCAGTATTTAAATCAGCATCAATAGCCATTTGTTTCCCTGGCATAGCATCAAGTGTAAACCTAGCTGAAACTTCAGAAACTCTACTAGCCCCATTGGTTATAACAACTAACTGAACAATTACAATTATTAAGAATATTACTGCACCTACTATATAATTATTTCCAGTTACGAAATTGCCAAATGCATTGATTACATTTCCAGCATTTCCTTCACTTAATATTAATCTAGTTGAAGATATATTTAAAGATAATCTAAACAATGTAGTTATAAGCAACAATGTAGGAAATGTTGAAAATTCAAGTACATTTTTTGTTGACAATGTAAGTAATAGTATTATTATTCCAATCGTGATGTTTGATACCAATAAAAAGTCCAATAACATTGCTGGCATAGGGATAATAATTATGCCAATAATGCCTACAACTAAAAATCCAATAATTGCTTCAGTATATTTGCTAAAAGTATTCAAAACATTATTAAAAAGTTTTGTCATTGTAATCCCTCAATTATATTTTCTTTTTCTTCTTTTTTTCTAGATTATAAACATATGCCAATACCTCAGCTACTAACTTGTACAATTCAACAGGTATGTAATCACCAACTTCTGTATCTTTGTATATAGCCCTTGCTAACTCTTTATTTTCAACTATTGGTATCTTGTTTTCCTTGGCCTTTTCTTTGATTTTTTGTGCCAGAAAATCAACGCCCTTAGCTACTACAATTGGAGCATTGTCTTCTTTATCGTCATATTTTATTGCAACTGCAATATGTGTAGGGTTTGTTATTACTACATTTGATTTCTCTATTGAACTCATCATCCTGCTTAGAGCTAACTGCCTTTGCTTTTGGGAACGTGCTTGTTTTATCTGAGGATTTCCTTCAGTTTCTTTATATTCGTCTTTTATTTCTTGCATCGTCATCTTTAAGTTCTTTTTGTGATCTCTTTTTTGAAATACAAAGTCAACTATTGCTAATCCCAACATTATAATCCCGATATTTATTACTAAATCTACCACAAACTGCATTATAAATGGAAATAGCTTCTCTGTGCCTAAATTTCCAGCATTTAATATCTTATTGAACGAATTTGCTAAGTAGTTATAAGCTAAAAAAGCAACTAAAATCAACTTTACAATATTTTTTGCTAAACTAAATGCAGCCTTTTTGGAAAATATATTTTTAAATCCACTAATTGGATTTATTCTTTTGAAGTCTGGTTTTAAAGGTGTTGTTGTAAACAACAATCCAGTTTGAAATATATTAACAGCTACTCCAACTAAAAGTCCTATAGCTAAATAAGGAAGAATCAAAATAAATAAATCTATCAAATTGGGAAAATAAGTTGATAAATTGCTAGTTGTAATTTCTCTACCAAAATCTGCCCTTAAACTACTTTGTACATACAATAAACTATTTTTAAATAAACTCATAGCAATGAAACTAGCTGTCATAGCAAATACTATTAAACTCACAGCTGGTGCTAATTCTGAACTCCTTGCGACTTGACCTTTCTTTCTAGCATCTTTTAGCCTTTTCGGGGTGGCTTCTTCAGTTTTAGATTCTTTATCTGCCATTTTCTATTCACCTATTATCTTCCTATCATATTCATAAACCCATTAAAATAGGAGGGTATTTGATTTATGATCTCACCACTTCTTCCTAATACAAAAGAGATCGAAACTAAGAACACTACAAAACTAAGTAGTGATTTTAAAGGCATTCCTAACATAAACACGTTGATTTGAGGAACAGTTCTTGATATTATTCCTAATACTGCGTCAGATACTAGCAAAACAATTATCATAGGTGCTGCAAAATTTAATGCTGTTTCAAAAACAGCTCCAAATATTTTTATAATAGCTCGAATTTCTAATCCATCAAAAATATAAGTTCCTAAGGGTATCATGTTGAATGATTGGACAATTCCATTTATCATAAAATGATGCATATCTAATAAAAATAATGCTGCTATTGCTATCCAGTAATAAGCTTTACCATAGTTTGATACATTGTTGCCAGTAATCGGATCATATACTGTAGCCATAGTAAATCCAGCTTGAAAATCTATTAGCTGTCCAGCCATTTCACAAGCAGTGAAAACCAAATTTGTTACATATCCCATAGCTAACCCTATAAGAACTTCTTTAACTGAATAAGTGAAAAATACGAACATATTATCTGCTGGCATAAATTGGGTTATAGTTGAATATGTAAATACGCTAAGAGCTGCTGATAAAGCTACCTTTACAGTGTTAGGAAGCCCTTTTAATGAAAAAGCTGGGCTTACTACAATAAATGAAGTTATCCTTATTAAAATTAAAATTGCTTTCTGTAAGTCTATAACCATATTTACCCCTAGACTATATTCTGAATTAAATTGAATAAACTATTTGTTAACTCAATAACTCTATTTAGCATGAAGTTTCCAAATATAACAATAGCCAACATAACTGCAATTAGTTTAGGAACAAAACTTAATGTTTGTTCTTGTATTTGCGTCGTTGCTTGCAATACGCTAATTACAAGGCCGACTACCATAGAAGTTAATAATACCGGAAGTGCTACAACAATTATAGTTAAAAAAGCATTTCTTAATACATCTAAAACCAATGCTTGAGTCATTAAAATCCCCCATTATATGAAACTTTCCACTAAAGATTCAACTATTAAATACCAGCCGTCTACTAAAACAAATAACAAAAGTTTAAAAGGCAGCGAAATCAAAACAGGTGGCAACATGAACATTCCCATGGACATGAGTATGCTAGCTACTACCATGTCAATAACTAAAAAAGGTATATATATAATAAATCCAATGCTAAATGCAGTTCTTAATTCACTAATTGCAAATGCTGGTATGACAACACTTATCGGCAAATCCAAAGGATCGTTTACATTTTCATTATTTGAAACCCTTAAAAATAAAGCTATATCTTTTTCGCGAGTTTGTTTTAACATAAATTCCTTCATAGGAATCTCAGCTCTTTCAATAGCTTCTTCTTGGGTTATCTCATTGTTAGTAAAAGGATCAAAGCTTTCAGTTTTTATTGTCTGAATAGTAGGTTGCATTATGAATATCGTTAAAAACAAGGCTAACCCGATTAGAATCTGATTTGGAGGTGTTTGTTGAGAACCTAACCCACTTCTCAAAAAAGATAAAGTGACTATAATTCTTGTAAATGCAGTAGTCATTATCAATATTGAGGGTATCAAAGTCAATACAGTCATAAAAATTAATAATCTAACAGAATCAACTGTAGCTGTTGGGTCATTCCCTATTACAATGTTATCCAATCCTGTTGCATAAGTTAAATCTGGAATTGTTAATAAAATAAATAAACTAAACAATAAATACTTTGCTTTCTTATTCACCTTTATACCTCTTTGTCAGCTTGCTAAAATCTATTTTTTTCTTATAAGAAACTTCTTCCTCAAATTTAGCTAAATATTCTTCTACTTGATCCTTGCTTAGTTCCTTTAATATATGATTCTCCTTTTCAGTAAAACTCATAAGATAATAATTACTCATAATCTCGACAATACCTATTGATGAATGGGCATCAACATTTACTTTTTCTACTATTCTAATCATCCGGCTTTGCGAATTGATTTTTGTGTTTAAAAACTTTAAACTTACATTAGCAATTAATATTACAAGTATTAAAACAAACACCATCTTAACAAATGAGAAAAACATTTCTATATCCATATTTGACTCCGTTTCTACTGAACAATAATATCAGTAATATAAACTTCTTTTATGATTGTCTCTCCAAAGGAGTTGTTTAATTCATCCGCTATCTCTTTTTTTAATTTTGCAATACCTTCATTTGTGGTAACATCTTCATATTCTTTTTCTCTTAAATTATCTAGAATAATATCTCTAATCTTGCTGGTACTGTTCATAAGCATTTCTGTTTTTGAACTATCAGTATACATTATGCTGATTTTAACCTTTAAATAATTTCTAGTATTTGCTGGTGACTTCAAATTCACAACAAATTCATCAAGATTCATAGTAAGTTGTTCTTCTTTTTGAAATGATTCTATTATTTCTCCAACAGTTGTATTTGCTACTCTTAGATAAATAAATCCTGCTAAAAATAATACAGCTAAAATTACAACTATAATAATGATCAACTTCAATTTAGATTTTTTCTTTTTTGGTTCTTTTGTAGTTTCTGCCATTTTATCTACTCCTCAAATACAATTAATAGATTTACTCTTCTATTTTTGGCTCTATTCTCAGGTGTGTCATTTGGCGCAATTGGGGAATATTCTCCATATCCTCTTGCTGATAATCTTGTTGGATCTATTCCCTTTTCTTCAACTAAATATCTCAAAACTGAAACAGCTCTTGCTGTTGATAACTCCCAGTTTGTAGGGTAGATATAATTATTAGTTGGTACATTATCAGTATGTCCTTCGACTACAATCTTGTTGTCAAAATCTTTTAGCAATCCTTCCAATTCATCTAGGATTTTTATACCAGACTCTTTAAGTTGTGCACTCCCAAATTCAAAAAGTATTGCATCTTTTATTTCCACATAAACTCCATCTGATTGCATTTTTACAGAAACTTCTGCATCTAAGTTGTTTTCTTTTAAATAATCTACTACTTTAGTGTACATGTTTATTATATTTGGATATATACGCTCATTTAGCATCGATTGATCGTCTAATATATCTTCCTTTATATTTTCTTCTTCTTCCGAATTTGGGGGTAATAAATCACTATCAGAATTACTGTTATCAAATACATAATCCTGCCCTTGTCCTGCTAAAGCTGCTTGCAATGAATATGCAATATTCCTAAATTTTTCTGCATCAATATTAGACATAGAATATAGTAAAACAAAAAAAGTCAATAGAAGTGACATTAAGTCAGAAAAAGTTGTAAGCCATGGAGCTGCTCCTGATGAATTTTCTTTTCTTTTTAAACTTTTTCTAGCCATTCCTTACTACCTCATTTGAGTTTTCTTTGTTTTTACCGTTCTTCTGTTCTTTAGGTGTTAAATATAATACAAGTCTTTCCTCAAGAAGTCTAGGATTGGTTCCTGCTTGAATTTCAAGTATGCCTTCTATTATCATTTGAGCTGTAAAAAGTTCCTCTTCGGTTTGCTCCTTTAAATTTGAAGCAATTGGTATGAAAACTAGATTAGCCATTAGTGATCCATAAAATGTGGTTACTAACGCAGTTGCCATTCCAGCTCCAATTGCAGTAGGGTCATCTAGTTTAGCCAACATTGTTATAAGTCCTATTAGTGTACCTAACATACCAAACGCTGGAGCTAGTTCACCCCATTTAATAAAAACGGCTTGCCCACTTGAATGCCTTCTCTCTATTGTTTCTGCTTTCAATTCTAATATATCTCTTATGCTATCTGGGTCTACACCATCTATTACGAGTTGAAGTCCAGATACTAAGAACTGATTTTCAATTTTAGTAAGTTCATCCTCAAGAGCTAATAATCCATCTTTTCTAGCTTTTCTAGATAATTCAGCAAACAACTCAACATACCCTAATCTATCATCTCCTGGGGATACGAGTAATAATTTGAGCATGCTGGGTATGTTTTTTAATGTTTTAAATGGAAAACTAATAAGCAAGGCACAAAAAGAACCTACTATTGTTATTATCATCGATGGAACGTTTATAAAATTATTTATATCTCCACTAGAATTAATCGATATCAGGATCAGAGTTATTCCCGCAAATAGAGCTATCGAGGGAACTAAGTTCTTCTTCATTTTTAACCTCCGAATATTTAGAAAATATCTTTTGTTTATATTCTATTATTTCATCTACTATCTGTTCTGGTGTTTCATTAACTCTTAAAATTTTCCCATCGACCAAGGTAACAATAGTATCAGATGCAGCTTCGATTTTATAAATCAAGTCACAGTTTAAATAATATGGATTTCCATTAATAGCAGTTAATTTTATCATATTATCCTCCAATTTGGCATCTTAAGCTAGAAGCTTAAGATGCCAATTATATTATCTCTTTAAATTTATTAATTCTTGAAGCATTTCATCTGAAGTTGTTATGCTTCTTGAATTAGCTTGATATGCTCTGCTTGCAATTATCATTTCAGTAAATTCATTAGCTAAATCTACATTTGACATTTCAAGAAATCCTTGTCTTATAACACCAAGACCTTTTTCTCCTGCAGTCCCTGCCTCAGGTAAACCAGAGTTATTTGATGCGACATAGTTGTTATTCCCAATTTTTTCTAATCCTTCAGGGTTTTTAAAACCTACTACCCCAATTTTACCTAATATATAAGAATTACCATTACTATATACTCCGTTAATATTTCCTGATCCATCTATTGAAAAGCTCTCTAAGTCTACTACTGTATTTCCATTTACAGTAAGTTTTTCTGGTATTACCATTGGTTTTAACTTTCCTAAATCATTTACTCCATCTAGGGCATCATTTCCACTATGACTATAGTTTTGTTGATTCTTTGACAGTCCAGTTGGTGTATATCCTAATACTCTTTCTCCATTTGAATTTACTAAATTTCCTTCATAATCTGTAAAAAATGCACCATCTCTAGTATAATACTTTGTATTCCCAGTGCTATCTGGTGAAACTACAAAAAATCCTTCTCCTTCAATCGCAAAATCTAATCCTCTATTTGTAGGCTGTAAAGCTCCATCTGTCATCATCATATCTATTGCTCCAACCTTGACACCTAATCCAACTTGTTTGCCATTTATACCCCCTAGACCATTTGCAGATGGACTTTGAGCATTTGACATAGTTTGACTTAACATGTCTTGAAATCTTACTCTGCTAGATTTAAATGCTGTAGTATTCACATTAGCAATATTATTTGCTATAACATCCATTTTGGTTTGAAAACCCTTCATTCCGTTTACACCTGAATATAACGACCTTAACATTTATATATTCCTCCCTTTAATATTCGCTTCAGTCAGTCAGCGAATTTATGGCTCCCATAAGGTCCAGCCATTATTTTACAACCATTGTACTGTCAATATTTGTAATAATAGATATTTCTGAATTATTCATTGATGTGATTATAGTCCTATTAGTTATGCTAGCAATAAAAGCTAAATCTTTGTATAGAATTAAGCTCTCTTTTGCTCCTTTTTCTTCAAGTTTGTCCATCGCTTGGTTGATATTTTCTATATCTTTAATGTTTAGCTTAATTCCTCTTTCGTTCATTCTCTGAAGAGCATGGTTAGATATATTGACCTCTTTTTTTGATGCTATCGTTTCGTTGAGAATATCTTTGAATTGAGAATTCCTTATATCATTATTTTTTTGTTTCTCTGATTCATTCCTTATTTGATAATTGTTTTGAATTCTTATATCCATATCTACACTTCCCCTGAAACTTCAATAAGCAATCCTATTGGATAGTCTTTATTATCAATTTGCAGATACACATTATAGTTTGCAAATTTAACTTTTTCTACTACTCCTACTATGTCCCCTTCTTCACCATAAATTTTAACCTCTTTTCCAACTAGCCCTACTTGATTTAACATGTTAGCTTGATATATAGCATCATGAATTTGATTTAATTGTTCTAACATTGTAAATTGCGCCATTTGTCCTAAATAATCAGTTTTACTACCCCCTCCACTTTCTCCTCCAAATATGTTTTGACTTTTCATTTCCGCAGCCATTATCTTTAAAAAATCATCGATGGATAAAGATTTATTATTTATAGAATTTTCGTTAGCAGTAAAATTGTTAATTCCTCTGATTTCCATTTTTTCACCTCCTAAGCTAAAATGCTGATTCCAGTTTTACTTAAATTTAAGTTCGAAGAATAATCTAAAGGGGTTATTTCCTTTTGGATATTTTTGTTCCAAAAATGTTTATCTTTATTGTTTCTACTGTTTGATTCATGTCCTAAATTTGATTGGTCTTTTGATAAATCAAAATTCATCATACTGCTGTCAACTTTTACATCAAATTTAGTGATTGTGATCTCATGTTTTAGTAAACTTGCAGATAATTCCTCAAGTCGGTTTAGTATTAAATTTTTCGCTGAATCATTTTGTACTACCAAAAAAGCCTTTAATTCTCCATTCTCAAGTTTTAAGTCTATTTTTAGTTCTCCTAAACTATCTGGTTTTAGTTTTATACTAATTGATTGGGTTTCCCCCTCAATTTTAGGCTTTTGTGTTTGTACCAGCATTGTCTTTATTGTTTCAAAATTCTTTGATTCGGCTTTAATCTCAAAATCATTATTCTCTTTAATTGTTAAATTTGTAATATTAATCTCGTTTTGTGTCTTTGTATATAGCTTTTCTTGTTTTTCATTACTCGGATTAGTTTTAATATTTTCTGAATTCAAAAGAGAATTTAGTTCGTCTTTAAATTCAATGTTTAGTTGTTTTGAATTTTTAATATGAAGCATTTCATCTGAATTGTTTGAATGAGTTTTAATTTCTACAAAATTTATTGTATCAGAATCCTTAGATAAATAATTCAAATCCATTCTTATATCTTTGCCCAGAATCATAGCTAAATTTGAATCTTTTAAGTCTTCTTTATTTAATAAATCATCAAATTGTTCAAAGTCTATATCCTCGGAAATACGATTAAAAATCTCTATTATATCCTGACTGTTGATAAAGCTGATATTATAATCTTTGATAAGATCATATATTCTATTGTCGCTTATGTCTAAATTTAAATTTATTGAATTATAATTTGTTTCTAAAATATTTAGCAAATTTAACATAGCCAATAGTTTAGTCATGTCTAATTCATTGTTGATTTGAGATTTTTTATTTTCTTCAGATTTTAATGCTTTGCCATCTATTGTGTTTTTAGATTGAGTCTCTAATGAAATAAAATCTTTTAATACAGACTTAAATTCATCAGTTAAATCATTTGATGATTCGAAATTAGAAGCCTTCTTATTTATTGTATTGCTGATAACTACTTTCCCAACGTCCATAATTTCACCCCCTTATATTCAATTTATCTAAAAAATTAATTTTTAGCTCTTTTAAATTTCATTATAGAAATATCGTCTAGTTCTTTTTGTTCTTTCATGTTTTTCTTATATTTAAATTCTCTATAATCTTTTTCTTTTAATTTTTCCATAACTTTCCTGTCGGTTTGAGCTTTTGTTAGCTCTATTCTCTTTTCTTCTAGTGATCTATTCTTCTCTAAAAGCAACAATTTTTTCATATCTATATTTTCTTCTAGTAGTTGAATATATAGTTGTGTTTGCATAAGTTCACTGACTTTATTTATTGATCCAATCTTTTCTTTTAAATGGCTCAATTCCATTGTCAATTTATTTATTTCCTCTTCAATTTTAGATATTTCAAATTTTATTTTTGCAAATTCTTCTGCTTTCTTTATTTCGATATCCTCTCTATAATCTAGTACTTTTTCCATAGAAAAAATATAATTCTCCATTTTTAGCCCCTCTAACAATTAGATTTTTAAGCTTTCTTTCAACAATTCAAGAGTTTCTTCAAAGGTGTAACTCTCTGTTATATTTTGTCTTAAAAAATTTTTTATTTTAGAATTTAAAGCTATTGCTCTATCAATTCTAGGATTGCTTCCACTCACATATGCTCCAATATTTATCAAATCCTCAGAGTCATTGTAAACTGCAACATTTTCTTTTAACTCCCCAGCTAATAAATAGTGATCCTCTGTAACAATTTCCTTCATAACCCTACTAATGCTATTTTGTATGTCAATAGATGGAAAGTGATTTTTAGCTGCGATTTCTCTTGATAAAATGATATGCCCATCTAATATTCCTCTAACTGCATCAGCTATAGGATCATTCATATCATCACCTTCGACAAGTACAGTATAAAAAGCTGTTATTGACCCTTCCTTGCTCATTCCACTTCTTTCTAAAAGTTTAGGTAACAATGCAAAAACTGATGGTGTATATCCTTTTGTAGATGGTGGTTCTCCTGTCGCAAGCCCAATCTCTCTTTGAGCCATAGCAAATCTTGTTACAGAATCCATCATAAGCATTACTTTTTTACCTTGATCCCTAAAGTATTCTGCAACCGCAGTCGCTACAAATGCTCCTTTTAATCTAACTAAAGGTGGCTGATCAGAGGTTGCACAAACAACTACACTTTTTTTGTAGCCTTCAGTCCCTAAATCTTTTTGTATGAATTCAAGAACTTCTCTACCTCTTTCACCGATGAGTCCAATAACATTTACATCTGCTTCACAGTACCTTGCAATCATACCTAATAGAGTACTTTTACCAACTCCACTGCCTGAAAAAATTCCAACTCTTTGACCTTCTCCAACCGTAAGTATTCCATCTATAGCTTTTACTCCAGTACTCATTATAGTAGATATCCTTCTTCTATCAAAGGGATTTGGAGGTTCTCTATCAACACTATAAAATTCACCATTTATGTTTAACTTCCTATCAAGAGGTCTGCCTAATCCATCAATAGTATGCCCTAATAAGTCATCACTGATTTTAATATTTAACCTTTTTCCAGTTGGTTTTACTAAACATCCGGGACCAATTCCTCCTATCCCATCTAGTGGCATCAATAAGACACAATCATCCTTAAATCCTACTACTTCAGCTAAAACAATAACTTTAGTTGTGCGGATTATTATCTCACAAACTTCACCAATAAAGGCTTCTATTCCTTCAGCTTTTATTATTAACCCTATTACCTCAGTAACTTTTCCCATTACTTGATAATGTTGTTTGTTTTTTACTATTTTTGTCATGTTTTCAAAATCTACATTCATAATTAATCCCCTGAATTGATAAGTTCGTTAATAATCGATGTTATCTGAGTTCTAAATTGAGCATCTATTATTCTATTGCCAGATTCAATGATAAAGCCATTATTTTCAATATCTGAATCTTTCAAAATTGTAAAATATAGGTTTTTATATTCTTCTCTTAGTTTTGGTAAATATTTTTTAACAAATTCATATTTAGAAGGATTTACTGTAATAATAATATTTGATTCATTCTCCATCTCCTCTAATATGGGATATATTATATTCAAAATATTTTCATCAGAGGTATCTATTGATATATTTGCAAGTTTTTCTGCTATTGTAGCTGAGAGCTTAATAATCTCTTCTTTAAAATTTATAAAATACTCTTCTCTCTCTTTTTGAGCATTTTTTAAAAGATTAATTGCATTTAGCTTAATATCTTGAGCTTCTTTATATGCTTCATCTTTCCCAACAGCATATCCCTTATCATAACCTTTTTTATATCCTTCTTCAATTGCCTTTCTCTTTATGTCTTCTATTTCTTCAAAAGTTTTTTGTAAAATTGAATTTCTTTCTTCTTCAGCTTCTCTTAATATTTTCTGTTTGATAGATAATGCTTCTTCAAACTCTTCATTTTCTTCATCGATTTCAAAATTTGTTTCAATAACTTCTTCTATCTCATTCTTTCTTAAAATAACTTCTTTAACTTCAATTGCATCATCATCTAATTTTATTTCGTTTCTTTTTATCACTCTATACGATGATTCCATCTTGATCCCCTCTTGCAATGACGACTTCGCCTGCCTCTTCCAATCTCCTAATTATATTTACTATCTTCCTTTGAGCTTCTTCAACTGTTGATAATCTAACTGGTCCCATGAATTGAATGTCTTCTTTTAGCATTTCAGCTGCTCTTTGTGATATATTAGCAAAGACTACACTTGTTACCTTTTCAGACGCACCTTTTAATGCCAATGCTAGATCTTCGTTGCTTACTTCTCTTAAGATGCGTTGAATTGAATTTTTATCTAAGTTTACTATGTCCTCAAATACAAACAAGCTTGATTTTACAGCTTCTGCTAATTCTGGTTGTTCTATTTCTAAAGTTGATATTATATTCTTTTCTGTGTTTCTATCTACAGAGTTTAATATTTCAACTAAGGTTTTTACTCCGCCTATTGTTTCTTGCTCACTATCGATAAGTCCTGAGAATTTTTCTTCCATAACTTTTTCTATCCTTTTAATTACCTGTGGAGATGTTCTATTTATTGTTGCTACTCTTTGAGCTATATCAGCCTGCAATTCAACTGGAAACTGCGATAAAACTGTAGCTGCCTTGTCAGGCTGCATGTAACATAAAATTAAGGCAGTCGTCTGTGGGTGCTCGTTTATTAAAAGGTTTGTTAGTTGTTGAGGGTCTGCCTTTCTAGCTATAGAGAAAGGCTTCTCGATTTGTTTGTATTGATATAAAACATCTATTACCTCTTTAGCTCTTTGAACACCTAATGCTTTAGTAAGAAGATTTTTTGCATAATCAATACCACCATCTAAAACAAACTGTCTAGCTGAAGCCATATCTATAAATTCATCTATTACTTTATCTTTTTCACCAGGCTCCACATAATCTATATTTGCTATCTCATAAGTAACTTGTTGTATCATATTATCTGGCAAAAGTTTTAATACTTGGGCAGATATCTCAGGTCCTAAAGATATTAGAAATATAGCTGCCTTTGTTGTTCCCTTCCTAGGATTTTTCATTACTAATCTACTCCCTTAACCATGCCTTAATAAGTTCTGCTGCTAATTCAGGATTATCTTTGGCATATTCTTTAGCCATCTGTGCTTTGCTATCAGGTTGGACTGAAATCTTTCCACTTGATTCATTTTCTTGCATTGCTTGAAGATTCTCATCAACTCCAATTCCTTTTGCAAGAGTTTCTTGAAATTCCTTATCTTCTTTTCTATTTCTTCTAGAAATCAAAATAAATATTAACCCTCCAATCAATACTAAAGCTCCTACTCCTATCCCTATTACAAGTGGCAAATTATTTTGAATAAACCCATTTTCTTCTGTCCCTGATATCGGGATATCTTCGCTTAAGTCTTTATTGAATTCAATTCCTACTACGTTGATTAAATCACCGCGTTCAGCATTAAATCCGATAGCAGTCGCAACTATATTTTGAATATTCGCAATATTCGCCTGACTTAATTGCCCATCATAAATTATGGAGGTGCTGATATTGTTTATTTTCCCAGGAGCTCTAATTATTGATGTTGTTTCAGTTGTCAGTTCGTTATTTACTATTCTTGAGTAGGTTGAATTTTCCCCTTCTACACCTTGTACCACATTGCTTATGTTATCATTGATATTTCCACCAGTAACATCTTGTATGTCAATATTGTTTCCACTTGCATCTACTTGCTCGCTTCTCACAACTGGGTCTCTATATTCTATTATAGTGCTTTCAGTGGAATCAAAATCTAAATCCGCAAAAACTGAAACCCTTACTTTATCAAATCCAAATGCACTTCCCAAGAGATTGTTTAATTTGCTTTCTAGTTCTTTCTCAAATTGTCTTCTTATTTCTTGTTGTTTGCTTATTAAGGTTGATGTCCCTAAGTTATCTCCTCCATCTGATAAAAATGAGCTAAGTAATCTCCCTGAAGAATCTATAATCTGTATATTTTCTAAAGGAATATTATCCACAGCACCAGATACCAAAGCAGCTATTCCTCTAATCATATCTTCCGTAACTTTCTTAGTAGGCTTTACATCTATCACAATAGAAGCTGACCCTAATTTTTCTTCAGAATCAAAAATCGTCTTTTGTGGTAAAACCAAATGTACTTTGGCATTGCTTATAGCATCTAATGACATGATACTTCTTTGAAGTTCTCCAGTTAAAGCTCTTTGGTACATTATTTTTCTATCTTCTTCTGTCATCATCATGCTGGTACTGTCGAATATTTCAAACCCAATGGAGTTCTCAGGTAGCATCCCATTCATAGCTAGTTGCATTCTATAGGTATCTACATAGCCTTCGTCGATTAGAATAGTTGTTCCACCGTCAGCAACTTTATATTTGATTTTTTTTGACTCAAGGTCACTTACTATTGCCCCTGCATCGTTAAGCTCTAGATTTGTAAAAAGAACTTGATATGTAACTCTATTTACAAAATAGGTAAATATCAATACAAATGTTGCTACAATTAAAATTGTAGCTATCATTCTCGTTCTCTTTTTTTTATCAGTCTTTTCCCAGCCACTTCTGACATTGTTAACGGTTGATCTTACGGCATCCATCTAAGCTTCCCCTTAATTTATAATTGCATGTTGTTTAATTCTTTATATGCTTCTATGATTTTATTTCTTATTTGTACAGCCAATTCAAGCGAAAGCCTAGCTTCTTCAGTAGCTATCATAACTTGATGTAAATCAACATCTTTCCCACTAATCAAATCTTTGATATAATTGTCTGCTTCTACTTGTTTATCGTTTAATTTTTGAATTTGATCATTCATTATTTCTTTGAAATTGGATCCATTTTCATTACTATTTTTAAAATTTGCAGGCTTAATATTAGATAAACCAACTCTATTAATTTCCATTTTTTCCCTCCTTAACCTTTAGAAATATCTAATGCTTTTTTTAGAATCGCTTTGTTAGCATTTAAAGTAGTTACATTTGCTTCATAAGCTCTTTGCGTGTTTATGAGAGAAATCATCTCATCTACCATATTTATATTAGGCATCTGAACATATCCATTCTCATCTGCGTCAGGGTGTGTAGGATCAAAAATAAGTCTAAACTCGCTATCATCTTCTAATATTTCATCAACCTTAACCCCACTGCTTACTTTTCGTGAAATTCCATTTATTCTATTTATTTCTTTTTCTAAGTTTTCACTAAATGTGACTACTTTCCTTCTATAAGGTTGCCCATCCGCACCTCGTGTAGTATTTATATTCGCTATGTTAGTTGATATTACATCCATTTTAAGTCTTTCCAACGACAACCCGCTAGCACTAATTTGCATTGATCTAAATACACTCATAATAATTCTCCTTTATCTGTTTATAACATAATTTAAATTTGATAGTTTAGCATTTATTATTTGTGTTAGTGCGCTATAATATATCTCATTTGCTGCTAATTCTGTCATTTCTAGATCTATGTCTACATTATTCCCATTGTCATTGTATGAAGTATTGGTTCTCTTTTTCATAACAGGATCAAAATCGCTAATTTTGCTAAACCCTATGTGAAGCTCATTAGTTTTCCTTAAGGAAACTCCTTTTATAGCCTTTTGTAGATGTTCTTCAAACTCAACCTTATTAACTTTGTAATTTGGGGTATTTATATTTGATATATTACTAGAAATGGCTTTCTGTCTAAGAGATGAAACATCTAATCCTTTTTTGATAAGCTCATAAGTTAGATCACTCATTTAACACTCCCCCGTCCTAGGTTATTTTAAATAAACAAAAAACTTTTTTCTTCGATAACTGGCTGCCTCATAAAAAGGCCCTATAGCTTTGCGACCCTATCTTTCGATAGGTGTGCCATTTCGAAAAAAAGTCAAAATTGAAATTGTTACATTTTCATTACATATCTAGATTGATTTAATAATATCATTGTAAATTCAATAATGCAATAAATTTTTAAAAAAAATACCAAGAATTTAATCTTGGCTTTACAAAATATCTTTATCTATGAAAATAGATTCATCAATTTGTGTAAAATAATTCTTTAAAATCTTATCTTTTTGTCCTAGTTGTTTGTTTTTATCCAATAAAAGTGTTCTCTCATCTTTTAATTTTAATAAAAAATCATCCAGCAACTTTATTGCTTCTTGCAACTTTGCTTCATAAATAGAGTTTTCATTATTTTCAGAGCTCATTGACTTTAATTGCTCTAATATATTGTTGTTTAGACTAATCAGTTCGATAGCAGATTCAAGTTCTCCATCCCAATTATTTATATTTTCTATTATCTTATTTAATAACTCTATTCTTAGATTATTATTATTTATCATATTTGAGCCCACGCATCTCTAAGTTCTTCCAAAAATCTCTTAACTTCTTTAACCCCCTCAATATCTTTATCAACATTTGCTCTAACTAATCTAAAATATAAATAATCGTATAATTTATATAAGTCTGTAGCTATTTGACCACCTTGTTCAAAATTTAATGTATTCATAAACTCTATGATTATATCCTGTGCTTTTTTTATACATTCATTAGCTTTTTCTATTTTATTTTCATTTATTGCGATTTCTGCTAATTTAAGGTTTTTTATTGCTCCATCATAAAGCATAATTACTAGTTTTACTTTTGAAGCCGTATAAACCTCATTTTGTTTATAAGCATTATACGCTTGAGATTGATTCATTTTAACACCTCATTTGCTATTTGCTATAATTAAACGTGTTTAATTGCATAACGAGCCAGTTCATCTGATCTTCTGCCTGCATCATTGCTGTATCTAATTTAGAGAACATGTTTATATAATACTCTTGTTTCTTTTCCATTCTTCTGTTAAATACTTCTATTTGCCTATTTATCTCCTTAAGGGATCTCTCTAGACTTTCAGTTTTATTCTTGATAACTCCATTTGACTTAGATATATACGAGTCAATATAACTATTTAGTTTTACTCCAAATCCTACTTTATTGCCATTAACTTCTGTTGAAAAAAAGTTAATTACATCTTCAGGATTTTTATTTAGATTTTCTATAAGTTTCGTTTCATCGAATGTCAATATTCCAGATCTATCTTTTGTCGTTATCCCCAACTGAGATATATCCTTTAACTCGGAATTAGGGTTTTGAATTGGGGATGTCACTAGCCTTCTAAGTGTAGAATGAAGTATTTGTAGTGATGAATCACCAGCTAACACACCTCTCGAACCCTCCACATCAGGATTCCCAGCAGCTAATTTTTCTTCAATAAATTGCATAGTTGAATTATATTGGTCCACAAAATCTTTTACAGCTTTAACTACTTTATCATTGTCATTAGTTATATTTATTACCTCATAATCAGTTGCAGTTTGATGAGTCTTTTTTAAACTGATATTAACATTTTCAATTACATCATTTATTTCGTTTGTATCTCTTTCAACCTCAATCCCATTAACAGTGAATTTAGCATTCGTTCCTGAATTTATAGTTTTTTCCGTTCCTAGTTTAAGATCTTCAACTAGACTTCCAGTAACCTCAATATTCCTATCTCCAGTTTTATTGTCACTCAAAACAATCCTTCCGTCTATTATGCTGGAACTAATTCCTGTTGTATTTGTCTTATCATTAATTTTGTTTGTGATTGTCTTTAAACTATCACTGCTTTCTATTGAAATTTGGAACTCTTCTCCATTATGATTAATAATCTTTAAGTCTCCTGTTAATCCAAGTTGATCATTTATTTTTTGTCCTTCAGCTAATACTTTGCCTCCAATTATATTGGTAGATGTTGCTAAAGAATTAACATTTATTTTATATGTTCCAGCTATAGCTTTGGAGTTTGCAGACATTGTAACGATGTTTTCATTTGTGGAAGTGGATTTTTTAGCTGTAAATGTATTTAAATCTTGTAAAACTTTTATTTTTTCAAAGAGGGAATTTAATCTAGTGTTTATGTCTTTCCATGCATTCTGTTTATTTGTAATTACCGTTTTTTTGTCATTAAGCTTATTTAGCGGGATTCTTTCTGCCTGCATGAGTTTATCTATAGAAGTTTGGTCTATCCCTGAATAAGTCCCGATAAAATTTATAGGTGATGGCATTTTTTTCAACCCCTTTCATCAACTAATATCCCGACCAGATCCCAAATGCTAGCAACCAAATCAAGGATTTTTTCTGGTGGAATTTCTTTTATTACCTCTTTTGATTCATTATCAATTAGTCTTACCATTATTCGGCCTGTTCTTTCATGCACTTCAAATTCAAAGTGCCCTTCATTTTTAAATAAATATTTATTAGCTTCTTTTACAGCTTCATAAAGTCTATCTTTATCATATCCTTTAGAGTTATCTAAATTTGTTTCTATATCTGTTTTTATTTTGATCTCCTTATTGTAAGAAGTGTTGTCAATTATAGCATTTCCCTTAATAGCACTTTCTTTTTCTTCTACTCTGTTGATTTTGCTTATTTCTTTAATCCCTGCTACTTGTCTAATTGAATTTACCATCAGAATCACTCCATCTTAAAATTATTTTTTAGCAATTCCTCTAGATCTATTTGTATTTCTAAGGATTTAATGTTTTCGTTTACTATCTCATCGTAGACTTCTTTTCTTAAAATGTTGATTTGTCTTGGAGCTTCTATCCCTATCTTTACTCTATTTTCTTGGACTTCAAGTACTTTTATTTCTATATTATTTCCAATAACTATTCCTTCTCCGATTTTTCTGTTTAGCACTAGCATTATTCACCAGCTCCTTCAGCTATCAACTTATGTTTTGTTGTATAAGATGTATATGTTAATACATATTGTTTCCCTAGTTTTGATTTTATATTAATAATTATCGGAGCAAGTAGATTTGCAGTGCTTTCTTTTAAACTGCTTCCAAGTGTTACTATTGAGTAAATTTCTAAAGTGTTCTCAATTTGAGGATTTAAGTCAATTGTATCTAGTTCTTTATCTGGTATGTCAATTTCATAATCCTCGAAGAAATCCCATGGATTTATTAAAATAAAAGACACATTTTCATTATCAATATCTTGAAGAAATTTAAATAAAGTGTTGTTAGGAAAATCTATCATCACAAAACGTTTGCTGTTTTCGAAACCTAATATTCCATTCGGGAAATTTATTATATTCTCATCTTCTATCGAAATATTGCCTAAATATTTAGTTGATATTATTTTCTCCATATTTATTCACCTCAAATAATCAAGCAAACTTGGTTGCAATATCCTTGCGCCTATTGACAATGAAGCTAGATATACAGAGTTTAGAATATTTGCTTCTGTATACTTTTGTGCTAAGTCAATATCTTCTCTTTCAGATAGAAGATTTTTAAGATTCAAGTTTTCAGATTCGTTTCTTTCCTTGGCTGCTTCTAATCTATTAGAAATAGCTCCTATTTTAGTCCTAAAACCCAGAAGATTATCGATATGCTTATCTAAATCTCCAAGAAGATCCCCTGATAAAGATTCAGTTTCGCCCTTTTCTAATGCAGTTATTATATCTTGTAATAATTCACTAAGCTTTTGTTCATTAGGTTGCCCTTTATATATAGTAGTAAATTCTTCTCCATTTACTGCTAGCTCAATTACAACCCCGGTAGAAATTTCTCTATTTATATTTTTGTCATTGCCTTTATATACTAATGAAGGATCGAAAGGTTTTTCAGTGGTTTTAGTCCCTGAAAAAATATATCTACCATCAAAGTTGGTATTTAAAACATCTGCTAGTTCTCCTACTTTGACATTTACCTCTTGTGCAATAGCATTTCTATCATCATTTGATAATGTATCATTAGCTCCGTATATCACAAGTTCTCTAATCCTTTGTAATGTTGTCGTTGCCCCTTGTAAAGCTCCATCTTGGGTATCTACCCATCCTATAGAATCTCTGATGTTTGTATTATATTGTTCATTTATCGAAATAGTATTTCTCAAATCCATTATCTTTGAAACTAAAAGAGGATCTTCCGAAGCCCTAGATACTACTTTCCCTGAGGATAACTGATTTTGTAGCTTTTGCATTGATGCTAAATTTCTATTTAGATTTCTAAGATAGTTAGTAGTTAAAGTTGAATTTGTTATCCTCATTTTTTACACCCCAGTTCTATTAATGAGTACATCTAGCATTTCGTTTAGCACTGATATAACTCTCGCATTTGCTTCATATGCTCTTTGATATTTTAATACATTTGTTACTTCTTCATCTATTGAAACTCCTGATGTTGATTCTCTTTTTAAAATTAACTGATTTAGAAGAACCTCTTGATTAGCCACAATATTATCTGACTGTTGTTTAGATATGCCAACCCTAGTAACTATATCGTTGTATTTTCTAGGTATAGTAGAGCCATCTGAAAGCACTTTATTTCTCAACTTTGATATTTCTAACGCTCTGTTCCCATCGCCTATTTCTGAAGTGCTTTCTGAATTACCTCCTGCTGAGATCAATGAGTTGTCTTCGTCTATAAAGTGATTAATACGAATACTTTTCGAGGAATCTATATCTACAAAAATATCATAACCATCATGAGGTGGTCCTGGATTATGAACGGAATTCACTTGAGTGGCCATTTCCTTTGCAAAATCATCTAGTTTCTTTTCTACATCATCTAAAATATCGATGCTTTCTAAATATCCTTTTATTCTTCCAGTAGATATCTTTATTTCATCCGCACCTATGGTAAACTTACCGTCTGAATTTCTATCCAGTTTATTCCTCACTTCAGCATTTAAGACCGCATTCCCATCAAGCTCTATTTCTGCTCTACCGTATGGGTCATAACTTACATCTACTTTTGCTATGCTTGATAAATCTTTTAGTAATAGATCCCTCTGATCAAGCAAGTCATTTGGAACTTCTCCTTTTACAGTTATGTTGAATATTTGTTTGTTTAAAGCTTCTATTTTTTCGACGGTTGAATTAAAATCTAATATATTTTTATTTATCTGATCATTCGTCTCAAATTTTAATGATTCTATTTGATTAGAAATGTGATTTATTGTTTCAACCAGAGCTTTAGATTTTTCCACAACAATTGTTTTTGAGCTTAAGTTTTCTGGATTTTTACTCAACTCTTGCCATGCGTTAAACATTTCATTTAAGGTAAAATTAATACCTGTGGTAGATGGCTCGTTTAAAATTATTTCTAATTGATCAAGAGTCTGGGATTTTGCATTGTATTGTTCATATGCACTATTCTCATTTCTTATCTGTTTATTGACATAGTCATCAACCATTCTTACGACGCTTGCCATTTTGACACCTGTTCCAAGTTGCCCAACACCTGCTAGTGTATAAGAAAGATCTGCTTGCATTTGTACTCTTTGTCTAGAAAATCCTTCAGTATTAGCATTTGAAATATTGTGGCTAGCAGTATGTAGAGCTGTTTGCTGTGCTAAAAGCCCTTTTGTTGCAGTATTTAAAGTTCCAAATATACCAGACATATTATCCTCCTACGCATTTTGATCTATGAATGTAGAAACGTCATTGTTCTCAATTCCGTTTTTCTTATAAGTGTTCCCTTTTGAAAGCACTTTAGCTATACTTTCCATTAAATTTTTTTGATAACTAATTGCTTGTTCTGTTAACATTTGATTGGTTTTTTGCATCTCTATTGACTCTGAAAAACTTTTCTTTATGTCTTCATCTATCTCTATAGTATTTAAATCAAAGGAATTTAAGTTATCTATCACTTTCACCTTTTCCTCTAAAATAGTTTCAATAATTTCGGTTTTGTTGTTTATCAAAGCATCTTTTTCTATATTCAATATATTTTTAAGCTTATCTAAAGTCTTTATTAAATCTTTCTTATTTCCCATCAGTTTCACTTTCTTTCTGCATATTCAACATAGAAATTATCTTGTCTGCAATTTTTTCAGGCTCTACTTTATATGTTCCATCCAAAATTTGCTTTCTTATCTTCTCTACTTTTTCACTGTAATCTACATTTGGTGCACTATTTATTCTGCTTGTCAACTTCTTTGCAGAGTCTGAAATTTCTATATTTACGCTTTTAGAGTTTTTATATCCATTTTTATCATCCTTAGAGTCTATTTTTCTCTCATTTTCTTTGTATATGTTATTTACAATATTTTGGTTTTGTATTCTACTTATCTTCATAAAAATTCCTCCTCTTGTAAGTATAATCGGATAAATTAAACATAATTTAATAGTTATTTAAAAAATAAGTCATAGTATATACTATGACTTATTTTAACTCTTTTAGTCGTTGCTCTTTACTCATTATGTTAGTGATTCTTATACCGAAATTTTCATTTATTACAACTACTTCCCCTTGTGCTATTAATTTGCCATTTACATATATTTCCAAAGGTTCGTCTGCCTGTTTATCTAATTCTATGACAGAACCATTACCAAATGACAAGACTTCTTTAATGGTCTTTTTCGATTTTCCTAATACTACACTAAATTCAAGTGGAACATCCAATATTAAATCTAAATTCTTTGGACCCTTCTTGTCATCTAGTGATACTGTTAATTCCTCGAAAGCAGGCTTTTGAACATTTACTTTTTCTTTTTTAATGTTTTCTGTTGGATTGGTTTCAGCATTCCTAACATTGCTATATTCAATATTTTTTTCGTTCCTAACTTTAGATTCATTATTAGTATTTCCAGATGAATTTTCACCTTTCATCTTTTTTACTATTTCTTCTACCGTTTCTCTTGTGTATAGTTGCATTATCTCACTTTCAATACTGCCTTCTACATCAAGTTTAAATGCAATTTTACATATGTTCATCTCAGGATCTAAGCCACCAAAACTCTTAGCTTCATTTGTATCCCAAAGTGTAACCTCAGGTGGCAGAATATCTATTTCCATTCCGAGCATAGTAGCCATTGATGTTGAAGCAGAACCTATCATTTGATTCATAGCTTCAGCTACAGCACTCATTTCAAATTCTGACAATTCTTTCTTTGCATTGCTACCATCTCCACCCATCATTAAATCAGCTATTATAGATGCGTCCTCAACATCAACCATTAACAAATTATTACCCTTAGGACCTTTCTTAAATCTAACATTTGCAACTACCTTAGGAACGTTACAATCCTCTATAACTTGTTTAAATGGTATCCAAGAGACTCTTGGTGTAGTTATCAAAACCCTTTTGTTGAGTAAAGTAGAGAGAGTAGTCGCTGCAGTAGACATCGATATATTGCCCACTTCACCGATTATATCTTTGTCTTCTTCAGTCAAGGTAAAATCATCAGATGTATTATTCTGGCTTTTCTTTAACAAAGCATCTATTTCTTCTTGAGATATAAAATTATCACTCATTCTATAACATCCTCTTCTATAAATTGTAATACTTCTACTGCCAATTTGCTGTTTAACTTACCGGGTCTTACCAAAAAATGAGGTTTTCCTTCGACAAGCATGCTAAGTGGTTCATCAATCCTATTATCAAGCCTTATACAATCGCCCTCTTCTAAATTTAGAAAGTCTCTGATACTAATATAAGTTCTACCTAACTCCACCTCTAAATTTACAGGAACTCCTAAAACTCTTTTTTCCACTATTGCTCTATAATCATCAGTTTGCTCATTATCAGACTCGAACCAGTTTTTAAAGTTCAATCTCTCTATGATTGCATCTAAAGATATATATGGGATGCATATATTTATAAAGTTTTTATGTTCGAGTAACTCAAAAGTAAAACTTATTAGTATAACTGGTTCATTTGGAGAAGCAATTTGAACAATTTGAGGATTGCTTTCTATAAATTCTAACTCAGATTCAACCTCTACTATATCATTCCATGCGATATCAAAAGCCTTCAAAACAACTGCGGAAAGTTCTTCAAGAATTGATAATTCAATTTCTGTGAAATTTTCCTTTTTCTTAAATACTGGAGCATCTTTTATTTCAAAGCCTCCGCACATCAATTCTATTACTTGATAACATGCTTGAGGACTTATTTCAAATAGCAAATTGCCATTTAATGGTTTTGATTTAAAAATACTCAGCATAGTAGGGTTCGGAACAGATCTAGTGAACTCATCAAAACTAATCTGTTCGACTGCAACTATTTTTATCTCGACATTATTTCTGATTAAATTCGATATCGTATTTCCAGCTATCTTGGAGAAATTTTCAAATATCATGTACAATGAATTAATATGCTCCTTAGACAGCTTAAATGGACGTCTGAAATCATATGGTTTTATTTTGTTTTTTTCCTCTTCTACCGTCACATTTTCTGGTGTTATCTCTCCACTGCTTAAGGCATTGAGTAAAGAATCTATTTCTTCTTGTGAAAGCACTTGTTTCAAGTAAATCCCTCATTTACTGTTAATATCATTTTACTTTATCTTCAATCTGTTCAATAAGTTTTTCTATATCAAGAATGTCAACAATTTTCCCATTTATTTCAACAATTCCAACTATATTTTGATTTTCTTCTTTCTTTAAAACTTGTATGTCTTGCTCGTCAATCTCCATTACCTGTTCAACTTCATCAACAAGTAATCCAAGCATATCTTCTTCATAATTTAAAATAATAATGTTATTATAACATATATTATCATCTATAGAAAGAATTTTGCCTAAATTTAGTAGAGTAACTACATTGCCTCTTAAGTTAATAAGCCCTTCAATAAATTCTGGAGCATTAGGTACTTTAATTGAGTCCATAGATTTTGTTATCTCTATTATCTTGTTTGTAGGAATAGCAAATAATTTTTCATTAAGACTAAAGACAATAACTTGCATTTCATCACCTCTATCTTAAATTTTGGTCAAAGATTGCGATACTCTATCTACATCAAAAGGTTTAACTATAAAATCTATTGCTCCAGACTGTATTGCTTCCATTACCATTGATTGTTGCCCCATTGCTGAACACATTATCACTTTTGCGTTCGGATCTATTTTTTTTATTTCTTTTAATGCTGATATCCCATCCATTTCAGGCATAGTAATATCCATAGTCACTAAATCCGGTTTTTCTGCTTTGTATTTTTCTATAGCTTCAATACCATTCTGAGCCTCTGCAACTACTTCAAACCCATTTTTTTCTAAAATATCTTTTAATTTCATTCTCATAAAAATTGCATCATCAACAACTAAAACTCTTTTTGCCATTTATATATCTTCCTTCCTAAAATAATTTTTGGATTTTACAATCTCATGCATATACTTCCGACATCCAAAATCAAAGTAATATCACCATTTCCTAGTATGGTTGCCCCTAGATATTCTTTCATCTTTCCAAGAATTCCATTTAATTTCTTTATAACAATTTCTTGCTGGCCTATTAATTCATCGACTAACAACCCATAATATTGATCTCCTAAAAGTGTTAGAATTAAATGCTGATTCTCTCCGGATTTTTCTAATCCTAATTTCTGGTTTATCCTTACTACTGGAACGGCCATCTCTCTATACATATAAAGCTCGCTAAGCTGAGATTTTAATATTTCCTTTTCTTCTATTTTTACAACCTTTTCAATAATACCCAAAGGAATAGCAAAAGTTTCTCCTCCTATTTTTACTAGCAAAGCTTGAATTATAGATAATGTTAAAGGTAATTTTATGATAAAAGATGTCCCTTTATTCAATTCACTTATTACTTCGATTGTCCCTCCAAGTGAACTTATCTTTTGTTTGACAACATCCATCCCTACTCCTCTACCTGATACATCTGTGACTACCTTAGCTGTCGAAAAACCTTGATCAAATATAAGTTGTAGTAAATCTTCTTCAGTTAAATTTTCAGTATTAATGCCTCTTCTTTCTGCTGTTTCCTTTATTGCTTGAGTATTTATGCCTGCTCCATCATCAGAAACGACAATTATAACTCGATTTCCTTCCTGATAAGCATTTAGTTTAATTTCTCCTTCTTCTGGCTTATTTAATTTTTTCCTTGTCTCAACAGGTTCAATTCCATGGTCTGCAGCATTTCTAATTAAATGGATAAGTGGTTCGCTAAGCTCAGAAACTACTGTTCTATCAAGTTCTGTTTCTTCACCTTCGATAATTAAATTGATTTTTTTATTCAATTCTTTTGATAAATCTCTTATCATCCTTGGAAATCTATTGAAAACAACGCTAACTGGCTGCATTCTTATTTTTAAAACCAAGTCTTGAAGCTCTGATGTAATTCTTGCCACATGGCTTAAAGGTTCATCTATTTCATTTATATCTGTTCTCTTGCTGACATCTTCAAGTCTAGTTCTATAGATTACTAATTCAGAAACAAGGTTCATAAAACTGTCTAATTTTTGAATATCTACTCTTATTGATTGATTTAAATTAGTGTTATTAGATAGTTTAGTTTCTACTTTCTTGTTTTCTTTGATGTTTTCTTTACTATTGTTTTCTTCAATAGAATAATTGGGTTGAATTTCAATTATTTCTACATTTTCTATTTCTGAAATGTTTTCTATTTTTTCTTTAATGTCCTCAATCGTTTCCTTAGTCAACAGTATAAGTCTAAATGTTTTATTGTATTCCCCATTCTCTAAACTTTGAGCATCTGGATAAGTATATATAACATCGCCTATTTTTTCTAAATTATTTATTACAAGATATGCTCTTGGTCCTTTTAATACACAGCCATCATCTACAGTTACATCTATTGCGTAAGCATTGTATCCTCTTTCATACGCACTCTTTATTACATTATAGTCTGTATCCGATAATGTAAAATCTTCCAATTCTTCTTTTTTTACATTCTTAGGTGTATTGTCTTTTGAGATTACTTGTTCTAATTCTTCGATTATATCTTGTACATAAGTATTATCTTTGTCATTTTTCAAGTCTTCAACGATTTCAGTAAGTTTATCTAAACACCTGAAAATTAAATTGATAATATTGTTTTCTTCAAAGCTTTCCCCACTTTTTAATAAACCTAACAAGCTTTCCATTCTATGAGTTAAATCCGTCATCGATTTATAACCCATAGTTGCAGCCATCCCTTTTAAACTATGAGCTGCTCTAAACATTTCCTCCAAAGAAGCTATATCATTTATGTCTTGTTCAATTCTTAGCATATTATCATTAAGCAGCTGTAAATACTCCTCAGTTTCTTCAAAAAACAACTCTTTGTATTTGCTGTTGTCATCCACTTCTACTCTCACCTCTATATCACATTTTTTCGTATATACAAGTTGCTACCTTTTTAAGTCCAAACTCTCTTGGGTTGTAAATTCCTTCTGTGGCTCCGATGAACAATAATCCACCACTTACTAAAGATTCACTAAATTTTTTATATACTTCATCTTTTACATCTGGTTTAAAATAGATAGTTACATTTCTACAGATTATTAAATGGCAATCTTTTTCGTACTTATCTAATAACAAATCATGCTTTTTAAAAATGACTTTCTTTGAAAAGATATCTGATATTCTATAGTCCTCTCCTTCTTTAGTAAAATACTTTTTCTTTTGACTATCATCAAGCCCCTTAAGTTCACTTTCTTTGTATATCCCTTTTTTTGCTTTAGTCAGCATTTCATTGTCTATATCTGTGGCTAATATTTCAGCCTTGTTTAATAAATTGTTTCTATCCAACATGATACAAATGCTGTAAGGTTCTGAACCATTAGAACACGCTGCACTCCAGATCTTTAATTTGCTAAATTTTAAACTTAGTTCTTTTACAATTAAGTTTTCAAGTTGTTCAAACATATCTTTATTTCTAAAAAATTCCGTAACATTTATTGTCACTTGGTCAATAAACTCTTTTCTTATCTTTTCATCTTTGTTGATTAGTTTAGAATATTCTACCATGTTAGTAGCTCCTGATTTTCGCATCACAGAGAGTATTCTTCTTTGCATTTGTGTATCCTTATAATAACGCAAATTTATATTGAGTTCCCTGTACACAAAATCATAAAAATAATCGAATTCATTTTCCATGGTTTCACCTCAATAATTCTATTATTCTGTTGGGAATTTCGTCTAGGCTTAATATCTCGTCTACTACTCCCAATTTTATCGCACTTTGTGGCATACCGAAAATAGTGCTGCTCTCTTTATCTTGAGCTATTGTATAACCATTTAAATCTTTTATCCTTTTCATTCCCGTAGATCCATCTTTACCCATCCCGGTTAATATGATGCCCAGCAAATTTTCTTTATAAATTTCTGCTGCTGATGCGAAAAGATAATCCACCGAAGGTCTAACCCCATTTAGTCTTTCGCGTTTATCCAGTCTGATTTTCTTATTTTCTATTGTCATATGAAAATCCCCCGGCGCTAAATAAACTATGTTTTTTTCAATATCCATACCATCTTTACTTTCTACTACTTTTAATTTTGACTCCATATCCATTCTTGCAGCTAAAGATGTAGTAAAACCAGCAGGCATATGCTGTACAATAAATATTGGTACCCCCATATCTCCTGGTAACTCTCTAACCAGACTCACCAAAGCTTTAGGTCCACCAGTAGAAGCCCCTATAGCAATAGCTTTAATTAGAATATTACTTTTATTTTTTGAAATTCTATTTTGGTTATACTTCTGAAAAACATTTATTTCTTTACCTTGTTTTTTCTTTAAAACACTAGCTAAAATTTTACTTGCTAAGTCATTTCTTAAGTCTTCTAAGTTCTCATTTATATTCTTAGGCTTTTCTATAAAATCAAATGCACCCTTTTCTAGAGCCTCTATTGTTACTTCAGAGTTCGTATTAGAACTTAGCATAATTACAGGAATATCATATTTTTCCTTTATAATCTCTAGAGTTTTTAGCCCATTCAATATTGGCATTTCTACATCAAGACTTACTACATCAGGTCTTAATTGTGGAATGAGTTCTAGCGCATCTTTTCCATTCCTAGCTGTTCCAACTATAGTTATTTCATTTATATCCCTTAGCATATCTGAGATGATTTTTCTCATAAAAGCTGAATCATCAACAACTAAAAGCTTTATCGCCATATTTTACTCCTATCTATATAGTTATTGTTTCACTGTTTGCAGACTTTATTGTCACTGTGAAATCACTTAAATCTACAATCATAGTTCTTCCTGAACTCCCCCCAGTATGTGCAGCAATTATAGGAATCCCTAGTTCATTTAGTATCCTCTTAACAGCTATAACATTCTGTTCGCCTATCCCGTTTTCTATGCCTTTAAAAGTAAACTCAAACATGCTTGCACCACCCGCTATTTTTGCTGTAAGGTTTGTGCTTGCATATTTAGTTTTTAATTCTTTTACCATTTTCGGGATAGCTAAATTTGCAAATTTCTCTTCTTTTACATTTCTACTAAAACTAGTGCTATCGGGTAAAAGTATATGACTTAGCCCGCCTACTTTGTTTATGCTATCATATATTGCAATCCCAACACACGAGCCAAGTCCTAATGTCATCAAAATATTGGGTGATGTAGATATTTTATAATCAGAAATTCCTACTTTTATAGTTTCAACCATCTATTAATCCTCTTTCAATTATTTGAGCTCATCAATTTTTTCTTCAATATCTAATAGTTCAATCTCTTGCTCATAATCAAACAATTTTTGAATATTTAAAATAATTATGATGTCATCCTCTGTTTTTATAAATCCATTGATATATTTTTTAGATATCTCATACTGTTCATGATTTAATTCAACTTGTTTTGAATCAAATCTTTCTATCCCTTCGATATCCTCCACTAAAAAACCTAGCATCCTTGATTTCCACATTGTCACTATAACTTTGTTTTTTAAGCTAAATCTAATATTAATCCCATATAATTTTTTAGTTAAATCAATTATTGGTAAGATCTTATCATCATAATTAATGACACCAAGAACATAATCATATGTTTCAGGGATTTTTTTGGGTTCAGAAAAATCAATTATTCTATCTATATTCGATATGTCTATTGCATATCTCTGATTGTTTAAAATGAAAATTATATACTGTTCCATATGTCCCTCCAGTAATTATTTTTTAAATTTGAAAGTTTGAAATCAATTTTTTAAGCTGATTCGATATTTCTTTAAGCTTCTCTGCATATTCAACAAAACTTGCAGTGGTTGCAGTTATCTCCTCAGCAGATGCCGATACTTCTTGTGTGCTTGCACTAATTTCTTCTGATACTGCTGAAATATTTTGAGTGTTTTCTAAAATTTCATTTTTTCTATTCTTTAAATCTACAACAAGATCAGCTATGCCACTAACCTTTTCGCTTAATGAATTTATAGAATCAAGTATACGGATAAAGGCATCTTTTGTGCTTTCTACAGTATCCACTTGTTCATTTACCACTTCTTTTGCTTTTGCCATAGCTACTACAGCTTCATCAGATCTGTCATTCATTGATTTTATCAAATTAGCAATATCTTTTGTAGCATTTTGTGATTTTTCTGCAAGTTTTCTTATCTCTTCGGCTACCACAGAAAACCCTCTTCCTGCTTCTCCTGCTCTAGCTGCTTCAATTGCCGCATTTAAAGCTAATAGATTTGTTTGTTCAGCAATTTGATTTATTGTATCAGTTATTATATTTATTTCATTAGCGTTATTTTTTACATCAGTTATTATTTCATTAGTTAATTTTGTTGATTCCTCAGTTTTCTTAGCTTTATCTGTCAATTCTTCTACTTTCATCAAGCCTAAGTTGCTATACTCATTTGTCTGCTTTGAGAGCTCATTTACTGCTTCTATTGATTCAGAAACATTATCAAGGACTTTGGAAAACTCTAAGATGTTTTGAGAATTTTTTTCTATATCCTCAGCTTGTTCCTGACTCCCCTTTGCAATCTCGTATATAGTTTGAGATACTTCGTTAAGTGCGGAATTTGATTCTTTTGTCATATCTAAAATCATATCTGATGCTTCTACGACATCCTCAGATGAATCCGATACTTTTTTTAATGCTTCTCTTATCTTTTTTAGCATATTCTCAAAGCTCATTGAAATCATGCCAAATTCGTCTTTAGATTCAATTTTAACATCTGCATTTAAATTGCCTTCTGCTACTATTTCAAAAGATTTTTGTAGATGTTTTACTTTTTTGTTTATATCTTTGCTAATAATATAAGTTGTAATGCTAGCTATTAATATGGTTAATATTGCTACTATTAAAGTATTTATTAATAATACGCTCATTTTAGATGTCAATTCGGTTTCTGGTATGAGAGCTGCTATTCTCCAGCCAGTCCTCTGATTTGTGCTAAACACGCCATAGAAATTTTCTCCTGAAGGATCTTTATAGTTAGAAAACCCATCAGCCTTAACTTTCATATCTTCCCATAGTTTCAAATCCAAAATAGTCTGTTTACCAATTGATTCTTGATCTTTTGCTATCAAATTTACTCCGTTTGGATCTGTTATTATAATATTCCCAGAATTACCTATAACAAGATTAGTTAATTGATTAGACAATACTGATAAATCAATATCTATTCCAACAACCCCTATCAGGTTATTGTTATCTAGTACCGCTTTAGCCGCAGATATTACTATTTTACCAGTTCCCGCATCTACATATGGGTTTACCCATATTACATTGTCTCTATTAGCTTCTGCTGTAGTATACCATTCTCTTATAGTTGGGTCATAATTAGTAAGTGGAACTTTGGGAAAAAGTGCCATCCTTTTATCTGAAGTTCCAAAATAGACAGTTAATGTATTTTTATCTAAGTCTTTGTAATCCTTAAGTTTATTCATGAATTCTTCTTCAGTTAATTCACCATTGAAATATCCCACGACTTTATCGTCTTTAGCTAATACTTTGAGTTGCTTTTCTATGTCTATGAGATAGTTGTCTATGCTTAACTCAATATACTCAAGAGTTTGGTAGCTTGAATCCAATAATTTTTCTTCATATAGATTATATGAATTATAGTAGTTTATTCCCCCAACCAATACAATAGAAAGAATTGTAATTAAGATCATTACAGTTGATATTTTTCTACTGATTGATTTAGAAGCTTTTTCCTTTTTTTCTGATGCTTTTCTTTCTTTTTTCTTCATAAATTATTTCATCTCCATTTTAAATTTTAAATTGCTGAAGGAGTTTACTCAATTTATTAGCCATTTCTCTTTGTTCTTCTGCTTTCTGTTTGATTTTTAATAGCGAATTTGCAGTTTCTTCACTTCCTAAGCTGATTTCCTGACTTGATGCATTTGCTTCTTCTATAACCGCTGCTACTGAATCAATAGATGCTCCAATTTCCTCTACAGAAAATGAAATATCTGAAGTTTTTTGTGAAAAATCTTTTGTCAGTTCTTTTACAAACTGCGCATCTTCAAAATATAAATTGCCTGTGTTCTCTAATTTGTCATAATCGTTTGTAACATCTTCATCAATGAATTTTAGTACTTCTTCTGCATTATGTGCCAAACTTTCTACAGATTTATTTACCTTATCGATGATTTGTTTTATTTTCGATGTGGTTTGCTCTGAGTTCTCTGCCAATTTTCTTATCTCATCAGCTACTACCGAAAATCCTCTTCCAGCTTCTCCTGCTCTTGCTGCTTCTATAGCTGCATTTAATGCCAAAAGATCCGTTTGATTAGCTATTTCAGAAATAATATCTGTCATTTTAGCTATCTCTTCAACTACCTTTGATTCTTCTACTGATTCCATTATCATTTTTTGCTTTTCTAAATAGATTTCTCTAGCATTTTTTTTGGATTTTATAGCTGTTTCCAACATTTCTTTTGCTCTTTCTTCAATTTCTTTGCCTTTTTCTTCTCCTAGTTGAGCATTTGTTAATAATTCCTTTGTTTTTTCTGATATCATGTCAGAAGATGAAGCTATCTGTTCAACTGAAGCACTTGTTTCCTCCATACCAGCAGCTATTTGATTTATAGAATTATTTATATTAACTCCTTGTTCAGAAACCAACCCTATTTCCTTAGATAAAAGCTCACTAGCATCCGTAGTCTTTTCAACTGATAATTCAATCTCTTCAATTAACATATTTATTTTCTGTGTCATTGTTTTAAAATTGTTAACTAAAATTCCTATTTCATCTTTTCTCAATCCATAATTATCCTCAAATTGAAAACTAAAATCTCCGTCAGCCATTAAATTGGTAGCTTTTTGCAATGACTTGATAGGCTTTACTATGTTAGATGAAATCATAAATCCTAAAAATACCGAACAAATAATTGATGCTACCAGTATGATTGAAGTGATTAAAAGATCTCTATTAGCAATTTCTTTGTTGGTTTCAGATGCAATTCTTGCTTGAGTTATCTTTGTTGTCATTAAATAAGTGTATGTATCTGTAATTTTTTTTTCTAATTCCTTTGCTTCTCCAAACATTAAAATTTTAGCTTCATTTGGTTTGTTTGCTTTTGAAAAGTTAATTATTTTATTTATCACCTCATCATATTGAGCTTTATAAGATCTTAATTGATTGATAGCTTCAATTTCTTCAGTTGTGTCAGCAGATTTTGCATAATTTTCAAGTAATTTATTAAATTGATCATTTTTACTTTGAATAGATTTTTCATCTATTACAGCCATTTGTCCTACAATTAAAATGTCTTTTACTTCACTTTGCATAGTTAAAAACGATTCTACCATGATTACCAATTCACCAAGGGGAACTGTGTTATCATTATAAAGTCTATCATCATTCTTCTGAATTTCATTGATGCTATATAATGCTACCGAACCAACAATAATAGTAAAAAATGAAATTAATAAAAATCCACTTATTATTCTTGTTCTAATTGATCTGTTAAAAACCCCCATTTTAATCCCCCTTAAGATAACTATAATAGCCTAAGTTTAATATCGGAGATAATTGCATTTTTTTAACCTATTATAAAAATAAACTTACTTTATTATCAAATTAAATATGTTGTGATAAAATATCAATATAATTTTTAGAAAGGTGTTTAATATGAATTCTCATGATGAAAATTTTATAATAAATCTTGCTATAAATGTAGGTAAATTGATGCTTGAAAGTGGGGCTGAGATATATCGAGTTGAAGAGACTATAGAAAGAATGATTTCTTCTAAAATAGATTCTAAAGTTGATGTCTTTGTATTGCCAACAGGAATAATTGTTAGTACAAAATCTAGTGTCAAATCAATAACCCATTTAGAAAGAGTTCGTTCCTATAAACTAAACTTAGAAGCTATATCAAGAGCAAACTCTTTTTCACGAATATATACTCAAAATGATTTAAGCGATGAAGAGTTAGATATCCTTATAACAAGCCTTACAGATATTCCTCAATTTTCAAATAAAACGACTTTGTTTTTCACAGGTTTAGCTGGGGGTCTATTTACAGGTTTAACTGGAGGAACATTTTTAGAGATTTTTTTAGCTTTTTCAATATCTTTGTTTGTAGGTTTTATTTTAAAAAGATTATCAAAGTTCAATCCTAACTTCTTTATCAGAAATATAATAGGCGGCTTTTTAGTTGCGAGCATGGGAGTTTTATCTTATTATATATTCAGTAAATTGGGGCTGAATTTAGAATATAACAGAATAATTATTGGTCCATTAATGCCGTTAGTTCCTGGAGTAGCTTTAACTAATGGCATTAGAGACTTGATTTCAGGTGAATTAGTAGCAGGTGGAGCAAAAATCCTTGAAGCAATTTTTATAGCTATAGCTCTGGCATTTGGTGTAGGTATAGCATTACAAATTTCATTTGCTTTTATATAGGAGGCCATTCATGAACTTTTTAATACAAATTTTGCTTTCTTTCTTCAGTGTGTTTGGGTTTGCTGTAATATTCAATACTCCTAAACGTTTAATTCTATTAGCAAGCATAAATGGAATGTTAGGCTGGTTGATATTTTACTTTATCCAAAACTTAAATTCTAATTTCGTGCTTCCCCCACTAATAGGGTCTTTATTTGTAGGTTTATTGGGAGAGATGCTTGCAGTTTATAATAAACAACCTGCTACTTTATTTATAATTCCAGCGATTATCCCATTTGTACCTGGATACGGAATATATTATACAATGTTTCATATTCTAAATAACGATATTTCAAATGCTTTAAGTACAGGCTTAGAATCTATTTTTGTTGCAATTGCTATAGCTTGTGGCCTAGTTGTCGCAACCTCTCTTATCCGAATTGTAAGGCCTTACCTTGATAAGCTTTTTGATTAGAATAACACTTTGTTAAATTATTGATAATTTTATCAATTTGACTACTATTTTTTTAAAAATGTGATATAATTTAAGCAAACGTTATTATAAATAATAAAGGAGGCTTTATAAATGATTGTAGGAGTCCCTAAAGAAATAAAAGCTCAAGAAAATCGTGTCGCTATAACACCTGCTGGTGTTGATGCACTTGTAAGAGCTGGGCACAAAGTATTAGTTGAAACAAATGCTGGTCTAGGTTCAGGTTTTAGTGATGAATCTTACAAAGCACAAGGGGCTGAAATACTCCCTGAAGCTAAAATGGTTTGGGAACAAGCAGATATGATAATGAAGGTAAAAGAACCACTTCCTTCAGAGTATCAGTACTTTAGAAAAGATTTGATAATATTCACATATCTCCATTTAGCAGCAGATGAAGAATTGACAAAAGAACTTGCTAAATCAGGTGTAGTAGCAATCGCATATGAAACAGTACAAAATCCAGATAGATCATTGCCTTTATTGACACCTATGAGTGAGGTAGCTGGTAGAATGGCTATTCAAGAAGGCTCAATTTACCTAGAAAAATCAAAAGGTGGAAAAGGTGTTTTAGTAGACGGGGTAACAGGTGTTCCTCCAGCTCATATAGTTATAGTAGGTGCTGGTATTGTTGGAACAGCAGCACTTAGAAGAGCTGTTGGTCTTGGGGCAAGAGTTACTGTTGTAGATATCAATGTTGATAGATTAAGATATCTAAATGAAGTGTTTATGGGAAGCATTGAAACCTTGTATTCAAATAATTACAACTTAACTCAAGTTATCAAGACAGCAGATTTAGTTGTAGGCGGCGTTCTTATCCCTGGGGCAAAAGCTCCTAAATTAATAACCGAAGAAATGGTTAAACAAATGGAGCCAGGAAGTGTAATAGTCGATGTGGCTATAGACCAAGGTGGTTGTGTTGAAACTATAGATCATGCTACTACTCATGCTGATCCAATATTTGTAAAACACGATGTAATTCATTATGCAGTTGCAAATATTCCTGGTGCTGTTCCTAGAACATCAACCTTTGCATTGACAAATGTAACTTTACCATATGCAGTTAGAATTGCCAACAAAGGATGGAAAAAAGCTTTGATAGATGAGGAACCATTGAGAAAAGGTGCAAATGTTATAGATGGTAAGATTGTTTATAAATCAGTAGCAGAAGCATTTGATATGCCTTATACTCCAGTTGAGGAAGTACTAGGTATCTAATATAAAGCCGCATGACTAATCATGCGGCTTTTCATTTTCTATTGAACTCTATCTAATATAACATTTAAATCTTCTACAGGTTTTACAACTTCCCAAGCTGAGCCATCATCTGATACTTTCAACAATGACATTGCTTGAGTACCTAATCTCTTGCCATTAGCAAAATCAACTGTTCCACCCATTGGTATTTTAAATGGTTCTTTTTCCATTCCATTTATATAATTTTCCCAATTAAGTGTTTCTCCCTCAACTCTTCTAAGACCTTCTACGAAGAAATATCCAGCAATCCATCCTGCCATTGAAAACGCATTTGCAGCATACTCAGGTTTACCGAAGTTTGTCATTCCTTGTACAAATTCATCTACTTCTTCTTGATTGCTCAAATCTACCCATGCATTTGAATATATAGGGAATTTGTTTGCAGCAGTCGCATAATCAGCTTGGAAGTTAGCTATTGTTGTAGCATCTGCATTTGAATATGTTGTAAATACAGGTTTGTTAACTCCTTGAGCTATTAGTCCCTTTATGATTGTTGGAAGTGTTGCTTGAATAGATGCAGCTACTATTACATCAACATTTTCATTTTTCATCTTTAATGCTTGGCTTGATACATCTGTTGCTCCTGGATTTACTTGCTCTTTTACAACAACGTAATCTCCACCTAGTTTTTCTACTTGATTTTCTACACCAGCTAATAAATCTTTACCAGCATCATCATTTGTGTAGATTACACCTATTTTTTTAGCATTGTGTTCTTCTATTGCTCTAGCAACTATTAATCTTCCTTCTGTTACATAAATAGGTTGTACTGGGAATAATCCTTTACCTTTTTCAGGAGTAGTAGCATCTTCATTATATAAAGCTGCTATCCCTGCAGCAAAATAAACTGCTGGTATTCCTGTTTCTTTTAGTAAATCTAATGTTGCTCCTATAGTTGGTGTTCCAAAGTGTCCAACAATAGCAAACACTTTGTCATCATTTATTAGTCTTTCAGTAAATGTAGTCGCCTTTATTGGGTCAAACTCATCATCATAGTGGACAAATTCAATTTTTCTTCCATCTACTCCACCTGCATCATTTACCATTTTAAAATACGCTTCTATACCTGCATTAAAAGGTACCCCTACTGCTGCAAAAGCACCAGAAGTAGCTGCAGTGTTTCCTACTTTTACTGTAGTATCTGTAACACCTTGCGCTAATTCATTACCACCTGTACATCCGGCTAATGTTGACAAAAGCATTGCTAAAACCAAGATAATAGAAATTCTTTTATTCATTTTAATACCTCCATTTTTTAATTTTTTCCTCCCAAATAAACTTCAATTAATGTACTATCATTTCTAAGCTCTTCAGCACTCCCTTCCATCCCGATTTTGCCTACTTCTAACACATAAGCATAATCAGCTATTTTAAGTGTTTGTAATGCATTCTGCTCAACTAATAATACTGTCGTCCCATCATTTCTGATTTCTTTAATGATTTGAAATATATTTTTTACAATCAAGGGCGCAAGCCCTAGGGATGGCTCATCTAATAATAAAAGCTTGGGACTACCCATTAAAGCTCTTCCTATAGCTAGCATTTGTTGCTCTCCACCAGATAATGTCGCAGATATCTGATTTTTCCTTTCTTTTAATGCAGGAAAATAAGAATAAACTCTTTCGAAATTATTTTTTACCTCTTTATTGCTCTTAACGGTATAGGCCCCCACCATTAGATTTTCTTCAACAGTCAGATCTCTAAATACTTGCCTTCCTTCTGGAGACTGAATAATCCCTTTTGCAGCAATTTTATGAGGTGGCAAATTAGTAATATCTTCTCCGAAGAATTGTACATTTCCACTTTTGGCTTCCAATATGCCAGAAATCTTTCTCAAT
Source organism: Tissierellales bacterium (assembly GCA_014360205.1). Lineage (GTDB taxonomy): Bacteria > Bacillota > Clostridia > Tissierellales > Tissierellaceae > Soehngenia. Next base: position 173,353 of record JACIXZ010000003.1, read on the forward strand.
GTAGTGGTTTTACCTGCTCCATTTGCGCCAAGAAGTGCAACTATCTGCCCCTCTTTAACTGATATGTCTATACCTTTTAGAGCTTCTATACTTCCATAATTGACCTTTAAATTTTTAATTCCAAGACACTCATTCATTAGTCGTCCTCCTTTCCAAGATAGGCAATTTGGACTTCCTGATTTTTTTGAATTTCTTGAGGAGTTCCAATCGCAAGAAGCTTTCCAAAGTTGATAGCACATATTCTATCACATAAACCATTTACAAATTTCATATCATGTTCTATCAACAGTATTGAACAATTTCTCTCATCTCTTATTTCTCTTATTAAGTTAACTAGAGAGAGTGTCTCTGTATCGTTTAAGCCCGCTGCAGGTTCATCTAAAATTATTAATTTTGGATTTAGCATCAAAGCTCTTGCTAGTTCAATTTTTTTAAGAACTCCATAAGGTTGCCCTGCTGTTAACATATCCTTTATTGCTAAAAGCCCCATGTGATCTAGTATATCTTCTGCTCTTTTCCTTATTTTTGCCTCTTCTTCCCTAGTCTTTTTTAATCTAAAGAATTGATTAAATAATGAAGCCTTAAAATCAATATGAGCTCCTACCATTACATTTTCAACTACAGTCAATTCCCTTATTAGTTCAATGTTTTGGAATGTTCTTACTAGGCCTTTTCCTATTATCTCATGAGTTTTTACTCCAACTAAATCTTCTACTTCACCTTTATTATTCTTAAAATAAATCTTCCCTTCATCAGGCTTGTAAAACTGTGTAATGCAATTAAACACAGTTGTTTTTCCTGCTCCATTTGGCCCAATTAGCCCAAATATCTCACCTTCATTAATGTCGAAGGATAAATCATCTACTGCCTTTAAGCCGCCAAAAGCAATGGAGAGGTTCTCAATCTTGAGTACTTTATTATTCATATTATCCATTGATTTCCTCTCCTTTCTTAAAAAGCTTTCGTAAATTTCTCTGAATGTCATACCTAATGTTAATTAAACCATTAGGGTAAAACAAAATAACTAATATTATCAATACTCCATTAAATATATATGCTGCACCGTCGATACTTCCTATGACTGGCAATCTTTTCAAAATTAAATCTGGAACTCCAAAAACTATAAATGCACCTAATACAGTACCTGATATGCTTCTAATTCCACCAATTACTATAACAGCTAGAATGTTTAATGATAACATCAAAATCCAAGCATTAGGATATGTGTATCTAACAAAGTGCATATACAATACTCCACCTAATGCTGAAAAGGCTACAGCTATAGCAAAAGATAAAAGCCTATGTCTATAGATATTTACCCCCATTGCACTAGCAGCTGCTTCACTGCCTCTCATAGTAGAAAGTGCTCTTCCCGTATGGCTGTTTACTAGATTGTGCATCATTACCATTACAAGTATTAAAAAGAAGACTATCAGTATATATGTCCCATTTCTATCTAGCTGCAAAAAACCTAATAATTTAGGATATTGTGCTTGTTTGCCTGAAAATCCATTTGTAATAAAGTCAAACTCAATAAAAACTTTTCTTAAGATTTCAGATATAGCTAGAGTTGCAATCGCTAAATAATATCCCTCTATCCTTAAAGACACTAAACCGGTTAAAACCCCTATAAGCATAGGTACAGCAACTGATATTATCAGTGCCAATTCAAAAGGCAAACCTAAATCAGCTGTTATAAATGCTGTTAGGTAAGTCCCCATCCCCATAAATCCTGCTGTTCCAAGAGATATTAATCCAGAATAACCTAGAAGTAAATTTAATCCTAATGCAACTATTGAATATATCAATATACTAGCAACGGTAGTCAAAAGTGAGTATTTAACAATCCCTAAGCTTACTAACAGAGGCAAGAAAGAAAGAATGATACCAAATAATAAAAATTGAGTATATGGCTTGTGTAATTTGTAAAAGTTAGTTAATTTATTATTCATTTTCTCACCTCTAAACTTTCTTTACTACTTTTTTGCCAAATAGGCCAGTAGGTTTAATCAATATAATTATCAATATTAGTAAATATAAAATTGAATCACTCCAAATCGACGATATATAAAATGATATCAAATTGCTTGCAAAACCTATCAAATAAGCAGCTATAACAGCTCCATAAAAGGAAGTAAATCCTCCTAAAATGCATGCTAATAATGCTGTTACTTGCACTGTGTCCATCATAGATAGATTTACGCTATTTGTAGGCGCTAACATCAATGCAGCTAATGTTCCTAAAGAAGCTGCTATTGCCCAAGATGCTCTAGTTACCGATGCTGTCGGAATCCCCATCATTCTAGCGACTATATCATTTGATGCAGTTGCTCTTACTGAAAGCCCCCATTTCGTTTTCTGCAAAGCGAAGAATAAAATTCCCATCAGTATCAAGCCAACTATAATATTAAATATCGCATTATATGATATCGTTGCCCCAAAAAAGCTGTGAGAACCGTAAATAAATCTAGGAAATTGTAATGGATCAGTTCCAAAAAGCATTGGAGCTAGCCCAAGAAATATCATGATTAGACCTAAGGTTATTATCTGCTTTGAAACAGGGTTTACTTTCTGAGCTCTTGATATTACGAAAAAATCTACCAATATACCTAGTATTAACGCAAATATCATGCCGACAACTGCTGCTAGTATTGATGATATGCCAGTTATCATTAACACGATTGTTGCGAAAAAAGCACTGAACATACTAATTGTTCCCTGAGCAAAGTTTGTGGTTACCGATGTCCTGAAGATGAGTATTATACCCAAAGCTGCCAGAGCATATATTCCTCCCGTTTCTAAACTGTTGAGCAATATTTGTACGAATATGTCCATTAATTCTCACCCCTTTAGACTATTTTTATTTCTTCATTGTAGGTGTTTATAAATCCTAATACACTAGAACTAAATTCATGTGGTTTTTCATACATGCTTGCATGCCCACTTCCTTTTATCAACACCCACTTTGAATTTTTTATTTTTTCGTGAATTATCTTTTGATATCTAATAGGAGTGGTTATGTCATATTCTGAGCTTATAATAAGAGTAGGAACTTCAATTTCTTTTATTTCTTCTCTTATGTCCAAATTTTCAGCACTGTCTACTAATCTTACATATGCTTCATACCACTCATCATCAAATATCGTTACAAACATATCCTCTCTTTTTTTAAGCCACTCAATATTTTCTTCGTAAAATTCTACTGAATATATAAACGGCATTGTAGCCTTAAAAAAAGCTCTTCCGTCATGATTTTTTGCTGTATAATTCCAGCATTTGCCCACATCTTTTAACAAGTGTGTGGTATAACTTGTTGTATTAGCAACTATTAGAGACGATAATTTATTTTGATATTTTAATGCAAATTTTAATGCAACTTCTCCTCCATATGAAACACCAACAAGATGTATCTTATCTAAATGCAATTCTTCTATTACACCTTTTACAATATCTGCTTGAAGGTCTTGAGAATAAGGTTCGTTTGCTTTTTGTGATTTTCCCTGATCTAAAAAATCAATTAACACTAATTTGTTGTTTTTACTAAATACATCTATGAAACTAGTCCAGCTTGATGTTGACATCATTATGCCATTTAATAATACAATTGGCTCCCCTTCTCCATAAACTTCAAAATATATGTCATATCCATTTATTTTTACACTTGGCATCTTAGGCCTTCCTTTCTACCAAATCATGAATTCATTAGCTTGTCTTTGTAATTCTTCTCTAAAATCAGGATGTGCAATATTTATCAGAGCCTTAACTCTTTCCCTTATCGATGTTCCTCTAAGAGATGCAATCCCATATTCTGTTACTACATAGTCCACATCATTTCGAGATAGTGAAACAGCAGCACCTTTAGTTAAAGCTGGTACGATTTTAGAAATAGTCTTTCTTTCATCCGAACCATCAACTCTTACATTTGCAGTAGAATAAAGTGCTATGATTGATTTCCCTCCAACTGAATTTTGCGCACCAATTGCGGTGTCAGCTTGTCCCCCTGTACCGCTAAACTGTGTATGCCCTATAGATTCAGATGCACATTGACCAGTTAAATCTATTTCTATAGTAGTGTTGATAGACACCATCTTGTAGTTTTGTCCAATTATATATGGATCGTTCACCCAAGATCCTCTCATAACATTAACTCCTGGATTATCATCCACAAAATCATAAAGTTTTTTTGTTCCAAGCACAAATGTAGTTACCATTTTCCCAGGCATCAAAGTCTTGTATCTTCCAGTAATAACTCCAGCATTATATAAATCAACCATGCCATCTGTAAGCATCTCAGTATGAATTCCCAAATCTTTTTTATGCATGAGTTCTTTTGCTACTGCATTTGGTATCCCACCAATTCCTAACTGAATAGTAGAGCCATCTTCTATGAGTTCTGCAATATATCTTCCAATGATCGTGTCTTTCTCAGATGGTTCTACAATTTCTAATTCAGGAACTTGATAATCAGCCTCAATTATATAATCTATATCGTTTACATGAATTACTGTGTCCCCAAAAGTTCTTGGCATTTTAGGATTTATCTCAATTATTACGATGTCACTAGCTTCAATCATTTCTCTTTCATAGGTTGAACTTAGTGAAAGTGATATGAAACCATGTTTATCCATCGGTGCTCCTGTACCTAAAAAAATATTTGGCTTTCTATGGAAAATCCTTTTTTTAGCGGCTAAATGCAAATGATTTGGAATGAATGAAACATTTCCATTCTTGTGGGCTTTTCTCGTGGCTGGAGTAAAAAACCATCCATCCATTGTAAAGCTTTCTTTATACTTTGGATTCATAAAATACTCATAATCCCCTAGGGGTAAACAAGTAGAAACATTAACATTTTTCACTCTGTCTGCGATAGTATGAAGATTTGACAAAAATTCTCTTGGCTCAGCAGCTGCCAATGCTGAAACTAAATTATAGTCTGATTTAACTAAACTCAATGCTTCTTCAACTGTAACTAATTTACTTTTGTATATCTTTTCAAAATCCATTGCTAGTCCTCCCATTCGCCCCATTTTATAACGTTTGCTGCCCAGGCATATCCAATTCCTGCTGCAATCATAGATATTACTGTTCCGTCTTTAATCTTTCCTTGTTCTAACCCTAATTGAAGTGAAAGTATTTGATCAATTTGCCCAATATGCCCATAATGCGATAGATAAATAGTCTGTTCTTCAGAAAGTCCAAGATGTTCAAGCATAGCCTTATGTTGAGAATATTTAAAATGCAATACTGCCAGATACCCTAATTCGTCTTTGCTAAGGTTAGATTTTTCAAAAGCTCTATCTATGCAATGATACCAATTTTTTAATGATACTTCATTTAATCTATCCTTCATATGCTTTGCATCAAATAACCTAAGAGATTTATATGCAATGTCTACATTTTCTTTTGTTATTGGCTTTTCAATACCACCATATTCGACTCCTGCATCTCTAGCCATTGAACCATCAGTTACTATATGCGTGCCTAAAAGTACATTCCTGTTTAAATTTTTCTTTAAAATTATAGCTCCCCCGCCAGCAGCTAAGTTATACATCATAGACATATCTTTGTCAGTATAATCTACAAAATCTCCATTTCTATAGCCACCAACTATCATGACTGTATTTATTTCCTCATCTGCCATCATCATATCTTTTGCTATCTTCATAGCAGAAACAGTTGAACAGCATCTCTGTTGGACATCTATTGCCCAAGCATTTTCAGCGCCAATTTTTTCTTGAATATATATGCCAGATGTTGTCAGAGGATATTCTTTCCATTCTTCTCCAATGCATAGAATTAAATCTATTTCCTTTGGATCTAATCCAGTTCTTTCTAGAGCATCTAAAGCTGCTTTGACTCCCATTTCTTGAGTGCCATCCTCTTTACCGGGGATTGGTTTTTCTATTATCCCAAGTTTTTCAATAATAGCTTGTTCAGTCCACAAACCATTTGTAGCTTCTGCTATTTCTTTTGCAGTCATTCTGTATTTGGGGAGGTAAATACCTGTGCCTAAAATTCCGACATTCGTGCTGACAATTGCCATTTAAACCCCTCCTATTGTTCTAAAAATTCTAATAGTACTTTCATAAATCTATCAATGTCATCTTCCATTGGAGCATGTCCACCATTAGGCAAAAGTTCTAACTTAGCATTTTCTCCTATTGCTTGTGCTATTTCAACTCCCATTTGTTTTGGGACTACTAAATCATCTTCTCCTTGTATTACTAAAACTGGCTGAGTAATTTTATCAACTTCGCCGCTTCCTTCTTCTGCCCCATTATGTTCATGAGAAATATTAAAATGAACTAGAGAATAATCTATATCAACCAAGTTTCTTTGCATCAAAATTTCGTCTAGATATCTTTGATATCTTTCTTCTTCTGGCTTTTTAAAAGTATAGATTGTGTTATCCCATACAAATCTTATGAAGTCTTTGTTTTTTTCTTCATATGCTTTTAATATAGGCATAACTTGTACAGGGTCTTTCTCAATTTCTTCTTTTGTAGTCAAAAATTCTCCAATGATCATCTGATTATTTTCATCTTTCTTAAATATTGGGTATCCTTTAATCCCAACCGACTCTACTAACACAATCTTTTCGACCATTTGCGGATAGTCTATTGCAAAGTACATTGCAACTCCACCGCCAGTTGACCATGCTGCGATAGAAAATTTATCTAATTTCAATTCATCACAAAAAAGTTTTATGTCATTTGATAAATCTCTTAATGAATCAAACCTGTTATTATAGCTTGATGCACCAAAGCCTCTCATATCAACAGCATATGCTGTATAACTCTCAGGAAGCCTCTCCATAACTGTATCCCAATGCATTGAAGATGACATATTCCCATGAATCAGAAGTAAAACCTTTTCCCCGTCTCCATGCTTTCTATAAGCTAAAGTTTCTCCATTAGGTAATTCAATCTTTGTTAACATAATATCCCTCCTATATTTTTTTCATTTTTATCCTAAACTTACTGAATTTATTTTTTTTACTTGCTCTTTGAGTTTTACAATTCTTTCTGAAATGATCTGAGTAGTATTGGCAATATATCTGTTTGAATTGACTTGTTGATTTAAAATAGACTTAAAATCATCAGATAATTTCTTTATCTCGTCAATATCAACTTTGAATTTATATATGTCCAGATCAAAATTCATTAAATCTTTGTTTGGCTCTATTTCAAATTCTAAAGAGCTCAATTTCTCTTTGTATATCTCTAATAATCTCAAATAACTATCGAATAATTCTAATCTTTTGTTGTAATCTCTGCTGATGATTAAAAATCTCTTGTTTAAATCTTCTAATTCCGTAGCATTTTCAAGCACTTGATTTGAAAAATGTGAAAAATTCATGAAAGAATCAAACAAATTATCTGCAAGAGCGTTAAGCATTTCATTATGTTTATAATTTTGAGAAAATGATATTGCTCCTATTATATTCCCTTGCTCATCCTTAATTGGAATAGCAACAGCATAATAAGTAAGTCTTCCATTTTCAAAATCGACTTTTCTTTCAATTTTTTCTCCAATTTGAATACATTCATATGCACAAGTATTTTGAATGTGTCTATCTCCTATATTCAATTTATGATCAAGATCAATAGCAGGAATATACAGAAGGCATTTTTCTAAATCACAGATTGATACTGCTACCTTTTTATTTGTTAATTCGCTATATATTGGTGCAGTCTGTATTAAACAATCAATTATACTCGTAATATCACCTCCTGTTTGTATATTTATTATGCAACTTCCATGCCAATAAATTTTTATTTAATTATGGCATTCTTGTAAGGAAATCAATAAAAATTAAGGCAAAAAATATGTACTATATTTGGACATGTCCAAATATAGTACAATTTACTCCAGCCCATATTTTTCTATCTTTGTATATAAGCTAGTTCTACTTATATTTAACATCTTTGCTGTCTTTAATTTGTTTCCATCAGTATATTCAAGGCAGCTTTTTATTGCTTCTCTTTCTGTTTGTTCTAGTAGGCTCTGAAGTGAGTCTATAGAGTTTGGATCTATTTTTCGTTTATTCTGTGTTATATAAAGCGGTAAATGTATTGGTAAGATCGTATCAGTCTCTGTCAAATTAATAGCTCTTTCTAGGACATTTTCCAGTTCTCTTACATTCCCTGGCCAATTATATGATTTCAGTAATTCTAAAGCTTTATGAGAAATTTTTGGGACATAGATCCCTAGCTGATTTGAAAGCTTTTCCATTAATTTTTTAGTTAACTCTTCTATATCTTCAACTCTTTCTCTTAACGGAGGAATCTCGATAGTCATAACATTTAATCTATAATATAAGTCTTCTCTAAATTTCCCTTCAGAAATAAGCTTTTGTAAATCTTTGTTTGTTGCAGCAATAACTCTTAAATCTGTTTTTATGGTCTTATTTCCTCCAACTTTTTCAAATTCTCTCTCTTGAAGAACCCTCAACAGTTTTGCTTGCATTTTCAAAGGCATATCCCCTATTTCATCTAAGAAAATGCTTCCTCCATTCGCAAGTTCAAATTTACCAATTTTCCCACCTTTTTTAGCTCCTGTAAATGCTCCTTCTTCATATCCAAAAAGCTCAGATTCTAAGAGCTCACTTGGAATCGCAGCACAATTTACCTTTACAAATGGCATGTGATTTCTTGTGCTATCATTGTGTATAGCATGAGCAAATAACTCTTTTCCTGTTCCACTTTCACCTAATATCAGAACATTAGAAATCGAATGAGCAGCCCTTTTTGCAATAAACTTTGTTTGGCTCATCTTTTCGCTATTTCCTATTATGGTATCCCAAGAGTATTTAGCTCCATACATTTCCTTTAACTGACTTTTATACAGATGCACTTCATTTTCTAGCAATTTATTCTTTTCAATTATGTCTCTAAATTGTTCTAAATCTTCAAATAGAACCATTCCTACCGCGTATTTTACTTCTTCATGTTCATCCAACACTACTATCCTATGAACAATTGCAGTCTTTCCATTTTCAAATTTATGTTTCCATGCGATTTCAGATTTTTTACTCTTTAACACAAACGGAAATCTAGTGTTTTTATCAATATCAGCTACCGGTTTTCCTATTATATACTCTTTTGGGTAGCCCAAAAAATCAGCAAATACTTGGTTAATCATACGAACTCTAGAGTCTTTGTCAATTAGAATCAAAGGTACAGGTAATGGATCAAATATCTTATGAAGCATATCTACAAGGTATTCTGTCAATACAGTATCATGGCCAATCTCTATTTGATTGTTCATCTTTTGAACATTATTAGTGCTATTTGTGCTAATTTCTCCCCTATTTAAAGAAGCCATTGCCATTCCTCCAAATATTAATATATATTCATATTAGCACATTAGCATAAAAAAATAAAGCTGATGAGAATCATCAGCTTAAAGTACTACTCCTCCTGTAACCTCTAGACAAGCTCCTGTTATAAATGAAGCTTCATCAGATGCTAAAAAAGCATACGCATTTGCTATCTCTTCAGGTTCTCCAAGTCTACCTAATGGTGCTTTCCCTTTCATCATTTCAACTACATTTTCAGGCATTTTTGCAACCATTGGAGTAGCGATAAATCCAGGAGCAACAGCATTAGCTCTAACTCCCTTTTTACCTAATTCTTTTGCCCAAGTCTTAGTCATTCCAATTACTCCCCATTTTGTTGCAGCATAGTTAGTTTGTCCAAAGTTTCCGTATAATCCTACTACACTAGAAGCACTCAAAATGACTCCACTTCCTTGATTTACCATTACTTTAGCAGCAGCTTGTCCACATAAAAATACGCCTTTTAAATTTACATCAATAACCCTATCCCATTGTTCTTCTGTCATCTTTAATAGAGTTGAATCCATTGTGATTCCAGCATTGTTTACAATACAATCAAGTCTGCCAAATTTTTGAACAGTTTTTTCTACCATGTTGTTAACGCTTTCAGAATCAGTAACATCAACTACTATACTCATGACTTCTCCGCCAAGCTCTCTTAAGTATTTTTCAGTAGTTGCTAAATCATTTTCATTAATATCTGCAATAACTACTTTTGCCCCTTCTTGAACAAATTTCTTTGCTGTAGCTTCGCCGATACCTCTTGCTCCGCCTGTTATTATTGCCACTTTGTCTTTTAATCTCATGATTACCCTCCTTATATAATAACTTCATAGCTCGTTGCAGAACTCTACAACTCGCATATTTACTGCCTTTTTTTATATTGAAATGGCTAGATTCCCCCCATTTTGGGTATATATACAGTGTCAAAATGTGTATAACTCAAAACAAACAGAAA
>JACIXZ010000030.1 GCA_014360205.1 Tissierellales bacterium
TACATCTTTTCGCATAATATCTCTCCTGTCAGTTAAGCTTTTTAGAAATATTATACAAGAAAAAATGTATAAATTTGTGCATTTTGAGATTCTAATTTTTCTACATTATCAGTTTATCATTTACAATATCTATAAATTCAAACAACCAAATATGTTTTTTCAACTTTGTTTTCATTTTATTAGAACTTTATCAGTTATAAATTTGTTTTTCTTTTTTAAAATTATCATGCTTCAATTTTTAAAAACAGAAAAAGCAGAGCATGTTCTATAGTAAATGCAAATAAAGTCATTGCATAAACTCCCTACAATTTCCAATATTTTTATACCTTAAAATCTTACCAAACCCCGTATTTTCAATATTTCCCCTTGCCCCTTTTACCTTCTGATACCACAACTTTATTTTTATTATGAAAGAACTTTAACATCCGTAAAAATACCTTTTCTTTTTCTAGAATTTCTTCTTCATCATTTTTGAAACAGAAAAATATGCCAAGTTATTATAAAAAGTAAATAATGTCCTAATTTCTTTTCCCTTTTATCCCCATTTCCCTTGTATTTTATATACTTTATCCCCATTCTTGTATCAAGAAATGTGGATAAAACCTTAATATAAGGACTTTATTTTCATTTTGATAGAACTTTACCGCTTATGAAACAACTTTTCTGTTTCTGATAATTTTAAACATATCATTTTTAGAAACAGAAAAAAAGTCCTATGTTATATCTAAAAAGTAAATAAAGTCCTATTACAAATTACCTTTATTTCCCATTTATCTTGTGTCTTGGAACTCTATTAACTCCAGTATTATCAACACTTTCCCTTATTCCTTATCCCTGTAAATAAAACTACTTTATTTTATTTATGAAACAACTAATTAAGCCCTATTTTAAGCCTAAAATATTTCCTGTTTTCTTTACCCCTTTTTCCTTAATCCTAACTATATGTAATCCAAACAAACTCCTTTCCTTTTTTAAATAAACTCCTTTCACAAATCTCCCTCAAACCCTTGAAAACACTGGCTTGTTATTCCCTTCCAATTTCCCATTTAATTCCTATTTCCTTATTCCTTACTTCCTAAAGTCCTTTCATTCCTTAATTCTTAGGTAAAAAAATGAAAATAAAGTGCTTTTAGGATTGAGGGTTAAGGGGGAAGGGTTAAGGAGAGATTTTACCCATTTTTCATTCCATTTTCTTTTCCATTCAATCTTCTAATCCATTGATTTATCTGGCTTTTAGCCTTATTCCTTGTTCCTTATCCCTTAAAACTTCTAAACAAAAAACATGGCCTACAGGGCTTTCCTTTACCCTAATAAACCATGTTTTCTGCAAGAACTTTATTTGCTTTTTAAAAAGAATTTGCAAAATAAAAGGAGTTTATTGCCTTATAAACTAACCATGTTTGTGCTTACATCTCTGTTCTATTGTACATTGCTTTTGCCAATGTAACTTCGTCAAAGTATTCTAAATCCCCACCTACTGGTATGCCATGAGCTATTCTAGTAACTTTGACTCCTAAAGGCTTAATGAGCTTTGAAATATAAAGCGCAGTAGCTTCTCCTTCTACTGTGGGATTTGTTGCAAGTATTACTTCTTTTACTTCATCTTCTTTAAATCGCTCCAACAATCCTTTTATATTTAAATCAGAAGGCCCAATATTATCCATCGGTGAAATTGTCCCATGAAGCACATGATAAAGCCCTTTGTACTCTTTGGTTCTCTCCATGGCCACTACATCTCTTGGTCCTTCTACTACACATATGGTCTTTCTATCTCTTGTGCTGTCTTTGCAAATAGTGCACATATCCGAATCTGTAAAATTGCCACATACACTGCAAAACTTAATTTTATCTTTAGCTTCGATTATTGCCTGAGAAAGCCTTAAGGCTTCATCTCTATCCATTTCCAGCACAAAAAAAGCTAACCTCTGAGCAGATTTTCTGCCTATTCCAGGAAGTTTTGAAAACTGCTCAATTAAGTTTGCTATAGGCAATGCATAATAATCCATCTACATCTCTCCTTTAGAATAGCCCTGGTATGTTCATGCCCCCTGTTACGCTTTGCATCTCTTTTGCTGCAAATTCTTCAGCCTTTCTTAAAGCTTCATTTACTGCAGCTACTATTAAGTCTTGTAACATTTCTACATCCTCAGGGTCTACTACATCTTTGTCAATATCTATGCTTAAAACTTCTTTTTTCCCATTCACAACTACTTTTATCGCTCCACCGCCTGCTGTAGCCTCAATTTCTTCTGCATCGATTTTAGCTTGAATTTCTTCCATTTTCTTTTGCATCTTCTGCATTTGTTTCATCATATTATTCATATTTCCACCCATTCCTGGATATCCGCCTTTTGCCATCGTTATTCCTCCTCTATAATTTCTACTAAATCTTCACCAAAGAAGTCTATTACTTCTTTTATTTTTTCTTCCTTTGTCTTCTCTTTTTTTTCTATTTCGTTATCTTTGGTCATTTCTTCTAATTGGTTTGACATGGTAAATACCAATTCTATCTGAGTGCTAAAATATTCTGAAAGTGTCTGTTCCAAAAATTCTTTGTTTTGTTGTGAATTTACTGCATTCTTATGAAATTCAAACCCTTCTTTATATGTTATTACAATCCTGTTTTCATCTACTCTTTGTACTTCTCCCTCCATAATTAAAGCGTATATGCTGATTTTTTTGGACTTGATAATCTGCATAATTTTAGGCCATTGTGCTTTTACGTATTTTAATGAAAATTTCTCTTCATTTGTGCTCTGTGTAACGTTAGTCTCTTGTTTTAGTGCCTCCACTTTTGTCGAGAGTTTTTCTTTTGGTTCTTCTTTAATGCTTTCTTTAACGGCTTTCTCTTGTTTTGTAGATTTTCTCTCTTCTGAGATTGATACATCACTCTCAATCATCTTAACTATTGCAAGCTCTAAAACGATACGAGGTTGTAGCGCCCATTTTACATTTGAATCCGTATCTCTAAGTATTTCCAAACATCTTAATATTTCTTCTAACTGAAACTTCTTGCTTTGCATGACATATCTATCTACATCTTCTGTAAAAATAAGCTCTTCAGGGTTTTTAGACACCTTTGAAATCATCAAATTTCTAAAGTGATATGTCAAATCCTTTACGAATTGTTGAATGTCTTTTCCTTCCAAAATTACTCTCTCTAAAATTTCAAGAGATTTGCCTAGATCCTTTTCATTTATAGCATCAACTAATTCAAAAATCAAGTCACTGCTTGTTATTCCTAAAATATTGATGCAATCCTCATAAGTTATATTTTTGTTATCATATGCAATAAGTTGATCCAAAAGACTTAGAGCATCTCTCATGGCTCCGTCGGAGTTTCTTGCAACTAGTTCCAATGCTCTTTTCTCTACAGTAATATGCATGCTATCAAGTATGGTTTGCATATTTGTGATAATATCGTTATTGGTTATCCTCTTAAAATCAAACCTTTGGCATCTCGATAAAATGGTTTGTGGTAGTCTTTCAGGCTCAGTTGTTGCAAGTATAAATATTAAGTGTTTAGGTGGCTCTTCCAAAGTCTTTAGTAAAGCATTGAAAGCTTCATTTGTTAGCATGTGAACTTCATCTATAATATAAACTTTGTACTTTGCAACTGATGGTGGATAGATTATCTTCTCTTTTAATTCCCTTATATCCTCTATTTTTCTGTTGCTTGCAGCATCCATTTCAATGACATCCATTAGACTTTCATCTAGTATTCCCTTGCATACACTGCATTCATTGCATGGATTTCCATCTACAGGATTTAAACAATTCACAGCTCTTGAGAGAACTTTAGCAGCTGAAGTCTTACCTGTTCCCCTAGTTCCCGAAAAAAGGTATGCGTGCCCAATGTTGCCACTTTTTACTTGGTTTTTTAATATTCTTGTTACATGATCTTGGCCTAAAATATCATCAAAAGTCTTAGGTCTATATTTCCTATATAGGGCTTGATACATAGCTATCATCCTTACTGTTTAATATTTATAATTATATCAAAATTATCAATGTTTAACAAATTATGATTTAAGGCGAATTGTATAATTAAATGAAACACAACTAAAAAAACAACGCTCATGAGAGCTTCTCTGTTATAATGTTATCAACGACAATAAACAGAAACGGAGAAGATCATGAGCTTAGTATATTGTATCAGAACACGACAAAAAGGTAAACATCTAACATTTTCCGAGAGAGAAGAATTAGAAGAAATGGTAAAGCAAAACAATGCTGCGCCAAAGAAAGAAAAACTGAGCCAGCGTAAAATGGCAGAACGGATGGGTGTAAGCCCTGCAACGTTAAGCCGAGAATTAAAGCGTGGAAAGGTAGTGCTATTAGATACTTATTTGCGTGAAGTGATAAGTTATTCAGCTATAGTAGCACAAGATGATTATGACAATAAGGCAAGTGCTAAGGGCCCCCATCTAAAGAT
>JACIXZ010000031.1 GCA_014360205.1 Tissierellales bacterium
TAGATCATTTTTTTGATTCTCTCTAGCTACCTGAAGCTTTTCTCTTTCTAGAGCTATTTTCTGAGCATTCTCCACCATCTTAGCCTGTACCTCTGCTAGTTTTGTCTGATGCTCTCTTGTTAGTTTCTCACGCTCATTATTAATCTTTAACAGGTCTGCAGAGTTATCTACAGGAGCAGCTTCTCTCTCAGACTTGGAGGCATTAATAATAGCAATTTCTTTTTTATTAATCCTATCAAGCTCGTTTTGGTAATTCTGATTGATCATTTCTTCTTTTCTCTGAAGCTCTTGTTGTTGCATTTGAACTGCAGCAATTTGTTGTGCCTGTTCAAGCTTCTGTTGCTCAAGCTGTTGAGCTTGTTGTTGCTGTTGCATCTGGAAATCTCTGAGATCTTTGAATTTACGTTTTATCTCTCTGACAGAGTTTGTACTCCACAATTCAATAATGTCATAGAAGGAAGCACCATTCTGCATAGCTGGCTGAGCAAGCATCCTAAGTTCATTAAACATTTTAGTATCCTCAGGACGATTGGTTGGAAATACCCATAAATCTCTGAATTTTAAATCATTTCCATTCACCTGAATGAATGCGCTGTTTCCTTCAGCTGTAATGTATGACTGGGTTGAGACTTCTTTGTTGCTCTCTATATATTGTGCTGCATCAAGAATAGCCTGATAAACCTGACGCATCACATATTCATGTGCTACAAATAAAGGCTCTGTCTGGGAATAACTCTGTTGTACAGCAGTGTTTGTACCTGTTGCACTCTCACTGGCAGAAATACTACCAAGCCTTTGTTTGGACATTCCAACAAGTTCCCAGCATTCATTCTTCATCTGTACAGCAAGATTATATCTGCTCTGTATTTCGTTGGTTCTTGTCAAATCAATATTACGTGCTACAGTTTGATTAGAAACAGGGGCTTTTGTGTTCTCAGGGCTATCATCATCAAACATAATTCCTCTTTCTCTTGCTTCCATTTCCCATATATCAATATCATCCTGAGCATCCCCATCCTTTACTCTCGGTACTCTTCGTATATTGACACTTGCAACATTACCTATTTCCTTCTCCAGAAGTTTGTACATCTGGTTCATACATATATTATATATTACCTGAAATGGTTTCATCATATCCACTAATGACTTAGCTTCTGTGTTCTTCACTTCATAAACTGTTCCAATGATGGGACAATAGTCAAGAAGTTTAAACGGTTTCATGTGATAGATATCTGGTCCAACTTTCAATCCCTGATACCATTGGTTTATCCATCCCCATTCAATAGAGATTTCTGTAGGAATGGTTCCTGATTTATAATGTTCATCAACAAGCATACTTTGAATATTCCCCATTTCGTCTTCAAATGTAACCTTTCCAATCTTTTTCTTGGAAAGCCAATAAGCCCGTACAACAACATACTTATATCCAAAGGATGACACGTTAGAGGTTAGTCCTAAGAAGTCCTGCAGACTATCTTGGTTCTCTTTCATTTCACTTTCCAATATCATTCTTGTTTGAAGAATAAGGGGATCATATGTATCATACTTGATACTATCCTGTCCGGGAGTAGTGGGATTACTTCCTATATTTGACTCTCTTGCATTAATTAGTCCATAATCCTCCAGAGATGTCCTGAGGTGGTCTATTTCATCTTTTGTAAGTTCTGATATGCTCTCTATAATTTCAGAGAGCTCCATGACATGAACTGTTCCTGCAACATAAGCCCCTTGTGCTCTCCCTGTTGTATCAGAAATATATTTTTTGTCAGGAGTTGTCAGATGCCATTCATTCTTTGGATTGACAACCTCTACATTAAATCCCAGTTTAGAATTATCTTCATATATATGAAAGAATTCTCTTGGTGCAGTGAGAAGGTCTTTAAATGCCTCTTCGCTCTTCTCTTTCATATTAAATCCTGCTTTATGTGCTTCAAGAGTTCTATTAGCCCATTTTTCAGCAACAGATGTATAACTATCTAATTGATCTTTAATCTGTTCCAATGTAAGCTGTTGTACATCTTCATCACTAAGTTGTTGCCCCTGAAGTTGTGCTTGTTGGATTATTTTCTGTCTTGCCTGTCCTATTACAAATTGTTGCAACAGGTCTGTTTTGAATTGTAATTCCTCTGCTTTGCTATCCTCATCAAATGCTTTCACCTTATATGTGTCAGGTCTCTTTGATATCTCTCCAATAAGTTCATTAACCGGAGTGGACATAATAGAATAATGTTTCACATATTTCGGGAGATCCAAATCTTGTGTAAGGGTTTCTGTAAAACTTTTTACCTCAGGTTCCTGATAGAAATCCTCTGGTCTCAAAATTCCTTTTAACAAATCATAGTTCTTTACAAAGGTGTCCCTGTTTTTAATATATTCAGCATAAGCCCTATTAGAGAAATAGTCCATTGTATTCTTAATATAGCTTGGTTTTTTCTTTTCAGCTTCTGTTTTAAACTGATCAGGAAATATATTAAGATATGCGTACTTAATATTACTGTCCTTTGTATACCTTATAATACTCATTGTCGTATATATTATATGAATAGTTTTCTTTTTCTGTTAACAAATAGATTTGAGCCTTTAGGGAATAGTATGTTAGCTGGCTTTCTATTTCCTAAGGATTGCACTATACTATTTCTTTCTTCTGCAACTGCTCCTATTATAGGGTCTAGCTTAAATGCTAAGGCTATTGCCAATTCTGCAGCAATTACACGGTCAAAGTTTCCATCTTTGTCATCATATCTTATTGTTTCTTCTAACAGCAGGGGATCAAATATTTTATTAATTCCCTGCATTTCATAAATGACACTTCCATTTTCATCTCTCTCTTCATAATCAACTCTCTCCATATATTTTTTATACGTAGTGTGTAGAAAGTTACGAATAGGAAGAGCACTTCTATGAATACCATATTCCCTTTTAACTGTAGTTCCGGGAACAATCTCTCTAATCCAATCTGGTTGTTTTTCCAGATAACGGGCATCCCCTTTACTCACCATATAATCAATGAATGAATATTCATCATTTTCACAGAGAGTACGGGCATTATAATATTTAATTAATAGTCTAGCCTGTTCATCCCATGTTTCCTTTTTAGCAGGACGGGCAGAATAAGAGGCTACAATCATCTCCTGATATTTTTCAGAAGTGATAGTGTGCATTCTTTTATATATGTACACACTTCCCAGAGAATCACTATATTCAGCCTGCCCCTGTCTGTATGGGTCCACTCCTGCAGTGTACAATCCATACGGGGGGTTCTCTATAGGAAATTCATAAATAACAACAGGTGCTTCTTTTGAGTCTCCGGCTCTTAGTGGGAAATTAGTGATAGGTAGCTTATCTGTAAATCTATGACTGACTTTTCCTTCATCAATAAATAATTCAACGGGAGTTCCTGTTATCTCATGTGTTCTTAACTTCTGTTGCTGTCTTTTACATGCATCAATATCAAAGATATTTGCTGTATTTGATAGAAAACATTCCTGAGGAGTGTATGGGTAGTACATTACCTGTTTCAGATAGAGATTTCTGTCAGGGTTTAGTTTTGACCTTCTTCTCTCCTCATCAATCTTTTCTTTTGCTAATACTTTATCGCTCACCTGAATCTTTATCTTGGAGAGCTCTGATGCATTTTTCAGTTTAATTCCTCTTTCTTCCTGTAACCATTTATCAAGAGTGGTTTCTCTTTTACAATCCATTCTATACAAACCAGACAGAAACACTGCTGTTTTCTTGTTTGTAGCTTCATCCAATACTCCAAGGAAGTTCTCACTCTCTGGATTGTAGAATAAATTCTCCGCATCTTTCCCATTATCGAAACTACCCCCTGTACCAACAAGAATAGGAATAGCCCTATACCCATTCCTACCTTTTATTGCAGGCTCCCCTGCTTTAAATGCAGAAGCAAAAGGATATTTCCCAACCTCATCCATGATGAATGTCTTAGCTGTAGTCCCAGCAGCAACCTCTGTAACATTTCCATCTCTGGCATTCCTGATGATGATGTAACTCCATATCTCATCTTCTCCATCGGGTTTCTTATAACCAAGCCTGATTTGGTTAAGTCTCCATGTCTTATCTAAACGAGGGATAGCAATACCTTTCCATAAATTTCTAAGTCCAAAGTCCACCTTATCTTTTAACAGAGAAAGGTCATTGTCATTTCCACAGATGA
>JACIXZ010000032.1 GCA_014360205.1 Tissierellales bacterium
CAGGTTAAATCCCATAATATAATTTCCATCCTCAATCACTACGTTCTTAATATGTGTAGCTTTTTCAGACAGAGTTTTTAATAAACGTATGATTTCGTTAGCATCACTAACTACTTTCATATTCTGATTCTCTCTATTATAAAGCTTACTGCTACCTTTGAATGGAAGCTCTTTATCAGCTACATTAATAATATATGTTTCCTTTGGATCTAAAAATTGAATACTATGAGACTTTCCATTTCCTGTGTCTCCTACAATTGCTACTAATTTACTCATATCTTTTATTTAAAAATTTCATCTAATATACTAATTCTCTGTTAATTATACAATATTTTTGTCGCAAAAATAGTATATATTTGCGACATTATTCTACTGTAATATTTGTTTTTCTCTTTGTTAAATGCCACCCAAAACAGTATCTGCAATAATATTTATAAAGCTTTACTTTAGATTTCTTTATAATAGCATTAGCTGTCTCTTCAGAGAGTTTCTTTTTAGCTAAACAGGACTTTTCCCATTTCTTATATCTTTCCATTACCTTGCTTATTTATAGCTTCTATTATACATTTTGCTACCCATTGTGTAAAATAAGCATCAGCCTCATCACCAATTTTAGTTTCACAAAGCCATTCCCAAAATACTTGAGAAACATGAACAGCTTCATGCGTTACCATATCTGGAGTGAAATCATCAGTTTCAACAAATACTAATATCCCAAATCCATTATCGCTCTTCTTCTTCACTATCTCCAGATACACTCCCCCATTCCAATTCTTATCAACTACTTTTCTCAACTTTTTCTTATCAGAGGTAAGAAAGTTTTTCTTAACATACCCATCTGTAGGATTAAGAACAATATATAGTTTTACAGGATAGAGCACAGGATCAAATTCATAGAATTTATTCTTCATAAATATTTAATTTTAGATTTGTCAAAGAAGGCAAGAGCTTTGTTAAGCCATTTCTGTTCTACAGGTTCCATAGATGATATGATATATATCTTTGCCTTCTTATCAGGATTGTTATATTCCATGCTCATTGCACGATTAATTTTTTGTGCAAGGTTTTCACTATTGCTATCAAAATAATTAATAATAATCATGTTGAGGGGTTTATATGTCACCCCTGTATTTCCCATCTTTACAACAGCTAAATGATTAAACTTTCCATTAACAAAATCGTTAAATATACTTGCTTCATTTACTTTACTATGATAGGAAGGAATTCCTAAACTATCTGCTATTTTTGTTATTCCACAAAACACTAACACCCTCTCATCTCTGTATTTGAAAAGAAGCTTTTTAGTAGCATCCTTTTTAGCAATACTATTTTGTATAAGCCTCATTCTTTTAAGTCTCATAAAGAATGTATCCTTCCCTTCAGATTCAAGTTTATCAATCACCCATGAAATAGACTTAAATTGCATAAGTTCAGTCCTCCTTTTCTTTCCAAAGGTTTGAAGTATCATATTATCCAAAGGAACTTTAATAATATTTATCTCATAATCTGTAACAATCCCCTCCTCGATTGCCTTCTCTATGGGATATTCAATTAACACATCCAGAGATAGCTCATTTTTAAGCGTTCTCCTTGTAAGTGATGAAAGAGTACCTGTAAGACCTAAAACGTGCTTATTTAATAGAAAGAGGTCCTTACAAACCTCAATTTGAGCTTCACTAAGAAGATGTATTTCATCAATAATAACTAAATCATATTTCTTCTCCACATGTTTCTTAAGAGAAAGATGTGTTGTAAACTCTACATTAGGGTTAATGTATCCTCTCTTGTCAAAATCTTCTTCCCATGATTTCCTGATTTTAACATCAGGGTAAGCAATCAATATATCGGCATCATTAGAATAAGCATCAAGGATATTCAAACTTAAGAATATCTTTCCAAATCTGGGAGCAGCATAAATAATACTTCTCCTATCACTAGCTAACCATTTCTCTGCAAACTCTCTCTGTCTTTCTGATCGAATATCCATTATGTCACATCAATATTATATGTTCCTGTACTATATACTGTCCAAGGATAGGAATCTGGAGGATATGGGATATGAGGATTAATAATTATAGGATTTGTCCAATAATTTATAATTCCTGTCTCTAGGGTGTATTCTCTCCATTTCAAATCAGGAAAAAGTTCTTCTAATTTACTGAAGAACTCTCCTAAATTCACTTTCTCTTCTAAACAGATAGTCTTGTTATCTGTATCAATTTGTATTTTCATTTCTTAATCTTTTTAGTTTTCCATGTACCATTCTTACGTTTCTTAATGAAGTATTTCTTTTCAATATAAATACCCTTACTCTCTGTCAGAACCTGAAAATAATCACTGTGTTCTAACATCTCTGTAACATCCATCTCTATCTGTGGAAAATAGTAATCAAATACTCTCTGTACTGTTTCCACATCTGTATATTGTTTTGGAATAGCTTGTACAACACCACTCTTCCAAACAACATATCCAATCTTCTGTCCATAGGATACACTTCCTATAAATAGCAATAACATTAATAGTATTGTTTTCATATCTTTCTTTTTAGTTCTACTGTTCTTTTACAGCTTCACTTCTTTAATGATTATTCTATAATTACGGTATTGCTATCTAAAAAGTCAGCAATTAATTCCAACAAACCTTGTTTTGTATTTTCCATGATATTAAGTTTTCTTCAATTCCTCTTCTTTAATTCTAACTAGATTTAATGCAATATCACAATTCGTCACTTGATTACTAGCAATCCTTCTCCACTTATTTGTTCTTATTTTAAAACTCTCTAATGCTAACTTCTTATCATCATAAGCAAACCTCTTTCTTCCAATCTTGCTCACCCACTTATTTTTCCCATTAACTTTAATCCAATGCCCACAAGGAGTCTCCTTAAATGGTATATACGTTATAAGAGCAATATCTACAGTTGGTTCATGCCATTCTGTACCATTACTTTTTACGTCTAAATAATATCTATATAGTTCCATTTCTCAATTTTTCTAAATAAACAAATTTCAACATTCTATTCACATAATATACAGGAATTTCTATCTCATCTAAATGGGAATGTAAATAAAACTCTTCCCAATCAATATTAATCTCTGTATCTTTAGGAATCTCCATTCCAGCAATTTCTTGTTTCTGAAGATAAATAGTATACGTTTTACTCTTACTTCTATAGAACTTAACAGGAAATAGGTCATTATTATTCTTATTTATCTTGGGAATATGAATTGTTTTCATTGTTGTAAAAAATAACTATAATTAAATAAGCTCTCGTAATCAAAATCATCCATATATTGCTTCTTTGGAAGTTCTTTAAATATCCCTGTAGCACCCATAAACCCCATACCAATTCTAATAGAATCCTCAGAATAACTACTCTTTAAAAGTTTAATACTTCTAAAGAAATTACCACCTGTCTGAGGATTTATAAATTTGTCTACATTATAAGAAGCATCCGTAGTGTTTAGGCGAATGGGATCAAAAAGTGAAAGCACTATGTCACTTGCTTCTCCCGGAGCACCGGATTCTTTTATATCATCTATTGTAGGTTCTACATTATCTAACTTCCTATAGATAGGATTATTTAGATTTCTATTGAGCTGACTAACTGGTACTGGACTATATCCTAACTGATCTCTCATCCATTGATTATATTCACTTACCTTATCAATAGCTTCCTTTCTTGTTTGTCCTTTCTCCATCTTAGTTAATCCTAAGTGATCTTCTGCTACAATTACTATTTCATTCTCATGATTGGGAATATACACTTTATGATATTGTGTAAGTTCTTCAAATTTTCCATTCTTTTCAGCATACTCTTTCACATACTTATATATTCCTGTAGGATTCTGTGGACCTTCAATTATATCAACTACTTCTAATAGTTCA
>JACIXZ010000033.1 GCA_014360205.1 Tissierellales bacterium
TTCTTGTGAGAAAGTATCAGAAAGAATATATTTAAATCTGCTATCAGATATGCTCTCTGGAACAAGATTCTTTACTTTTGATATGAAGGTGAAGAAATCACTCATAGGATTAGTTCCTACATATATTTG
Source organism: Tissierellales bacterium (assembly GCA_014360205.1). Classification (GTDB taxonomy): domain Bacteria; phylum Bacillota; class Clostridia; order Tissierellales; family Tissierellaceae; genus Soehngenia. The sequence goes on from JACIXZ010000033.1 coordinate 130, forward strand.
TACCCTTTCATTAGATACATTAAAGAACGTACTCTCTGTTTCATCAACTGAAAGTTTAGCCTTTAATTCTCCCAGAGTTAATAAGCGTCCACTAATATCAAGAGCTTTATTGGATATACTAACCATATCCTTATTCTCATTAATACTTGTCTTTATCCAATTAACAGCATCCTTAAATCTATTTAAATCTGTAGGAGAAAGTCTTCTTAGTTCAGGAACTGTAAATTCAATACCAAGTTTCTTTAAAAAGTTTATTCTTGCTGTTAAGGAATCCAAACTCTCTTTGAATTTAGTCTTATCAGCTACATAAGCTTTTCTCTTCTCATCATATTTAAAATAACCTGAATTTGATTTAGCTACAGTAACAATAGAATTAATATAGTCATCTCTAAGCTTAAGAGCAATACTTGATAGGTGTGCATCTCCTAAGGATACATCATCATTGTCGAAGATATATAAGTTCTTAACTTCAGGAGATTGTTTTTTGAATGTTCTCCAAAATGCTGACAGAAGTTGCAATCCATGTTTTTCCTTTATTCCATCAAATGTAACACCTTCTCCCATCCAATCTTTATCTTTAGTAAGACGTGTATATAATACTCTATAGTTAGGATCAACTTTAGCCATTTCTTTAAGCTTTAGCATCATCTCATCTATATTTCTACTATCATAGACTTGATTCATGATAGATACACTTACTTGTGTATATGGAAGAAGTTGAATACCACCAATTGTTGAACGAATGGCTTTCCCATTCTCATCTGTAACAGGTACTGTACTCAATAATAATTTGATAGCACCATTAGCTTTTTTAAATGGATCTATTCTACTGGCATCCCAATAATCGTTTTCTCTAACCTTATCTTCATCATTCCTCTGGAGTTCGTCATTCTCATCAAATTCTATATCAAAAGTTTTAAGATATTCCTGATGAAGAGACGCAATTTCACTCCATTTATCATTTACACTATTAGTTAAGTTATCAATAAGAGAATAGTCTCCCAATAACTCTTCATGTGTAAATAAATCAAGAGCTTCAGCTTCTTCAAGTTTAGCTCTCATAGTGGTGAACAAATTAAGAATGTCATCCTTCAGTTCATTATAAAGTTCACCTTTATTAATATTTGGAATAGTAAATAAACTCTTATCATCCTTAATAAGTTTAGCTAATGTAGCATAAGTCATATGTTGGATGATTTCATTCCTCACCCTGTCATCAATACCATCAATTCTTGCTCTCAATGGAGTATCATCAAAAGCAAATGCTTCTTCTATATCAATAAATCCTGTATCAGCAAATGAGAGTTGTTTTTGATATGGAATATTCTTTTTATATTTTCCTTTAGATATGTTCTCAAACAGTCTTTCTGTATTTGTAGTTGCTTTATTCCCTGTAAAGAAATTGCGGATGAATGTTGCTAGGTCAGCAAACATCTTTAATATCCAAGGTTTACCTTTTGCTGGTTTTGGTGGAATCTTCTTATCCTGTACATAGTCTCTGAATTCTTCAGCAAGTTGTTCTCTTATTTGACCTTCTGTAGCTTCAGAATATTGAACAGTTTGTCCTGTAGGTCTATCAACAAAACTACCTTCCCTATTTTTAAATTCATTAATAATAGACTGTTGTTCCTTAGGAGATGTGAACATTTTCCATACGCCTTCAAATACTTCATGGTAGGTAGTTCCAGCTTCTGCATTCTCATATACATATATAGCAGCATTTTTAAACATACCCCATGCTTGTCTACCATTAGTAGCTTGGATGAGAGTTTTTACTCTATATATAGGAAGATTTGGTACATTCTTTTTAAGCCATTTCTCAATCTTGTCCCAATCCTCAGTTTCAACAACCTCATCACCTTTGACAACACGTAATAATTCCTCATCCTCAGGGGTCTGATGTTTAAGTGCATTCAGTCGCTGATTAATACTATTAAGAGTAGCTTCTGTTACTGTTACTTCTTCTATAACTTCTTCTTCAGCTTTAGGTGTAGTAGCAACAGTATTTCCAGAGATATATTTATATATTGCTTCTGTTATTTTAGTTCCAAAGATTTTAGCTCTTTCTTTCTGATCAATATTTGCATTCTGTTTTGCAAATAATTGAGCCATCTCTTTTAATCCATCTGTAGGTTGTAATGAAATCTTGGAAGTAAAATTAGTTTCATTAACTCCTTGAGATGCTGTAAATTTTATTTCCCTTCCAGCAATTGTAACTGTATTAGTAGTTACTCCATCTAATACTACTTTTGGAGTTTCTTTTTCCTCTTCTTCAGCTATAATTGTATCAGCATTATCTGTAGCATAGAAATAGATGTTATCCCTGTTAGTATCATTCTTATCTTCGAGTTTCCTTAGGATAGTTGATAAGGGAAGTTCTCCTCTGGATTCTCCATTTCTGCTATCAGAAGGATCAGCAGCTATAAATTTATTAGAGAGAAGAAAAGCCTGATAGTTTATCCATCTTCTGGAAGTAATAACTCCGTCTTCAGATATACTTTCAATTTCTTCAAAGGGTTCACTAAGTTGACCAGAGTAATGAGAATTAGTATTGTTATACATTAATCTGATAGCATCAACTATTTGTGATTTATTCAATTTTAATGAGCTAGGTGTAAATCTCACTTTATATCCTTGCCCAGAGATAGTGAGCATGAGTTTTCCCTCTTCCTGCTCAAAGAATATATTATTATATCCTGTAGGCTTGCGTTCACCTTTTTGTGTTGTAGGAATACCCCAATATACAACACCTTTTAAATAATTGAGAATTCTCTCATTCTCCTCCTTGGATTCTGCAGTATTTGTAATCATATTCTCCGCATATCGTAGAATAGCATTGAATATGGTTTCACTCTCCTGTTCTGTATGATGTCTATTCTGTAAAGGAACTACAGCATGTGGAAGTTGTAAAAACACTCTTCCTATAAAGTCTCCACCAAAACTGGTTGTTCCCTGAGAAGGATTATCGTCTGCATTCTTTGGAATCTTAATAAGAGCATCTTGTTGAAAGTTCCCTTCTTCTACAAGTCCTGCGTCTTCTACAGATGTATGTGTATTATACTTATCACTCTTATTTACAGGATTACCTTCTGCATCTAATTCCTGATTATATTGAGGTACACCAAATGAAGCAGAAAATTCATGAGCGTCTCCTATAGTAGTTTGAGCAAGCGTTTCTTCTCTCCACTTTTTATAATAGTCTGTAACAGCTTGTTTATTCTCGTCAGTTTCATTCTTTCTAAACATGCTCTCTCCATTAGCCCACTCAAGTTTCTCAAGAGGCATTACCTGATAGATAGCATTTTCAAATGTACCATTCTCTAAAGTTTCTCCAAACTCATCTACAAGCTTCCCATTCTCATCAATAATAACAAAAGCAATAATTTTGTCTCTATCGACATCCTCCTGTATATTTCCAAGCTTATCTCTTCTCAGATGGTCTATTAGTCCGGGAATCAACAATCCTTCGTTTTTAGCTGTTATATACACTCCAGAGAGCTTCTCTCTATTAGCTAATTTATGGAACCTTGCTCCAAATCTGTTAGCTCGTTTATGATGAGGTTTATCATCTGTCGTTGGAATA
>JACIXZ010000034.1 GCA_014360205.1 Tissierellales bacterium
TTTTGCACGGAGAGCATTTATATTAGATTCTTTTAAAGATATGTCTAACACCTGCTCATATAGAAATAAAATTGCATTAAAAGCTTGATTTTGTGTTGTTGCGGAAACATTTTTGTCAACTGCAAGGTGTGTTAGAAATTGCTCAATTTCTTTTTTCCCCAATTCCACAGGGTGTTTTTTATTATGAAATAAGATATATCTTTTAATCCAACCAATGTATGATTTTTCAGTTTGGTAGCTGTATTGTTTGAGTCTGATTTTATCCCTAACAATATCGCCTTGCACAGCGGAAACCGTAGTGTAGTGGCTTTGTGCAACAATGAGCGAAGCGAATACAAAGCCGCGGAGCGGAGGTTTTCCGACTGGTGCAACTTGTTAGATGCATACTGGACTAATGTGCACTGGTTTTTGAAAGCAAGTTGAGAACAACAACGCCACCAACGATTAAACCCATGCCAACATACCCCCAAAGGTCAAGTTTTTGCCCGTGCATGAACCATGCGACTAGAGTTACTAAAACTATGCCAAGCCCTGACCAAATTGCATATGCAATACCAACAGGGATTGATTTCAGAGTAAGTGAAAGTAAATAGAAAGCAGCGCCATAGCCAATAATAACAAGCAGCGATGGGGCGATTTTAGTAAAACCTTCACTAGACTTAAGACTAGATGTTGCAATTACTTCACAAATAATAGCAGCGGATAAGAATAACCAGTTTTTCACAGTTTTCTCCAATGTATATATTTTTCGAAAGATTAAACTAATCCTTTAAAAATGAGCAGTCTTGTTCTTTTGAAGAGGCTGTGAGCACATGGGGCATCTAACTAATAATTTTTTATCTTTTTTCATATATAACCTTTTTTTGTATGTAATAATATCACAAATATATGTTAAAGTCAATTAAAAATCCCCACGTTATGGCCCTTAAAATTCCCCAGTAAGGATTAAGCCTCTTTTACTTCTTGTAAACTTTTTATTCTGTAACTTTTACCAGTTATCTTGAAGATATGAGAATGATGAATAAGCCTATCTATTATTGCAGAAGCCAAGACAACATCACCAAATATATTACCCCATTCTTCAAATGGTCTATTAGTGGTAACAATTACAGAATTAGTTTCATATCTTTGTCTGATAATTTCAAAGAATTCATCAACATAGTTTAACGGAATCTTTTTAAATCCAACTTCATCGATTATAAGTAAATCTACCTGCAGAAATTGTTTTAATACAGTAAAATAGCTACCATCACCTTTGGCAGCCACTAATCTTGCTACCATATCATTTGCATGGATAAAAAGGACTTTATAGCCTTTTTTCAGAGCCTCTATCCCTATGGCATTTGCAAGATGTGTCTTCCCAACACCGGGATTACCCATAAAGATTACATTCTTTCTTTCACCTATAAATCTACAGCTGGCTACATCTAACACCTCCTGTTTTTTTAATTCAGACTGATAACTAAAATCATAACTGCTGATTGTTTTTAAAGAATCAAGCTTGGACTTGCCAAACCTTTTCTTAAAAGAATTGCTCTGACGGTTTATTAATTCGTCTTCAAGTAACAATTCTAAGAATTCAAGATAACTTAATCCTTTTTCAATAGCATACTGATTTCTGCTTTCTAATGACTTTAAAACTCCTGACAATTTAAAATCAGTTAGTTTCCTCTTTATCCCCTGCATAATCATTCCCCCTATTTCTCACAAATAAAATCGTATTCCTTTAAATCATGACAATAACCACCACACTTTACAGATTCATCAGGCGAAATATTCTCATCTATATACAGACCATTTTCACATATCTTTTTAACAGATAAATAGCTTATTGAATTGAATCATTGGCCCTTTTGCATGATAAATCCACCACATTGTTTCCATATTTCTTTGGTAAATCAAATATACCAACTATCATTCTGTGATAATAATGTGGTTTACTTTCTCGTAATTTATTGTAAAACTCATAAACATTAGAACCGATTGAAAGGGATTTATTTTCATAATCAGTTTGATTTAATCTTGGATTATGGGCTTTATTAGTTATAAATTCACCTGTTCCATCAGATAAGGTATGTACTGCTACCTCGTTATAGGATTCATCATAAATTTTAAGAATTTTCGAGTTATTCTTAATTGTTACTTTTTTCCCTACGTATATATAAGGCACTGAATAAAAATTATAACGATAAGTAATGTGACCATAATTATTAACAACTCTTTCTGATATATCAAACACTTCATATGGTTTTACAGGTAAAGATAATAAAGCTTCTTTCTCTTTTTCTGTAAATTGCTCAAGAGGTACTTTCCTGGTAGTACCATGAATCCTCTGGTTACATTTATTATCTTGCCAATCTTTTAATTTTTGAGCTGCCTTATAATAATCATCCTCTTTAAGTGATTTAAAAAAATTGTTCTTTACATACTTTACACCACTTTCAACTTTACCTTTTTCTTGAGGATATCTCACCTTACATGTTATCGGAGATGAGCCATAATATTTTAACATTTCAGCATATTCTCTTTGTATTTCAGGCTCATAAAAATTAGTTTTTAATACACCTGACTTTAAATTATCTATCTTTACAGTTTTAGGAACTCCTTTGAAAAAGTAAAATGCATTAATATGACATTGTAAAAATGTCTTTACATCCTGGCTTTGTACAAGCTCATAGTAGCTGTACCTGCTGTAGGATAAAATCATACAGAATATCCAGCATTTGACTCGTTTCTTACGCTTGCTGTCATAAAGATAGCCTCCATAGCCAAAATCTACTTGGGCTTCTTCGCCAGGTGGGGATACCAAAGGGACATATACTTTGCCTGACTTCTTCAGTTTTCTTACATATTTCTTTACACAACTATAACTTATCGATAATCCATATACTGCTACTAATTTCTCATGAATTAATACTGCTGATAAACCATCCGAAAGATAGTCTATTATCTCTCCTTGGTAGGGCTCTAAAACACTTTTTCTTGAAAATTCAGGTGGTTTAACTTCTCCATCTTTTACATGTTCTCTTATTTTACGAGCAGTCTTGCGGTCTATGCCTAATTCTTTAGAAATTTGTGAAATATTTTTACCTTGTTTCAATAATGTTTGAACTGTGTAATACATCGCTACCCCCAGCACTTTTATTTACCTCCAACATATGTATTTGGTGAAGGCATGTTAACATACACAGGTGGGGATTTTTAAGGGCCTTTTACTGGGGAATTATTGTACCTTTAACAACAAGCCTATTCTTCTTTGAAACTTCTCACAAACTCCATAAAGAATACCATGAAAATCGACAAGAAAAACCCTGTGACTAAAGCTACGACAATGATAAGCTTTTTTTTCGGTTTTATAGGTTCTTCGTAAGTTAATAGTTTACCTAAGGTGCTTGCTCTTGTTATATTTAGTGGAGAAATTTGTGAGTTTAGTTGGACTATATTAAGCTTTGTCCTTAATAATTTGTCTTGGTATTCTTTGATATTATTTGCTATTGTTTGATAAATTAATGGGTCTTTAGTCGATTTAAGCTGAATCTCAAGAGCTGTTATTTGTTTTTCAGTTTCTGTCAGTTGAGTTTCCAATATTTCTATTTGAGATTTAATATTCTCGGTATAGGAAGTAAGTTTTTTATCTTCCTCTTTTTTGACA
>JACIXZ010000035.1 GCA_014360205.1 Tissierellales bacterium
ACTCTCCTGCTACAACTGGAATTGTATAATTAACTCCAGTTTTTAGCCTACCTATAAGGAATTGAAACAACCCTGATTTTTCATAGTCTGATACATAATATCTAGTTTTTAGCCTACCTATAAGGAATTGAAACCATTAAAATCTGCAATTTGTGCATCATCAAGGATATGTTTTTAGCCTACCTATAAGGAATTGAAACAAATAATGCAGCACGATGCAATATTTGTTCTCCATGGTTTTTAGCCTACCTATAAGGAATTGAAACAAGAGTTTAACACTTTATTACCCGCATTAAAAGAGAGTTTTTAGCCTACCTATAAGGAATTGAAACATTCAAAATCAATTTTAAGCCCCAAAATAGTCCCGTGTTTTTAGCCTACCTATAAGGAATTGAAACCCAACAGCACCTGCAAGTCTCTTAAATATATTATTTTGTTTTTAGCCTACCTATAAGGAATTGAAACAGGAATTCAATAAATTAACTGACAACTGGTTAAAAAGTTTTTAGCCTACCTATAAGGAATTGAAACAAATAATGCAGCACGATGCAATATTTGTTCTCCATGGTTTTTAGCCTACCTATAAGGAATTGAAACAAAACATTAAATCTTTTTCTGTAAGCTCTTTGTTTTGGTTTTTAGCCTACCTATAAGGAATTGAAACCTAAATCCGCACTTATTTGATTTACATTTGTTTCTAGTTTTTAGCCTACCTATAAGGAATTGAAACCAGCTGAGGGCTATCAAATATTACAAAGAATGTTAGACGTTTTTAGCCTACCTATAAGGAATTGAAACTTGAATAATACTCGTTTCAATCCCTCAATAGCCAGTGGTTTTTAGCCTACCTATAAGGAATTGAAACTGATACTAAATATTAGCTATAAAGTCAAATATTATTGTTTTTAGCCTACCTATAAGGAATTGAAACATTCTCCAGTAAGATTTGCAGAAGCTCCAGATATAGTGTTTTTAGCCTACCTATAAGGAATTGAAACATAGCCCTCAGCTGTAAGGTCGCCCTCTTCCTCGTCGTTTTTAGCCTACCTATAAGGAATTGAAACCAAGAAAAACAATGAGCAGTTCCATTTGTATTCCAGTTTTTAGCCTACCTATAAGGAATTGAAACTGCGATACCTCCGATTATTGAAGATGGCAACAAATAGTTTTTAGCCTACCTATAAGGAATTGAAACATAATATCTACTTCTATAACCTCGTCTAAGCTGTCTGTTTTTAGCCTACCTATAAGGAATTGAAACATAAACATCTTATACAACATCGCAAACGAGGTCTATGGTTTTTAGCCTACCTATAAGGAATTGAAACTCGATACAGACGACATATATTCTATATATTTTAATGGTTTTTAGCCTACCTATAAGGAATTGAAACAGTCGTCACTTAATTGCTCTAAATAGTCGTATATTGGTTTTTAGCCTACCTATAAGGAATTGAAACAAGCAAAAGATGCTTTGGTACATATAAGAAATCAAGGTTTTTAGCCTACCTATAAGGAATTGAAACCTTTAGCTGTTGACAGACCAAAGGCTAAAGATAAAGGTTTTTAGCCTACCTATAAGGAATTGAAACCCAAATAATAAAAACCTGCATTTTTAGCCATTTAGGTTTTTAGCCTACCTATAAGGAATTGAAACAATAACCTCCTTGAGATTAGCAATATCATCAATTATGTTTTTAGCCTACCTATAAGGAATTGAAACTAAAGCAAGAATATCCTTGTGTGCCAGAAGAAGCATTTGTTTTTAGCCTACCTATAAGGAATTGAAACTTCAGACCAAAAATTTGCTAAAACTGCTTCTGTTGTAGTTTTTAGCCTACCTATAAGGAATTGAAACTTTGGTAAATACAGGAAGATGTTAAAAGGTGTCAACGTTTTTAGCCTACCTATAAGGAATTGAAACAATAATTGCTTAAAAGTCAAACACTATTTATAGTTTTGTTTTTAGCCTACCTATAAGGAATTGAAACAAAACTCAACCAGACCAGACCAGTTTAGTGACGAGGGGTTTTTAGCCTACCTATAAGGAATTGAAACTAACACTGTAGACATAATTAGCATAACGTTAAAAATCGTTTTTAGCCTACCTATAAGGAATTGAAACAAAAAGGAGATGTTTAGAATGTATTTTAAACAATTTGTTTTTAGCCTACCTATAAGGAATTGAAACTTTGGTAAATACAGGAAGATGTTAAAAGGTGTCAACGTTTTTAGCCTACCTATAAGGAATTGAAACTAATAGATGTCATAAGTTTCATATCCATTACTAATTGTTTTTAGCCTACCTATAAGGAATTGAAACAAACAATAGATATAAAATCAACGATGTTCAAAAAATGTTTTTAGCCTACCTATAAGGAATTGAAACATGTGTTTGGGGATATTATTGATTGGATATTCTTTTGTTTTTAGCCTACCTATAAGGAATTGAAACATCGCAAAGGCTTCAACAGCCTCCACGAATACATTTGTTTTTAGCCTACCTATAAGGAATTGAAACAAGCCACAGCGTGTAAGGAGATGATAATGTAATGGGGTTTTTAGCCTACCTATAAGGAATTGAAACTCAATGGTTTCAGGCGTTTTTATCGTTTTTCTTCATGTTTTTAGCCTACCTATAAGGAATTGAAACTTCTTTTTTCAATAGTTTTATGAAGCAATGTGAAATAGTTTTTAGCCTACCTATAAGGAATTGAAACGGGTCATATTCAACAAAATTGACCTTAACCTTTTTAGTTTTTAGCCTACCTATAAGGAATTGAAACGGCAAAAGAAAGGTTTGGAGAAGATAAAGCTAACGCGTTTTTAGCCTACCTATAAGGAATTGAAACTTTTGCAAGGATTATTAACAGTAATATCTCTTAGAAGTTTTTAGCCTACCTATAAGGAATTGAAACAAGATTATAAAGCAGCAGTAGACTTTGCTTATAATTGTTTTTAGCCTACCTATAAGGAATTGAAACAAAGTAAACGGAAACGCTAAAAGTGTCAAAAACTTGTTTTTAGCCTACCTATAAGGAATTGAAACAAAGTAAACGGAAACGCTAAAAGTGTCAAAAACTTGTTTTTAGCCTACCTATAAGGAATTGAAACTGGGACGAAGAAAATAAAGAGCTGACACCATTGGCTGTTTTTAGCCTACCTATAAGGAATTGAAACACATTTTCTAACATCTCCTTTTATTTAATTGTTTTAGTTTTTAGCCTACCTATAAGGAATTGAAACTATAATTTGGAAAATGGTAAAGTGTTATTAAAAGTCGTTTTTAGCCTACCTATAAGGAATTGAAACGCTAAAATGCTTATTTCAATTAACCTGCATTTTAAGGGTTTTTAGCCTACCTATAAGGAATTGAAACTTAATATTAAAGTAAGAGATATAGAAGAAAGAAATAGTTTTTAGCCTACCTATAAGGAATTGAAAC
>JACIXZ010000036.1 GCA_014360205.1 Tissierellales bacterium
AAGAAGAAGCATTTGAAGGAATCCTTCATTTAATTGATACTATTCAGGATTATGCTGTTGATAGTATGGGAATGAGTGAAGAAGAAATATTTAATTTAACTGAAGAATGAAAAAAGAGGTACAAGGATATAGACTAAAAGATGAATTTTATAACGAAACTATAGGAAAAGCAGTATTAGCTATTGAAGGACATCGTTGTATTGGTACTGCTGTATATACCGAACATCAAATATTAAAGAACAGCGATAGCATAGATAGATTAAGAGAGGCAGGAGTATTTGATCTATGGTTTGAACCTGTATATAGAATTTCTATTTATAAAATTGGTGATTGGATTACAGTTGTAAATCCAGATTATTGGGTAAAAGAGCAGACCATAAGAACATTCAAAATAGTTGGCACATTTAACGGTAAGGATAGTGGATGGTGGTCTGTTAATTATAATGGTAACAAGAGTAGTGGATATTATGGAGTTAGTGAAACTGATATAAGAAAAGCTACAAAAGAGGAAATTGAGAAAGCAAATATCCCACAGATAACTATTAAAGGATATAATGCAGTATTCATCAAAGGAAAAGTAAAGTTTGGATGTCAGGAATATACAAATGATTTCATAATTACTCTTTCAGATTGTCTGGAAAAGAATGATTTATCTATGGAGTATAGAAATGAAGTTAAACAAATATCATCATATTTAAAAAGTACGAAATGAAAAACTTAGGATTAGGAAGAAAACATAGTGTAGATGAAAGAGATAAAGCTTTTCCAATGAAGAGCTTGTTATTAAGTTCCAGTGATAGGAAGTTCAAATATTGGTGTCCGAATATGTGGACAGGAAATCAAGGACAAACAAGTCAGTGTGTTGCCTACTCTTGGTGTCATTGGTTAGCTGCTGGTCCAAAGACACAACCTGCAGCAAGAGCTTTGAGAAATGGTGCTCCTGCTGATCCTGCTAATATTTATCATATGGCTCAACAAGTAGATGAATGGCCCGGAGATAATTATGATGGAACTAGTGTTAGAGCTGGAGCTAAAGTGCTAAAATCTCATGGATATATTGATAGCTATTATTGGGCTTGGAATGTTGAAGAAGTGATTAACGCTTTATTAACTCTTGGTCCTGTAGTAGTGGGTACTAATTGGACAGAGAGAATGTTCTATCCATCCGATGAAGGAATAATAAAACTAACAGGAAGAGTGGCTGGAGGACATGCTTATCTCTTGGATGGAATTAGCCTTACGAAAGGATTAATAAGAATTAAGAATTCATGGGGAAGAGAATGGGGCAACAAAGGATTTGCCTACATTTCTATAGAGGATATGAATACATTAATTCAAGCTAATGGTGAAGCTTGTATAGCAACAGAAATAAATAAAGAATTATAAAATTAAATATCTCCTCAAAACTCACTAGAAATAAGGAGAGCTGTTAGGTCGTATCAATAATTAGTAAAGCCTCTTCACTATATGTGAATGTAACTAGTTGTATGCAAAAAAAAAAAAAAAAGGGTTTATAGTAGAATATGACAAACCAGAAACCCTGCGAGGAGATATTTTTAAACTATAAAATGAATAAGTAATGACAAGAGAAGAAGAAATAAAGAAAGAATTAGCTCAAATAGAAGAAGACAAAAAGAAAGAACAGATACAAAAACAATTAGAATCAATGACTCTTGTTGGTAAATTCTATGCTACTCATTATCTTAATAGATATATGACTAAAAAGTCTTCTTATAGATTTGATGTAATAAAAATTACAGGTAAAGAATATAGAAAGGAAAGTGCTCATTATAAACCTTATGGTTATACTGGAGAAAGAATTGGAGTATTCAAAGATGGTGATAGATTTACTGTAGAAAAGGTCAAATTCTTTGATGATGACCCTCATTTATGGAGATATGAAATTACAGAGAAAGAATATAATCAGGTTGCTAATAATTTTGTTCCAAAGATTGAAAAATTTATAGATGAGCTAAGAGATGATTTTGTAGCAACGGATTGGTGTTCTCAGGGAGATTGGGGAGATGAGAAAAATGCTGGACAATTATTATCAGATGTAGGTATAGATTTTATCGAACTTTCATTCGATGAGTATAAAGCTAAAGGAAGCAATGCCAGAATATTAGAAATTCTTCGTTGGAATCATCATCCATACTTATTTAACACAAAATTATATAAAGGGCAAGGATGGATGGAAATTGTTAAGAATATTAGAGATAAAATGTATAAAGATGCTTTGTCTTGGGGTAGTTCTATTTACGAGAGAGACATGCCTAGAGTATTAACATTAGATAAATTTATAAATGAAAATAAATATTAAACCATATCACTTTACAGAACTCCTTGGGAAAGGATATTCACTTGATATGTTGTATTTATTAGAGCTTATTCAGAATCAGAAAGATGTGAGAGTTTTGGAAGGAGAGAATACTAAAATTAGTTCTCTTCTTTCTTCTCTTAGAAGGAAACAACTTATACATGATTCCAAGGATGAGCTTACAACAAAAGGACAGGAAATTCTTGCTTTCCTAAATACAAGAGTGAAGAATCTTAAAACAAAGAAAGTTGATAATAGTGAATTTAGTGCTTGGTGGTCTAAGTTTCCCGGAACTGACACCTTTGAATATAAAGGAAAGAAGTTTCAGGGAACAAGAAGTCTGCGTACTAATAAGGATGCTTGTAGAGCTCAATTTGAGAAAATCCTGCTAGAGGGAGAATACTCATCTATGGAACTAATAAAAGCATTAGAATATCAAGTAGAACAAATAAAGGAGAGAAGTGTACAAGAGAGACAAAATAAACTCACCTATCTCCAGAATAGCTTAACATATCTCAATCAAAGGGTATTTGAACCATTTATTGAGCTTGTTAAGAATAATGTAGAGATTAAGAAAGTGCAACAACATAGTGGAGGAATTGATATATGATTGATAAAGACAATAATAAATGTAATCTTATTAGCTCCTGTGGAAACCAGAAATGGGAATTAGAGGAGATAACAGGACTTCAGATGATATATAAATGTAGAAGTTGTGGAGGAGTAAAGAAAGTATTTAGAAACATTTATCCGGGATATTATGAAAAAGATTAAAACTGCTGAAAAATATT
>JACIXZ010000037.1 GCA_014360205.1 Tissierellales bacterium
TGATGTAATTTTTTAGTTATCTAGTGAAATTTGATTTAGCATAAATCAGAGACCTCTTTGTCTATTTATTGATCTAAACTTAGATTACCTGCTGCCAAGATTAAATATTCGAAAAGCATATTTAAACCATCAATAAGCTGCTCATATAACGAAGTAATATCTTCAGATGATTCTAACTCAAAGGTTCTTATTATATTCTCTTTTATGCTATTTCTCTTTTCGCTAGAGAGCAAATGATCATAATATTGTCTTAAATCATTTAATAAATATAACGGTCCCATAATAGAAGTAATATCTAGTTCCTCAATACTACCTTTCATAAGTGCCTTAAGGACTCCTTCATAGAGTTTTATTGATTCCCAATTTTCATATCCATCAGCAGGACTAGCTTCAACTTTTAGATACAAATTTCTCAATTCTTTTACATTTATGCCTTCTATTAAGACTTTATATAACATATTTATAGTCGGTTCAATCGTTTTTTCGGTAATTATAATTGGTTTTTGAAATTTATCCATTTCTTCTTTTATTTCGCTTTCAAGATGTTCTAAAGAAATTTGATAGGTGTTCTTAACCATATTATAAAAATCATATTTTTTATAACATATATTTAACTCTCTATTAGGTTCACTCCAAATACAACATATTTGTGCAGCATAAAATTCAGACCTTGTTAATTGATGATCAGATTCAACATTATGAGGTTTTAATATATTTAAACTTGTTTTATCTATATATGATAAATCACCTAACCAAAAGACTATCTTGTCTTCAGAGTTTATCCCAAATGGAATAGTCCAATCGTCTTTGTATCTTACTTGACCATAAGTATCTGAAAAGAGTTTAAATTTATAATCAGGGTCATTCATAAAATGCAAAACTGATTTTTTCCCGAAATAAACTGGTGTTAAATAGCCTTCTATTGAGTTCTCAAAATCAACTGATAATCCAGTTATGCTATAGTAATCCCTATAGTCATATATTAAATCATCTTCTTTACAATACTCAAATTTTTGTCTAAATTCATTTTTGTTGCACATTACTTCAAAATGATTTTCTTTAATCATGCGCTTATAGCATTCATTAATCACCTTTTTAGAGTAATCAGATAAAGTTAGTTCTCCACAAGAAGTACATTTTAGGAGAGGAATTTCTGCAAATTTCATAATTCGGTCCTCGATAATAATTTCTGCAGCAGAAATAGCTACTTCTTTTACATTTTTACATTTTGAGCATTCATGAATCGAATAGTTATTACATTTAGAATAAAAATCATCATAATTTTTAAAATTGAATCTCAAATTGAACATCACCTTTCAGTTTATAACTTTTCATCGTTAGTTGATATTTACCATACAAACTTCCACTTTGGTATATTAACATCCTTAAAGAGTACCTCATAATAGCTTATTGCTTCTTTAATTCTCTCTTCAGCACTATTAAAAAATTCTTCGATAGTAGTTACACTTTCATTATAAGTTTCGTTGTACTTAGAAATCGTGTTTTCATTAAAATTATGTATCATTATATTCAAACCCGTAAACTTAAGTAGCGTTTTTTTATATTCATCAATTTGAGCTTTAGATAATAATTCTGCTGGTATATCAAATGGATCTGTATAAACAAATAATGGCTTAGAAAGGTTTTGCAATCTATTTATTCTATAAGCAAACCATTTATCAAACAAGTAATCTAAAAATTGCTCCCATGTAAACAACTTAATATTCGATTTATCTGCTGCTAAAATAGCCCCTTTTTGAAAGCCAAGTTTTGAGATAATAATTCCTAGAGAAGCTCCTGAGTCATTAACTACTGTCCTAAATGCATGAATCTTTTCTTGAGGTATCAGTGTATTCCAATACTTGCACTCACAAATAATTCGATTACCTAGCTCATTATCAGCCTTAACAAAAACATCTACTTCTACTTCACCACGAACTGTTTCGATTTTATATGGTGTAATTGCTTCATATCCAGAATAATTGAAATAGTGTGCAACCATTTCCTGTAGTTCAATCCATGTTTCTGGTTTCCTGTTTGTCATTGAGTACATAATATTATTCCTACCTCCAACATTGACATATTAATGCAATATTCTGACATTTATTTATAAAAGTTAAACGGGCAAATCTTCAGGTTTCAAATGCCCGTTTCGATCTAAAAATAGTTTTATCCTCTATATTACTAAATTTTATTTTATTGAAATAATTGGTTTAAGTACCCTAAGATATATGGGATATTATGAATTATCTTCTAATAAATTTTTTACATACCAATAAAGCATGACTATAAATATTCCATTCAATTTAAAATTATTATTAATGTTCTTTATAGTATTAAGTATTTTGTTATAACTATCCATAATATCAATATTATTAAACATAAAAACATTTTTTTCAAATAATGTGTCTTTTTTCATTTTATATTTTTTTATTTTTTCATTAAATAGAATTAGTAGATATATAATAAACAATACCAATTCAAAATAAAAATAATTGTCTATATTATTTTTAGAAGTTTTCCCTAAAATTACAGAAAATAATATGCTTAATACTAAGAGCTCCGACTTGTTTTTAACAATAAAATAATATGACTTTAATAACAATTGCCAAAAAAATTCAAACTTGTTTTTATGAATGTTAATTTTTATACCGATCAATGTTTTATTCTCAAAATATTCAGTAGCACTCTTATAAGCTTTTTGTACTTCAAAAAATGTATATGGTATGCTGTTATTTAAAAGTACATTAAAATGCATTCTACGTTTTTCGTATGGGTAATTCTTCTTACTTGATTCTCTTATTAAATATTTTGCTTTGTTATTTATGCTTAAATATGAAACTCCATTGTATTTCCACCCATAGTCAAAAGATGTTATCCCTAATTCCGATATACATTCTCTCTGTATTTCGTTGTTTAAATCTACTCTTGATTTAGAAAAATAATCCATTGTAGGGAGATCTTCATATACAGATCTCCTATAAAATGGTACATTTTCATCAACAAATTCAGATTGTCCATTAGCCGAACAATATATTTCTCCAGAGTCTATACTTTGATTCCCTCTAATTGCAGCAATTAAA
>JACIXZ010000038.1 GCA_014360205.1 Tissierellales bacterium
TATTAATGTTATACTAATATTATTTATATTTATACCTCTGCTTAATCTTTCTTTAATGTCCCAATGTTTTTTAAGAGATTTCATTTTGGGAGCACATTCAATAGTCTGAGGAATAAAATTATTTATTTTATCTTTCCATACATAACCTCCTGCTGTATGAATTTTATTCTGAGTACACTGTCTAATAGCACAATAATGAGTATTAAAATAATTAGCTGCTTCAGTAGCACTCTCCCATTCTTTTATAAATTTTCCATCTACTCCATATTGAAGAATTGGCTTAGATCTTGTTTTTGCTCTACCTTCTTCTAATTTTCTCATATGTTCTGCTGAATGCTTTATTCCCTTATTAGCTTTTGAAATCTTTCTTCTTGTTTCTTCTGAATGAGTATATCCTTTTCTACTATTAACTGCTTTTCTTTTTCTTTCTTCTGTATAAATAATATTAATTATTCCATCACCCCCATCAGTCATATTTACAAGAGTTCCTTTTCCTAAATCTCTTCTTCCATGAAGTGTAATAAATTCAATTTCTTTCTCCTTAATAAAATCATAATCATCAGATTCTACTAAAATTTCTACTTCGTATTTTGTTTTATTTATAATATTCTTCCAATATTTTGATCTGTTACGTTTGGAAAAACCTCTTTTATACTCACTTATAAAAGAATTATGGCTATTCCTTTGTTTAGTACCAATTCCGACGTAAAATGGTTCATTTTTATCTAATCTAATATGTCTATAAAGATAATGTTTCATTTTATTTGTATGAAATAGCATTTGTAGAAATAATAAAATTACTCACAAGATGTGAATCAGAGCTATCATCCTTTATAAGACGTACTTTAGAATATTCGGCTCTAAGGGGGCTCTTAGTGAATGATCTTGATGTGTAGTCCATATTAGAATCATTAACTATCTTATCAATAGAGAGAGAATCACAAGTCATTGTGAAGAGTGGTTTTGTTTTATCCTTCACTACATCCCAATAGGTATTGAAATTATAGAAACTGTCACTTTTGGTAAATGTAATAGTCTTTCCTGTAGTTCCAAGGATGGGGTATGTCATATAATTTTTGAGGTTATGCACAGGCTTGGGAACAAGATTTAATGTGCCAGAGCTCTGTTGTCCATTATAAACCACAGCCTTATTAAAATAAACATCATCAACTTCCACTTTATTAGTCCTGTCAAATAAATAATCACCCTCCTGAGAATAAGCGTAAACAGTAGTATAGTCTTTTATGCTCTGTAAAATTTCATCTCTCCCTGAAGCAGAAGTAAATGCATATTCTAATATATATGGAGAAACTTGTCCATAATAATAATTAAACTTGATAACATCTGTTAAATGTTTCCACAAACAAGCAGTGTGTGTAAGAGTGTAATTATCCTCTGTAAGCTCATGAATATAGACAATACCGACAGGTTTTGTAACAGAGGTGGCACATTTACTTGTATCTGTTAATGTAACATTGAATACATTATCTCCAACTTCAAATGCTTTCCCAGCAATTAAATCATCTAATTGCTCTCCAGAGGAAACAAGAACCCCCTTGTCATCATAGATGTTAAAAGGACCATTCCTATTTCCACTTCTTGTTATTTTAATAATTATTGTTTTCATTACGGTAATGTAGTTGTAGTTGTGGTTGTACTTCCCCAGTTATCAAAAGATAGTCCATTTCCATTATTATTCAATATATCAACATGTGATTGATTAAGTGCTCTTCCCCATATTGCAATTTGATCTAAATTTCCATTAAAAGTATTGTATGTTACACCTCTATTATTTCCATTTCCTAAATATAGATCATAAGTAAATGTTGAAAATACTGCTGCATTTTCAAATCCAGTCTGTGTAAGTAAAATTGATACTCCGTCTAAATAAAACGTCATAGAAGCACCATTTCTTATCATAACAATATGATGCCAATTATCATTATATATTTGGGGATAAGCATTAGTTGTACAATACTCAGTAACATCTGCATTATTATCTCTTATGAAAAATCTGAACTTACCAGCAGCATTACCAGTGGCAGTTAAGTTTAGTACAATACTTATTCCTGTAGTGCTTCCAGTATTAAAAACTCCTAATATAGATTGAGGTGAAGTACTTGTAGTTTTAAACCAAAATGATATGGATAATGTAGAAGGATTATCAACAAGCAGATTATTGAGTGATGGAATATTTATATAATCATTAATACCATCAAATAAATAACAAGGTGTTAAATCTGTTATTCCTTCTTGATTTATTATAGCTCCATTATTTGTTCCATTATGAGAAGCATGAGAATCAATTACAGTAGTATCAGATGTTTCATCAAGTTCCCATATAGAAATAAGATTAGATAATAATTCTAAAACAATAGTAGTTGTTGTACTTGTAGTTGTAGTTGTGGTTATTTGATTATATGCAATCATGAATGATTCTAAACTTTCATTGAAATCATCCCATCTAATATAACTAATTTGTTTTAACCAAAATACTCTTTCTTCTTCTGTTGGATTATTTGTTGATAATGGTCTCCATTGATCATATATATTATCAGAAGTTTTTTGAACTAATGTAAATAAACTTCCTGATTTAGTAACTTTGAAAATTTCACAAATACCTTCAACTTCTTTAGCAGCCCAAATAATATCGTTATTATATTTATCAAATACAGATAGTGAACTATATGCTGGTTCACTTATGCCTCCTATATTTTTAGAATTTGCATCAAATATTTTTATTGGTGTAGATAATATTCCACTTGATAATTCAGCATAATAAACTTCTTTATTTATATAATTTACACCTATATAATTTGGATAGTAAGTCATTAAATATCTTACATCTCCTACAGGTGTTACAATAATATCTTCTATCCATGAATTATCACCAGAAGTAGGTGATAAAATTAGAGTTCCATTTGAAGGAATAAATGGTTTAGTAGCTGTAATTTCAGTATTTGATAAATCATAAAATTTATCTATTGACATATCAAAATATATTCCATAAACATTAACAGCTTCTCTATTTGGATGTCCATCAGTATATAAAATATGAATTATATCTTTATTTATTGGTG
>JACIXZ010000039.1 GCA_014360205.1 Tissierellales bacterium
AAGATGAAAACGAAAAATTCAATTTTCAAGAATATCTGCTTGAATTGGCTTTAAATCAAAATGAAAATCACAAATTAAAGAGTAGATTCAATTTTATCTCAAATTTATTTAAAAATAGGTGGCTACGAAATGAAAAAGAAAGAGTTTAAGCGAATTGAAAAATTTATGAAAAAACACAATTCAGATCAAGCACATGATCTTGAACATATTTATAGGGTGCTTTATTTAGCTCTTGATATAGCTCAATATGAAAAAGATGTCGACATGGATGTGCTGATTGCTGCTAGCTTGCTTCATGATATAGGCAGAAAATCCCAATCAAAAAATAAAAATGTCAACCATGCTAAAAAAGGTGCGAAAATGGCTAAAGAATTTCTAATAGATAATAATTACAGTAAAGATTTTGCAGAAAAAGTTTCAGACTGTATTGAAAAGCACAGATTTAGAAGTGAAAATCCACCATCTAGCATAGAAGAAAAAATACTTTTTGACGCGGATAAGCTAGATGTCTTAGGTGCGATAGGCATAGCTAGAACCATAATGTTCCAGACAGAAATGCATTCTAATTTGTATAATTTAGATGAAAATGGCAATTTGCTTCATGGAGAAGATGACAAAGATGATTCTTTTCTACATGAATATAAATACAAGCTCGAAACTGTAGCGGATAAGCTTTACACCCGAAGAGCCAAAGAAATCGCTTCAAAAAGAACAAAAATCGCAGAATTGTACTACGATAGTTTAGTAGAAGAAATAGAAGAATCGTATAAATCAAGAGCACTCATCAAAGAGTTCTTAGAATAAAACTACTTCCAAAGTAAATAGACTAATAAAAACCAGACTGTTTGCTTTGGAAGTATGTGTTTATTTGTATTTATTTGTTCTTCAATTCGTCATCTATCAATTCATTATCAAGCGGCGTCTTATAAGGAGCTTTGTTTTTAAATTCTTCAACAGCTTTCTTAACTCTCGTAGTCGACGCCAATGTTCCAGGTCCAGCTATACAGCCTCCAGGGCAAGCCATTCCTTCCAATAAGTACCCATTTTTCTTCCCTGCTTTTGCTTGAAACATCAGTTTTACACAGTCTGCTAGATTTGAAGCAGACTCTACATTTATCTCTCGAGATGGATCTAACAATTGAGCGGTCTTTTTTACAGCTTCCGCAACTCCGCCGGCAACAGAATATCCCCGTCCGAGTGTTGAAGCATCTTGTACTTCTTTAGAGATTTCTATTTCAGACAGCTCTATATTTTTAGCAACGAACATCCCCATTAGTTCCTCAAATGTTATTACAAAATGAACATAGTCTTTTACATCTTCTCTGAGAGCTTCTAATTTTTTGGATATACAAGGTCCTATGAATGTAATGATTGCATCTGGGTCTTTTTTCTTTATATACTTCGCAGTTTCTACCATTGGCGAAGCTGAATCTGAAATGTACTCGTATTGTTCTGGGAATTTAGTTTTTACCATTAAAGCCCATGAATTGCAGCAACTAGTTCCCATAAATGGTATTTCGCTCGGTACTTTTTGCAAAAATTCCTTAGCCTCATGCAAAGTAGTAATATCCGCTCCCAAGCTCACCTCTACCACATCTTTAAATCCCAATCTCTTTATGCCTTCCACTATTTGCTCAGGAGAAGTCAAAGCACCAAATTGTCCTATAAATGAAGGTGCTATCATAGCATACATATTCTTCTTAGTTTTAAGGGCTTTTATGAGCTGATAAATTTGAGATTTATCAGCAATTGCACCAAATGGGCACTGTATGATGCATCTACCACAAGATACACATTTTTCTTGATTGATCTTAGCCCTGCCTAGATAATCGCTCTCTATTGCGTTTACTCCACAAACAGCAGCACAAGGTCTATTATATTCTACTATTGCATTATAAGGGCAACCGTCTCTACATCTGCCGCATTTTATACACTTGTCTTGATCTATTATTGCCCTGTCTTTTCCAATTGAAACTGCATTTACAGGACACACATTTGTGCATGGATGTGCAAGGCACTTTCTACAGTTATCAGTCACTTTAAAAGCTCTAGTTGGACAAGCTTCACAAGCAAAAGTTATGACATTCACTAAATCTGGGATGAATCTTGACTCATCTATATTGACTTCATCTATCCCCTCTGTAACCCTCGTAAACTCGCTCATGCTTCTAACATTAAGTCCCATAGTTAGTCTGAGCCTTTCTTCAACGACTGCTCTTTCCCTGAATATATTTTCTCTATATGTAGCTACCTCACCAGGAATTATATTGTATGCAGCTTTCTCAAGCTCATTGAGATCAGTATCCTCATATGCCATTTTTGCGATTTCTACAAAGACCTTCCTGCGTATATTTATTAGGTCAACATAACTTTCTTTCATGAATTTTCTCTTCCTCCGAAATTAAATTGAAAATTATCTTTTTCTCATCTTATCCATTATTCTCTCCATAACAATCTGCCCTGTAGCATTAAATATTACATCTTCTTCTACAATAACAACCGGTGCTATATCTGAATCCACCTCTTTACAATATCCTAGACATTTAATAGACTCTATTTCAAGCTCTTCTTCTTTGTATTCATTTTCATTTTCGTCAATAATCTCCCTTAAGCTTTCAATTTGATCTAATAAATTCATCGCTCCTAATAAAGTACAATTTGAACCCATACAAATTTTCACTTTCATATAAATCCCCCTAACTGTTGTTGGTAATCTATTAAAATCACAAGTTGATTTAATTATATAACATATTTAAAGATAGTTAAAGTATTAACTAATTGTTTCGTGTTCGAAAATATGATAAGATTATACAAACTATAAAAATGTCAGGAGGCTTAGCAATGTTTACTTTCCCAAAAGGTTTATACACAGATGTACGGATTGAAGATGTCTATGAAACCAAAATAATTTACACAATGGGCGAAATTGAAGAATCAAAAGTAAGAACCTACAAAGCTG
>JACIXZ010000004.1 GCA_014360205.1 Tissierellales bacterium
AAAGGGGATAGCGGAACAGGTAAAAGCACACTCTTAAAACTAATTCCACGGTTTAGGACTGTAGATGGCATACTAATTAATGGAAGAAAAATAAATGAATACACCCTAGACAGTTTGCGCAATAGGATAGAGTATCTATCACAAAATGTTCCAATTATAAAAGGGACCTTAAGAGATAATTTATTCTTGGATATCCCATACAGCTCAAAAATTGAAGAAGAAATGAAAAAAGACCCTCTGTTAGCATCAATCTTCAAAAACAAAACAATGGACTCGATTATTACAGAAGGGGCAGGCAATTTATCTGGAGGAGAAAAACAAAAAATAGCTGTCGTAAGAATTTTATATAAAGATGTAGATTTGCTACTGCTTGATGAGATTACTTCTGGAATTGATGAAGAAACTGCTAAAGAAATATACGACAGGATTTTTGAAAAGATGAAAAATAAAATAGTGTTTGTAATATCTCATAACGATCTTCCTAGTAGATATACAAATAAAATTATTGAGATAAAATAATATTGTAGCTTTACATTTCATCTCACTTAGATGAGGAATATGTTAATTTTGGATTTGGCAAGTTGACTTTAAAAAAGATTGACTTGCCATTTTATTTTATATCAAGCTATTGTATAAGTATATCTTTTTATATATTATATAATAAAGTATAGAAGAAAATGGAGGAGTTATTATGAAAGTAAAAATATTGACAGATTCAGCAAGCGATTTACCAGAAGAAATAATTAAAGAGTATGATATAGACGTATTACCAATGACGATAATGAAAGATGACAAGGAGTACAAAGACAGAATAGACATATCACCTAAAGTTATTTTTGATGGGATGAGAAATAAGGAGGTTTTTAAAACTGCTCAAGTTACGCCTATTGCATTTGAAGAAAAGTTTGAGCAATATGCAAAACAAGGTATACCTGTAGTGTATGTTGGTTTTTCATCTGAACTATCTGCAACTTATCAATCAAGTGTAATAGCGAGGGACAGTGTTTTAACAAAATATCCTGATGCAAAAATAGAAGTTATAGACACTTTAGGAGCGTCAGGAGGATTTGGACTTATAGTTTTAGAAGCAGCAAAGTTTGCGAAAGCAGGGAAAGAAGTTGATGAAATACTAGATAGGGTCAATTTGGCAAAAGAATCGATTGATCACATCTTTACTGTTGATGACATAGAGTATCTTTACAGAGGTGGTAGAGTTTCTAGAACTTCTGCTGTATTAGGAGGGATGTTAAATATAAAGCCTATACTTGAAGTGAAAGACGGTAAATTAATTCCATTAGAAAAGGTCAGGGGAAAAAACAAAGTATTTACACGGATGGTTGAATTAATGGAAGAAAGGAGTATAGATAAAGATTTTACAAATGCAACTATTTGCATAACTCACGGGGATGATTTAGAGAGTGCTCTTAAATTAAAAGAATTAATTGAAAAAAGATATAATGCCAACAACTTTATCATAAATATGATAGGTGCAACTATTGGAGCACATTCTGGTCCGGGAACTTTAGCGTTGTTTTATCCCAAAACAAAACTTTAGTAATAGTAAGCTTTAAAGTGCAATAAATTATAGACAATATTCAAACAATTATATAAATTAAAAACATATTGAAATTCACAAGAAATTAATATATAATCAATGTAATACCTAAATTGGTCTGAATATTCTTTCGAAGGCCTAAAGAGGTAAAACATTTATTAAAATAAAAAAGGGGGAAATTTCATGAAGAAAAAAAGTATAGTTCTACTTTTGGTGTTCACATTGTTGCTATCAATGCTAGCTGGATGTTCTACAACTGAAGAGCCTGTAACACCAGAAGAACCTGTCGTTGAGGAACCAGTAACTGGTGGAAAACCAACTAGTCCAACAGGGCAACTAACTATTGGTAATACTACTGAGCTTTCTGGGGATTGGGTTCCTTATTGGCAAAACAACGCAGCTGATTACGACATATACAATTTCATAACAGCTTTATCCACAGTAGATATCACTTTTGGTGGTGAATATGTAGTAAATGATGCTGCTGTAGAAAAATACGAAACTACACTTAACGAAGATGGATCAAAAACTTACACATGGACAATTAAAGATGGGCTTGTTTATGATGATGGTACTCCAATTACTGCAAAAGACTATGTAGCAAGTGTACTATTGTGGTCATCTTCAGTAGTTGGCGAAATGGGAGCAAGTAATGATTACGGTTATTACCTAAAAGGATGGAAAGATTACTCTTCTGGAGCAACAAAAGAGTTTGCAGGTGTTAATTTAATAGATGATAAGACATTTTCTGTTACAATAGCAGCAGAAAATATCCCATACTTCTTTGAACTGACTCTAGCAAGTATAGCACCAACCAAGCTATCTTTCTGGACAGATGAAACTGTTGAAGTTAAAGATGATGGAAATGGTGCATATTTATCAGAAAACTTCACAAAAGAAAATTTTGAAGAAAGAATTAATTTAGCTAGAAGAGAAGTTCCTAGACCTTCTACTGGACCATATGTATTAAAGAGCTATGATGAAGCAGCTAAAACAGCTGTTTTAGAAGTAAATCCAAACTTTCCTGGTGATTATACTGGACAAAAACCTTTAATTCAGACAGTAATATACAAGAAAGTAAATCAAGAAACAGCTTTTGATGAATTATCAACAGGATCTGTTGATCTTATATCAGGAACAGTTGGTGGAGACGAAATTAATGCAGGTCTTGATTTGGTTGAAAAAGGTGGATTCTCTTACACAGCATATCCAAGATCTGGATATGGTAAGATTATGTTCCAATGTGATCATGGACCAACTCAATTTGTAGAAGTTAGACAAGCAATAGCTCATTTGCTTGATAGAAATGACTTCGCTAAAGCTTTCACTGGTGGATTTGGGTCTGTAGTAAATGGGCCTTATGGTGAATCAATGTGGTTCTATCAAGAGACTAAAGCAGAATTAAATCAAAAATTAAATCAATATCCATACAGCCTTGAAGCAGCAAAAGAATTATTAGACCAAGCTGGATTCAATCTAGATGCTAATGGAAATCCATATGAATCAGGAATCAGATACAAGAGAATGGACGATGGAACTTTAATGCCTCTAATTCTTGAGTGGGCATCAACTGAGCAAAATGCTGTATCTGACTTGTTAGTAATAAAACTACAAGAAAATCCAGATTTAGCAGCTGCAGGCATTAAGATAAATCAAACTGTTATGACATTCACTGAGTTATTGAACTATCTATACAGAGATGCTACTCAAGGAGCTAAATATGGTGTGCCAACATTCCATATGTTTAACTTAGCAACTAATTATAATCCTGTATATGATTTGTCAACAACTTACACAACAGATCCAGATATGTTTGCACAAGGATACAATACTAACTTCATATTAGATGAAGAATTAGATAGACTTGCAAAAGAAATGGTAAAAGTTGATCCTGAAGATAGAGAAACTTTCAAACAAAAATTTGTTGAATTCACTGTGAGATGGAACTATTTACTACCAGATCTTCCATTGTATTCAAATATTTATCATGATTTCTACAATGATAAATTGAAAGATTATGAAATTAACTCTCTAATTGAGATTTCAAAAGCGATTCTATACTCATATGTAACAGAGTAATTCAATAAAAAATTTCATATTTACTAAGAAATAGGGGGCTTCCCCTATTTCTTAGTCTAAAGAACATTTTACCAGTGTAAATTCATAAATTATTTTAAGAATTAGCATTTTTTAAGAAACATAAAATTTGATTTAAGGCGGGGGGAAAATGCTTAAGTACGTAGGAAAGAGAATAATGTATATGATTTTAGTGTTTCTAATCATGTCGGTAGTACTTTTCTTCTTATACAATTTGATTCCAGGTGACCCAGCAAGAGCTGAATTAGAACCTTTAAGGAACAAATTAACAGCAGAAGAATATCAGTATAGATATGAGCAAGCACGTCAGAGACTAGGCCTTGATGATCCACTACCTGTGAGATACGCAAAATGGATGAGTGGTGTGCTTCGAGGAGATTTCGGTATGTCATCTGTATATAAATTACCTGTTAACCAAGTGATTATTAATCCTATGAAAGTTACAGTTTTTATAAACATTTTTTCGATTATAATCACATTAGCTATAACTATTCCACTTGGAATATTTACAGCCGTAAAGAAAAATTCTGTTTTTGACAAGTCAGTGCAAGTATTAACTATTGTTGGATATAGTATTCCGGTATTTATAATTGCACTATTATTTATATATTTATTTGCTGTAAGATTGGGATGGTTCCCTGTAAGTGGACTAAATACTCCTAATTTTTCTGGCACACCTTGGGAAGAGTTTAAAGATATGATGTATCACTTAGCATTGCCTTTAGGAGTATTAGTAGTAGGTTCTCTAGGAGGATTAACTAGATATGTAAGAGCTGCTATGATCGATGCATTGAGCATGGATTACATAAGGACTGCAAGAGCTAAAGGACTTAAAGAAAGAGTTGTCATTTTTTCACATGCATGGAGAAATGCACTTCTACCAGTTATAACGCTAATAATTAGCTGGCTAATGAGTGTATTTGCAGGGTCGCTAGTTGTGGAGAGAATGTTCAATCTTAAAGGAATGGGAGATTTTTATATATCAGCATTGACTAATCAGGATTATAATGTAGCACTAGCAATACAATTATTCTATATAATACTTGCTCTTCTTGGTAATTTATTATCAGACTTAAGCTATGGTATAGTAGATCCAAGAGTAAGAGTAAATAAATAAGGAGGAGAAACATGCAAATAGATAACAATCCAAAGAAAAAAAGATTTTCCCTCCTTAGAAGACTATTTGGTGGGAAAAACGAATTGTCTATTTATGAAGAAGAATTAGTTCAAAGTCCATTTAGGACAATTATTTCGAATTTTAAAGACAATAAGGTTGCTATGACTGGATTTATAGGATTCATGATAATTTTAGCAATAGTTCTCATAGGACCGCTATTTATTCCTATAGATCTATCTTTCTCAGAGGTAACTCAGATTAATGTTGCACCAGGGCTTGATATGATGAAGGTGCCTAAAGAACTTCAAGGCAATATAAAACAAATTTCTATTGGACCAACTTTTTCAGTAGGTATTTCAAATGATGGAGAAGTATTTATATGGGGAAAAACTAGAGTTTCTTCAGCTTTAGATGTTGCTAATATACCCAATGATATGGGTAAAGTTGTTCAAGTTGCTGCAGGCTATGATCACATAATGTTTTTAAACGAAGATGGCAAACTATTTTTCTCAGGAAATAACAGACAAATGCAATCTACTCCTCCTTATGAGGTACAAAATTTGAAAAATATAAAGCAGATTGAAGCGGGATATCAATCGTCTATTGTTTTGAGTGATGATGGATATGTATATTATTTTGGGAATTCTATGAATAATGACTATAACGAATTCCATGATTACCAAGGCCAGATTGAAAAGATAGTCACCACAGCGGATGGAGTACTAGGATTAACAAAATCAGGAGAAGTAGTATATCTAGGAAATCAACAAAATGCATATACTAGAATTCCAGAAAATATGGGGAAAATTGTAGATGTTGGAACAACTGCGAACACAGTAGCAGCTGTAAATGAAGATGGAAAAGTATTTGTTTGGGGAAATATTTCAACAAGAGGAGAAGGAAATCCACCTGAGCTAGTTGATGATAAAATAGTAGCGATACAAGGGGGAAGATTTCACTATACTGCTTTAACGGAAAATGGCAAAATCGTTTCATGGGGTGCTAATAATTATAATCAGTCGGATGTACCTTCTGGATTAAGCGATGTAACAGTTGTTAGCTATTTCACTGATTATTATCAAAACTATGCAATCGATGAAAATGGAAACCTACACACCTGGGGATTAAAAGGATATCTTTTGGGTACGGACGAGCTAGGCAGAGATATATTATCTAGGCTAATAAACGGTGGTAGAATGTCTGTATTTATTGGAGCAGTAGCTGTAGTAATTTCTACTTTTATAGGCATAATAGTTGGTAGTGTTTCAGGATTTGTCGGAGGCAGAGTTGACATAGTTTTACAAAGGATTTCTGAAATGGTTTCATCATTGCCATTTTTACCTTTTGCGATGATATTATCATCTCTTATAGGAAATTCACTTACTTCAAATCAAAGAGTATTTTTGATCATGGTAATATTAGGTCTTTTATCATGGCCAGGCTTACAAAGACTTGTAAGAGCTCAAATACTATCTATTAGAGAACAAGAATACGTTACTGCTGCTAGATCAGTTGGTATAAAGCAAGTAAGTATCATTTTTAAACATATATTACCAAATGTTGTTTCTGTAATAATTGTTTCTGCAACTTTGTCTTTTGCAACCAGTATGCTTACAGAAGCCACTTTATCCTACCTTGGATTTGGGGTACAGCCTCCTCAGCCGACATGGGGGAATATGTTGTATGGCGCTAACAATAGTATAGTTATTCAAAATTACTGGTGGAGATGGGTATTTGCTTCCATTATATTAGGTGTATGCGTTATTTGCATCAACTTAATTGGAGATGGATTAAGAGATGCGATTGACCCTAAATCTCAAGAACGTTAGGGGGAATAATAGATGGCACTATTAGAAATTAGAGATCTTCACACATTTTTCAAAACAAAAAGAGGCATAGTAAAAGCAGTAAATGGTGTAACTTATTCAATAGATCAAGGGAAAACCTTAGGACTTGTTGGAGAATCTGGAAGTGGGAAAAGCGTATCAGCAATGAGTATTATAAAGTTATTGGATGGCAATGGGTATATCGAAAGCGGAGAAATTATATTTGATGGTCAAAATTTGGCAGATGTACCTATTAGAGAAATGACTCATATAAGAGGGAATGATATTTCTGTTATTTTCCAAGAACCAATGACCTCTTTAAATCCAGTCTTTACTATAGAAAGGCAAGTCGCAGAGCCTTTCATAATACATCAAAAAATGAGTAAAAAACAAGCTAATAAGGAAGTAGTAAACATGCTTTCGCTTGTTAAGATACCGAATCCTGAGTCAGTTGCAAAGCAATATCCACATCAACTTTCAGGTGGTATGAGACAGAGAGTTATGATAGCGATGGCTTTGGCATGTATGCCTAAACTATTGATTGCAGACGAACCTACCACAGCTCTCGATGTTACAATACAAGCACAGATATTGAACCTAATGAATGACCTTAAGTCCCAAATAGGAACATCGATTTTATTTATTACTCACGACTTAGGAGTAATAAATCAAATGGCAGATGACGTCGCTGTTATGTATTGTGGGCAAGTTGTTGAGAAAGCACCAAGAAAAACAATTTTTTCAGATATAAGCAAATACATGCATCCTTATACTGAAGGGTTGATGTATTCTATACCTAGATTGGATACTGAAAAAGGCAAAAGGCTTGAAGCAATCCCTGGGGCAGTACCTCATCCACTAGATTTACCTAAAGGATGCAAATTTGCACCAAGATGTAAATATGCAACAGATAAATGCAATAATGAAGAGCCTAAACTTCTCAATATTGAAAATGATCACCAGATAAGGTGCTTTTATCCAGAGAAAGGGGTGAGAGCAAATGCCTAACCATAAAGATAACAAGAAAGTATTGATTAGGGTTGAGAATTTAAAACAGTATTTTCCTGTAAAAAGAGGTTCAATATTTAACCCTGAGCATTTGTTCGTAAGAGCTAACGAGGATGTTACATTAGATATATATGAAGGAGAGACATTTGGTCTAGTAGGAGAGAGTGGTTGTGGGAAATCTACTTTAGGAAGAACCTTGCTTCAATTATATCAGCAAACAGATGGAAGAACACTTTACTATGGAAAAACTATAGAAGATATAACACCACAATATGTTCTTGAAACTTTTAAGAATTTAAGTAAGGAAGTTAACGAGCTAAATCACCTAAGAAATAGAGAAAATCAAGATAAATTGAATTATGAAAAATTGCCGGATGGAAATGAAAAATTTAAAGCATTAGAAAAATATAGAGAGTCCGAAAAAAAAGCAAGAAACAAATATCTTGATATAGTAGAATTAGTAGGAGGATTTATTGTTGCTGATGATCTAACACAGATATCTAATGTTTTAACTCGACAATTTGAAGTTAAAATACAAGCTAGAGAAATAAGAGATGAAATTAACAAATTGCAGATAGAAATTGACGAATTAAAGGCTAAAGGTAAAGGTACTGACAAGCAAGTCAACAAAATCGAAGAATTGAAAGCTGAATTAACTAAAAAAGAAGAAGAAATAAATAAATATGAAACTGAGATAATTAAGCTTAGAGAAAAATATAAAGATCATCCTGATTTTCAAAAACATGAAAAATTAAAAGATGATGGTATAAATTTAGCTAAATTAGAAGATGAAGAAATGAGGAGATTAAGAAAAGACTTACAATTAATTTTCCAAGATCCATATTCTTCATTAAATCCAAGATTAACTGTTGGTCAGATAATTTCAGAAGGTTTATTTGCACATAATATGTTTCCAAAAAATAGTGATCAAACTCAAGCATATATTTTGGAAACTATGGAAAAATGTGGACTCGCACCTTATTTCGTGCATAGATATCCTCATCAATTTTCTGGCGGACAAAGGCAAAGAATTGGAATTGCTAGATCCATAGCGCTAAATCCAAAATTCATAGTTTGTGATGAAGCAGTATCCGCACTTGATGTTTCAATTCAATCGCAGATTATCAATCTTTTAATTGATTTGAAAGAGAGGGAGAATTTGACTTATTTGTTTATAAGTCATGACTTGAGTGTAATAAGATATATTAGCGATAGGGTAGGGGTAATGTATCTAGGAAATATTGTTGAATTAGCAGATACTGAAGAAATTTTTGAACATATGATGCATCCTTATACGCAAGCATTGTTATCAGCTATACCAACTACTGATCCAGAAGGAACAAAAATTGAAGTTTTAGAGGGAGATATACCTAGCCCAATTAAACCTCCTACTGGATGCAAATTCCATACAAGATGCAAATATGCAACTGAAATTTGTTCACAAGTTCAGCCGGAGTTTGAAGAAGCTAGACCGGGGCATTTTGTGGCTTGTCACCATAAATTAAATGTGTAATTAGAAATGATGTGATTTAATTGTTTTTTCAAGACAAAGTAGATCGTGCTTTTAAATGGCTAAATGATAAAAACAAAAAAGCAGAAGTAGAAGAAAATGAAGATATTGAGCTAGAAAAACTTGATATTCTAGCGATAATCATATCTGCTGTTATAGTTTTTTTGCCAATTTTAATAGTACTGGGGTTAATTATATATTTTGTATTGAGATTATAAAATATCGGCACTTTTTGTGCCGATATTTTATTTGACAAGAAGAATCATTAGAACTATAATATCACAAAGCATAAAATTCATAATATTGGAGGGATATATATGAGTACTATAGCAGCTTTTTTCGATATTGATGGAACAATATTTCGAAAATCTCTAATGATAGAGCATTTTAGGAAGTTAATTGCATTTGAGATAATAAGTCCTGAGATATGGTATTCTAAGGTTGAAAAAGCATATTTGGATTGGGAGAGAAGATATGGTGATTTTGAGGAATATTTAGAGATATTAGCTGAGGTATATGTAGAAGAACTAAAGGGAATAAGAAAAGATTATATTGAATTTATAGCTAAGCATGTTATTGAATTAAATTGGGACATGGTATATAAATATTCAAGAAGGCAAATAGAATGGCACAAAGAAAATGGGCACAAAATATTCTTCATATCAGGTAGTCCAGATTTTTTAGTGTCAGAAATGGCTAAGAAGTATGGTGCTACTGAATACAGAGGTTCTGCATATTTGGTGGATGAAAACAACTGTTTTACCGGAGAATTAATTAAAATGTGGGATTCTGAGAGCAAAGCTAAAGCTCTCGACGAAATAATAAATAAATATGATGTAAATTTGTCTGAGAGCTTTGCATATGGAGATACAACTGGCGATTATTCAATGTTAAAATTGGTAGGAAACCCAATAACTATTAATCCTAATTTTGAACTCCTTAATATGATTAAAAAGGATGAGGATTTATCTAAAAAAATTCAAATTATTGTTGAAAGGAAAAACGTAATTTATAAGTTGGATTCTAATGTTGAACTCATTTGATTTTACTTAGTTCATCAATAAATTGAGATTGTTTGACTGCAATTGAATCCAATATATTGTAACTTGTTAGTGTTAACTCATATTTGGCTCTAGTAATACCGACATAAAAAAGCCTGCGTTCCTCTTCGAATTCAATTGGGTTGCCATCATTTAGAATGTCTAGACTTGAAGAACTTGGGAATTGGCCATTTATTAAATCTATGATTATAACTTTATCGAATTCTAGACCTTTAGCTCCATGAATAGTGGATAAAGTTATATTGCTTTGTACCTTTGAAGATTCTTTGATATTTCTTTCTAAACTTATCAATTTGTTACGCAGTTGTTCAGTATTATTAGTATCATTTGCAATTAGCTTTAAATAAAATATCATTTGCATAAGAGTTTCATAAGTATATCCTAGCCTGTTACAATTCTCTTTTATATACGAATGGTAGTCTAAATTAAATACTATATAATCAATAGCGTTTTTAGGCTTTAATTTAGAAAGTTTTTTAAAATCCAATTCTAATTCCCTTATTTTCATCTTATAAAACTCACTCAAGCCAGGGTAAGAAAGCATATTGGAGAACACATCATTATTTTTATTATTTGTACTTGCCCAAAAAACCATTTTTTTAGAAATATAGCCTTTTTTCTTGTAATATATCTGAGAATATTTCAAGAAATTCTTAGTATCATTTGCAAACTCTAAAAAGCAAAAAATATCTTTAATTAACCAATGATTGAAAAATTTCAGCTTAAAATCTCTCATACTAAATTTATAGTTCTTTTCAGATAAGCAATAAATTAAACCTAATGAAGATAAATTGTTTCTATATAATATTGCAAGCGACTCATCTTTATTTTTTTCAATCTCCTTAATTAAAAATCCATATTGGTCTAAAATCGTACTAAATTTCAAAATTTTAATCGGAGAGCTGTATGGATTACTAGTAAAAATATCTTTTTTGTATCTATTCAAATTATTTGATATAAATGAATAACTTGCTTCTACTATATTTCTAGATGACCGATAATTTTCTTTTAGATAGTATATATGGCCATTTGGATACATTTTTTTAAACTCTAGCAGTTGTTTTGGATAAGCTCCTCGAAAACCATAGATAGATTGGTCATCGTCAGCAACAACAAATATATTATTTTTTGGTGTAGCAATTAAACTAATTATGTTAAACTGAATTATAGAAGTGTCTTGCCCTTCATCTATTTGAATATAATCAAATTTGTTTTTATACAGATCAAGTATGCTATTATCAGTTTTTAGAATGCTATGAGCTTTTGTCAACATATCATCAAAATCTATTAATTTTTTATCTAACTTGTATTTTTCATAATTATAATAAATATCAATAAAATTTTCTATGTCTACCCTTTTGTTTTTAACAAATTCCTCTGGAGTAATACACATATTTTTGATAAAACCTACATATGAAAAAAAGTTTTCAAGTTTTTCTTCTGTAATTTGATTTCCAGTAAGGTTTTTATAAATTGCAGAAACTATTGAATATTTATTTTTATCAATGTATTCATTTTCAATTAATATATATTTTTGATTAGCTTTTCTCTCATAGGTTCTAATTATTTCATAGCAGAAAGCATGAATTGTCATAAATTTTGGGACAATATTAGCAGATGGAAATGTTTCTTGAAATCTTCTTTCCATATCAATAGCAGATGCCTTGCTGAAAGTTATTGAAAGAATTTTTCTGGGATTAATATTTAGCCTTTTTGTTAGATAATATACTCTATGAATCAAAACAGTAGTCTTCCCAGAACCAGGAACTGCTAAAACTAGTGCAGGACCATTTAAATGAGAAATAGCTAGATTTTGTTCTTTACTAAATTGCATTTTAGCCTCCTAAAAAGATATTATATGTCTAGTTTTAATTATACTCTTTATTCATTTGTAATAATATACTATAATAATATATAAGTTAAGAGGTGAATGATGAAGAAAATATTTGAAAAGTTTGATAATTATTTCTTTAGTATATTTAATAATAAGATTAAAAATAGTTATTTCGATAAAACTATGATATATATAACTAACATGGGAGGAGCAATATCGAATACTATTATTTCTTTTATTTTAATTTTTTTAGGTAATAATAAAATAAAATTAATAGGGATTGAATTATTAATAGCTCTATTCTTTAGTCAAATAATAGTTCAGTTTTTAAAAAGGACACTTGGTAGAAAAAGGCCATATAAAGTATTGGATAATTTAAATACCTATGGCATAGAGATGAAGGACTATTCATTCCCTTCAGGGCATACTACTGCTAGCTTTTGCCTAGCTACTGTATTTTCGTTAAATATCCCACACCTGTCAGTAGTATTTTTTATATTTGCAGGATTGGTTGGGATTAGTAGGATTTATCTTGGAGTTCATTATCCATCAGATGTATTAGCAGGGATTATACTTGGCATTATTTCTTCATTTATCGTTCATTATAATTTTCAATGGGCTGTAGAGGCAATAAACAATATTTTAGCAATGATAAATTTATAAAACTAGGAGGAAATACTATGAACATGATGAATTTTTTAAGGACTAGAAAATCTACAAGAGAATTTAAATCTAAAAACTTAAATGAGAATGATTACAAGAAAATCTCGGAAATAATAAATGAGATAAATTTCGAGGCTCAACAGTATTTAATAAAGATGAAACTATATGAATTTGGAAGCAATATATATGAAAATCTAAAAGGAATAGCAGGATATGCGGGGGTTATGATAAAAAGTCCACATTATATAGCTTTAGAAAATGAAATTGATAGGAAAGAATCTTTAATATATAGTGGTTATTATATGGAAAAGCTCATAACTGAGTTGAACAATCTAGGAATAGGAACCTGTTGGGTAAGTCTAAAAGAAGTCAATTCAGAAATAAAAGAGCAAGTTTTTGGAGAAGGAGCTAAAAAAGTTAATTATTTGTTAGCTATTGGATATCCTAAGCCAAAGAGCCCATTTGCACATGACTCATTTAGTGAAAGATTGGGTGAAGAGGAAATAGTTTATTTGAATGATATCGGAAGAAATGCAACTTTAGAAGAGCTTGAAAGTAGAGGGCTAGGCGATTTGTTTTTCTATGTTCGTTTTGCACCATCAACTATGAACAAACAGCCTTGGAGATTTGTATTGCATGATGATTATGTGGAATTATTGATGGTTGATGATGGTAATATAGATTATGTAGATGCTGGGATTATTATGTATTATTTTGAAGAACTAGCCAAAATAGAAGGATTAAAAAACAAATGGGAACTGATATTAGAACCTTTGGAAAACAAAAATGAGAAATATATGCTCATCGGGAAGTACAAAATTTAATTGTTCCTGTAATTTATAAAGGAAAGTGAATATGGAACCTAAGGCAAAGAATTATTTTGTCCTGGCTGAAACCTCTTATTTGGCCGGTGATAAAAACAAAGCAATTAATTTTTATAATAAAGCAATTGAATTTATAAATGATGATAATGAGAAAGCTTTAACATATTTTAATATTGGGGTAATTTATAACGAGATGGGATTGATGTCAGAATCTATAGTATTTTTGAAAAAAGCAATAGATATTAATCCCATCTATACTGATGCTTTTAAGCTGATAGGAATGATTTATGAAGAAGTTGGGAATTATGAAGAAGCATTACAAAGTTATGAGATGATTTTAAAATACAAAAATTCTGATATAGAATCTATTTATAATTATGCTAGATTGTTAGATCTACTAGGTAAAGAAGAGCTCGCAATCAAAGAATATGAAAAATTACTAGAATTAGATCCTAACAATATTTATGCATTAAATAATTTAGGATCTATTTATGAAGGTAGAAAAGATTATGATAAAAGCTTATATTATCTAAAAAAGAGCATAAATGTTTCTTATGAGTATTATTTATCTCATTTTAATATTGCAGTTGTATACAAAGAGTTAAATGAGATTGATTTGGCTGTTAAACATTATATAAGAGCAAAAGATTTAAATCCATATTATGATAAAATTTACTTAAATTTATCAGAAATTTTTATAGATCAAAATCATTATGCTAAAGCCATAAGCATTTTATCTGAGGGAATAATATTTAATCCAAATTCATCTGATCTCTACTATAATAGAGCTTGTTGTTATTCTTTGCTTGATGAATACGAAAAAGCAATAAATGACTTGGATATAGCAGTGAAAATAGATAAAGGCTTATATTATTGGATTATTGCTGATTCGGACTTTGAAAAGCTTAGAAAGACAGAAATTTATCGGAAATTTATTAGTGAATTGAACAGCATAAAGAAAGGAAATTGATATGATCGTAATAAAAACAGAAGAAGAAATAATGAAAATGAAAAAAGCGGGTGAAATATTAGCTGATGTTCACAGAAAATTAGCTGAGATTATAAAGCCAGGAATATCGACTTTAGAATTGGATCGTTTTGTAGAAGAATATTTGCTTAGCATTGGAGCTTATCCTGAACAAAAAGGTTATAAGGGGTTTCCCTATGCAATTTGTGCTTCTATAAATGATGAAATATGTCATGGATTTCCAAGAAAAGAACCTTTAAAAGAAGGAGATATTGTAACCATAGATATGGTTGTAAGATATGATGGAT
Organism: Tissierellales bacterium; assembly: GCA_014360205.1. Taxonomy (GTDB): domain Bacteria; phylum Bacillota; class Clostridia; order Tissierellales; family Tissierellaceae; genus Soehngenia. Next base: position 14,771 of record JACIXZ010000004.1, read on the forward strand.
ATTTAGCAGATTCAGCTTGGTCTTATCCTGTGGGAGAGATTTCAGAAGATGCTAGAAACCTTTTAGAGGTAACAAAAAAAGCATTATATTTGGGCATAGAGAAAGCTTTGGTTGGAAATAGACTAGGGGATATAGGTTATGCGATACAAACTTATGTTGAGTCAAATGGATTTTCTGTTGTAAGAGATTTTGTTGGACATGGAATAGGTAAACAAATACATGAAGATCCTCAAGTGCCTCATTATGGGAAACCAAACAGAGGGGTTAGATTGACTGAAGGCATGGTTATAACAATTGAGCCAATGGTTAATCAAGGAGTGTATTCAATGAAGATTGATTCGAACGAGTGGACAGCAAGAACTCTAGATGGGAAACTATCAGCTCAATATGAACATACTATAGCAATTACCAAAGATGGCCCAATGATTTTAACTGAACAAAATTTATAAATTAAAAGCTCCAGCAAAAAATTAATCGCAGGAGCTTAAAATTTGATATTCATAATATGTGGGGGAAAAAATGACTAAGGAGTTGAATTTAACTGAAGGGAATATAATAAACACTCTCATGAAATTAGCATTTCCTATCATGGGTACATCGTTTATTCAGATGGCTTATAATTTAACAGATATAATGTGGTTAGGAAGGTTGAGCACAAATGCAGTTGCTGCAGCAGGTACAGCCGGATTTTTTATGTGGCTTGCTAATTCCTTAGTCCTGATAACACAAGTTGGATTAGGCGTGAATGTAGCTCAAAATTTGGGTAAAGGAGATATAAAGAAAGCTAAAGAATATGTAAGGACAGGTTTTCAAACTGAAATATTTATAGCATTACTTTATTCTTTTGTTTTGCTGAATTTTAATGAGCAATTAATATCTTTTTTTAAAGTAAAAGAATTAGAAGTAGTACATATGAGTGAATCATATTTAAAAATAATTGGGATTGGGATAATTTTCCATTTTTTAAATCCTATATTTTCTGTATCATTAAATAGCTCTGGAAATAGTTTGACTCCGTTTAGGATAAATGCATTAGGTTTATTATTTAATATAATTATAGATCCAATACTTATTTTTGGGATTGGACCAATTCCCAAATTAGGTATCAATGGTGCTGCTTTGGCAACTATACTTTCTCAAATGATAGTAACATTAGGATTTGTTATTACAGGAATAAAAAGCGAACTTGTTTATTCACATATAAAATTATTTAAGAATTTTGACATAAAAAAGGCTGTCACTATTGTAAAACTAGGACTACCACCTGCTATTCAAAATACAATACATGCATTTGTAAGCATGGTAATAACAAGAATAATTGCAAGTTTTGGAGCTCTTCCAATTGCAGTAATGACAGTAGGGTCACAAATTGAATCATTATCTTGGATGACATCTGAAGGGTTTTCAGCAGCTCTTTCTGCTTTTGTTGGACAAAATATAGGGGCAAAGAAATTTGATAGAGTAAAAGAAGGATATCATAAAGGAATAAGAGTTCTTACTAGCTTTGGACTGGTAGTTTCAATATTGTTTATAACAATACCCGAATCAATATTTAGTCTTTTTACTCCAAATGACATGGCAGCAATAAAAGCAGGAGGTACTTATCTTAGAATTTTAGGATTATCTCAAGCATTTATGAGTTTAGAAATAGGCACTGCAGGCTCTTTTAACGGATTAGGAAAAACTTTGCCACCAACTATAGTTGGAACTACATTTAATATTTTAAGAATACCAGCAGCGATAATTTTATCAAATACAAATCTAGGCTTTGAAGGTGTATGGTGGGCGATAAGTATGTCTAGTGTTTTGAAAGGCATAATTTTGTATTTAATGATAAATTTGGAATTTAAAAAAGAAATTTTTACAGAACTTTACGCAAAGTAACAACGTTTATACCGGTATCTAAAATATTTTCAATTATAACGGCCCCTTTTTCAATTGGAGCTTTTACTTTGGTGTTTTCTATAATTTTTATTGCATCAGGAATGAGAGAAAAAGGGATTTTATCAGTTGTCCTGACAGGAATAGTTGACATTTTAGCATTTGTCAATATAGCTCTTGCTGTGAGTATTTTATCTTCTTGATTTAAATGAGATTTAGCATCAGACAATCCTTTAGAGCATTTATAACCTGAATAATATGCATGAGAGTTGATATTGACAATTTCTATACTACAATTATTTTTGCATTTATTACAATAGTAAATATTAGACATAGTTAACACCTCAAACATATTATACCACAACTATTTGATGCTTCAATTATTCTATTATTATGGAGGCTAAGTATGATAAACAATATAGAAATAATAGTTAGACTTGTTTTATCAGCTTTTTTAGGTGGATTAATAGGCATGGAGAGAGAAGCTAGTAATAGACCTGCCGGTTTTAGAACGCATATATTGGTTAGCATAGGATCTACTTTAATGATGTTAGTATCAATTAATGGAGCTTCAGGTGGGTCAGACCCAACACGAATTGCCGCTCAAGTTGTAAGTGGAATAGGATTTTTAGGTGCAGGAACAATTTTAAGAGATGGTAATAGAGTAAAGGGTTTGACAACTGCAGCAAGTTTGTGGGTATGTGCTGGAATAGGGTTAGCTATAGGTCAGGGATTTTATTTTGCAGGAATTGCTACAAGTATTATATCTTTCTTATCTTTGCTTTACTTAGGCAAATTTGAAAAAGCTGTATTGTCAGATATTAATAATCATTTACTCGTTATTGGGAAAGAAAGAAGCGGATTAATTGGCGAAATAGGAACGATTTTAGGAAACAACAATATAACCATTAAGAAAATGGACATAAATGAAATTGGTAAATTGGAATCTGGGGAAAACTTAATTGAAATAGATTTATTTATTAGAAGGTCTATAGCCAAAAATGACTATGATTTTTTAGAATCTCTCAAAGAAATAGAAGGAGTTGAGAGTGTAGAAATTAAAGGAAAAGGATTAAAAATAGGAAACTAATATATCACTATTAATTGAGGGGGAAAGCAAGTTGCATCAATATAAAGGCAAACTAATAATTCATACAGGTTCTATGTTTTCGGGGAAAACTTCATCATTAGAAAAAGACGTTAAGAGATTTAATATTGCAGGTTATAAAACTTTAGCATTTAAACCTGTTGTTGATACTAGGTTTAAAACTGCTGACATTATTTCACATGATGATATGAGCATTGAAGCAATTCTAGTTGAAAATATAGAATCTATAAAACTTCATTGTGAAGCTAATATTCCAGATGTTATAGCAATCGATGAAATACAGTTTTTAGGGGGCGAAATAAAAGATATTATTGATTCAATTAACAACTTTTTAGAAAGAGATATAACAGTAATCGTTGCTGGATTGGATGTCGATTTTGAAGGGAGACCTTTTGAAATAGTTAAAGAATTGATGCCCATAGCTGATTATTTGACAAAGCATCATGCAGTATGTGTAAAATGCGGGAGTGATGCATGGATTAGTCATAGAAAAACAAAGGATAAAGAAAGAGTTGTTATAGGAGCATCGAGGGAATATGAACCATTATGCAGGAGCTGCTACTTGAAAGAAAAAAAAGAGGAAGAAGAAATAATTAATAAAAATCAAGTAACATTATTATAAGAGGGTTAAATACTTAACCCTCTTTTTTTAAAAACTTAAACCTTCTTTATGCAGTCCGATTGATAACACTATTCCAACACAGACTAGGTTAATCAACTGGAAAGTACCACCATAACTCATAAATGGAAGTGGAATTCCTGTTATAGGCATTAATCCAATTGTCATACCTATATTTTGGAATATGTGAATAAACAGCAATGAAGCAATTCCTGTAACTACTAATGAAGCAAATACATCGGTTGTATTTTTAGCAATCCTTATCATTCTCATCAATAATATGAGATACAGTAACAATAGTACAGTTCCACCTAAAAAACCTAACTCTTCAACAATAACAGCGAATATAAAGTCTGTATGTTTTTCTGGAAGATAATTTAATTGTGTTTGAGAACCATTAAACAAGCCTCTACCGAATAATTTACCACTACCTATAGCAATTCTACTCTGTAATGCTTGATAGCCAGTAGCTGAAGGATCTCTTTCTGGATTTAAAAAATTGTAAATTCTTTCTTTCTGATAATCAGCCATTTGTAGCCAAACAATTGGCAAGCTAAAAACAACCACACCCAAAGCAGCTAAAAAATATTTTATCCTAAGACCAGCTACAAATAACATAACAGCAGTGAAAAAGACAAAGACCATAGCAGTACCCAAATCAGGTTGCCTTAAAATCAGTCCGATTGGAATTAGCGCAAAAATAAGGATTTTTGCTAAAGTTTTTGGAGAATTTATATCCTCTTTATATTTATCAATTATTCGAGCTAAAGATATTATAACACCAACTTTAGCAAATTCTGCGGGTTGGAATCCAAAAGAGCCAATATAAAGCCAAGATTTTGAACCCCATTGGTCATCTCCTACTCCAAATATTAAAACAGCAATTAATAAACCGATTGACAAAATATATATAGGGATATATAGTTTTTCTAACAACTCATAATCAAAAAATATTAATATCAAAATAGCAAATAAACCAATAATAGTTGAAATGATTTGAGTTTGCACATATCTAGTACTATTTAAACTTAAAGTAGCAGAATAAATCATTACAATGCCATAGATGCTTAGAAGTATTGTTGTTATTAATAGCAAAAAATCAAATTTTTTAAATGACTTCTTATTTAAGTTGATTAACATTAAATCTACCTCGCTTCAATAGATATTATAGCATATTTATATATCAACTTATAGCATCTTTTAAATTACTATTACTTAGTGGGTGAATTTTATGAAAACAGAATTGATAAGACAAAAAGCATTAAAAATAGGCTTAGATGTAGTTGGATTTACATATGCCTCTTCTTTAACAAGGGTAAAAAGAACGCTTGATGATAGATATATGAACGGTCTAAAAACAGAATTTGAGATAGATGAAATCTCTAAAAGAATTGAGCCTAAATTGATTATGGAGAATTCAAAAAGTATAATAGTAGTAGGATTTCCTTATTTTTCGAATATAAAACATACAGAGAATTCAATTTATGGAAAGATTTCTATGTCGTCTTGGGGGTTGGACTATCATATCGTCATAAGAAAATATCTAAAACAATTGGTAGAAGAATTATTGAAAATAGAAAGTTTTGAGTATAAAATTCTTTCTGACACGACCCCATTGATAGATCGAGAAATTGCATATAAGGCAGGAATAGGATATTATGGGAAAAATACTAATATCATTAATGATACTTATGGGTCATTCATTTTTATTGGGTATATAATAACTGACTTATTGTTAGATATTTATAGTTTGCCTGTAGAATCAAAATGCGATGAATGTGATTTATGCCTAAGGAGTTGTCCAGGGAAAGCTATCGAACAACCATATAAAATAAATCCTATGAAATGTATATCATATTTATCACAAACAAAAAAATATTTAACTGAAGAAGAAAGTAAAATCATGGGAAAAAGTATTTATGGTTGTGATATATGCCAGATTGTATGCCCGAAAAATAAAAACATTAAAGAATCAAATTTTATTGAATTTAAGCCATATAAAACCAATGGGGTTGTTGATATAAAAGAATTACTTTTAATGTCAAAGAGAGAGTTTGATAGAAAATACGGAGATATGGCTGGTAGCTGGAGAGGTAAAAATGTATTAACGAGAAATGCAATAATTGCATTAGATAACATGGGTTATATTGACGATGATATTAGGAATAGTCTAAAAAATATCGATTCTGAATTTTTAAGACCATATATAACTAGATATTTATCTAAATTTTGATTAAAATAGGTTATCAATATGATATAATTCTAATGTAAATTATTATAACTGGAGGGATATACGTGTCAAATGTACATGAGTTGAACTTTTTAAAAGAAAAAATTCAGGAATTAAAAGATCAAGGGGTATACAGAAAATTACCAGTACTAGGTACACCAACAGGGCCGGAAGTTATTTTGAATGGAAAAAAAGTTATTAATCTATCCTCCAACAATTACTTAGGATTTGCAAATCATGAAAGGCTTAAAAGGGCAGCTATAAAAGCTGTAGAGGAATATGGTGCAGGGTCTGGAGCTGTTAGGACTATAATAGGCAATATGAAAATACACGAGGAGTTAGAAGAGATTTTAGCTGAATTCAAAAGAGAAGAAGCAGTTTTTGTTTATCAATCTGGCTTTAACTGTAATGCTGGAACTATTCAAGCTATAACTGATGTTGGAGATTTAATTATTTCAGATGAATTAAATCATGCTTCAATAATAGATGGATCAAGGCTTTCTAAAGCTGATAGAGCAATATATAAGCATTCTGATATGGACAGTTTAGAGAAGGTACTAAAAGAGAACAGATCGAAGTATAAAAACATTCTTATTATTACTGATGGTGTATTCAGCATGGACGGAGATATAGCAAAACTTCCAGAAATAGTAGAGCTAGCTGAAAAATATGAAGCTATGACATATGTCGATGATGCTCATGGCTCTGGGGTATTAGGAGAAAGTGGTAGGGGGACTGTTGACCACTTTAAACTTCACAACAGAGTTGATTTTTCGATTGGAACATTATCAAAAGCTATAGGAGTTGTTGGAGGCTATGTTGCTGGCTCAAATACAATGTATGAATGGCTAAGTCACAGAGCAAGACCAGCACTTTTCTCTACATCATTGCCTCCAGCAGCAGTAGGAGCTGCTATAGAAGCTATAAAAATGCTTATGGAATCTACAGAATACACTGATAAGCTCTGGGAAAATGCTAATTATTTTAAAGCTAAAATGAGTCAATCAGGGTTTGATATTGGTAAGAGTGAAACACCAATTACACCTGTCATTATTGGTGAAGAAGGAAAGACTATGGAATTTTCTAGAAAATTACTTGAAAATGGTGTATTCGTTTCTGGGATAGTATTCCCAACTGTACCAAAAAACACTGGTAGAGTAAGATGTATGGTAACAGCAGCTCATTCAAAAGATCAACTAGATATAGCTGTAGATGTATTTAATAGAGTTGGTAGAGAAATGGGGCTTATATAACAAATATTAAGGGAAGTTTATCTTCCCTTAATATTAATACAGGTGATATTATGATTGTCGGATGTTGTGAAATAGAAATATATATATATGAAGCATATTCATTAAAAGATAAAAGAATGGTTATAAAAAGCGCATTGGAAAAAATGAGAAACAGATTCAATATATCTATATCGGAAGTTGGGGATAATGATCTATGGAATAAAGCTTATATTTCATTTTGTACAGTGTCAAATGAACAAAAAAAAGTAAACAAGACAATTCAAGAATGTCTAAAATTTTTAGAAATGAATGATAGGATTGAAATAATAAATAGTGTTATAAATTATTATTAGGGGTTTAGGATTGATGAGAAAAAGGTTATCAAAAAAAGAAGCAATGGAAGTAATAGAAATTTTAGAACGAACATATCCAAAAGCAAAAGCTCAATTAAATTTTTCCAATGAATTTGAACTTTTAATAGCAACTATACTTTCTGCTCAATGCACTGATGTGGTAGTAAATAAAACAACAGAAAATCTATTTAGAGAATTAAAGAAGCCGAGAGATTATATAGATTTAGGGGAAGAGAGATTAATTGAAAAAATCAAAAGTTGTGGATTGGCGAATAATAAATCTAAAAATATAATAAGTACATGCAAAATATTAGAAGAAGAATATGGCGGGAAAGTCCCTGATAAACTTGAGGAACTCATAAAATTGCCTGGAGTAGGAAGGAAAACTGCGAATGTAGTACTAAGCAATGCATTTAATATTCCTGCTATTGCAGTTGATACACATGTCTTTAGAGTTTCAAACAGGATAGGATTAGCTAATAGTTCAAATGTTGAAAATACTGAGAAAGATTTAATGGATATCATTCCAAAAGAAAAATGGAGTAAGACTCATCATTTACTGATATTTCATGGTAGAAATATATGCAAATCAAGGAAACCTTTATGTAAAGAATGTCCTATAAATGATAAGTGCCTATATTACATAAACAATATTTTAGATGATAAATAAATATGAGGAGAATAGTTATGAAAAAAGGCACTAAGTTTATTTTAATAATAATATTAATGATGGCTTTATTTAGTGGATTTTCATATTTTTATATAGCTGATAAGCTAAATAATAAAGACTTTTATGATGGTATATTTATAGAAGATATAGAACTTGCAAATTATACTAAAGACCAAGCTAAACTCATAATTAGAGAAAAAAAGCAAAAGGAGATTTCATCTAAAGAGATTAAGGTCTATACAGAAAGAGATCCGGATTTTGAGTTTATTATACCATTAAAGGATTTAGGTTATGATTATAACTATGATAAAGCAATAGAAGAAGCTCTTAGCATTGGTAAAGAGGGTAATTTTATCGATAGGTATAGGTTTATAAAAAATCTAGAAAATGAACCTATAAAGATTGGATTAACATACTACTACGATCCGAATTCAATTGATTATTTTGTGGATTTAATCAGTGAAATATTATACGAAGAACCTAAGGATGCTTTATTAAAATTTGATGGAACAAATTTTGAAATAACTGAAGAAACAATAGGTTATGAAGTTGATAAGGAGTATTTAAGGACAATTATTGAAAACAATATACCGAATTTAGAGGATATTTATGTACCATATATAGAAATAAAGCCTAATGTTAGCAAGGAGCTATATATGAGGATAAATGGACTATTAGCGCATTTCTCTACTAGTTTTGAAACTAGTGAAAATGGAAGGATTAATAATGTAGTTTTGTCAGCAAATTCATTTAAAGGAATGATTGTTTTACCTGGAGAAGTGGTTTCTTATAATAACACAACTGGACCAAGAAGCCCACAAAATGGATATAAAGATGCACCGGTAATCATAAATGGTGAATTAACACCAGGAATTGGAGGAGGAGTCTGCCAAACTTCTACTACTTTATATAATGCTTTGTTATTAGCAGATTTAGAAATATTAGAACGTCATCCGCATTCTATACCACCAGCATATGTGCCTAAAGGAACTGATGCTGCTGTTGCTGGGACATACTATGACTTGGTTTTTAGAAACAATTATGATTTTCCAATATATATTGATACTAAAATAATAGGCAAGACAGTTCATTTTTATATCTATGGAGATGTCAAAAGTAGAGATTATGAAATCAAAATAGCTACTGAAATTTTAGAATCAAAACCTTATAATGTTGTTGAAAAAGTTAATAATGATTTAGAGCCTGGCGCTAGAAATCTCATTCAAGAAGGAAGAAATGGCTACAAAGTAGCAACATACAAACAAAAAATAGTTAACGGGAAAATAGTCGAGTCAATTAAGATATCATCAGATTATTATAAAGAAAAAGACTATATTTATGAAGTAGGACCAGAAAAAGATGATGATATATCGAGTGATATTTAGCTTATTTAATTATGCCACAGGACATTCATAAATCATAATTGATAAAAAACAATTAATCTGTTACTATATAGATGATAATTTTAATTTAATAAAATTTAGGTATCTTTAAGATTTAAAAGGGAAAATGGTGTAAATCCATTACAGCCCCCGCTACTGTAAGTGCTGACGAAATCAACATTATGCCACTGGGAAACTGGGAAGGCGTTGAAAGTAGAATGAAGCATAAGTCAGGATATCTGCCTAAATTTAAAGCCTCGGAGGGAGGGATGTGTCTATAGATTTATTTTTGCTTACCTCCAAAGGTAAGCTATTTTTATTTTATTTGCAAATTTAAGGAGGATATGAGATGAAAAAGCGAAATTTAACCCTATTTTTAGCATTATTATTAATTCTTACCACTTTTTCAGGTTGCAGCACTGAAGGAAATATAGGTAATAACGATGATGTACTGACAGATCAAAAAATAGAAATTACTGATGATTTTGGGAAAGTAGTTTCATTGGATAAACCTGCTGAAAAGATAGTCTCTCTCGCTCCAAGTCATACTGAGATACTGTTTGCTATAGGAGCTGGAGAAAAAGTTGTAGGTGTAACCACAGCAGATGATTATCCTGAAGATGTTATTGGTATAGAAAAAGTTGGTGGATTTGAAGGGTGGAATCTTGAACTGATAATGTCATTAGAACCTGATTTAGTTTTAAATTATGGACCTAGGAATGAGGAAGACAATAAAAGATTAGAAGAATCTGGAATTACAGTAGCTAGTTTTATGCCAGAAACTATTGATGAAGTTTTCGATACAATTGAAAAAATAGGTGTACTTACAGGAAATAATGAAAAAGCAGTTGAGTTAGTATCTGATATGAAATTTAAAAAAGACGAAATAGTTTTAAAGGTAAAAGACTTAGGGACTAAAAAAGTGTTTTATGAAGTATATAATGATCCATTGATGACAGCAGGACCAGGCTCTTTTATAGATGAACTAATAAATTTAGCTGGTGGAGAAAACGTAGCAAAAGATGCAGATAATCCATATCCACAATTTGACATAGAAAAATTAATTGAGTCTGATCCAGAAGTTTATTTAATTCCAAACGATTCAACAACCACTTTAGATATGTTAAAACAAAGGCCGGGTTTTGAGAACATACAAGCAATAAAAAATTCACAAATTTATTTTTTAGATGCAAATTTGGTATCAAGACCAGGACCTAGAATAATCGAAGGTCTATATGAAATAGCAAAAGCAATACACCCTGAAATAGAATAGAGGAAGACAAATGGCAAATGATAAAAGTAAAAAGTCTAAGGCATTTATTATAATTTCCCTTATATTATTATTAATTGTTATAGTAGCCATTGTGTCAGCAATAGGGAGTGCTAATATAAGTGTCTTAGATGTCTACAAAGTAATCTTTTCAAAAGTTCCAATCATTAATAGATTTATAGATACTAGCAATATATCTAATGTGCAATATGCAATTATATGGAATGTTAGGCTTCCTAGAATAATTTTAGGAATATTGGTAGGAGCTAGTTTATCAGTTGCAGGCACCTCATTTCAAGGTTTGTTAAAAAATCCAATGGCGGACCCCTATATATTAGGGGTTTCGTCTGGTGCAGCATTAGGGGCAACTATAGCTATAACAGCACGTCTAGAATATATTAAATATGGCTTTTCAAGTATTACTTTAGCAGCATTTATTGGAGCTATCATTTCTGTTTTTATTGTATACAACATAGGTAAAATAAATAATAAACTCTCTACTAGCACTTTACTTCTAGCAGGAATTGCTATAGGGCAGTTTTTTACAGCTATTATGTCTTTTTTAATGGTTGTAAACTCCAATGATATGTCAAAGATTGTTTATTGGACTATGGGGAGTCTATCTGGGAAAGGGTGGGCCCCAATTAAGACTTTAGCTATACCGATATTAGCTACAATAGTTATTTTATTCTTTTATTCAAAAGAACTTAACATATTGTTAACTGGTGATGAAGCTGCTAAAAGCATGGGAGTAAATGTTGAGAGAACTAAAAGAGTGATTTTGGTACTTGGGACATTACTGACATCGTTAGTAGTTTCTGTTAGTGGAATAATTGGATTTGTTGGTTTGATAATTCCGCACATAACGAGATTAATATTTGGACCAGATCATAAGATTTTGCTGCCTTGTTCAGCTATAGTGGGGGCCATTTTTATGATAGTGACTGATACAATTTCAAGAACAATTATATCTCCAGTTGAAATACCTGTGGGGATAATAACTGCGATGTTTGGGGGACCTTTTTTTATTTATCTTTTGAGAAATAAAAAGAAAATGGTGTGAGGTAGAAAATATGAGTATTATTGAGCTAAAAAATATAGAGTTTGGATATGGGAAAACTAAGGTTTTAAAAAGTATTGATCTCAACGTAGAAAAAGGAGAATTTCTAAGCATTATTGGACCAAACGGAGCGGGTAAATCAACTCTATTAAAAACCATTAACAATATCTTTGATGAATATGATGGAAATATATCCATTTATGGGAAAAATTTAAAAGATTATAAAAGAAAGGAATTAGCAAGAATAGTATCTTTCGTACCACAAGAAACATATCTTGATTTTGAGTTTAGTGTTGAGGAATTAATTTTTATGGGGAGATATCCTTTTCAAAATAGATTTAAAACTGATACTATAAATGATTATGAAATTTGTTATAAAGCTATGACTTTAACTAATACTCTGGAAATTAAAGATAGATTGATAACTCAAATATCAGGAGGAGAAAGGCAAAGGACTTTAATTGCAAAAGCTTTGGCTCAAGATCCAAAGATAATATTATTAGATGAACCTACTTCCCACTTAGATATTAATCATCAGATTGAAGTTTTGGAAATACTTAAGGAATTAAACAAGACAAAAGATTTGACAATTATTACAGTATTACATGATCTAAATTTAGCAAGCAGATATTCTGATAAACTGGTATTATTAAAAGACGGGAAAATACTGAAAACAGGTAGTGCGCAAGAAGTTTTAACAGTTTCTAACATTGAAAATGCATATAATATGAATGTTGTTGTAGAGTTAAATAAATACACAAATTCTCCAGTAGTCATACCAATAGAGGCGAAAAAAAGGAAGAAGAATCAATTATTTCCAAGCATTCATTTGATATCAGGTGGAGGAAGCGGAGAAAATATAATATCGAGACTATTTACTGAAGGAATTGATTTTAGTGTTGGAGTATTGAATATAGGCGATAGTGACTGGCAGTTAGCAAATAGCTTAAAGGTTAAGATAATCGAAGAAAAGCCTTTTTCAGCTATCAGAGAAGAAACTATTCAAAAAAATATGGAATTAATCAGAACTAAAGATATTATAGTAATATCTCAAGTACCAATAGGATATGGCAATCTTGCGAACATACAGATGGCACTTAATGCTATAAACGAGGGGAAGAAAGTCATTTATATAAAAAACAATGCTTTTGAGAACATTGATTATACTAATGGGGCAGCTACCAAAATATATAATGAACTTATTTCTAAAGGGATGATTGTCTTAAATTCTATTCAAGAATTAATTGATTACTTGGAAAATTATAAGAATATTTAAATTATCCTGTGGTAAAATATTTATATATTATTAACTATGGAGATGATTATATGAAAACAAAAAAATTACTTATGATTCCAGGACCAACTCCAGTATCAAGAAGCATTCAAGATGAGATGGGGAGAGAAACTATTGCATTTTCTGATGAAAATTTTATAAATGATTTTAATTATTGCTTAACAGAACTTAATAAGATTGTAAAATCAGATGGTGAGGTTTTTGTTATATCCGGAAGTGGAACTTTAGCCATGGAGATGTCATTATCAAATGTCCTGAAAAAAGGGGATAATTTATTAGTTGTTTCTCATGGGTTTTTCGGAGACAGATTTATTGAAATTGCAAAGAATAAAGGAATAAATGTTGATGTATTAAGTTCTGAATGGGGTAAAACTGTACCTATAGAAAATATAAGAGAAACTCTAAAGAAAAAGGATTATAAAGCTATTACAGTAACCCATGTTGACACATCTACAGGGGTAAAAGCAGAGTTAAAAGAGATAGGGAATATGCTAAAAGAATTTCCAGAAATAATATACATAGTTGATGGCGTATGTGCTACTGCTGGCGAAGCAGAATATATGAATGATATGAATATAGATATTCTTTTTACAGCATCTCAAAAAGCATTTGGAGTAGCCCCTGGATTATTAATATTGTGGGCGAATGAAAAAGCTATGCTTGCAAGAGAAAAATTGGGGTCTATAAGTGAGTATTTTTTGGATTTTAAAAATTGGTTACCAATCATGCACGATCCTTCAAAATATTTTGCTACACCAAGTGTCAATCTGATTTGGGCATTAAATGAGTCCATAAGACTCATAAATGAAGAAGGCATAGAAAATAGGTTTTATCGACATGAATTATTCGGGAAAGCTATTCAGAAGGCATTGGAAGGACTTGGGTTTGATATATTAGCAGAAGAAAAACACAGGGCGAATACTTTGTCTAATGTGATTTATCCTGATGGTGTCAATGACGAATTATTTAGAAAGATTCTAGCTAAAGAAGGAGTTCAAGTGGCAGCAGGATTAGGAGCTTACAAAGGTAAAATGTTCAGAATAGGGCATATGGGAAACATAGACAAACATTATTTGATTTCTTCTATAGCAAGTATTGAGAGAACACTTTATGAATTCAATATTGATAGATTGTCTATAGGATTAAATATAATACAAAGAGAATTAATAAATAAAAGCAAGGGTTAATTCCCTTGCTTAATATTTAATAATGATATAATAATGCTTATATTTAACCAAAACATTAGAAATATTCGATTATAAAACCAAATATAATCTGCAAATCCCATAACTAATATACCCAAAACACTTGATAAGGCTGCAGCTACAATTAATGATTGTTCTGTTCCAACAGATTTTTTTATTTGCAAATAACTGTTTTTTGCTAGTCTAAAAATTAAAAATACAAAACTAACAATAGAAAAAACACCTGCTTCTAACCAAAGTTGAATAAATAAATTATGAGTGTGTGCAACAGTTGTCAAACCAAATCCCTTATAGCGCTGATAAATTAGAGAAACAGTTTTACTTCCCAAGCCAACACCAGTTATCCAATAATCTCTTAGCATAATTAACGCAGGCCCCATAATCATTTGTCTGTATTGTAAAGAGCTATCGTTTGGATTAAATATTGTCATTAAACGATTCAAAATAGAACTAGGAAGGAACGGTATAGCCATTAATCCTAGTACTATCAAAATCGGAATATACTTTTTATTCCATAAAAATACAAAGATGAAAATACATACTGCAAATGCTATCCATGATGATCTTGAGCCAGTTTTAAATAACATAAGCAGTATAGGAATCAAAGATACTGCATAAATTATTTTATGAGCCATTTTTTTAGATTTTAAAATCAAAGGGAAGAAAAAAGGAATACTTAAAACTAAAAATTCTCCATATACATTCGGGTTTCCAAAACTAGAAAAAACTCTAGCCCCGAGGCCTTGGTTAATGGATAAATCAGTCAATGAAGGATTCACCTCTATGCCTACGATTTGCCACTGATATAATCCATAAATAGAGGTTAAGAAAGCTGAAAAAGCTATGAATTTTGTTAGATTGATGATTTTATCTATAGAGTCCATTTCCATTGATATTACAGCTACTAAAACAAAAGTAAAAAAATAAAATATAAGCTGATTTAAACTTTCTTGAGGAAATAAAGAAGTTAAGCCTGCTATAAATAAAGTAGAAAAGAATATGACTAAAGAATAATCTATTTTTTCTAATTCAAGTTTAGGATTATCTGAAAGACCTTTTTTTAAGTAAAAAAATGCAGTGATTATTATAATCATAAACACACCATATAAATTACTCCACAAATGGTCTGGTATATTAAATATTAGAACAATACAAAGTCCTATTAGAAAATTCAAGTGAATTCCAATTAATTTGAATTTTCTAATAAAAAGGCTTGTTTCAAATAATTTATTAAATTTTCTATATAAGAAATTTATTAAAATTGAAGGCAAACTAAACACAAAAACTAATATATAAAAAGTGAAACTTTTTAACCAATTGGTGTTTGTGGCAGTATTTGTTTTGAGATAATATAATAGTTTACTGTTTTCAAATTGATTAGCTAAAAAATCTTTCATATATAACTCCTTTGGTTATTCGTTTATGGTGTTTGCATAAGATATTCTACCATCTTTTAATATTGAATTTCCTGCATATAAAGTAACTGTTTGTCCAACATAGTAAACTGATTTGTCAAGAGATATGCCATTTGGTTTAACTTCACCAGAAGCTTTCATTGTAATAGTTAAAGATATATATCCTTCTTTTTCTGATGATACTACATTTCCTTCATCATCACTTGCAAAAACAACACTTGGCCCTTTTTCAATTTTTGTAATCTTTCCAAATGATGAACCTTGAACTGATTCTCTAACAGGGCTATCTATTTTTATACCATTTAAAACCGTTTCAGGGACGGATTCTATATAGAATGAAATTTCAATATCTTTTTTTTGTACCTCGCTTTTAGCTATGTTTGCTTTATCAAGTTTACTTTTCATGCTTATGATTGCTACTAATACTATAATTAAAACAACTAAATCTATCCAAGTAAATTTATGCTTTCTCATTTTTAACCTCCTAAAGCTGATTTGCGGCATCTATTCTTCCATAAAAAATTGAAGTTCCAACTCTTAAATTAATTACTTGACCAATATAATAAGTATTTCCATTTATTATTATGCCATTATCACTTACCTTTCCATTAGAAGTCAATGTTATATATATGTGAGAATAGCCATCTTTGCTTGAAGTAGTTTGCTCTCCATATTTATTCCTTCCATAAGAAATTGAAGGACCTGTCTTTATAGAAGTAACTTCACCAAAACTAGTATTTAGTAAAGGTTCAGTAGATGGGTCTCCTATTTTAACATTATCTGCTGTAAAGGAATTTACTTCTTCTTGAAAAAATACTATTTCTATTTTACTTACATTATCAACAACAACATCTCTAGGACCAATTATGCCTAACTGATTTAGTCCGAATAATACTATGGCAATTATTATAATGCCAATCATAAAATCAATAATATTGAATTTTTTTAAAAACTTCCTATTATTGTTTGCCATTCTAAATCCCCCTAACTAAGATAAATTTCTAGCGTTTTTTCCGCAACTGTTTTTAAATCATATCTACTAGCAATTGAATTATAAGCATTTTCACCAATTTTATTTCTTAACTCATCATTTAAAACAATTTCTAACATTTGCTTAGCTAAAGCTTCCTTATCACCATAGCTCACTAAAAAACCATTTTGCAAATCATTATTAATTATTTCTCTAGTGCCACCACTGTCAGTAGATATTACTGGCAATTTACATGCCATTGCTTCTAATATTGATATTCCAAAAGCCTCATATTGAGAATGACAGATAAAACAATCAGAATTCTTTAGAAAATCAGATATATTGTCTTTAAAACCTGTGAAGATTATGTGGTTTTCCAAACAAAGTTTTTTAGAATAGGCTTTAATATCTTCTAAGGTGGCCCCATCGCCGACTAATAAAAATGTAACTTTTCTATTAATTTTTTCTCTCTCCATGATATCGTAAAATGTTCTTATAGAATCGATAAAAAACTTATGTCCTTTTTCCCACCTAAACCTGGCTACAGAAGTTATCAATATCGTATCTTTATCGATATTATATTCTTTTCTTATATCCTTTTTTGAAGGTTCATTCCACTTTTCTAAGTTTATACCATTTGGTATATACACTATTTTATTTTTAGGTATCCCTTCATTAATCAGCTTTTGTTCTACAGCTTTACTAACAGCTATTATTGAGTCGGTTTTTTTTGATAATATCTTATTTAATAATATTACTGATTTACTGTTTTCAATAAGCATATGTCTACTATTTATAATCTTAGATTTATTTCCGAAGTATTTTGATAATACGGCAATAGAATGTTCTCTTAAAAAGTGAGTATGAATTATATCAACTTTATTATCTATGCAGTATTTTTTTAGCACCTTGGCTGCTTTTATATCGAAAGTACTATTCATTTCTATTTGAACTAAAGGAATATCATTTTCTTCAAATAGTTTTCTTCCGGGACCGTCTTTTGAATAAAATATAGTTATATTAGCTTTGTCTCTAAGCTCTGAAATCACATTTAAAACTGAAATCTCGGTACCTGCATGTCCTAAATAATTGAACATATGTACAATATTAATCATTTTTAACCTCGCAATCTATTATACTATTTTCCGTTATAATAAAATCAACAGGTATATCATACTTTTCATGAGGGACTTTGTCAATTAGCTGAAAACTAAAAGCTAACCCGACTTTTTTTGCATCTTTTTTTAGAGTTGGTAAGAATTTATCATAATATCCACCGCCATAACCAACTCTATATCCTTCTCTATCAAAAGCTGCACCAGGGACTATTACTAAATCAATTGATTTAGGATCTATTGATTTTAGGTTTTTTGGATCAGGAGAGAGTATACCGTAATGACCAATAACAAGTTCATCGATAGAATTTATATTGCAAGGAAGCATTATCTTATTTATTGGATCAACATAAGGAACTGATATATTTTTCCCATTTTCAATTGCTTTTGATATAAACTGATGAGTATATACTTCACTATTAAAACTTACATAACACATTATATTTTTAGATTGTTTAAAAAACTCGGAATCAATCAAGATATCAATTATTTTATCGCTGTAATTTTTGATCTCCTCATTTGTTAAAGAGTTTCTTATTCTCAGTATTTTCTCTCGAATTAATTTTTTGTTCAAAGTTTCTCACCTCAAGTGTTTATTTATCATATCATTTATAATATAATATATCATTAGAAAGTAAAATGAAATACCAAAAAGGTTATGGATTTAAGAGGTGAAAAAATGATAAGATTTGTGAACGTTTCTAAAGAGTATAAAAATGGAGTTATAGCTTTATATGATATAAATATGGAAATTAATAAAGGAGAATTTGTATTTTTAGTAGGTTCTAGTGGTGCAGGCAAATCAACATTGATAAAACTTCTTTTAAAAGAAGAAGGAATAACTAGGGGGAAACTATACTTAAACGGTACTGATATAACAAGGGTTCCAAATAGAAGAATACCATTTATAAGAAGAAAACTTGGTGTAGTATTTCAAGATTTTAGATTATTGCCAAATAAAACAGTTTATGAGAATGTAGCATTTGCTATGGAAATCATAGGAGCTAGTCCTAGAGAAATAAGAAGAAGAGTACCCGCTGTATTAGGAATGGTAGATTTAAGCAGGAAAGCATCTTCTTATCCAGATCAACTATCTGGAGGAGAGCAGCAAAGAGTTTCAATTGCACGTTCAATAGTAAACAATCCTCCTGTACTAATAGCTGATGAACCTACGGGTAATCTAGATCCTGAGACAGCTAATGAAATAATGAAAGTACTCGTTGAAATAAACAATAGAGGGACGACAGTATTAATGGCTACTCATGCAAAAGAAATTGTAGACAGCATGAGAAAAAGAGTAATAGCCTTAGAAAATGGACGCATTGTGAGAGACGAAGAGAAAGGTGGTTACGGCATTGAAATTTAGGGTGTTTAGGAATATACTTAAACAAGGATTACAAAGCATGTGGAGAAATAGAAGTATGGGGCTTGCTTCAGTTACTAGCATATCAGCTGTTTTGATGATACTCGGCATAGTATTAGTGCTCATACTAAGTATAAATAATGTTGTAAACGATACTAAATTGAAATTTGACGAAGTGGAAGTATTCCTCGAAGATGATATAACTGACTTTCAGATGACAACTGTTGAAGAAACTGCTAAAAGTATTCCTGGAGTTATATCTATTATATATAGGTCGAAAGAACAGGCTTTAGAATTGATGAAACAAGATTGGGGAGAAGATGCATATCTACTAGAAGATCTTGAGACAAATCCCTTACCAAATTCTTATATTATAAAAGTTCAAGATTTAGAACTTGCAGAGAATTTAGTAAATTCAATAAAAACACTTGACGGAGTAGAAGAAGTGAAATATTATAAAGATATAATAGATAGGCTATTAACATTTGCTAATTATATTAGAATTGGCGGGATGATAATTATAGCCGTGCTAGTTTTTGTTTCTATATTTATTATTTCGAATACTATAAAGTTGACTGTTTCATCAAGGAAAAGAGAAATAAATATAATGAAATACGTTGGAGCTACTAATAGTTATATAAGAGGCCCATTCATAATAGAAGGTGTGTTATTTGGGTTATTTGGTGCAGTGATTTCTATATTTATAGTCTATTATGCATATAGTTATCTTTATGCTAATATGAATGAGAGTTTTTATAATATGTTTACTTTTTATTTGATATCGCCAGAATCCATATTAAGTGATATAGCAATAATATTTTTAACCATAGGAGCAGGAATAGGTGCTATGGGAAGCATATTGTCACTTAAAAAGTTTCTTAATGTATAGGAGGATTTATATAATGGAACTAAAAAACAAGATTTCTATCCTATTGGTATTTGTGCTAGTTTTTTCTACTGTATTTCAGGTTAATGGGCAGACTATAAATGATTTAAAAAAGCAACAATCAGAAATTCAATCCCAAATTGATAAGACTAAAAAAGAACTAGAATCTATGCAGAGTCAGACAGACACAGTGGAAAATCAAATAAAGGAATTGGATCTGAAGATATCAAATGCTCAGAATGAATTGGAAAATGTGAAAAAGGAATTGGAAATAATAAATGCTAATATAGAGCAGGCAGAAAAAGAATTAGCTGAAGCAGAAAAAAATATTGCAGAAAAGACTGAAACTTTTCACCAAAGGCTAAGAGTCATGTATAAAAACGGAAATGTTGGTTATTTAGAAGTTTTACTTTCATCAGGAGATATTAAAGATTTTTTATCTAGGCAAACTATGATAGAGTCAATAGCAGAGCAGGATAGAGAATTAATTCAATACATGAAAGAACAAAGAGATATAGTTGAACAAAAGAAAATTGAATTAGAGGCTCAAAGAGCATCAGTTGAGATAACTAAATCAAAGCTTGAGTCTAGAAAAAGGGACTTAGAAGCAGTTAGCAGACAAAAAGAAGATTTAATGGGTAGACTAATAAAAGATATTGAAGCATATGAAAAAGAATATGATAAATTAAATGAGTTTGCAAAGGAAATTGAATCGAAAATAGTTGAACTGCAAAGGAATACAAATCCTTACACAGGTGGAATAATGCTTTGGCCTGTCGAAGGATATTCAAGAATTAGTTCATCTTTTGGATATAGAATACATCCTATTTTTAATGTTCAAAAACTACATACTGGCATAGATATACCTGCACCTGTTGGGACAAATATACTTGCTGCTTCAGATGGAATAGTGATATATTCTGATTGGTTGGGCACCTATGGAAAAGTAGTTATGGTCGACCACGGAGGAGGAATAGTTACACTATATGCTCATAATTCTTCACTTCTAGTCTCAGAAGGGGAATATGTATCAAGGGGACAGCCGATAGCAAAAGTTGGGAACACAGGTAATTCTACTGGACCTCATTTGCATTTTGAAGTTAGAAAAAATGGAGTTTATGTTGATCCGATACCATGGCTAAAGTAAAAGGAGATATCTCCTTTTACTTTTTTTAAATATTTCTTATTAAGGGGTGCGAAATGAAAAACAAAAAAACAATTATAATATTTGTGCTTGTATTGATAGTAAGCAACATATTGTCATTTTCAGCATCAAATTATTTGGCTGTAAGTGCTAATGATAAAGTGATAATACCAAGCACTGAATACAAGATACTAAAGGAAGTTTATGAAAACAACAAAAAAGTAGTACAAGTACGAAGAGCAATCGATGAATTATATTTAAGAGACTTTGATGAAAATGATTTGCTTGAAGGACAGTTAAAAGGTATGGTGAATGCATTAAATGATCCTTATTCAGTGTATATGACAAAAGATGAATATGAAAGATTCAACACTGAAACTGAAGGAGAATATGGAGGTATTGGTATTATAGTTACTCCTGGAGATGACAATTTAATAACAGTAGTATCGCCTATAGAGGATACGCCAGCAGAAAAAGCTGGAATACAAACAGGTGATAAAATAATCCGCGTAGACGGTAAAGAATATTTTGCGGAAAATATGGATGAAGCTGTAAAAGTTATGAGAGGAGAACCTAATACTGATGTAGTTTTAACTATTCTCAGAAAAGATAAATCGGGAGAAACAATAACTTTTGATGTCGAAATTACTAGAAAGATTATTAAATTAATATCTGTAAAATCTGAATTACTTGACGATGATATAGGATATATAAGGATAACATCATTTGATATGAATACAGCAGATGATTTTAAGAAACAATTAAAAGACCTTGAAAGAAACAACGCAAAAGGGTTGATCATAGATTTAAGGAATAATCCAGGTGGTCTTTTAAATGTTTGTGCAGATGTTGCAGATGAACTGTTAGATAAAGGTGTAATAGTATATACAGAAGATAAAAATGGGAACAGAGAATATTTATATTCTGACAGTAATATGACAAAACTACCAATTGTTGTTTTAGTTAACGAAGGTAGTGCAAGTGCCTCAGAAATACTTGCTGGAGCGATAAAAGATCATCAAAGAGGAGTGCTAGTTGGTACAACAACTTTCGGTAAAGGAGTGGTTCAGAGACTTAGAGACTTTCCAGATGGCTCTGGCTTAAAGATAACAGTGTCTGAATACTTTACTCCAAACGGCATCAACATACATGGCATAGGGATAACGCCAGATGTAGTTGTCGAGTTAAATGAAGAAGTGGAAGAAATTGGGATAGGAAATCTAGAAAATGACAACCAACTTCAGAAAGCTATCGAGGTTTTAAAAGGGAAAATGAATTAATAAAGAGGAAACTTAATAAAAAACTTCACCATTCAACATATACATTATGTATTTGAGGGATAGTGAAGTTTTATTTAACTTTATTTATTTAATCTATCAGCATCTATAGAATATATTATTGAAGATGAGTCAGGCTCAAACGGAACTGTTGAATTTATATAAAGCCTTTTATTATTAGAATCATATATGGACTTCAATCCGAATACTTTTCCTAACTGAGTAATCTCACTGCTAAATAAATCAACTAAGTAAGTTTGATATATATCTGTTTGACTTGTATTTTCCATTATTAATATTTCTGAGTTTGATGCTTGAGTAAAGTATACAATATCTTTTTTAGAAGATTTAATTAATTTTCCCTTATCTAAATCGAATATATTTAAAGAATTAGAGTTAATAGTCTCATCATATTTTAAGTAAACAAGTATGTTGTTTTCGAAGACAGCAGTTTTATATCCCTGGTCAATATATGTTAATGTTCCATTTGAATCAGATAGATAGATGTTATTATTTTTAGCAGGGCTTAGAATCTCTTCAAAAATTATTTTGTCACCATATGGATTTAGATTAGAGATATTAAGATAAAATTGAGAATATAAACTGTAATCTTGAGTAACTATATCATAAGTATATATCTTTGTGCTTTTTTCATCATAATTATCTATTAAATAAAGTTCATTTTCATTTTTCCAAGAAATTCTCTCAATTGTTTTATCTTCTAAATTATCTAGTTTTTTAAGTTTGCTATCTTTATAAGTATAAATGTAAACATTACCAACTTCATCATTGAAGCTAATATTGTTTGAGCATGTGCACATTTGAGCATTTAGTAAATTCGTTGTGGTTGAAAAAATTAGTCTATTACTAAGATTATTTACATCATAAAAATATAAATTATTAATTTTTTCATCTTTTAATGCTACATCAACTGAGTTTAAATAAATGAAACCATTTCCATGAGAGTAAAACAACATATTTCCATAATCTATAAAATTAGAAACGAGTTCTCGGTTTATTCTTCTGATTTCTCCAGTTTCTACATTCATCTGGGTTTCCAGATTAATAATGGGAAATTGTTTATCATCTTTCTGGAATACATTATTAAACTGTATAGACCACCAATAACCATCATCTTTTTTAATGATCTTAACATTAGGTGATGTAGAGGAGTATAAACCATATTCTGCTTTAATTTTATTTATTATGTCAACCAAATCATAATTTATTTTAATTGGTTCATAATTTTTGCATACAACTTCCAAATTTAATGAATTAAGATTAGGGATTTCTTCATTTAAGCTTACAGTGAATTGTGGTACTATTAATTGAGATTTTTCATCTGACAGATCTGCCTTTAGATAAATTATAATACTAGACCCATCTTGTTTTATATTAGAGATATATACGTTTGAGCACTCTACAAGACCACCATATATTAATAGTTTTTTCTCGTTTCTATCTCCCGTTATCTCTGCTCGAGGGGTTGTATTCTGATAACTTGTGGACAAAATAACTTTATCTATAGTATAATCTATTTCTTTATCTATGAAGACTGAGTTTGAATCTAACATATTTGAGACTTTTGTACATCCTACAAAAAGAATAAACGACAACAATAAAACGGATAATAATTTTGTGAATTTCATTAATCATCTTACCCCCAGTAAATAGATTTTACAATATTTTAAGAATAATCTCAAGTTTTAAAATGAGTAGATTTTTGATGTTGATTCATTTATAATATATATTAGAACAAATGTTCAAGAAAGAGGTAGTATTATGGGAGAATTTAAAATTGTTTCTAACTATAAACCGACTGGTGATCAACCTGAAGCTATTCAAAAGATAGTAGAAGGTTTAAACAAAGGATTAAAACACCAAGTTTTACTCGGCGTCACTGGGTCTGGGAAAACTTTTACAATGGCTAATATTATTGAAAAAGTACAAAAGCCTACTTTAGTAATAGCACATAACAAGACTTTAGCATATCAATTAGCAAGTGAATTTAAGGAATTTTTCCCAAACAATGCGGTTGAATATTTCGTAAGCTATTATGACTACTATCAGCCTGAAGCTTATGTTCCACAAACGGACACATATATAGAGAAAGATTCGTCAATAAACGATGAAATCGATAAATTAAGACACTCTGCTACTATGGCTTTATTTGAGAGAAGGGATGTCATTATTGTGGCATCTGTTTCATGTATATATGGGTTAGGAGACCCTATAGATTATGAAAACTTGGTTGTATCATTGAGACCTGGAATGAAAAAAGATAGGAATGAAGTTATGAGAAAACTTATTGATATTCAATATATTAGAAATGATATCAACTTTGAAAGAGGTACTTTCAGGGTAAGAGGGGATATATTGGAGATATTTCCAGCTTCCTCTAGTGAGAATACGATAAGAGTTGAATTTTTTGGTGATGAGATAGATAGAATTACTGAAATTAACTATATTACAGGGCAAGTTATTGGCTATAGAAATCATGTTTCAATCTTTCCGGCATCTCATTTTGCCACTGCACCTGAAAAGGTAGAAAGGGCATTAATAAGCATTGAAGAAGAGCTAGAAGAAAGGTTAAGAGAACTCAGAGATAAGGATAAATTAGTAGAAGCTCAAAGACTAGAGCAAAGAACTAGATATGATTTAGAAATGTTACGTGAAATGGGCTTTTGCTCTGGAATTGAGAACTATTCTAGACATCTTAGCAATAGACCAAAAGGTAGTAGACCGTATACTCTTATAGATTATTTTCCAGATGATTTTTTAATAATAATTGATGAATCTCATGTCACAATTCCTCAAATTGGTGGAATGTATGAAGGAGATAGATCCAGAAAGACCACACTAGTAGAATATGGATTTAGATTGCCATCAGCATTGGATAACAGACCCCTTAAATTTAATGAGTTTGAATCAATGATAAATCAAATAATATATGTATCAGCAACCCCGGGAGGATATGAATTAGAACATGCTCAAAATGTTGTTGAGCAAATAATTAGGCCGACTGGATTGTTAGACCCTATAGTTGAGGTAAGGCCAACTAAAACTCAAATAGATGATTTAGTTGAAGAAATAAAAAAGACAACACAAAGAGATGAAAGAGTTTTAATCACAACGCTTACTAAAAAGATGGCTGAGGATCTTACTGAATATCTAAAGAAAATAGGGATTAAAGTGACGTATTTACATTCTGATATAAATACTATTGAGAGAATGGAAATAATAAGAGATCTTAGAATGGGCAAATATGATTGTATTGTCGGAATAAATTTATTAAGAGAGGGACTTGATTTACCAGAGGTATCTTTAATTGCAATTTTAGATGCTGATAAAGAAGGGTTCTTGAGAAGTGAAACTTCTTTAATACAGACTATAGGACGAGCTGCAAGAAATATAAATGGAAGAGTAATAATGTATGCTGATACTATAACAAAATCTATGAAAAAAGCTATTGATGAAACAAATAGAAGAAGAAAAATACAAGATGAATACAATAAACAAAACAATATAGTGCCTAAATCGATTATCAAAGGGGTAAGGGATATAATTGAGGCAACAATTGTTGCAGAGGAAGATTATTCATACGAAGAAAACTTGACAAATGAAGAGTTAGAAGCTATGATATTTGAACTTGAAAAAGCAATGCTAAAAGCAGCAGAAGAATTGGAGTTTGAGAAAGCAGCTGAAATTAGAGATAAGATGATTGAATTGAAAAAGAAGGTAGTTTATTAGAGGTGAAGAAATGACAAAAGATCAAATCATTATAAAGGGAGCAAAAGAGCATAATTTAAAAAATATAGATATAGAATTGCCAAGAAACAAGATGATTGTTTTTACTGGCTTAAGTGGTTCTGGGAAATCTTCACTTGCTTTTGACACAATATATGCAGAAGGACAAAGAAGATATGTAGAATCTTTATCTAGCTATGCTAGACAGTTTTTAGGTCAAATGGAGAAGCCCGATTTAGATTATATTGAGGGGCTTTCTCCATCTATTTCAATTGACCAAAAAACTACATCAAGAAACCCTAGATCTACTGTGGGGACAGTGACTGAGATATATGATTACCTAAGATTACTTTTTGCACGAATAGGGGTACCATACTGTTATAACTGTGGCAAAGAAATCACAAGCCAAACAATAGATCAAATGGTTGATAGAGTTATGAGTCTAGATGAAGGTACTAGAATTTTGATACTATCACCGATTGTTAGGGGAAAGAAGGGTGAGCATACTAAAATACTAAACCAAATAAAAAAAGATGGGTTTTTAAGGGTAATAATAGATGGAGTTAATTATGAACTAGAAACTGATGACATAAAACTAGAAAAGACTAAAGCACATACTATCGAGATAGTTGTGGATAGACTTATTGTTAGAGAAGGGATAGAATCTAGGCTGAATGATTCATTAGAAACGGCTCTGAATTTAGCAGATGGGCTAGCTATTGTTGAGATTGTTGGAGGAGAAAGAATTCAATTTAGCCAAAAATTGTCATGTCCAGATTGTAATATTTCTATAGAAGAGATATCACCTAGAATGTTTTCGTTTAATAGCCCTTTTGGAATGTGTCCAACTTGCAATGGATTGGGTTTTCATAAAGAGATAGATGAAGATTTGGTAATACCTAATCGGAACTTAAGCATCTCAGAAGGTGCAATAGCTCCATATTCTAATACGGATGAGGATAATTATTATTATCAGATATTTAAAACAATTGCAAAAGATAATGGGTTTAGCGTAGACGAGCCGATTAAAAATGCCCCTAAAAAATTTTTGGAAGAGCTATTTTATGGAACTGAAAGGCCTATTAAATTTAAATTTTTAAGCTATTTTGATGATTCAGGGAAAAAAGAATTTAATGGTAAATTTGAGGGGATAATATCAAACTTGACACGAAGGTATAGAGAAACACAATCTGATTTTATGAGGGATAAAATTGAAGAATTTATGTCTGAAATCCCATGCCCTGATTGTCATGGCAAGAGGCTGAAAAAAGAAGTGTTATCTATCAAAATAAATGGCTTAAATATATCTGAAGTAACTGATATGCCAGTAATAAAAGCATTGGAGTTTTTTGAAAATATTGTCCTTAACGAAAAGGAAACAATGATAGCGGATCAAATTTTAAAGGAAATAAAATCAAGATTAGGATTTTTAGTAGATGTAGGACTAGATTATCTTACTTTATCAAGGATGGCAGGAACATTATCTGGTGGTGAATCTCAGAGAATTAGGCTTGCGACACAGATAGGCTCTAGTCTAGTTGGGGTTATATATGTTCTTGATGAGCCAAGCATTGGGCTTCATCAAAGAGATAATGAAAGGCTAATAAGAACTCTAAGAAATTTGACTGACTTAGGAAACACTTTAATAATAGTAGAGCATGATGAAGATACAATAAGAGCCGCAGATCACATTGTCGATATTGGACCAGGTGCAGGTATTCATGGGGGAAATATTGTTGCTCAAGGTTCACTTGAGGATATAGAAAAAAGTCCTAAATCGATTACTGGTGCATATTTGTCAGGCAGATTAAAAATAGAAGTTCCTGAAGAAAGGAAAAAGCCAAATGGCAAATGGATAAAAGTTATAGGTGCTAAAGAAAACAACTTAAAGAACATTGATGTAGAATTTCCATTAGGAGTTTTCACATGTGTTACTGGAGTTTCAGGGTCAGGGAAAAGTTCTTTAGTAAACAAAGTGCTTTATAAAGCACTTTCACGTGAATTAAATGGCTCTAAACAACGAGCTGGAGCATATGAAAGAATTGAAGGAATAGAATATTTAGATAAAGTAATAGAAATAGATCAAAATCCTATTGGCAGAACACCGAGGTCTAATCCTGCAACATACACAGGTTTATTTGATCATATTCGAGATGTATTTGCTATGACAAATGAAGCAAAGATGAGAGGATACAAAAAAGGTAGATTTTCATTCAATGTAAAAGGCGGAAGATGTGAAGCATGTAAAGGTGATGGGATTATAAAAGTTGAAATGCATTTTTTACCAGATGTTTACGTTCCTTGCGAGGTGTGTAAGGGGAAAAGGTATAACAGAGAAACATTACAAGTTAAATACAAAGACAAAAATATAGCAGATGTATTAGACATGACTGTTGAAGAAGGATTAGAGTTTTTTCAAAACATACCAAAGATCAAGAGAAAATTAGAGACATTGTATGATGTAGGATTAGGTTATATAAAAATTGGGCAACCCTCAACAGAACTTTCTGGAGGTGAAGCACAGAGGATAAAATTAGCAACAGAGCTTTCAAAGAGAGCTACAGGCAAAACTATTTATATTTTAGATGAACCTACGACGGGGCTTCATAGTGCAGATATCCATAAGTTAATAAAGGTTTTGACTCAATTGGTCGAAGGAGGCAATACTGTTGTGGTCATAGAACATAATTTAGATGTCATAAAGACCGCAGATTATATTATTGATCTAGGGCCTGAGGGCGGAGACAAAGGTGGTTATGTAGTTGCTTGTGGGGCACCTGAAGAAATAGCAATTAATGATAAATCGTATACTGGAATGTTCCTAAGGAAAATATTGTAATATTATGTTTGATTGGGGAGGCAGAGTTTGTCAACAACTAACTACACAATTTTAAAATCGTTAATGATAATTGCTAATGATAGCAAAAAAATTTTTAAAGTAGTATAATCTATGATATAAACATGCCGGAGGGTTATAATGCTATATATAATGCTATTCTTTTCATTGTTAGCTGGAATAGATAAATTATTTGGTAACAAGAAAGGACTAGGGGAAAAATTCGATCAAGGATTTTTAGCAATGGGAAGTTTGGCATTGACTATAATCGGGATTTATAGTTTGTCACCAATAATCGCTAAATTGCTGGTTCCTATTTTATTACCGGTTTCTGATTTTTTCAATCTGGACCCTTCAGTCTTCATTAGCTCAATTTTAGCCCCAGATTTAGGAGGATTTCCAACAAGCATCTCGATTGCTAAAAATGAAAAAATAGGTATTTTGAATGGGGTTGTTCTAGCATCTAGTTTGGGTACTATTATTTCTTTTAGTATTCCTGTGGCTTTTAGCATGATAAAATATGATGATTTTGAACCATTTACTAAAGGTATATTAGCAGGAGTTACCACGATACCATTAGGAGTGTTTGCGGCAGGCATAATGCTAGATATAAACTTTATCTCACTTCTCATAAATCTTATACCAGTTATATTGTTTTCTTTGTTAGTAACCGTTGGGTTATTAGTATTTCAAGAAAAGACAATTACTATTTTTAGGATAATTGGGAAAGCAGTATTGTTCTTTAGCACTACTGGATTAATTATTGGAATTTTCCAATTTTCAACAGGAATTGTAATATTTTCGGATTTAATTTCATTAGAAGAGAGTTTCAAAATAGTTTTGAGCATCGCAGTTGTTCTATCGGGAGCATATCCTATGTTATTGATATTATCTGAGAAGTTAAAAAAACCATTGAAAAATTTATCTATAAAATTTGGACTTAACGAATACTCAATTCTTGGTATTATATCCACTTTAGCTAGTTGTCTACCAATGTTAGCCATATATGACAAATTCGATAGAAAAGGGAAAATATTAAATGCTGCTTTTACAGTTAGTGGTGCGTTTGTTTTTTGAGGGCAGTTAGGTTATATTTCCTCTGTTGCTAATGATGCTGTAAATGCTTTTATTTTTGCTAAACTAATTTCTGGTATAAGCGCAATATTTGTTGCTTTGATAATAATAAAATTCGAAGAAGAAAAGGGGTTTTAGTGTGCTCGTAAATCAAAGAATTAGAAAACTCAGAGAATTAATGAAGGATAAAGGGATCGATATTTATATAGAAATTACATCTGATCCACATCAGTCGGAATATGTAGCTGATTATTACAAAGGCAGAGAATTTTTAACAGGATTCAAAGGTTCTGCTGGAACTGCACTTGTGACTGAAGACAAAGCAATACTATGGACAGATGGCAGATATTTTATCCAAGCTGAAAAAGAAATAAAAAATACTGATTTTGTATTATATAAAATGAACATTAAGGGATATCCTTCAATGATAGAATGGCTTAAGGAAAATGCGAAAGATGGATATACTATTGGATTTAATGGTGAAGTATTTTCTGAAGAATTAGTTGAAAAAATTATTAAGGAATTAAATGATAGAAATTTTCGACTTCATGACCAGGAAGATCTCGTAGGGTTAATATGGGATGATAGACCACAGTTAAATATAGAAAAAGTATTTAAGCTAGGAATTGAATATACAGGGGAAAGCACAAAAGACAAGATATCAAGAGTAAGAAAATATCTTGAACTAAAAAAAGCTGATTATTTAGTACTAGCGAGTTTAGATGATATAGCATGGTTATACAACATAAGAGGAAGAGATGTATTGAATAACCCAGTCGTTATATCGTATGCGTTGATATCAATGGATAAAGCCAATTTATATATTGATAATAGAAAACTGTCGGAGGAAGTCAAAAAAGAATTAGAAGAAGAAACAATTCATATAAGCGAATACTTAGATATATTTGATGACTTAAAAAACTTAGAACCATCAAGCTGTGTAATGCTTGATAAATCTAGAATAAATAGAAAACTCTATACATGTATCCCAAGCGGTTGTAACATTCTAAATGAAATCAATATTACGACTAAGTATAAAGCTATAAAAAACAGCATAGAAATAGAAAACTTAAAGATTGCTTACAGAAAAGATACTGTTGCACTTACTAAGTTCTTTTACTGGATTGACAAAAATGTTTATAGTGGAGATATAGATGAATTTTATGCATCTGAGAAATTAGAAGAGTTTAGAAAAGAACAAGAAGGATTTATTGAACCAAGTTTCGATACGATTTCAGCCTACCAAGAAAATGCTGCTATGATGCACTATAATGCAACAAAAGAAAAGAAGTCAAAAATATTACCCAAAGGATTGTATTTAGTCGACTCAGGTGGGCAATATTATAATGGAACAACTGACATTACTAGAACTGTAGCAGTGGGTGAAGTTACAGAGGAAGAGAAAAAAGATTTTACTTTATGTTTAAAAGGTCATATCAATTTAATGAGTGCAAAATTTTTATATGGGTCAACTGGACATTCAATAGACATTTTGGCAAGAATACCACTTTGGAAAGAAGGCATAGACTACAAAAGTGGCACTGGGCATGGTGTTGGATATTTGTTGAGTGTACATGAAGGACCTCAAAGGATATCTCAAGTTTACAGTGATGTAGCATTAGAAGAAGGTATGGTTACCACTGTAGAGCCAGGGGTATATAAAGAAGGTAAATATGGGATAAGGATGGAAAATGTTGGAGTTATAAAGAAAGATATTTTAGTAGATAATGATCAGTTTATGTCATTTGAGGTATTATCATATTGCTTTATTGATAGAAAATGCATTGATAAATCACTTCTTACCAATGATGAAATAAGTTGGATTAATGAATACCATAAAAAAACTTATGAGTTACTAAGCCCATATTTAAATAATGAAGAAAGAGAATGGCTAAAAGAAAAAACCAGAGAAATTTAGTTAAGGTGGTTTAATGCAAGATATTGAAGAAAAATTAAAAAATTTACCTGATAAACCAGGCGTATATATAATGAAAGACAAGGCTGAAGATATAATATATGTCGGAAAAGCCATTAATTTAAAAAAAAGAGTCAGTCAATATTTTAATAGCTCTAAAAATCAATCATTAAAGGTTATGAACATGGTTAAAAATATTGCTGACTTTGAATATATTATCGTGAACAATGAAGTTGAAGCTTTAATTTTAGAATCTAATCTGATTAAAAATAACAGACCTAAATATAACATAATACTAAGGGATGATAAACAATATCCATATATAAAGATTACAGTTAATGAAAAGTTCCCAAGGATAATGAAAACTCGAAAAATAGATAAGGACGGCGCAAAATATTTTGGTCCATATCCTAGTGCATATTCAGTGAATGAAGCTATAAAAGTTTTTCATGATATGTTCCCTATAAGAGATTGCAAACTAAACTTGGAGAAATTACCTGATAATTTTAGGCCATGTTTAAATTATCATATAGGAAGATGCAAAGGACCGTGCATTGGAATGGCAGATGAGACCGAATACAATCAGATGATTGAAGAAGTGATAAGATTTTTAAGCAGAAAAGATAATTCCATCTTAGATAAATTGGAATATGATATGAAAAAGGCATCAGAAGATTTGAATTTTGAATTAGCTAGTATTTACAGAGACAGGATTCAATCTCTATCGATTTTGATTGAAAAACAAAACATGTCCAGCCCTGATTTAATAGAGGAAGATATTATTGGAATAGCAAGAGGTTTAGAAGAGGTATTAGTCCAGGTTTTTTTCATAAGAGAAGGGAAAATAATTGGAAGAGAACATTATATTCTAGAAGACAATTTATTCACTGAAAGACCTGAAATAATTTCTTCATTTATAAAACAATTTTATTCTGGGGCTAATTTCATACCAAAGGAAATCGTAGTTGAAGAAGAAATACCAGATCAAGAATTGATAGAAGAATATCTTTCGAGTATAAGAGGGACAAAAGTAAAAATAACTGTGCCTAAACGAGGAGAAAAGTATGAATTAGTGGATATGGCAAAGAGAAATGCAGTAGATATGCTTGATAAATATGGCGATAAATTTTTAAGAAAACATAGAGAAAATTTAAAAGCATTAGAAGAATTAAAATATCTGCTAGGATTAGAAGATTCACCTAAGAGAATAGAAGCATATGATATTTCAAACATAAGTGGAGTTGGGAATGTAGGGTCTATGGTAGTATTTGACAATGGAGAGCCTAAAAAGACAGATTACAGGAGATTTAAAATAAATACTGTGGTTAAGCAAAATGATTACAAAAGCATGGAGGAAGTTTTAAAAAGAAGATTTCTAAGAGGTTTAGAAATGAATATCAATGAAAATCATTCTAACTCATTCTCAGTTTTTCCAGATATAATAATGGTGGATGGAGGAAAAGGACATGTAAACACTGCAAAGTCTTTATTAAAACAATTAGGAATCAACATAACTGTGTGTGGTCTAGTAAAAGATGACTTTCATAAAACAAGAGGGATTATTTATGACAACAGAGAAATAAATTTAGATAAAGATAGTTTAGCATTTAAACTCATTTATCGAATTCAAGAAGAGGCACACAGGTTTGCAATTAGTTATCACAGAAGTTTAAGAACTAAAGACATGTTTAGATCTGAACTAGATGGTATAGAGTTGATTGGTGAAAAGAGAAAAATTAGTTTAATGAAACATTTTGGCAGTATATCTAAGATTAAGAACGCATCTATTGATGAACTTATAAAAGCACCTGGCATGACAAGAAAAGCTGCAGAAAATCTATATAACCATTTTAATAAGGAGAGAACTAAATGAAAAAGAAATTATATTTGTCCGATAGTGACAAAAAGATAGCGGGAGTATGTGGCGGTATTGCAGAATATTTTGAGATAGATTCTACATTAATAAGGCTTGTATGGGCACTAGTAACAATTTTTTCACTTTTTTTCACTGGGATTATAGCGTATATTATAGCAGCACTGGTTATTCCTCATCGACCAATAGATCAGCTTAGCTTCGAAGAAAATGCAGATGATTTTACAGATGAATACAAATCAAAGGAGGAGTGATTTTTGGATCATGTTGCACTTTTAGACATAATTAATGAATTGAATTTAAAAGTTATTCATGCATCAAGAGATATAGAAAAAATAACGATAAGAAGTACAGAAATTAGCAGACCGGGTTTGCAGATGACAGGGTATTATGAAAAATTTGTTCCCGAGAGAGTTCAAATCATAGGAAGTGCTGAATGGCAATATTTATCGGATTTAGGGGATAAAAAAAGATATGAAGTCCTAGACAAATTTTTAAGCTATAAAATTCCAGTTCTAATAATTTCAAGGGATTTACCAGTTTTTGAAGAATTGATAAAATTATCGGTCAAACATGACAGAAATCTTGTCGTTGGAACTAAAGCTACATCAAGCATTATAAATGATTTAGTAAATCTGATTAGTCTAAAATTAGCTCCTATGACAACTGTACATGGCGTAATGATGGAGGTTTATGGGATAGGAGTACTAATAACTGGGAAATCGGGTGTAGGAAAATCCGAAACAGCTTTAGATTTAATAACAAGAGGCTCTAGATTGATTGCGGATGATTTAGTAGAAATAAAAAGGGTAGACGATACATTAAGAGGAAGCTGCCCTGAAATAATAAGATATTTCTTGGAAATCAGGGGAGTAGGAATTATTGATATAGAGAGAATTTATGGGATAGGTGCAGTCAAACAGTTTGATTATATCGACTTAGTAGTACATCTGGAAGCATGGGATGACGAAAAAGAGTATGATAGAGTTGGTTTAGAAGAAGAGAAAATTGAGATTTTAGGTATAGAAGTACCTAGAGTTGTTATACCTGTTAAAACTGGTAGAAATATTGCAATGATTGTTGAGGTAGCTGCGAAAAACAACAGACAAAAAAGATTGGGTTACAATGCTGCAGAAACCCTAAATGAAAGAGTTAAAAGGAAGATAGAAGAGAGAAAATTCTATTATGTTAAAGAATAATTTGTAAATTATTAAGTTCGCTAAAAAGTTGACATTAATACAATATTTTAATATACTGAATGTGGTGATAATATGTCACTCTATAAATTCAATAATAATATCAAGGAGGTAAAAATAGATGAGTAAAATTATGAAGACGATGGATGGGAATGAAGCAGCTGCGTACATATCATATGCATTCACTGATGTAGCAGCGATTTATCCAATAACTCCATCTTCAACTATGGCAGAACATGTAGATGAGTGGGCTGCTAATGGCAAAAAGAATATATTTGGTCAAAAGGTTTTGGTTACAGAAATGCAATCAGAAGCAGGAGCAGCCGGTGCAGTGCATGGATCTCTGCAAGCAGGTGCATTAACTACTACATACACAGCATCACAAGGTCTACTTTTGATGATTCCAAATATGTATAAGATCGCAGGGGAATTGTTACCTGGAGTTTTCCATGTTTCTGCAAGAGCTATAGCTTCTCATGCATTGAGTATATTTGGAGATCACCAAGATGTAATGGCTGCTAGACAAACAGGATTTGCCTTGTTAGCATCAGGTTCTGTCCAAGAGGTAATGGATCTTGCAAGTGTTGCGCATTTATCAGCTATAAAAGGGAAAGTACCATTCCTTCATTTCTTCGATGGGTTCAGAACAAGCCACGAAATTCAAAAAATAGAAGTGCTTGAATATGATGAATTAGCTAAATTAATTGATTATGATGCACTAAGAGAGTTCAGAAAAAATGCACTTAACCCTGAACATCCAGTTACAAGGGGTACTGCACAAAATCCTGATATTTATTTCCAATCAGTTGAAGCATCAAATCCATTCTATCAAGCAATACCAGATGTAGTTAATTATTACATGCAAGAGATTAATAAATTAACTGGTAGAGATTATAAACCATTTAACTATTATGGAGATCCAGAAGCTACTGATGTTATTGTGGCTATGGGATCTGTTACAAAAGCATGTGAAGAAACAATAGATTATTTGAGAAGCAAAGGAGAAAAGGTAGGAATAATAGAAGTACATCTATATAGACCATTTTCTGAAAAATATTTCTTTGATGTGTTCCCTAAAACTGTTAAAAGAATTGCTGTACTTGACAGGACAAAAGAAAAGGGAGCATTGGGAGAACCTCTTTATTTAGATGTAAAATCTCTATTCTATAACAAAGAAGATAAACCACTTATCATAGGTGGAAGATATGGTCTTGGATCTAAGGATACTACTCCATCGCAATTGTTGGCTGTTTATAAAAACTTAAAAAGCGATAATCCAAAGAATGGATTTACTATAGGCATAGTTGATGATGTTACTAATTTATCATTAGAAATAGATGAAAATATACAGACAGTTGCAGAAGGAACAATCCAATGTAAATTCTGGGGATTTGGTTCTGACGGAACTGTTGGAGCAAACAAGAGTGCTATAAAGATTATAGGCGATGGTACAGATATGTATGCTCAAGGATATTTCTCTTATGATAGTAAAAAATCAGGTGGAGTAACTATTTCTCACTTGAGATTTGGTAACAAGCCAATCAGATCAACATATTTAATAACTGATGCTGATTTTGTTTCATGCTCAAAACAATCTTATGTACACAGCTATGACTTGTTAAGAGGACTAAAAAAAGGCGGTACATTCCTTCTAAACACACTATGGGATAAGGATGCATTAGAAGAGAATTTACCAGCATCTATGAAGAGATATATAGCACAAAATGATATTAATTTCTATACTATCAATGCTACTAAGATAGCTTCAGAGATTGGATTAGGTGGAAGAATAAACATGATAATGCAATCAGCATTCTTCAAGCTTTCAAATGTACTTCCAATCGATGTAGCAGTTGAAAAACTTAAAGAATCAATAGTAGAAGAATATGGTAAAAAAGGCGAAAAAATCGTTCAAATGAATTTTGAAGCTGTAGATAGAGGTATATCTGCTCTTGAAAAGGTTGAAGTTCCAGAATCATGGAAAGATGCTTATGATGAAAATGAAGGTATCAAAGATGTACCTGACTTTATAAAAAATGTAGTTATACCAATGAATAGACAAGAAGGTGATGACCTTCCAGTAAGCACATTTGTAGGTAGAGAAGATGGAACATTCCCTAACGGGACTTCAGCTTATGAAAAGAGAGCAATAGCAGTAGAAGTTCCTCATTGGATAAAAGAAAACTGTATTCAATGTAATCAATGTTCATATGTTTGCCCTCATGCTGTAATAAGACCTATTTTAGTAGATGAAAAAGAAAAAGAAAATGCTCCTGATACTTTTGAAACTATAAAACCTATAGGTAAAGGCTTTGATGGGTTAGAATATAGAGTACAAGTATCTGTACTTGATTGTACAGGATGTGGAAACTGTGCAGACATATGTCCTGCAAAAGAAAAAGCTTTGGTTATGACACCATTTGAAGAAGAGTATGAAGTGCAATCTAAGAATTGGGATTTTGCAGTTACAGTTAAAGAAAAGGGAGATTTATTCGATACAAACACTCTTAAGAACACACAATTCCAAAGACCACTTTTAGAGTTCTCAGGAGCTTGTGCGGGATGTGGTGAAACACCTTATGCAAAACTTGTAACTCAATTATTTGGAGACAGAATGATGATTGCCAATGCTACAGGATGTTCATCAATCTGGGGTGCAAGTGCACCAGCTACACCATATTGCACAAATCAACAAGGGAAAGGTCCTGCATGGGCAAACTCATTGTTTGAAGACAATGCTGAATATGGATATGGAATGGCAATTGCTAATAGAAAGATTAGAGAAAAGATAAAGTTGGCAATGGAAGAGTTCCTTGAATTGAATTTAGATACAGATCTAAATGATCATTTTAAAGCTTGGCTTGATGGTATGGATGATGGAAAAGCATCTAAAGCTGCTGCTGGAATGATTATTCCAAGATTGGAAACTAAATTTGATAACGAAAGAGCAAATGAGTTGATCAACACAATCAAAGATTTCAAAGATTATTTGATTAAAAAATCTATTTGGATATTTGGTGGAGATGGTTGGGCATATGATATAGGTTTTGGAGGCCTTGATCATGTATTAGCATCTGGAGAAAATGTAAATATATTAGTATTTGATACTGAAGTTTACTCTAATACAGGTGGGCAATCATCTAAAGCAACTCCAACAGCTGCAGTAGCTAAATTTGCTGCATCAGGAAAGAAAATCAGAAAGAAAGATTTAGGAATGATCGCAGCAACTTATGGATATGTTTATGTAGCTCAAGTTGCACTAGGTGCTAACATGAATCATACACTAAAAGCTATCAAAGAAGCAGAAAGCTATGATGGTCCATCATTGATAATTGCATATGCTCCATGTATAAATCATGGAATAAAGACAGGAATGGGAACAACAGTAAGACAGGAAAAATTGGCAGTAGAAACAGGATATTGGCATCTATATAGATTTGACCCTAGATTAAAAGAAGAAGGGAAAAATCCATTTGTACTTGACTCAAAAGAACCTACTAGACCAATTACTGAATTCTTGGATTCTGAAGTTAGATATACTTCATTAAAATTATCATTCCCAGAAGAAGCTGAAATACTATATAAAGCTGCAGAAGAAGCTGCAAAAGATAGATTAGAAACTTATAAGAGAATGGCTAGAGATTAATAAAATAACATAGATTTTACAAAAACCCCCAAAATCCATATATGGATTTTGGGGGTTTTATATGAAATCACAAATTTATTAATTGAATTTAATAGATTCATTTAAATATGTTATAATAGTAGGGATACAATAAAATATTTAAATGTATAAGGTGGGAAATAATGGAGGATATTTTTGAATTATATAGTAAATA
Organism: Tissierellales bacterium; assembly: GCA_014360205.1. Lineage (GTDB taxonomy): Bacteria > Bacillota > Clostridia > Tissierellales > Tissierellaceae > Soehngenia. The sequence goes on from JACIXZ010000004.1 coordinate 53,725, forward strand.
TTCATTTTCTGACATAAGGTTTAATGAATTGATGAAAAATCATACATCTTTTAAAATTGGAGGACCAGCAGATATATTTATAATACCAGAGACAATTGAAGAGTTGATAAATGCAATAAAGATTGCAAGGGAATCAAATATACCATATTTCGTTATGGGGAACGGGACAAATCTATTAGTAAAAGATGGTGGAATAAGAGGACTTGTAATTAAGGTTAACAGTAAAATTAATCAGATGTTTATTGAAGGAGAAAAAATCACAGCTCAAGCAGGAGCATTATTATCAGATATAGCTAAATTTGCTTTAAACAATAGTCTTTCCGGAATGGAATTTGCATCAGGAATACCGGGAACTGTTGGGGGAGCTGTCATGATGAATGCTGGAGCATATAATGGAGAAATGAAAGATATAGTATCTAAAGTTAAAGTATTGACAAAACAAAATGATATAGTGACTTATTCTAAACAAGAAATGAATTTTGGATATAGAAAAAGTAGAGTTATTGAAGAGGAACTAGTGGTATTAGAAGTAGAATTCGATTTAAAATCTGGAGATTATAATGAGATATTCGAAAAAATGAAAGATTTAAATGAAAGAAGATCATCAAAACAACCTTTGGAGTTAGCTAGTGCGGGAAGTACTTTTAAAAGGCCTGAAGGATATTTTGCTGGCAAGTTAATTGATGAAGCTGGATTGCGAGGCTTAAGATATAAAGATGCACAAGTATCACAGAAACATTGTGGTTTCATTGTAAATTTGGGATTTGCAACATATAAAGACGTATCAACACTGATATCAATAGTGCAAAAGACAGTAAAAGATGTTCATGGAGTAGATTTAGAATTAGAAATTAAAGTTGTAGGGGAAGACTGATAATGAAGATAACTGGGGATTTTCATACTCATACTATATATAGCTGCGGATATCTGTTGAAAGGCCTACATGCTAAATCTACAATTGAGGAAAATGTCAAATCTGCTTTTGATAAAGGTCTCAAAACAATAGTAATAAGCGAACATGGGGCATCACATTATTTATATGGGGTAAGAAAGAAAAATTTAATAAAAATCAGAAATGAAATAGACCGCCTCAATGAAATATACTCAGAAAAAGGGTTATTTATTATGATGGGATTAGAATCAAATTTGATTGGTTTAGATGGACAAATTGATGTAGATGATGATATATTGAAAATGTTAGACATACTATTAATGGGCTTTCATTATGGCTCAACACCTAAAAGTTTTAAAGAAGGTATAGATTTATATTTTATAAGTCAATTAAGTAGAAAACATGGGTATAGAGAAGATGAAATAACCGAAGCAATAACTGAATCTTATGTAAGAGCAATTAAGAAATATCCAATTAAGATAATTACACACCCTGGTGCCAAAGTAAAATTAAATTTACTTAAATTAGCAAAGGAAGCAGAAAAAAAAGATGTTGCACTGGAGGTAAATTCAAGACATGGCAATTTAAGTTTAGATGACTTAAAAATGCTTAAAGATATCAATGTAAAGTTTTATATCAATAGCGATGCTCATAAAGCAAGCGAAGTTGGAAATTTCAAAAAAGGAATTGAAACATTTTTATTATCTGGGTTAGATATAAATAGAGTAATTAATGCTATATAGAGGTGGTTTATAATGGAAATTGTAGTAATAACAGGAATGTCAGGAGCAGGAAAATCACAAGCAATGAAAGCAATGGAAGATATGGGGTATTACTGCATGGATAATTTACCACCACAATTACTTTCAAAATTTGCTGAACTCACTTATGAATCAAAGAAGCATATAGATAAAGCTTGTGTTGTAGTAGATATAAGAGGTGGAGAATTTTTTGAAAATTTGTTTGAAGAATTATCAAAACTTTCAAGTATGCAAATTAAATATCAGGTTGTTTTTTTAGATGCATCTGATGAAGTTTTAGTCAAGAGATTTAAGGAATTAAGAAGGCCGCATCCCATTAATCCTCAAGGAAGTATAATAGACGGAATAAGAGAAGAACGGGAGATATTGAAGAATATTAAAATAAAAGCAGATTATATAATTGATACATCTAAGCTTAACACTGCTATGCTGAAATCTGAAATGAATGATATATTCCTAAAAGGAAAAGATAGAGAAAAAATAACTTTAGTGGTAACATCATTTGGGTTTAAAAATGGTATTTTACTAGAAGCGGATTTAGTATTTGATGTAAGATTTATCCCTAACCCTTATTATATACCTGAGCTTAAGGAATTTTCAGGTAAAGATGACTTAGTTAAGGATTATGTATTTAAATGGCCACAAACTAATGAGTTCTTATCAAAGATATTAGACTTAATTGAATTTTTGATACCATATTATATAAAAGAAGGGAAAAGTCAGCTGGTTATAGGCATAGGGTGTACAGGAGGCAAACATAGATCTGTTGCTCTTGCTGACAAAATATATGAAGAATTGTCTAAAAATGGGCATCATACTATGATATATCATAGAGATTTAGAACCGAGGGATTAACACTATGGATAGAATCATTAAGTTCACAGAAAAAAGAATAGTTGCCATAGGTGGAGGTACAGGGTTGTCTGTTCTCTTAAGAGGACTTAAAGAAAAAACACCAAATATAACTGCTATCGTCACAGTCGCAGATGATGGTGGTGGAAGTGGTAAACTTAGAGAAGATTTAGGAATGCTGCCACCTGGAGACATAAGATCTTGCCTTGTAGCACTAGCAAATACCGAACCATCTATGGCGAAATTGTTACAATACAGATTCAAAGAGGGAAGTTTGAAAGGACAAAGCTTTGGGAATCTTTTTATTGCAGCTATGAACGAAATTTATGGCAGTTTTGAAAAAGCGGTTGAAGAGACTAGCAATGTTTTAAAGATTACTGGGAAAGTTTTACCTGTAACTATAGACAATGTAAGTCTAATTGCTGAATTAGAAGATGGAACGATAATACGTGGAGAATCTAAAATACCTTCATTGGCTAAAGAAAGGAAAAGCAAAATTAAAAGAATAAGGACAGACCCAGAGATATCGTATCCATTAAAAGAAGTTATTGATGCCATAATTAATGCAGATATTATAGTATTAGGGCCAGGAAGTCTTTATACATCTATTATTCCTAATTTACTTGTAAAGGACATAGTTGAATCAATAAAAAACTCAAAAGCTAAGGTGGTTTATGTTTGTAACATTATGACACAACCTGGCGAAACAGATAATTTTCATATAAAAGATCATGTTGAAGCTATATTAAATCATAGTATAGATGGTTTTTTAGATTATTGTATTGTAAATGAAAAACAAATACCTACTAATGTTTTGAATAAATATATTAAAGATAATGCTAAGCCTATTTATCCTTCTGAAAGTGATGTAATGTATCTTAATGAAAAAGGTATAAGCCTTATTTCTGATGATTTTATTAAAATTGAAGATAACTTAATAAGACATGACACCAAAAAGCTAGCAAACACAATTATAAGCTTAATTTAATCGGCCTCAAACAAACATTTATACAAATTACTTTATTTATGGTGTATAATTAAATTATTATATTCAATTAGATTTGAGGTGCGATTATGAATGAAGTTAGTAGTGGGGGAATTGTCTTTTTCTCAAATAGTATTTTATTATTAAAAAAATATAATGGCGATTGGGTTTTACCTAAAGGTAGAGTTGAAAATGATGAAACAATAGAAGAAGCAGCTCTGCGCGAAGTTTATGAAGAATCTGGCGTTAGAGGAGAGATAGTATCTTATATTGGGAAAGCTCAGTATACTTTTAGAAACTTAAGACATAATGAAGAAGTCAACAAGACAGTTCATTGGTTTTTAATGAAGACAAATAATACGAACTGCCAACCTCAACGCGAAGAAGGGTTTATTGATGCAAGCTTTGTACACATGGACAAAGCTTTAAAAATAGTAAAATATGAAGATGAATTAAAAGTAATTCAGAAGGGTCTAGAATATTTGAAGAACATGAGGTGATCATATGTCATTTTCATCCGAGGTAAAAAATGAAATTTCACATCTACCGATAGAAAATGACTGTTGTGCATTAGCAGAATTATCATCATTAATCAGAATGAGTGGATCAATAAAATACAGTGGAGATCACAGTATAAGTATTATTTTTTCAACTGAAAATGCAGCCATAGCAAGGAGAATTTTTTCCATATTAAAAAAAATATATGATGTTGATGTTGAAGTATCTGTTAGAAAAAATAAACAACTTAAGAAAAACAATAATTATTTAGTAGCAATAAATAATACTGAAATGGCTATTAAAATATTAACGGATACAGGATTTATAGGAACTAAGGATTATAATATCTTTAATCCAAATTATAAAATCCCCAAGTGGATTGTGGAGAAAAAATGCTGTAAGCGTAGCTATATAAGAGGGGCATTCCTAGGGGGAGGCTCTATGAACAACCCTGAAAAATCTTACCATTTAGAATTTGTTAATACAGATTATCAGCATGCAAGAGATTTGCAAAAACTTATAAATTCTTTTGGTTCAAATTCAAAGACGATAAAAAGAAAAGAGTTCATCATAGTTTATCTAAAAGAAGCTGAAAAAATATCCGATATACTCAATATAATAGGCGCTCATCAAGCATTGTTAAAATTTGAAGAGATCAGAGTTTTAAAAGATGTAAGAAACAATATAAATCGTATAGTAAATTGTGAAACAGCAAATCTCGAAAAAACTGTAGAAGCATCGATGAGACAAATAGAGGCTATAAAAATAATAAAAGATAAGAAAGGCATTAATTATTTACCTAAGCAATTGAGAGATGTTGCAGAAATTAGACTTTTATATCCAGATGCAACATTGAAAGAAATTGGTGAAAAACTAGATCCTCCTATAGGGAAATCTGGTGTAAACCATAGATTTAAAAAAATACAGGAAATAGCTGATGAGCTTAAGGAGTGATTTTTATGCTTAAAAAAGAGGTAATTTTAGTTAATGATGAAGGATTGCAATTAAGGCCTGCTGCGATATTTGTAAAAATTGCTAATAAATATGATAGTGATATTGAAGTTGAGACTCTCAATAAAAGAGTAAATGGTAAAAGCATAATAGGGATAATGTCATTGGGAGCATTCAAAGGAGAAAAAATTACACTTATAGCAAAGGGAAGAGATGAAAAAGAATTGATTGAAAAATTATCAGCCATTATTGAAAGTGGCTTTAAAGAGGTTTGATATAGTGAGTATAATTATAATTACTAATAATCCTAAAGTGTTTCAAAAATTTAATGGAAAATATGAAATAGAATATTTAGAAAATGAAAGTTATTTAGATGTATTATTGATGGTCAGGGATAAATTACATAAGGGACATAAGCTTTTATCTCATCCATTATCTGGGAGTGTTAAACCAAATGAAACTCCTTTTAAAAGTATATTGATTTCTCAAAAAAAAGGGAAAATTGATTTTGGGAGCTTAAGCATTTTGGAAAACAGCATTGCTACTTATGAGAAATTCATAAAGATAAAAAGATTACCTGACTGGAATCAAGATGTAGTAGTTGATTTCATGGTAGTGGATTTATCTTTATTAGAAAATACTTTGGTAAATATTGAATTTACAGAGTTGTTAGAATAAGGTGATTAGATGGATTCAATTAAATTCACTCATTTACATGTGCATACAGAATATAGTTTATTAGATGGTAGCATTAGGATAAAAGACTTAGTTTCAAAGGTAAAGGAATTGGGAATGGATTCTGTGGCTATTACTGACCATGGGTCGATGTTTGGAGCTATTAATTTTTATAAAGAGGCAAAAAATAACGGGTTAAAACCGATAATAGGTGCAGAAATTTATGTAACAAATAATAAATATACTGATAGAAATCCAAAAGATAAGAAACCATATCATCTCATAATTTTAGCTGAAAACAACATTGGATATAAAAATTTGATGAAAATCGTATCCGAAGCATATGTAAATGGTTTTTACTATAAACCTAGAGTAGATTATGAAATTCTGAAAAAATATAATAACGGAATCATTGCACTTTCAGCTTGTCTTGGAGGAGAGGTTCAAAGCCTGATTCTCGAAGGAAATTTTGATGGTGCAAGAGAAGCTATTTTAAGATATAAAAACATTTTTTTAGAAAATAATTTCTTTTTGGAGCTGCAGTACCATGGTCTTAAAGAACAGTTAGAAATAAATGATAAACTTAGAGAGTTTAGCAAAGAATTAAATGTACCATTGGTGGCTACCAATGATGTTCATTATTTAGAAAAAAAAGATGCACGTGTACATGATATATTATTATGTATACAGACTGGCAAGACTATCTCAGATGTAGATAGAATGAAGTTCCCATCTGAAGAATTTTTCCTAAAATCCCCAAAAGAAATGAAAGAAATATTTCCAGACGATATAGAAGCAATAGAAAATACGTATTTGATTGCGCAAAGATGTAATGTGGAGCTAAGTTTTAATCATATGCATCTGCCAGAATATGTTGTTCCAAAAGGATACACCAATGTGACTTATTTAAGAGAAATAAGCGAAAGAGGCTTAGCACAGAGATATGCTACTATAACTGAAGAAATAAAGAATCGATTTGAATATGAATTTGATGTCATTACTCAAATGGGATATGTTGATTACTTTCTAATAGTATGGGATTTTATAAAATATGCAAAAGATAAAAAGATTATGGTGGGGCCAGGTAGAGGGTCTGCAGCTGGAAGTATTGTATCTTATGCGTTAGGGATAATAGATATAGATCCACTTAAATATGGACTTATATTTGAACGATTTTTAAATCCTGAAAGAATAACTATGCCAGATATAGATATTGATTTTTGCTATGAAAGAAGAGAGGAAGTAATTGAATACGTAATAAAAAAATATGGCGCAGATAAGGTTGCTCAAATAGTTACATTTGGTACAATGGCGGCTAGGGGAGCAATAAGAGATGTAGGCAGAGCAATCGATATGCCTTATGGTGAAGTAGATTATATAGCAAAACAAATCCCAAATGAACTTGGCATAACAATAAAGAGAGCTTTGGAGATTAATAAAAATTTAAAAAAGGAATATGAGAATAATGAACAAATAAAAGAATTAATTGACTTAGCTATGGCGGTGGAGGGATTGCCTAGGCATACATCTACTCATGCTGCAGGTGTTGTAATATCTAAAGATTCAATCACAGAATATGCCCCTTTAGTGAGGAATAATGAATCTATAGCTACACAATTCACGATGACAGAATTAGAAGAATTGGGTCTTTTGAAAATGGATTTTTTAGGATTGAGAACACTTACAGTTATTCGTGATGCAGTAGAGTTGATTAAGCAAAATTATAATATTGATATTGATATAACTAAAATAGATTTTGATGACAAAAGGGTATTGGATATGTTTGCTAATGCAGAAACCCTCGGAATATTTCAATTTGAAAGTCCGGGAATGAGAGCTTTTCTAAAAGAGCTAAAACCAAATGTATTTGAGGATTTAATTGCTGCTAATTCTTTATTTAGACCTGGTCCGATGAGTCAAATACCTACATTTATAGCATGTAAACATGATCCTACACTCATTAAATACATCCATCCTAGTCTAGAATCGATACTAAATGTTACCTATGGCTGCATAGTATATCAAGAACAGGTAATGGAAATAGTTAGGAAACTTGGAGGATATTCTTTTGGCAGGGCAGATTTGGTCAGAAGAGCTATGGGTAAAAAAAAGATGGATGTAATGGAAAAAGAAAGACAAAATTTTATATATGGACAAACTGATGAGGATGGCAATATAATACTAAAGGGAGCAATTAGAAATGGTGTTGATGAAAAGTCTGCATCTAAAATTTTTGATTTGATGGTAGACTTTGCTAATTATGCATTCAACAAATCTCATTCTGCAGCTTATGCAGTTATAGCATATAGGACAGCTTGGCTAAAAACTTATTATCCTGTTGAATATATGGCAGCACTTATATCTTCAGTCATGAATAATACTTCTCAAGTAAGCCTTTATATAGAAGAATGTAAAAGGCTGGGGATAGAAATAAAGTCACCAGATATAAATTATTCTTATGGGAAATTTTCTGTCGAAGGTAAGTCAATAAGATATGGTCTTTCTGCGATTAAAAATGTAGGAGAAAACATAATAAAAGCAATCATTATAGCTAGAAAAGATGGAGAATTTAGATCTTTAAATGATTTTATTAATAGAATATATAAAGTAGATAAAAATTGCGTGAATAAAAGGGCAGTGGAAAGCTTAATAAAAGCAGGAGCACTTAGTTCTTTAGGCGGAAATAGAGCCCAATATCTCGCAGTTTTCGAAAAAGTGATAGATGGTATAAGCAATGATGTCAAAAAAAATATAGATGGACAGTTTTCTTTATTTGAATCTATTACAAATGTTTATGATGATGAACTTCCTAAATTATCAGAATTTCAAACAAAGATATTGCTGCAAATGGAAAAGGAAATGTTAGGTATTTATATATCCGGTCATCCTTTGCAACCCTATGAAAGAGAGATAAAATTATATTCTAATTTTCAAACAACAGACATAATTTCAGATCAATTTGATATAAATTTAGAAAGCAACATCATAGAGGATGGAAGAAGAGTCTCAATCATAGGTTTAATCACTGATAAAAAAAATAAGGTTACAAAAAATAACAATATGATGGCATTTTTTACTTTAGAAGACTTATATAGCAATATAGAGTGCATAGTTTTTCCAACAATTTTTGAAAAATATTTTGATCAAATTGTGGAAGATAATATAGTATTAGTTGAAGGGAAATTATCAATTTCAGAAGTAGAAGAGCCAAAGATAATTGTTGATAAAATAAGTTCTATAAATGACCTTAATTTAAATAAAATTTATCTAAAAATAGACGATATTATGAACATAAATGTACTAAATGATGTAAAAAGAATATTATCAAAATATCCTGGAAATATTCCAGTATATATATATTTTACTAGCAAAAAAAAGACCATAAAAGCAGATAAAAGTTTATGGATCGATGGTGAATCAGAAGAAGTGTTTGATAGCTTAAAAGATCTTTTAGGCAATCAAAATGTAAAAATAATATTATAGTTTAGGAGGAAAATATGAAGACAATAGGAATATTAACAAGTGGAGGAGATGCACCAGGAATGAATGCAGCAATAAGAGCTGTAGTAAGAACTGGGCTAAATAATGATCTTAGAATTTTAGGTATTCAAAGAGGCTATGATGGCCTTATAAATGGAGCTATAGATGATATGGATAGCGAGTCTGTGGCAGATATAATTCATAGAGGTGGAACAATTTTAAGGACTGCAAGAAGTGAAGATTTCATAACACCAGAAGGATTTAAAAAGGCTCTAAATGTAATTGACGTATATAATATGGATGGTATAGTTGTACTTGGAGGGGATGGAACATTCAGAGGAGCACAAAAACTTTCAGATGCAGGTATACCTACAATTGGAATACCATGTACGATAGATAATGACTTGCCTTATACAGATTATACTATAGGTTTTATGACAGCAGTGGAGACTGTAATTGAAGCTATAGGTAAATTAAGAGACACTTCATCATCTCATGGGAGAGCAAATGTCGTAGAGGTAATGGGAAGAAACTGTGGAGATATAGCTCTTTATGCTGGTCTTGCAGGAGGAGCAGAAAGCATAATTATACCAGAAATTGGCTATGATGAAGATTCTATATGCAGAAAAGTATTGACAGGTAAAAATATGGGTAAATTACATCATATTATTGTATTAGCAGAAGGTGTAGGCAACTCGTTTGAACTAGCTGAAGCTATCGAAGAGAAGACAGGTGTTGAAACTAAAGTAACAGTTTTAGGACATGTTCAAAGAGGAGGTTCACCTAGTGCTTTTGATAGAATATTAGCTAGCCAGATGGGCAAGAGGAGTATAGAATTGTTGTTGCAAAACAAATCAGGAAGAGTTTTAGGGACTAAATGCAATGAAATAATTGACCTAGATATTAAAGAAGCTCTTGAAATGAAAAGAAAACTCAACCGAGAAATGTATGACACAGCAAATATTCTATCCAGATAAGGAGGAATTTTATGAAAAGAACCAAGATAGTTGCAACTATTGGCCCTGCATCTGAGTCTGAAGATGTAATGAGAAAGCTTTTTGAATATGGAGTAAATGTATGCAGGTTAAATTTTTCTCATGGGGATCATGAAGAACATAAAGCCAGGATAGACACAATTAAAAAATTAAGACATGAGATGAATTTACCAATAGCTATAATGCTCGATACAAAGGGGCCAGAGATAAGACTTGGGACATTTAAAAAAGATCAAATCGAGATAAAAAAAGATCAGGAGTTCACACTTACGACTAGAGAAGTAGAAGGCGATGAAAATATAGTAAGCGTAAGTTATAAAGATATGCCCAAAGATGTTTCAGTTGGGGATATTATACTAATTGATGATGGTCTTATAGAATTTAGAGTTGTTGAAATTACGGATACAGATATAGTGATGAAGGCATTAAACAGTGGAATTCTAAAAGACCATAAAGGGGTAAACATTCCTAATGTAAATATTAATTTACCTGCATTGACTGAAAGGGACATAGATGATATCTTGTTCGGTATAAGAAACGAAGTAGATTATATCGCAGCATCATTTGTAAGAAAGGCATCAGATATTAGCTCCATAAGAAAAGTGTTAGAAGAAAATGGGGGAGAAAATATAGATATCATTGCCAAAATTGAAAATCAACAAGGATTGGACAATATAGATGAGATATTAGTTGCAGCAGATGGTATTATGGTAGCAAGGGGAGATTTAGGAGTAGAAGTAGCGACAGAAGAGATACCTCTAATTCAAAAAACGCTTATAAGAAAATGCAATATTGCTGGGAAGCCAGTAATTACAGCTACACAAATGTTAGATTCAATGATTAGAAACCCAAGACCGACAAGAGCTGAAGTAACAGATGTCGCGAATGCTATAATTGATGGTTCAAGTGCTGTTATGCTTTCTGGGGAAACAGCAGCAGGTCAATATCCTATAGAAGCTGTAAAGACTATGTATAATATTGCAGTAACCACTGAAAATGCATTAGATTATGACTCCATATCAAAATTAAGGGCTAAGGACAGTGCGATAACTACGACTAATGCAATTAGCAGAGCAACTGTGACAACTGCACAAGATCTAGGTGCAAAAGCTATAATAACTGCTACTTCATCTGGATATACTTCAAAAGCTATATCCAAGTTTAGACCAAAAGCTCCGATTATAGCTGTAACTACAAATGAGTCAGTACTAAGAAAGCTCTCGCTGGTATGGGGAGTTATCCCAATGTTAAGCAGAAAATCAGATTCGACTGATGAGGTTATAGAATTATCAGTAAAGACAGCTTTAGATGCAGGCTTAGTAAAAGAAGGAGACCTTGTAGTAATTACGGCTGGTATACCAGTAGGAGTGGCTGGTACCACAAATATGATAAAAGTTCATACTATAGGCAAAGTACTATTACAAGGAACAGGAGTAGGCACAAAAGTAGGAACAGGAAGAGTAATTATAGGAAATACTAAAGAGGAACTAGAAGAAAAATTTGCTGATGGTGATGTGATTGTATGCAAGAAAACTTTTGATGCAATTGAGAGCTTTATGAAAAGAGCATCAGCAATTGTATGTGAAGAAGATGGACTTTCATCTCATGCAGCTGTTATGGGACTCAATTTAGGGATAGCAACTATAGTTGGAGTTAAAAACGCTACAAAATTATTAAATGATAATGAAATAATAACCGTAGAAAGCGCAACAGGACAGATCTATAAAGGTCATGCAAAAATATTATAAAAAAAAGTTGCAAGATTTATTTTAATAAGTCTTGCAACTTTTTTTAAATTCTAAATTGAACATAAATTTTGTTATTTTGGTAATTAAACTTGTTTAAAAATATAGCTGTGCTATAATCAAATTATATAATATGAACGGAGGGATAACTTGTCTACGATTTCAAACTTTAGATTAGAAAGCATTAACAAAAAAAATAAGGTTTTCAATTCACTAAGATCGACTTTAGAAACTGCATTTTATGCTAACAATGTGGAAAACGTTTCTTCTGTAAGTGAAGCATATAAATTAGCTTATAATTCTCCAGGAACAATTATTACGGATATGCCAGTATATAAGCCAGAGCTCATAGGGCTTCCAGAAGATGCGAAAGTTTTGCTTTTTAATGATGGGGCTGTAACAGGTAGATTTGCAGGGGCAAGAGTTATTATTGGAGAGCCGAATGTTTCAGTTGATGATTATTCAACTATTGCAAGAGAAGCAGTATATCAAATAAGATATAAGAAAATGTATCATGCTCAAGTAATTATAGGATTGGACCCAGATTTTATGGTAAGGGCACATTTGCTTTTACCAGAAAAGTACGAAAACATTATGTATTCATGGCTTTTAAATTTCCAATACATAACACAAGAAATCATGAGTATGTATGAAAACTCCAAAGAATATCCTGAAGGGGATATCTATGTTGTGGCAGATCCTGATTATGTTCCAGAAATACATAAGGATGGATTAGCTTTATTTGATCCAGAACATAACTGTGCTTTATTGTTGGGTATGAGGTATTTTGGAGAATATAAAAAAGGCACTTTGACATTGGCATGGAGCATAGCAAATAGAAATGGATTCGCATCTTGCCATGGAGGCATGAAACGATACAATTTTGATGATGGAAGCAAATATACAGTTGGTGTATTTGGACTTTCTGGCTCAGGAAAATCAACTTTAACCCATGAGAAACACGATGGGAAATATAATATAACTATACTTCATGACGATGCCTATGTAATTTCAGTAGAGGAAGGATATTCTGTAGCTCTCGAACCTTCATATTTTGATAAAACTCAAGATTATCCAACTACACATCCTGCAAATAAGTTTTTACTAACCGTTCAAAACTGTGGGGTTACATTAGATGATAACAATAAGAAAGTACTGGTGACAGAAGACATTAGAAATGGAAATGGAAGAGCTGTCAAATCAATTTTGTGGGCAGATAATAGAGTGAATAAAGTAGATGAGCCAGTGGACTCAATTATTTGGTTAATGAAAGATGCTACTTTACCTCCAGTATTAAAAATTAATAATCCTGTATTAGCTTCAGTCATGGGTGCAACATTGGCAACTAAGAGAACCACTGCAGAGAGATTGACTAAAGGAACTGATATGAATGCTTTAGTAATTGAGCCTTATGCTAACCCTTTTAGGACATATCCATTAAATGAAGACTATAATAAATTTAAACTTTTATTTGAAAAAAGAAATGTAGACTGTTATATTTTTAATACTGGATCATATAAAGATAAAAAGATACCAAAAGAAGTAACATTGAAAATTTTAGAAGAAATAGTCACAAGAAAAGCTGGATTTAAAAAACTAGGAGAATTCAGCGATATAGAATATATGGATGTAGAAGGTTTTGAAGTGAAATTTGATAAAGATTACATCGATATGTGGAAAAGCTCAATAAATTATAGAAAAGATTTCTTAAAGAAAGTTGAAGTTGAAAAAGAAGGAAGAGATAGATTGCCACAAGAAGCTTTAGATGAATTAGAAAAGTTAGAAACACAACTAAACTTGATGAAATCAAATTTATAAAAAAAAGCACTGCTATTTTAGGCAGTGCATTTTTTTGAGTGCAACTACATAATTTTATGATATGATATAGTTAATAATTTAGAAAAGTAGGTGTGTTATGTATTATTTAGGGAAAAAACAAAATTTAAAAATAAAGAGACTGACAAAATTTGGTGCATATCTTGGGACTGAAGATGATGATAATGATGTATTATTGCCTATAGCGCAAATACCTGAAAATTTAAAAGTAGGAGATAGCGTTGAGGTATTTGTTTATAAAGACTCACAAGATAGACCAATAGCTACTACCAATAATCCAAAAGCTGAAGTTGGACAAATAGTAAAACTAAAAGTAGTAAGTGAGTCAAAAATTGGATATTTTTTAGATTGGGGATTAGAGAAAGATTTATTTATGCCTTTTAGTGAAACTCTAGATAAAGTTGAAGTGCATAATGAATATTTAGTAGCTGTTTATATTGATAAGAGTCAAAGAATAGCCGCAACTATGAGGATTAAAGATTATTTAAGTACAGACTCGCCATTTAAAGAAAATGACAAAGTGAAAGGTACAGTGTATGGAGTTAATAAGGATATTGGTGTTTTTGTAGCAGTTGAAAACAAGTATGATGGTATGATAAACAAGAAAAATGTATTCGGTATATATGAAATTGGTGATGAAATAGAAGTAAGAATTAACAAAATACTAGATGATGGTAAGTTAGATCTAACTCCTAGAAATATGTCACATATTCAAATAGAAGAAGATAGTCAAGTCATATTAAAAAAACTTAAAGCTAACAAAGGATTTTTACCACTCAATGACAAATCAGATCCTGAAATTATAAGAAAAGCACTAGGAATGAGTAAATCTGGTTTTAAAAAAGCAATAGGGAATTTGTATAAAAAAGGAATTATCGATTTAAGTGATAATGGAATAAAGATAAAAAATAACACTTTAAACAAATAAATCATTAAAAATATTTGACAATATTTTAATTTGGGTATATATATAAAAACAAGTAGAATTAATATTGGAGATGATTTTATGAAAACTCATCTAAGAAATGGCTCAACGTTAGTATTAGTTATCTTAGTATTTGCAGTTTTGATGATATTTGCTTCTTTTACATTGAATTTCATGGTGAATGAAAATAAACAAGCTATTTATCACGAAAATGCAACTAAAGCAGAGTATATAGCTATGAACGGGGCTGATGTTGTTGAAGCTGCTTTGTTAAGCCATCTAAGAACATTGTTTGGACCAAAAGGAACTGGCGTAAAGGATGTAAATGAATATCTAGATTCTTTAAAAGAAAACAAACAAGAAGTTATATTTTCACCTGAAATAGAAGGCTTAGATAAAGTTGAAATATCTTTGGCTAAAATCAATGGGATGGATGTCTTGGCTATAGATTCATATGCAAACTACAATGGAGTTAATAAAAACGTAAGAAAAATAGTATGGAGCGAGTTCGTAAAATCAACAGATGATAAAATCTATTATAATGGGCTTCCTCTTATAGCTAAAAACGAAGCTTTCAGAGTCACAAATAAGAATGAATATGTTGATTTAACAATAAATAATGATGATAAAAAAGGGAAATATGATATATATGCTCAAAAAATGGGGGATAGCTCAGTATTCCCTTTGTATGACTTTAATAATGCTCCTCAACCTACATGGAGTGGGGCTATGCAAACTGAAACAATCAAAATTAGTGGAACTATAGATGAGAACAAATTTTACAATGGGAATGTTTTGGTAAATGGACCATTAACTGTAAAAGAAGGAGTTAGTATATCGGTTAGAGGTAATTTAATAATAAATGCTAATATAATAAAATCATCAAACACTGGGAATGATATAAATTTTTACGTATATAATGAAGGAAATCAAGAATTAGCCCTTAAAATTGAACCACCTCAAGCTGGAGAAGTAAATGCAAACTTTTATGTTAAAAGTGGGAAAACAGAGATAATCCTTAAAAAAGCTACATTGGTAGGAGATATCGTATCTAATGATTCTTTTAAGGGAAATATCGTTAATGGCTATCCAAATCAAAATGACTACAATGTCAAAATTACAGCAGACGACAGTAGCAAGAAAATAGATTTTGATGGATCCATTTATGCTCCAAATGCTTATATAATTATTGGTGGGTCGATAGAACCTAATGATAAGAATGTAATAAATCATAACGGGATTATTGTTGGCAGTTATATAGAAATCAATGGCAAAAATGAAAAAAAAGACTATGACTATTTAGATCAGATTTATGAAAATAGTATGAAAGGGATAGAACTTCCAGTCGGTAATCCTACAGAGTTTAATATTCTTAACTTTAAAAGCTATTATATTGATTATTAGGAGTGGTAAATTTGAAAAAGAAAGGTTTTACACTTATTGAATTGATAATATCGATAGCTATTTTAGGGCTGATTTCAGTGACATTCTTATCTATATTTAATATGGGATTGATTAATATTTCTAAAGCTGGGAACAGGACTGCTGCTGTAAAAGAAGCTGAAAAAAATATTTCTACTCCTACTGAAATTAATGATTTTGATATTACAGTTAAACTACCAGATAAAGCAGATGGAATCGATGTTACAGTCAAAGGCAGAGTATATGAGTCTAAAGTAAACATATTAAATTCTGACGATTTTGTTGATGTTATCAGATATATACCTATAAAGTGAGGTTATATTATGAAAAGGAATGTAAAAGGTATCACTTTAATCGAAGTTGTTTTAACTGTAGCTATTTTTAGTATCGTTATAGCTTCTATTTATGCTGTGTTTTTTGCTGGACAAAATTCTTTCGCAACGAGCACAAACAAGGGACTTGCACAGGAAAGTGTAAGACTTGCAGAGATATTTTTAACTGATGAATTAAAAAATACAACATCGCTAATAACAAAAGATGAATTTGATACAGGTATTGTAAATAAAACAATATATGGCATAAAATACGAAGATGGATATCTTTTGCTTTCGGAGTATAAATATGATGCAGAAAAAAACAGTTATGATAGTTCAATAGTACGCAAGTTAAAAGGTGATTGGAATAAGCTTACAATAAGTAGCTTGATAAACGGAATTTTAGATGTTTCCATTGAACAAAAAGAAAAGTTATATAATAGGGAATCCACATATCCATTAGAATTTTCCATAAAGTTGATTAATGACAACAATTTAAGAAATGATGAAGTTTGGGATTTGACTAGTGGAGATGAGATTTATTTCATTAAATCAAACAATACTCAATTTGGACAAATTAAACTTATTGAAGATACTGGAAGTGGAGGATCTACAGGTACTGGAGGAGGAACTACAACATATTCAAGTATTGTAATTACGAATATACAAATAGTTGAAGATAAGAATAACGGAAAAACTTTATATAATGAGCCTAATCCAACATTTTCAAACAATATGTTGAATATATATATTGGGCAAGGGGAAAAGAAAGTAAATATAACATTAACTTTAGATAAGAAATATAATGATTTAAATATATCTTTAGGAAATTCACCAATAAGTATAGGTGATAATGAAACAACTGTTAATTTAAATAATGTTGAACTAAATAACAAAGCAACTATTACAATCAGTATAGGCTACAAAGCAAACAATACAGAAAATTATACTAAAACAATAAGAATTATAGCTGACGATAAGCCAAAAAATTAGATATTTAACCGTCGAGTAACAAAATTAAAAAACAACTTGAGTCTTCACAAATCACCATAAATGTGCTATTATACAATAATTGCACATTTATTTTTTGTGCGCCCAGCATGGGCGTAAACTAGTCGGTGAAAGTCCGATACGGAGGTTGATAGTGCCAACCGTTAGCTTAAGACAAGGGTGTCCATCGTGAGGTGGAATCTGAAGGAAGTCGGCGGCAAAACTCCGGTCTGAGGTACACGAACTACATTAGAGGCTTAACCCTGTGGATGAGGTTGCAGAACAAACCAAAGTCCCAAACTATCCAAAACAGGGAGAGTAAATGTAGCAGATATATGGAGTGAAAGTTTACGTTCTTACCTGGGGAGGTCTGATAGATACATCATTAAGAGATGAAATATCTAAATGATAACCCATGCAGTGATGTATGATTGAACTATCAGAAGTCAGCAGAGGCCATAGTACAAGGCTAGTCATGAATAACCTTGGAAGGGCTGAACATTAAGGAGGCGAGTAAGTTTGACAATCTCAACAAACACGAAAAGAATACAGAAAACCAAAGATTTGGGCTACCTTGTGGAAGTAGAGATGGAAACTCAAGGTAAACAAGGAGTGTATAGTGATTTGTCGGCGATGTCAAATCCGAAAGCCAAGTCAAGATTTAATACTGAAAACCTACTTGAAAAGATAGTAGATAAGAGAAATTTCTTTGAAGCATACAAGAAAGTAGTGGACAACAAGGGTAGTTGTGGAATTGATGGAATGAAGGTAGATGAACTTCTAGCTTTCCTTCAAGAACATTACGAAACCTTAAAGACAGATTTGTTAAGGGGAAAATATAAACCACACCCTGTAAGGAGAGTAGAAATACCAAAACCAAATGGTGGAATAAGACTTCTTGGAATACCAACTGTAATAGATAGATTAATACAACAAGCAATTAATCAGGTAATCAATCCAATATTTGATAAAGAGTTTTCTAATAATAGCTATGGATTTAGACCAGGTAGAAGTGCACACATGGCTCTAAAACAAGCACAGAAGCACATAAACGAAGGATACAGATATGTAGTAGATATGGATTTAGAAAAATTCTTTGATAATTTAAACCATGACTTTTTAATGCACCTAATAGCAAGAAAGATACAAGATAAAAGAGTATTAAAGTTAATACGAAAATATCTGAACTCTGGGATAATGTTAAAGGGAATGCTGGTTAAGTCAGAGAATGGGGCACCTCAAGGAGGACCATTAAGTCCACTACTTAGTAATATATTACTTGATGAGTTAGACAAGGAACTAGAAAGAAGAGGACATAGATTCTGCCGATATGCTGATGATTGTAATATCTACGTTAAAAGCAAGAGAGCAGGAGATAGAGTCCTTAGAAATATAACCAAATTTCTAGAACAAAAACTAAAGTTAAAAGTAAACGATGATAAATCGGCAGTATCTTCACCGACTAAAAGAAAATTTTTAGGATATAGCTTCTATTATGAGAAAGGTGGTATTAAATTTAGAGTTCATGAGAAGAGTTATGAACGTCTTAAGGAGAAGATTAGGGATATTACAAATAGGAATGTTAGCATGAATTTTAACTTAAGAATAAAGAAGTTAAATGAAATCATTGTAGGGTGGGTTAATTATTTTAAACTAGCAGATATGAAGAGTAAACTACTTGAATTAGACCAATGGATACGAAGGAGACTAAGAGCCTGTATTTGGAAAACGTGGAAGAGAGTAAAAACACGCTTTCAAAACCTTATGAAACTAGGAGTTCCCAGATATAAAGCGTGGGAATTTGCAAACACAAGGAAAGGATTCTGGAGAATATCCAAAAGTCCAATATTAAATAAAACCATAACTAATCAAATATTGATTAATCATGGTTTTAAAAGTTTATCTTCGCAGTATGAGAAATTTAGACTGTCTTAATGAACCGCCAAGTACCGAACGGTATGCTTGGTGGTGTGAGAGGACGGTAATTAAAATAATTAATTACCTCCTACTCGATTAAGGAGACTAATATGAAGGCACTAAAAGATAAATATTTTTTAAAAACAATG
Source organism: Tissierellales bacterium (assembly GCA_014360205.1). Classification (GTDB taxonomy): domain Bacteria; phylum Bacillota; class Clostridia; order Tissierellales; family Tissierellaceae; genus Soehngenia. The sequence goes on from JACIXZ010000004.1 coordinate 73,112, forward strand.
TTAACAATAGCGATACCTGTTGCAATACAAAACTTGATATCATCATCTTTAAATATGGTGGATACCTTAATGATTACGAATCTTGGCAGTGCTAGTATAGCAGGGGTAGGATTAGCAAATCAGGTTTTCTTTTTATATATTTTGCTTACTTTTGGGATAAACAGTGGAGGCGCTATATTTATAGCACAATATTGGGGCAAAGAAGATATAAAGAATGTAAATAAAAGCATTGGATTTGCAATAATGACCTCATTTATATTAGGGTTAATTTTTACTTTAGTAGCACTTATTTTACCAAAACAAGTTTTGTCTATTTTTACTGATGATTTAGATGTAATCAATGCTGGGGTAAGTTATTTGAGGATAGTTTCTTTGTCATATATAATGACTGCAATTAGTTTTAGCTATTCGATAGCATTGCGAACAACTGGTAAACCAAATGTTCCACTTGTAGTTTCTATAATATCACTTAGTACTAACACAATATTAAATTACATTTTGATTTTTGGGAAATTGGGAATTCCACCGTTAGGTTTAAAAGGCGCAGCAATTGCAACAGTTATTGCTAGAACCTTAGAATTTGGTTTACTTCTTTATGCAGTCTATAAAGGGAACAGTTTCTTGAATGCAAAACCTAGCGAGCTATTTGGCTGGGAAAAAGAATTCATAAAAAAATATGTAAAAATAACTTATCCAGTCATATTAACAGAAGGATTTTGGGCTTTGGGGCAAGTCATGTATACAATAGCATATGCCAATTTAGGCAAAACTGCTATGGCTAGCATTCAACTAACAAATACCATACAGAATATGTTTTTTGTAGTAGTTAAGGGATTAGCAAGTGCTTGTAGTATAATGGTAGGTGCTAAAATTGGCTCAGAAGAGTTTGATAAAGCCTATGATTATGCAATAAGCTTTATCGCATTATCAAGCATATCTGGAATAATTTTAGGTTTAACTTTATCATTATCATCAGATTTAATTTTGAAGCTGTTTAGAAATTTAGAGCCAGATGTATACAACACAGCAAAGTCAATTCTAATTTTCATGGGACTGACATTTGTGATTAGGGTATATAATAACATATCAATTGTGGGAGTCCTTAGGTCAGGAGGAAATACTAAAGTTGCTATGAAAATAGATTTATCATCTGTTTGGCTGATTGGTGTACCATTGGCATTTATTGGATCGATGATATTTGAAATGCCAGTTGAATATTTATTTTTACTTATAACTACTGAGGAATTAGTTAAAGCTATTTTGGGTTTTCCTATTATAAAATCTAAAAAATGGATACAAAATATAACATAAAGTGAGCTTAAGCTTACTTTTTTTCTTATGTAGATTTTGAAACAGTTAATAAACTTTTATGATAAAATATTAATAAAATAGTGTTATGGAGGGCAAGAATGGAATTAGGGGAAAAATACAAAGGAGAAGTAATAGATATAAATTCACAAGGACTAGGAGTAGTCAAAACAAACAATCAAGTTATTTTTATTGAAGATTGCATTATTGGGGATATAGTTGAATTTGAAGTTATTGAGAAAAAGAAAAATTATTTTTTGGGAAAACTAATAGAGATTTTGAATTATTCAAATTTAAGAGAAAAGTACGAGTTCGATACTAGTAAATTAGGAGGGGGAGTACCATTAATAAATTTAAAATACGATGAACAACTAAAATGGAAAGAAAGAAAATTAAAGACAGATCTCTACAAGATATGTAAGTGTGAGTTTGAAGTAGATAATATAGTAGGCATGGTTAATCCTTTTAGATATAGAAATAATACGCAATTTTTTGTTGGAGCAAATAATGGAAAGACAATTATAGGTTATGTAAAAAGAAAATCTAATGATATTATTCCATTAGAAGAAGATATTCTTCAAAAGGAGATTGGTGATAAAATCATTGAATCAATAAAAGAATGGATAAATAAATATAATATTGAAGCATTTGATAGGAAAAACAACAAAGGCTACATAAAAAACATTGGAATAAGAACGAATCAGAATTCTCAAGCAATGGTAATTTTGGTAACACACACTCGAGAATTGCCACATAAAAATGAATTAATTCATAAATTGATAAGAGATACTGGTAGTGTAGTGAGTATTTATCAAAATATCAACAAAGATAGTCAAACTAAATATGGTAAAGAATTTATTCGAATATTTGGAGATGAGTTTCTAGTAGACTATATTGGGGATATAAAATTTAATATTTCTCCGGAATCTTTCTTCCAAACCAATTCCTATCAAACTGAGAAATTATATGAAATAGTAAAGAAATATTTAAATCCACAAAAACAAGATATTGTGTTTGATCTATATTCTGGTATTGGAAGTATAGCATTATTTATTGCAAAAGAAGTAAACAAAGTTATAGGTATAGAATATGTAAAATCAGCTGTAAAAGATGCTAAAAGAAATGCTGTGCTAAATAATATTGAGAACGCATATTTTTATCATGGGAAAGTAGAAAATTTACTATCTGAAATATCTAAGAAGGAAGGAATACCAAATAAAATAATTTTAGACCCTCCAAGATCAGGTGCAGATAAGAATACTATTTATGAAATAATAAGATTAAATCCTGAAGATATAGTTTATGTATCATGTAATAGCTCTACTCTAGCAAGGGATTTAAATATATTATTAAACAATGGATACAAAGTTAAGAAAATAAAGCCAGTCGATATGTTTCCTCACACTACTGAAATTGAGACAGTAGCACTTTTATCTAAAGTGAAATAATATAATTTATGCTTATAAAAGAAGTATTATTTATTATTTTAGCATTTGGACAATTTATATTATTTCAGAAAAGTACAAGTGAAAATGATAATCTATAAAAGAACAGGAGGCTTTATATGATTAGAGTGGGAGTAATTGGATGCGGGAAAATTGCTCAAATAAGGCATATACCAGAATATCTAGATAATGATAAAGTTAAATTGGTAGGACTCTATGATAGAACTTTAGAAAGAGCAAAAGCATTAACAGAGAAATATAATTTGATTCATTATATAGATTATCATGACATGCTTAATGATGATAATATTGATGCTGTAAGTATATGTGTATCAAATAATCTACATGCAGAGATTACAATTGAAGCTTTAAATCATGGTAAGCATGTTCTTTGCGAAAAACCCATGGCAACAAATTTAGAGGACTGTTTATTAATGCTTAAAACAGCAAAAGAAAACAATAAAAAGCTTTTAATTGCCCATAATCAGAGGTTGACTAAAGCACATGTTTATGCAAAGAAATTAATAGAAGATCAAATATTAGGAGACTGTTTGACTTTTAGGACTACTTTTGGCCATTCTGGACCAGAAACATGGAGCATAAATCCAGGATTAAATACATGGTTTTTTAATAAAGATACTGCTTCAATGGGAGCTTTAGGGGATTTAGGAATTCATAAAACTGATTTAATAAATTATATATTAAATGATGAAATAATTGAAGTTAAAGCATCTTTAGAAACCTTGGATAAGAAATATGAATCAGGAGAGCCTGTCTTGGTAGATGACAATGCGATTTGTATATACAAGACAAGGAAAGGTGCAATTGGAACAATGTCAGCAAGCTGGACATTTTATGGTCCAGAAGATAACAGCACAGTAATCTACGGAACAAAAGGAATTATGAAAATATATGATGATGAAAGATATTCAATTAGAGTCTTTTTGAGAAATGGGGAAAAAATCAATTTTGATTTAGAAGGGATACAGACCAATGATAATCAGACAAAAAGTGGAGTAATAGATGAATTTGTAGATTGTTTGGAACACAATAAAGATTCAGTACTATCTGCAGAACATATAATTCCTTCGATGAAGGCGATTTTTGCAAGCTTAAATTCGGCTTTAACTGGCAAAACAATAAGAATAGATTAAAGATTAACTAAATGGTTGAGCGATTTAGAAAAAATTTTATTTAGATGGATTTATTATATCAAGCTAGTATTTATTATATATGAATATTAGCTTTTTATATTAAGTTTTACTTTTATGTGGTATATTTATTAATAAGCATTTTTTATTTGATCTAAAATAAAATCAAAGAGAGGTGAAAATATGGAAAGCAATACAAAAAGACTAGTTCAAGCTTCAGTTCTTCTTGCAATAGCAATTATATTTCAGATAATAGGAAGGACAATCCCTGAAATCAATCAGTTTATAGTTGGACCAATAGTTAACATGGTACTGATTTTGACGGCGTACATTTGTGGAAGATGGTTTGGTGTAGGAGTAGGTGTTTTAACACCTCTTTTAGCATATCTTGTAGGCCAATTAGCTGCCCCATTAGCTCCTTTCATACCATTTATTATGATAGGGAATGCTATATATGTATTGATTTTTAGTTTTTTTATGAAGAGAGGACAAATTCAAATTGTTGTGGGAGTAATACTTGGCTCAGTAATGAAGTTTTTATTTTTATCATTTTCCGCTAGGAAATTAATATATTTGTTCGGGCTTGAATTTCCTCCAAACATAGCAAATGCATTAGCTGCAAGCATGAGCATACCACAGCTAATAACAGCTTTAATAGGAGGAGTTTTTGCTTTAATTGGAATAAACATTCTATCCAAAAGAAAAATTATTTGATAAAGGAAGGTAATAATGAAGAAGATTTTTTATAATGGTAAGATATACCAAAATAGAGGTAAATTTGCTCAAGCGATGTTAGTAGATAATGGAATTATAAAAGAAATTGGCACGAATGATGAAATATTAACTCTGAATGATAACTTCGAATTGATTGATTTACAAAATAAAACTGTAATCCCTGGATTTAATGATTCACATCTTCACTTAGAAGGATTAGGATATAGGCTATCTAATCTCATTTTAAATGAACTAAAATCAATAGATGAAATAATTATTAAATCTAAAGAATATATTGATAATAATAAAATAAGAGATATTTTACTAGGTAATGGCTGGAATCAAGATTATTTTATTGACGAAAAAAGACTTTTAAATAGACATGATCTTGACAGGATTTCAACAGATATTCCAATAGTTTTCACAAGAGTATGTGGGCATATTTTAGTAGCAAACTCAAAAGCATTAGAAATTTTAGGTATTGATGAAGACACTTCAGACATAGAAGGTGGGAAAATTCTTAGAGAAGAAGGAGGATTCCCAAACGGAGTATTCTGCGAGAATGCTATGAAGATTTTTAATAAATTGTTAAATACTACTACAGTAAAACAAAGAAAAAAATATATAAATATTGCAATGGCACATGCTTTAGAAAATGGCGTGACATCTGTTCAAACTAATGATGTTAAAGTGGACAATTACATGGATGTTTTAGATGCTTACAAAGAGTTAGAAGAAGAAGGAAAACTTAATATCAGAGTTACTCATCAATGTGCTTTCGAAGATGTTTCATCTATATCAAAGTTTATAGATGATCTAAATGATTATGAATATGACACAAATTTCAATAAAATAGGACCTATTAAAATATTTGCAGACGGTTCACTCGGAGCAAGAACAGCATATTTAAGTGAATATTATGTCGATAATTTTGGAAACAGAGGAGTAAATATATATACTGATAAAGAACTTGATGAATTGACGAAATTCATAGACGAAAAAGGGAAACAAATGTTGATACATGCCATTGGAGATGGTGCTATTAGGCAAGTATTAAATTCTTATGGTAAAATAATAAACAATAAAAATGACAGAAGACATGGAATAGTTCATTTGCAAATCACAGATGAAGAGATACTAAATAAAATGAAAGAATTAGATTGCCTGGCATTAGTACAACCTATATTTCTAAATTATGATATTCATATCGTAGAAGATAGGGTTGGTGAAAAACTTGCAAACTCATCTTATGCGTTTAATACGCTAATTAAAAATGGTGTGCATTTATCGCTTGGAACAGATGCTCCTGTTGAAGACCTTAATCCATTTAACAACCTGTATTGTGCTGTAAATCGAAAAGATCTGAATGGATATCCTGATGAATCATGGAATGAAAGTGAAAAAATGGACATTTACGATGCAATAGACGCATATACTTTAGAGTCAGCATATGTAAGTTTTGAAGAGGGCATAAAAGGGAGACTAGAGAAGAATTATTATGCAGATTTTGTTGTACTCGATGAAGATATATTCGAAATTAACTCTGAAAAAATTAAAGACATAAAAGCTCTTATGACAGTAGTAAATGGAGAAATAGCATATCGCAAATAAAAGTAAAATAGAGTCTATTTAATAAACTTTAATGTTAATTTCTTCATAACATAATAAAAAATTTATAAAAAAGCTATAAAATATATCAATATAATGATGGTCAACTATTAAATAAATCTATTTTATTAAAAACTATCTCTCGATTATAATTTAAATATCTTAAAAGAAAGAGGGATAGCATGAGAAACAGAAATTCAATATTAATTATTTCAGCTTTAGCAGTAGCCATAAACATTGTTTTAGGTACATTAGTGTCAAGGATGCAAATACCATTATTGTTTTTGGATGCTTTAGGTACTATATTTATTGCTGCATTATTTGGACCATGGTATGGAGCGAGTGTAGGTGCAATTACTAATATATTAGCTCCTATTTTATCAGGAAATCCTAAAGACATTCCATTTTTTATAGTAAATGCTGTAATTGGATTAGTTGTTGGTTTTATAGCTAAAAAATATAAATTTGGGACAAAACAAGCAATAATTACAGGGGTTATTTTAGCCATAGTGGCTCCATTAATTGGTACTCCAATAGCTGTATATGTATATGGAGGATTAACAGGTTCAGGGAATGATATAATTTTTAGTATTTTAAGACAATCTGGTGCTCAGGTTTTTACCGCAGCATTTATTCCTAGAGTAGCAGGTAATTTAATAGACAAAATTCTTTCATGTTTAATCGCTAGTTATCTTATTAAAAGATTGCCTAAACAATATATTGGAAAGGAAAATATTTAATGTTTGATAATGACGAAAGAGGCAAGAAAGTTGTTATTGTAAGTCACTGCATATTGAATCAAAACTGTGTCGTACAACCAATGGCCAGAGCAAAAGGAGCTTTTAAAATTGTATCCGAATATATTGAAGATGGCGTTGGAATCATACAATTACCATGTCCAGAACTTAGGCATTTTGGATTAGGTAGAAAACCAATGGAAAAATTTGAATATGATACTCCAATTCATAGAGAGATATGCAGACATATATTAAGACCAGTAATAAAAGAAATCGAAGAATACTCAAAATATGGGTATGAAATAATAGGGATAGTAGGTATCGAAGATAGCCCAAATTGTGATATAAATGAAAATAGAGGGATATTTATGCAAGAATTATTTAAATTGCTAAAAGAGAAAAATATCGATCTAAAGGGTTATGAAGTACCACTTGATTATGATGAATTGAAGTAAAAAAATAGTCCAAATGGACTATTTTTTTAATGCTTCTTCTAAAGTGTGCCATGGGAGAACTGCACATTTAACTCTTGCGGGCATATTCGATATATTTTCAAAGGCAACTGCATCATCTAATTTTTCTAACAAGCTATCATCTTCAATTTCCTTTTTTATCATTCTAATAAATATTTCAGCTAATTCTAATGCCTCACTAACTTTTTTACCTTTAATTAGATCTATCATTATGGAAGTTGAAGCTTGTGATATAGCACAACCAGAACCTGTGAAGCTAGCATCTATAATAATTCCATCTTTTTCAATCAAATTTAGGGTAATATCATCACCACAGCTTGGATTATGACCATGTTCAACGAGTGTTGGATTATCTAAAGCTCTTTTATTATGAGAATTTTTATTGTGTTCCATTATTAGCTGAGTATATATTTGATTAAGATCCATAACCTAACCACTTCCTTACATTTTTTAAAGCATCAATTAATACATCAATATCTTCCATATTGTTATATAAATAAAAACTTACTCTAACACTTGAATTTAAATTCATATACCTCATAAGAGGTTGACAACAATGATGTCCTGCTCTGCTTGCGATGCCATAACTATCCAAAATAGTACTGACATCATGTGGATGTATATCTTTGACATTAAATGAGATTATTCCTCCACGCTTTTCTAAATCCATAGGCCCATAAATTTCTATATATGGAATTTTCAACATCTCTTTTACTGCATATTCAGTTAGCATTTTTTCGTGTGCCTCTATATTTTGCAAACCAATTTTTTCGATATAATCAATAGCAGCCTTTAAGCCAACAGCACCTTCAACATTTTGAGTTCCAGCTTCAAATCTAAAGGGAACTTCTGCAAATGTTGCATCATTTTCATATACATACTCAATCATGTCACCACCTAATAGAAATGGGGGCATATTGTCCAATAAATGCTTTTTACCGTATAAAACACCAATACCCATAGGGCCTAACATTTTATGAGCCGAAAACACAAGGAAGTCTGCATCTATATCTTTAACATCAACTTTCAAATGGGGAATACTTTGTGCAGCATCTACCACTATTATTGCATCATTTTCATGTGCAATTTTGCTAATTTTTTTTATAGGATAAATAGTTCCTAATACATTAGACATTTGTGCTATAGATACTAATTTTGTTTTTTTGGTTATCTTTTCGTATTCGCTTTCTGGTATAGAGCCATTTTCATCTATATAAATATATTTTAATTTTAAATTCTTTTCTTTTGCAATTCTCATCCAAGGAAGTATATTGCTATGATGTTCGGATATACATAAAAGTATTTCATCATTTTCTTTAAAATCTTCTGATAAACTATATGCTAATAGATTCAAGGATTCAGTGCTATTCTTTGTAAATATTATTTCATCTATTGAATCAGCGTTAATAAAATTTTTCACTGCTTCTTTAGCATCATCATAAAGAGAAGTAGCTTCTACACTTAATGAATGTGCTCCCCTATGAGGATTGCCATTATGGTTTTTGTAATAATCTGATATAGCATCAATTACAGATTTGGGCTTTTGTGTAGTTGCCGCATTATCTAAATACACTAATCTTCTTCCATTAACTTTTTTTTCTAATATAGGAAAATCTTCTTTAAAATTAACTTTAATTTTATCAATCATTATATTCTCCTTTCAATCTCTAGAAGGATAATATTTCTAACATTTTCATCAGGAATCTTTTTTATTATAGGATTGAATGATGACTCAACGATAAGTTTCTTAGCATTAAATTCATCTAATCCTCTACTTTGAAGATAAAACAGTTTATTCTCATCTATTTTCCCAGCACTGACAGCATGCTCACCATCCACATCGTCTTCATGGCACATTAAAGCTGGTATAGAATCATTCTTAACACCATGGCTTAATAGCGTCGTATATTCAGCTTCACTGCCTATAGATTTTTTTGCACCTTTTAAAAACTCTAAATTTCCTCTAAATACTTTGGTGGAATTGTCTTTCAAAGCACCTTTGGACTCTATATTACTAACACTACGCATCCCTTTATGAACCATAGTATAGCTTAAGTCTTTTTTTTGGAAGCCACATCCTAAATATATAGAATCTAGATTTGCTGTAGAGCTTTGACCATTTAAGTAATTTGTATAGTTTACAGCAGTAAGACTTGCACCTATTTCTATATTTATTAAGTTAAAAATCCCATTATCTTTTATAACTGTGATATTAGTATCGAAGTTATTGCTAAAATCATTTAATCTTTGTAATTTTATGACATTTAAAATAGAATTTTCATTTACTATTATATTAGTTAACCCATCGTGAAATAGATTTTGAGAATCATCACTATAATAATCAAATATTAAAGTCAATTGAGAATTTTTTCCTATTTCTATTAAGTTATTGTCTATCAAAACGGGATTGTTATTATCTATTTTATAGTTGATGAGCAAAGGTTCTTTTATTGATGTATTGTCATCAACTTCTATTTTAAATCCTGCATTGCTATGGATTTTAGGAAGATTTTCAAGTTCTTCTCCTAGACCCCTATAGCTATTATAATTGATACTATTGTTTTTATTTAGAGCCTTAATCTTGATTTTCGAATCATCTATAGAAGGTAGAAATTCAATTTTATAATTTTCTATTTTAGGGATTTCCAATTCTTTAATGCCTAATCTTTTCCACATCATTTTATCAACTCCTAACCTATTGCACCTTCGAGTTCTATATTGATCAAATTGTTCAATTCTACAGCATATTCTAAAGGTAGTTCTTTTGTGATAGGCTCTACGAAACCTCTTACAATCATAGCTTTTGCTTCTTCTTCAGAAATACCTCTGCTCATCAAGTAGAAAATTGCATCATCACTAATTCTACCGATTTTTGCTTCGTGCCCAATATCTATATTATCATTATCTATTTCAATAATAGGTAATGTATCTGATTTGGATTCATTATCTAGCATCAAGGAGGTACAAGAAACAGTTGATTTACATCCTGTTGCATTTTTGCTTATTCTTAATAGTCCTCTATAAAATACTTGTCCCCCATCTTTAGAAATGGATTTTGAGTTCACAGTAGAAGTAGTATTACTTGCAGCGTGAATAACTTTTGTTCCTGTATCCAAATATTGCCCCTTTGCTGCAAAAGTTACTCCAGTAAATTCTGATCTTGCACCTTCTCCTCTTAAAATGCTCATTGGATATAACATTGACACTTTAGAACCAAATGATCCTGAGACCCATTCAATCGTTCCATTTCTATCAACAACAGCTCTTTTCGTGTTTAGGTTATACATATTTTTAGACCAATTTTCAATTGTGCTATATCTAAGAGTTGCATTTTCCTTAACGAATAACTCAACGCATCCAGCATGCAAGTTATTCACTTTATACTTAGGTGCAGAGCAACCTTCTATAAAATGTAGATAAGCATTTTTCTCAACAATTATTAGTGTGTGTTCAAATTGCCCCGCCCCTGGTGCATTTAATCTAAAATATGATTGAAGAGGGATATCTACTTTTACACCCTCAGGAACATAAACAAAAGACCCTCCAGACCAAACTGCACCATGCAATGCTGCAAATTTATGATCTGTCGGTGGAACTAATTTCATAAAATATTCCTTTAATACATCTTCATACTCTCTTAAAGCAGTCTCCATATCCGTATAAATTACACCCATATCTATTAGTTCTTGCCTTATATTATGATATACTACCTCTGAGTCATATTGGGCACCTACACCAGCTAGAGACTCTCTCTCAGCTTGAGGAAGCCCTAGAAGTTCAAAAGTGTTTTTTATATCTTCAGGAACTTCATCCCAACTATGTTTTATTTGAGTATTTGGCTTAATATAAGTTACAATATTATCCATGTCAAGCTCACTTAAATCTGCACCCCATTTAGGGAATGGTTTTTGACTATATATTTCTAAAGATTTCAATCTAAATTCTTTCATCCAATTTGGCTCGTTTTTTTCCCTTGAAATTTCGAGTATTATTTCTTTTGTAAGTCCACTATCAGTTTTAAAACTATAATTAAGTTCATTTTTTATATCATAAATTCTTCTATCAATATCTTCGACATGAGTTTTCTTTTTTTCCATATCAAACACCTCTATATGCTAGCAAATTCGTTTCTTATTTTTTCATAGCCACTTTCATCAATTTCGTTAGCTAACTCAACTCCACCAGATTTTACTATTCGTCCATTAAGAAGTATATGAACAAAATCAGGTTTGATATATTCTAGCAACTTATTGTAGTGAGTAATTATAAGAAAAGCATTTTCTTCATTTTTAATTTTATTAACACCATCCGCAACAATTTTTATAGCATCAACATCTAGTCCAGAATCTGTTTCATCAAGTATTGCAAGTTTTGGATTTAAAATAGACATTTGTAATATTTCGTTTTTCTTTTTTTCTCCTCCAGAAAAACCAACATTTAAATATCTTGAGGCATAGTCTTCGCTCATACCTAATTCTTGCATCTTGCTGTTGATTAATTTTTTAAATTGAATTATTTTTTGTTGTTCACCTGTTAAAGCTGTTTTTGCAGTCCTTAGAAATTCTTCAACAGTTACACCATTAATTTCTTCAGGGTATTGGAAAGAAAGAAACAATCCCATTTTGGCTCTTTCATGTGTCTTTACCTCATTTAGCAAGTTGCCACAAAAAAATATTTCTCCATCTATAATTTTATATTTTGGATGCCCCATGAGAGTATATGCAAGGGTTGATTTTCCGCCTCCGTTTGGGCCCATAATAACATGGACCTCACCTTTATTAATTTTTAGATTTATTCCATTTAATATTTCCTTGTTTTCATCATCAATTTTGACTCTTAAATTATTGATAGTTAATATATTCTTAGACATAATATTCTCCTCACTTTTATTTATAATGATAATTATTATCAAATCCCTAATTATTATATACCTATACTTTAGCGTTGTAAACATATCAATTTAGTAGGAATTAAAATTTTTTATTCCAAATATTATGTGTTAGTATATAATTAAATTACTCCTAAAAATAAGAATAATGTAAATAGAGGTATATAATGAGATACTACATGGATTTATTAAGAAGATGTACATTGTGTCCAAGGGAATGTAATGTTAATAGGACTGATGGAGAAATCGGATATTGCGGTGAAACATCTGATTTGCGATTAGCTAGAGCAAGTCTTCATATGTGGGAAGAACCATGTATATCAGGCATAGAAGGCTCAGGGACAGTTTTTTTTACTGGATGCTCCCTAAAATGCATTTATTGTCAAAACAATATCATTGCTAATGGTGCTTTTGGGAAGAATATATCTTTGGATAGACTTGTTGAAATATTTTTTGAATTGAAAAATAAGAATGCACAAAATATAAATTTAGTAACACCTACTCACTTTGTACCACAAATTATAACCGCAATAGATATAGCCAAGAAAAATGGCTTAGATTTGCCGATTGTATATAATTCAAGTGGATATGAAAAGAAAGAAACGATTAAATTATTAGAAGGATATATTGATGTATATTTACCAGACTTTAAATATTTTGATGAAACCATATCTAAAAAATATTCTAATGCACATAATTATAGAGAAATTGCTACAAAATCCCTAGAGGAAATGGTAAGACAATCTGGAAAGCCAATTTTCAATGAAAATGGTATGATGATAAAGGGTGTCATAGTTAGACATTTAGTATTACCTGGTTTTGTAGAGGATTCTAAGAAAATAATCGAGTACTTACATAGTACTTTTGGAAATGATATTTATATAAGTATAATGAGCCAGTATACACCGCTTGAAAATGCGAAGAAATTTCCTGAAATATATAGAAAGTTAAGAGAAGATGAATATGAAGAAGTAGTAGACTATGCGATTTCTATTGGAGTTGAAAATGGGTTCACTCAAGAGAGTGAAAGTGCAGAAGAAAGTTTTATTCCACCATTCAATTATGAGGGAGTGTAAGCTCCCTCTATATATGCATCCTTTTTTTCAGTTCATATAGAATGTTTTTTCCTTCAAATATAAGTATTGCTGATAATGATATAATACTTATAGTTGCAGAAATAATCGATGGGTATATGATTTCTACTAGATTTAATACTATGAAAATAATAGGGATTATACCAAAGAAAATGTCTATCAAAATATAAGTGATAAAATCATTTATGCTCAATTTCATAACCAATGCTAAAATATACATTACAAGCATAGCTAATATACAAATGATTGGGAAGACAAATTCAATTGACCAACCTCTAAAACCTGTGTAAAAATCCCAAAGAATACTTAATATTGTTATGATAAGAACTTGCCAAATTATTTTTTTAGGTAAATGGGTTTTTTTTCTAATAAGAAAGAATAAATCCAACCATACACTTATTATGCCAAAAAAAACTAATAAAGGCCAATTAATTCGTGTGGGAAATATATAGTATAATGCAAAACTCATAATTATAGTTACTACACTTATAAACCCCATTATCTTAAGAGCAAGATTTCTCTTAAATATTGATGGGATTTTAGGGAATATTTGTTCATTGTCTTCAGAGATTATTTCTAATTTATTTCCACATAATGGACAAATCTCTCTATCTTCAGGGATATATACTTTACAGTATTCACAGTATTTCATATTATTCCTCCGTTAAAAATTAGAAATAATTTCTACATCTATACCATTTTCACTTAAGAAAGTGAAGAAAGTTCTTTGAATGTCAGTTTCTTCAAAGGGAGATATAAAGCAAATAACCATTTTATCTCTATATGAACAGCTAACTACTTGTGGCCTTCTAGCACTTACACAGATACTAAATTTATTTACATATGGTTCAAATTCTTGAGGTAATTCTATTTTTCCAACATTGGAGAAAGATGTAGTAATCCCTCTATCAGCAAATTTATTCGCAAATCTAAGAACTAAATCTTTCAAAGGCAATGGGACTATTCTTGTTAATGGGTTTTTCTCAATAGAGATTAATCTATTCAAATGAGCACTTAAGTTCTCTTTAGTTAGCTCTGATTTAAAACTTTCCCTTACAGAACTTGTTATTTTTTCTATGTCATCATCACCTGTTGGATAATATATGATATTCATAGTGCTAAAAAAGTTTCTTGCAGTATAAGATTTGAAATATTGCCTTAAATTTATAGGAACTGACACAGAAATAGGATTTTTTTTGTATTTACTTGGCATATATTCTATAATTGAATATATCAACAAAGATGTTAAAAATACTGTTACGGTAGAATTATATTTATGTGCAAGGTCAACTATCTTTTTAGTTGATACTGTGCCTTCAATCAATTTAGTTATATTCTCTTCTGTGTAAGTTCCTTTTATTTGGTATGCTTTTTTTACCTTTGTGCCAGTATCTACAATTGATTTATCTTTATTATAATATTTCGAAAAACTATCATCCATCATTTGGCTAATAGCTGCCTTATGGCGTAATTTTAAGTTTTTATCTTTGAATTCTTCTGAGTATTTTTTAGTCAAGTAAAGGTGCACTATAGTTTCCATAAACCATACGACACCAGCTCCATCTGTAAGAGCATGAAAGGCCTCTAAATTTATTCTTTTATTATAGTAAGTTATCCTGTAGAGTAGATTTCTTTTTTCTTTATCATATAAAGGAGCGCATAATGGAGTAGACTCTATTTCAACTGTAGGTTTGAGATTAGAATATTCAAAGTAATACCAAAAAACACCTCTTCTTAGTACATAATTAAAAACAGGGAAATACAAAACAGCCTCATCGATAGCTTTTTGAAGGATGTCTTTATCAACATAATCAAACAATTCAACGGAAATTCTAAAAACTTTGGTGTCTCTATTTGTATAAGTCGCTGGGAAAATTTTCGAAGCATTGTCTAATCTTATCCAGTTCTGATATTTATTTTTTTCTTCTTTCATATAAATCACCTATAATAGATTATCGATAAACTTTGAAATTATTGAATAAGTTTCTTTGATTATATTATTTTCAATAGGACTATTTAAGTAGCCATGTACAGCATCTTTTACTCTGAAAATATAAACTTTATTTCCGAATGATTCGAGCCTTTTAGCGTATTCTTCACCTTCATCTCTTAGTGGGTCATATTCTGCAGTTATGATTAAAGTTTCGGGCTGGTTGGATAAGTCTTTAGCAAGAATTGGAGCCACATAAGGGCTTTCTCTATCCTTTGGATTTGGAACGTACAATTCCATATAATCTTGTATTCTTTTCGATGTTAATATGTAATTTTCACCAAATTCAACGACAGATTTAAAAGGCGAATTTTCACTATGATCATAATTAGTTGCTGGATATATTAAAATTTGTTTTTTAGGTACAATTTCTCCTCTATCTCGCAATAGCAGCGAAACACACGCAGCTAAATTACCACCCGCACTATCACCTATCAGATAGATATCATCTTCATTGCAAGATAATAAATGCAAATGGTCAAAAAGATATTTTGTAGCATAATAACAATCTTCCAATCCATTTGGGAAAGGATATTCAGGAGCTAATCTATAGTCTATTGAAATGACCCTTCTATTTGTTTCATTAGCTAAACGTGAGCAAAGATTGGTATATGAATCAATATCACCAGTAACCCATCCACCTCCGTGAAAGAATAACAACACTTTATTATCTTTTAGATTTTCTGGCATAAAAACTCTTGCTGGTATTTCTTTACCATTATAATAAATGGTCTCATCTAGTTTTTTATAAACAGGAGTAATTGGTGGGTTAACGACCTTTTGAATCATTCTATATGATTTATAGTATTTTTTTACATTAATATTTACCTTTGATACAATATTTAGGGTAAGTTTTTTCAGTGGTTTCATAATAGCTCCTAACTATAATTATTAAATTTAATTTTATCACAGTTAAATGAAATTGGACACAAATTTATATATACAAAACTATATAAAGTAGTATAATATTTTTAGATACACGAAATACATACGAGGTGAAAAATGAAAACTAATGAAAAAACAGAGTTAATACTTAAGGGTAGTATTTACAAGGCATTGCTATATTTATCAATTCCTATCATGATAAATAACTTAATTCAAACCTTATACAATTTAATAGATGGTATATGGGTTAGCAGAATATCATCAGTTCATTTTGCAGCAACTGCATTTGTTTGGCCTGTTATTTTTTTATTCATTTCAATAGGTATAGGGCTATCGATTGCAGGAACATCTATTATTTCCCAATTAATAGGCGCAGATAAAATCAAAGAAGCTAATGAGCATGCCACTCAACTCATTGTTCTTACGGTATTATGTGCTGTTATTTTTACTGTGATAGGATATATTACAACCCCTTACATAGTTAAGCTAATGGGTGCAACTGGAGACCTAGCTGAATATAGTATTGTATATTTGAGAATAACTTTCTTAGATATGTTATTTATGTTTTTATTTTTTAATTATTCATCCATAATGAATTCTCAAGGAAACACTATACACCCAACGGTTTTCAGTGGGATTTCAGCAATTTTAAACTCAATATTAGATCCTATATTTATTTTTACTCTTAACTTGGGAATAGCTGGTGCTGCGTATGCAACTTTAGTTTCAAAGATATTATTAGCAGTTGTCTCTTTTATTCATCTATATAAAGGAAATTCTATGATAAAGCCTAATTTTAAAGGATTTAAATTTAATAAAGAGATAATTAAAAGTATAGTTGAAGTTGGGCTACCTACTTCAATTGGCCAATCTGGAGCAGCGTTTGGATTTATTGTTTTAAATATGTTTATTGGATCATATGGAACTGCAACTTTAGCTGCATATGCAATGGTAAATAGAATTATATCTTTGATTTCTCAACCTGCTATGGGGTTAGGGTCAGCTCTCACTGCTATAGTTGGGCAGAACATCGGAGCAAAAAAAGAAGAAAGAGTAAAAGAAGCCTTTAATAAGTCAACTTTATTAACAACATTAATTGGATTTATAGGCTGTTTTTTACTGTTAATATTTGATTATGAAATTATAAGTTTATTTATGCAGTCTAAAGATGATCCATCTGTAATAGAATTGTCTGTTAACTATTTGAGATATATATCATGGTCGATGCCATTGATGGGTATCTTTTCAGTTTTACAAGGTTTGTTTCAGGGGTCTGGAAAAACTAAGTATTCAATGACAATGGAGATTGGAAGATTATGGTTTGTAAGACTTCCTATGATTTTGATTTTCAAAAATTTCACAACTTGGGGAGCATCTGGGATATGGTTTTCAATGAGCTTTAGCAATTTGATAGTTTGTTTATATGGATTTTACATCTATTCAAAGGGATCTTGGAAGAAAAGTGTTATCAATTTGCAGTCTC
The DNA here is from genome assembly GCA_014360205.1 of Tissierellales bacterium. Taxonomy (GTDB): domain Bacteria; phylum Bacillota; class Clostridia; order Tissierellales; family Tissierellaceae; genus Soehngenia. The sequence goes on from JACIXZ010000004.1 coordinate 90,888, forward strand.
TTTAATTTTTAAAAAGTTATAAGGATAAATTATCCTTATAACTTTTCCCCGCATGATTTGCAGTAAGTAGAATCTTCATCATTTAAAGTTCCACAGCTTCTACATTTTATTTTTATGATTTCTTTCTTTACTTCACTCTTGTCAATATTTTCCAAAACATCATCAATTACACCACCCATTGCTTTACTATAAGGTTTGATATCTTCTCTGGCTTTTTCAGGGTTCAAAATAATACCAGAACCAGCTAACCCTTTTGCACCAACGGATCTGATGAATTGTCCAAAAATTATCAAAATAATCCCTAAAAATGAAATCATCGGGTTAAAATTAAAAGCATTGCCTGTAAAAACTATGATAAATCGACTTAAAAATAGGATAAAACCGATGATTGTTATGAATATGCCAGCATAGTATAAAAATTTTCTGCTTTGAGGAATTTTGTCAGACATTTTATCATCTTCTTTCTTTTAAAGTATTATTTATAGAATAATTATAACATAAATGTATGAATCGGAGTTATTGACTAATATTTTTAATTGGTATAGAATTGTATTGAAATATAATCTTATAAAGAAAGGAGTTGTAAAAATGGAGAGAAAAGAAGATTTTAAGCCTTATATTCCTGCTGAGAGAATCATGCCTGAATTCTCGGTCGTTTCTATTTTATTGGGAATTTTTCTATGTATTGTTTTTGGAGCGGCTAATGCGTATATAGGGTTGCGTGTAGGTATGACAGTTAGTGCATCAATTCCAGCAGCGGTATTATCAATGGGTATTATTAGAGGAATCATGAAAAGGGATTCAATCCTAGAAAACAACATGGTTCAAACAATAGGTTCTGCTGGAGAATCTTTAGCAGCAGGTGCAATATTTACTATGCCAGCCTTGTTTCTATGGGCTGATGAGTTAGGAATGGCTGCACCATCGATTTTAAGAATTTCTGCAATTTCTTTAGCAGGTGGTTTACTAGGAGTTTTCTTTATGATTCCACTAAGAAAAGCTCTTATAGTAAATGAACATGGAGTTTTACCATATCCAGAAGGAACTGCATGCGCTGAGGTATTGATTGCAGGAGAGACTGGTGGAAATAAAGCTAAAACAGTCTTTCAAGGATTAGGGATAGGATCATTATTCAAATTTATTACAGATGGAATAAAATTATTTCCATCAGAGATAGAATGGGCTATTCCAGGATTTAGAGGAGCTGCGATAGGTATGGACACATTGCCAGCTCTACTGGGAGTAGGATTTATAGTTGGACCTCAGATAGCGGCTTTCATGTTAGCAGGAGCTGTATTAGGATGGCTTGTAATTATTCCATTAATTTCTCATCTAGGACAATTTGTACCAGAAATAATTTATCCAGCGACGGCTCCTTTACAAGAGCTTGTACTTAGTGAAGGTGGCTACTGGTCAGTATGGAACAATTACATCAGATACATTGGAGCAGGTGCAGTTGCATTTGGTGGAATCTTAAGCTTAATCAAGTCATTGCCTCTAATAGTCAGAACTTTTAAAGATGCTTTAGGCAATTTAAAAAGCACAGCAGGCCAACAGCAAACAACTTTAAGAACAGAAGAAGATATGTCTTTAAAAATTGTAATTATAGGAATTTTAGCTATTGTTATATTAATAGGCATTACTGATATTATACCAGTTGGCATAATAGGTGCTTTAGTTATTGCTGTGTTTGGTTTCTTCTTTGCGACAGTATCATCTAGATTAGTAGGAATAATTGGAAGTAGCAATAACCCAGTATCAGGGATGACTATTGCAACACTTTTAATCACCTCAATCATATTTAAAGCAACTGGATTTGTTGGAGAAGCTGGAATGATTGGGGCTATTTCTGTTGGTTCTGTAATTTGCATTATCGCTGCTATGGCAGGAGATATGTCACAGGATTTAAAAACAGGATTTTTAGTAGGAGCTACTCCTAAGAAACAACAGATAGGTGAAATGATTGGAGCAGTAGTATCAGCTTTAGTTATTGGATACATTCTATTGTTATTAAATAGGGCATGGGGATTTGGAACACCTGAATTGCCAGCTCCACAAGCAACCATGATGAAAATGGTTGTTGAAGGAGTAATGGGAGGACAGCTTCCTTGGCCATTAGTATTTATAGGTGTTGGAATAGGTATAGTAGTTGAACTTTTAGGGATTCAAATTCTTCCATTTGCGGTTGGTTTATATTTGCCAATTCATTTAAGTACACCTATTATGTTAGGTGGAATTATTAGAGGCTTGTTAGAGAAGAGACATAAAGAAGATAAGGAATTAGACAATAAAGTAGAATCTGGTATATTGTTCTCTTCAGGATTGATAGCAGGAGAAGGAGTAATAGGAATATTGTTGGCAGTATTTGCAATAATACCTCTATCAAGTGAGATTAGCTTAGGAGAAAAAATTGCTATTGGAAATAATGTTCTTGGACAATGGGGCTCATTGATTCTGTTCTTAGGGTTAGCTTATATCTTGGTAAGAAAATCATTCTATGCTAAGAAGGAAAATTAATTGATGTGTAATTATGAGAAATAAAAGTAAAACTAATGAAAACTATTTGGACTATATTCCTAAAAAATCTTCTAAAATAAGCACTAAATACAAAGAAGAAGGAACAATTCAATTAATTGTGCCTAGGGATTCGATTCTTGAAAGAGCTGTTAGAAAAATATTTTTTACTCCTGATTCATATAAAATTGATTTGGATGAATTTGGGTCTTTTATATGGGAAAATATCGATGGAGAAAAAACAGTTTATCAAATTGCTGAATTATTGAAGAATGAATTTGGAGATAGAGCTGAACCTTTATATGACAGATTAATTAAATTTATGGTGATTTTAGAAAACAACAAATTTATTTCAATTTCCAATAAAGACCGCAAATCATGATTTGCGGTCTTTATTGATATTATTAATTGAAGGGGATGGTTAGAGTAGAAAAATCAAAGAATTATTTTTTGATAGCAATTATTGTTGCTTGTTTTTCTCAAATTTATTTAAGTTTTTTTCAATTAGATTTTAGAGTTTCAGCAGGAATTATAGCTTATTCTGTTTCGATGTACTATTTTGAGGATATAAGACCTATACCAATGGGGATAATATCATCAATTTTTATATATTTGAGTAGAATATTTGCAGATGCTTTATTTAACGGCAATCTATTATTACATAACATTTCTTTTGAGATAGAGATTTTATTTTATTTATCATATGCTATTTTTTATCACATTTTTATCTATAAAAAAAATAATAAAGATTTGAACTATATATTTGTAATTTTAACTTTAGCCGATTTTGTTTCTAACAATTTAGAGTTAATAGTAAGAGGCTATATATATTCTACAAAATTCAATTTAGGTATGCTGTCAACAGTTTTTTTAGTAGCTGTTTTGAGATCTCTGATAGTATGGGTTGTCTTATATTTTTTGAAACAGTATAAACTTCTATTGATTAAAGAAGAACACGAAAAACGTTATAGGAAACTGCTTTGGATAATGTCTCAGTTGAAAACAGAGACATATTGGATGGAGAAAAATATGGAAAACATTGAAAATTTGATGGTTGACTCATATAGGTTGTATGAAATGATAAGTTCAAATGAGAAAAGAGAAATATGGGAGGAATTTTCTCTAAATATATCAAGAAATATCCATGAAATAAAAAAAGAAAACGCACTCGCAATAAGAGGAATATTAGAAGTTACAGAAAGAGAATTAGAAAATGAAGAAATGAAATTATCAGAATTAACTACAATTTTATATCAGACATTAATAAAAGAAGCCAACCGTATCGGGAAAGATATAAACATATTTGTAGAAATTGAAGATGATTTTAGCACTAAAAAGCATTATTATTTAATGTCTGTTCTAAGGAACCTAATAGTAAATAGCATTGAGGCTATTCCGAAAGATAGTAGGGGAGAAATACATCTAAGCCATAGGAGGCATTTCGATAAGGATGTTTTTATTGTAAAGGATAATGGAATTGGAATAAAAGCTAGTGAAATCAATGAAATATTTAATCCAGGCTACTCAACTAAAATAAATTATGAAACAGGCGAAATAAGTAGAGGATTAGGATTGGCTATAGTGAAAAAAATAGTAGAGGAAGAATTGAAAGGAGAAATTCACGTAAACTCAGACATACAATATGGTACTGAAATTTCGATAGCAATAAAAAGGAAAGAATTGGAGGTGTGAAAAATCAAGATATTTATTGTAGAAGATGATATAAATGTGATTAAAATATTAGAAAGAATAATGGAGGATAAAGACCTAGGAGATGTAGTAGGTTATACAACAGACGGTATAGATGCAGTAAATAAGATAACAGCAAATCAACCAGATATAGTTTTAATTGATCTATTGATCCCTAATAAAGATGGGATAAACATAGTTAAAGAGTTTCAAAAAGAAGTTTTTAAACCAATTTTTGTTATGATTTCTCAAGTAAGCTCAAAAGATATGATAGCAAAAGCGTATGAAGCAGGAATTGAATTTTTCATTCATAAACCAATCAACGCTATAGAAGTTGAAAATATAATAAGAAAAGTAAATGAAAAAATAGACATGCAAAAAAAGCTTAACACTATTAAAAACATGTTTTCTTCTAATGATACTTATCATAAATCATTTGAAGAAAAGAAAAAAGAAAAAGCTACTTTAATATTGCAAAAAATTGGTATATTAGGACAAAAGGGGAGCCAGGACATTTTAAATATTGTGATGATTTTGTTAGAGAATAAGATGTATAATAATGATTTTACATTAAAAGAAGTATTAAAAGAGTACAACCTAAATTCAAGAACAGTTGAACAGAGAATGAGAAGAGCCGCTAATGCTGGGTTGAGAAACATAGCTAATTTAGGATTAGAGGATAATCTAAATGAGACATACTTAGAATTTTCAAATAGTTTATATAGTTTTGAACAAGTTAAATTGGAGATGGATTATTTAAGAGGGAAAAGCACAAAAAGAGGCAAAGTAAATCTAAAAAAATTTCTTGAATCAATTTGCTTATATATAGGCGAAGAATGAATAATTATTAGAAAATTCAATAATAATGATGAGTTTTTTTGTAACAAATTGAAACTTTAAGAAACCAGCAACTTATAATATAATAAAGTTTTTATATTATGGAGGTGCTGGTTTTGGGACAACTAATGGAAATCGTTAACATGATAAGCAAGATTCTCTGGGATTATATACTTATTTTTGGTTTGATGGGCATTGGAATTTATATGACAATTAAATTAAGATTCCCACAATTTTCGAGACTAATTCCATCTCTTAAAAAAATGTTTTTAGGTTTAGGAAAAAGTCAAAAAACAGACGATGGGAAAATGACACCATTTCAGGCTTTATCAACTGCTGTTGCAGCTCAGGTAGGCACAGGAAATATTGTTGGAGTTGCAACTGCAATTGCTGCAGGTGGACCAGGAGCAGCTTTTTGGATGTTATTAGCTGCTTTTTTTGGTATGGCAACTATATTTAGTGAAGCAGTTTTGGCACAGAAATACAGGGAAGAAAAAGAAGGAGAATTGGTGGGAGGTCCTGCATATTATATCAAAAATGGATTGAAGTCAAACATCATTGCAAAATTTTTTGCTATTATTGCAGCCATAGGACTCGGTATAGTTGGCGTAATGGTTCAGTCAAATTCAATTGCAGGAGCTGTTAATAGTGCTTTTGGAGTACCTATTATCATCATTACCATTGTATTAGCATTTTTGGTCTTGAAAATTTTGATTGGTGGGATGGGAAGCATTGCAAAGTTTTCTGAGAAAGTTGTTCCTATAATGGCATTAATGTATATTTTTGGGAGCATAATAATAATATTATTTAATATTAGTAATTTAATACCAACTATTAAGAGTATATTTATTGGAGCTTTTACTCCTCAAGCAATCGGAGGGGGAGCTCTTGGGATAACAATACAACATACTATAAGATTTGGTCTTGCTAGGGGATTATTCTCAAATGAAGCTGGTCTTGGATCAACGCCTCATTCACATGCAGTTGCAGAAACAAATCATCCGGCAGAACAAGGATTTGTAGCAATGATAGGCGTTTTTATATCGACTTTTGTTATATGCCTATCTACTGTCATGGTAAATATTACTACTGGGGCTTATGACCCTACGATAAATGCATCGATAATGACAGAAAGTGCGACTATAATGACTCAAAATAGTTTTAGCTCTGTATTTGGGAATGTTGGAGCAATGTTTTTAGCTGTTTGTTTGTCATTTTTTTCGCTGACAACTATAATAGGATGGTATTTTTTTGCCGAAGCTAACATAAAATTTTTATTTAATTCAAACAAATTAACGTTGACTATCTTTAAGATTTTTTCTGTTTTAGCATTGTCAATCGGAACATTTGTAAATCCAACTATGATTTGGCAGTTAGTTGATTTGTTTACTGGAATGATGGCACTGCCGAATATAATTGCTTTGTTTATTTTGTCTAAAGAAGTTAAAGAAATACTTATTGATTATGACAGATGTAAAGAAAAAGGATATATTCATTGGGAATATGCACATCAAAATTTAAGCAAAAAAGATGTTAAAAGGAATAAAATTAAAAGTGGTCTTAGTACTACAATAATAAAATGATGCCATATTTACTAGTTTAAAATAAGGATTTTAGATTGTTTTTATTTATGATATACTATTTTAAAATAGGATATTAAATAGGAGCAATTAAAATGAAAGAAATTGGTAAGTTGCTAAAAATCGGGGATAAAATATTGATTGTATTAATAATTGTATTATCAATATCTTGGATTATGTATATTCCAGTTTTATCAGATAATTTAAATGATAAAGTCGCTGTAGTGAAAATAAAAGATGAAGTTATATTTAAGTATCAAATAAATGATGATGTAGATGAAGTTGTACCTTTTGAATTTGAAGTAAAAGGGAAAAAGTATACCGGGTATTTAGAAATCCAAAATGGAGCTGTCAGGTTACAAAGGCTACCAGAAGAAATCGTCCCACGTGGCATCCACAATGATATGGGCTGGATAAGGAGTGAATATGAAATAATTGTGGCACTGCCGATTAGCATGACTGTAACAATAGAGAGCAACCAAAGTGATAATCAAGAAATTGATTATATAGTTCAATAGTATAATTTTATTAGGGCAAACACAATTAGATGCAGTGGATAGGCTATATAGAATAGCAGCTGCATCTTTTTATTATTTAAACCGAGTTTGTTATTGTAGAAATATATAGGGATCAGACTAAAAAGGGCATAATTTTGAAGGTACGCACTTGTTAAAACATTAATTAAAAAGATTACTACACCAGATAGAATAAAATTTATTGGCTTATTGTAATTCCTTGTAAAATAAAATGCAAGTATATATATAATTCCTATAAAACTATAGTCAACAAATAGCAATGAAGATATTAAAAATGAAAAAATAATTATAATAGGAATATATTGAGTTTTTTCTTCAGAATATTTATTAATTAAGTGCAAAGTCATCAAACCTATAAAAAGTGTAAAGAAAATATTTTGATGCATTGGATTTATTTGACCATAAAATGCAAAATCAAAAGGCAATTCGGATACAATTGCAAAAATAAACAATCTTTTTGCATATTTTTTAACATCAGAAGTATGAAGAAAACCTTGAACCAGTAAAAAACAATATATTGGAAAGGCAATTCTTCCAATAATTCTAAAAAGAATTACATCAGGTGCGAAAATAGCACCAAAATGGTCTATTATCATTGTTGTTAAAGCAATAAGTTTTAAAAGAAAATTACTCATATGCCCCTCCTTGTTTTAATAACATTATAACATAAAATAAAAAAACAGTTGTTAAAGATATGGTAGACCTTAACATAAATTTACTTTGTTGTAATATAGCTAAGATAAAATTGTTTAGAATGATAATATTTATTTGAAAAAGAAATAATTAGTTTATTTGAATATATTAAAAAAGCATTATAAAAGCTTGAATAGTGTGAGTAAATAAATTTTCACTGGGTAAAATAATTATAGTATAATAGGAGGTGTTGTTATGTTATATTTTGCATATGCTAGTAATTTAAGCAAAAAATACATGGCTAGTCGTTGCCCAAATGCATTGCCACTTAAAAAAGTAGTACTAAAAAATTACAAATTAACTTTCAATGAGTTAGCAGATATTATACCTCAAGAAGGCGAAGAGGTAGTCGGTGCATTATATCTTATATCAAAACAAGAATTGGAAAAGTTAGATATTTTAGAGGGATATCCAGATCTTTACGATAGAATAACAGTTGAATTAGAAGATGAATTTGGGAATAAGTATGAAGCTTTGGCATATACTATGGTTGAAAAGAACCTGCAAGCACCACCTGATACTTATTATAATATTTTAGTCGATGGATATAAAGATTGGGGCATAGAAATAGAAAGATTAGAAAAAGCAAAGAATTTTGAGTAACGGAGGCTAATATGATAAAGGACTTGAAAGATAGAAAAGTAATGATTCACAGCACATCTTTTGTTGCAGAAAGTGCGGATGTTATAGGAGATGTTATAATCGGGGAAAACAGCAGTATTTGGTATGGGGCAGTTGTAAGAGGAGATATAGAACGAATAGAAATTGGTAATTATACAAACATTCAAGATAATTCTGTTGTACACACAGAGACCAATATTCCAACTAAGATTGGAGATTATTGTGTGATTGGGCACAATGCTATAATTCATGGATGCACCATTGGAAACAATACGTTGATAGGGATGGGTGCAATAGTACTAAATAGAGCAGTAATTGGGAATAATTGTATAATTGGGGCAGGAACAATCGTAACTGAAGGTAAGATTATACCAGATAATTCCATGGTAATTGGCATTCCTGGGAAGATAGTGAGAAATGTAACAGATGAAGAGATAGATTCTATAAAGAAAAATGCAATTAGATATAATGAATTGTATAAAAAACATATAGACTAATTAATTTTTATCTGCTATATTCTTTATGAATGGTAGACGATTAATAACGGAGGGAACATAATGGACTATATGGAAAAATATAGAATGTGGATTGAAGATCCATATTTCGATGAACAGACTAAATTGGAATTGAAAAACTTAAATGATGAGAAAGAAATTGAGGACAGATTTTTTAAAGATCTTGAATTTGGAACTGCTGGATTAAGAGGTAAAATTGGTGCAGGTACAAATAGAATGAACGTTTATACAGTGTCACTAGCTACCCAAGGATTGGCAGCGACTATTAGCAAAAGAGGAGAGCAAGCCAAAAAAAGAGGCGTTGCTATTGCTTATGATGTTCGCATGTTTTCAGACAAGTTTGCAGAAATTGCAGCAAGAGTATTAGCGGCAAATGGTATTAAAGTATTCCTTTTTGATGACATAAGGCCTACACCTATGCTTTCATATACTATAAGGAAACTTGGAACAATATCTGGTATTGTTATAACGGCTAGTCATAATCCAAAAGATTACAATGGTTATAAAGTTTATTGGGAAGAGGGTTCACAAATATTAGATGAAATTGCAGATGAAATATTATCAGAAATCTCAGCAATTGGACATTATAAGAACGTAAAGATGATGGATTTTGATGAAGCCATAGAAAAAGGTCTTATTGAAATATTAGGTAAAGAAATAGATGACCAGTACACTAGAGAGATATTAAATATGGCTATAAATGATGAAGGAATAGATAAGGATATAAAAATAGTTTATACTCCTTTAAACGGTACAGGAAATAAACCAGTAAGAAGAGTTCTTAAGGAGAGAGGATTTACTCAGGTAATAGTGGTTCCTGAACAAGAAAACCCTGATCCAACTTTTGCGACAGTAGGTTATCCAAATCCAGAAGATACTAAAGCATTTAAATATGCAAGAGAATTGGGGCTTAAAGAAAAAGTAGACTTATTGTTAGCTACAGACCCAGATTCAGATAGAGTAGCTGTAGGTGTATTAAATGAAGATGGAGATTATACTTACCTTAACGGTAATCAAACGGGAGCTTTATTAGTAAATTATATAATTACTCAAAGACATAAAAAGCAAGATCTTCCCCAAAATGCAGCTATAGTAAAAAGCATTGTAACTGGAGATTTAGGAAAAGCCGTAGCTAGTAAGTATGGAGTGGCAACTTTTGAAACTTTAACAGGATTTAAAAATATATGTGCAAAAGCTAATGAATGGGATGTTACTGGTGAATACAGTTTTATATTTGGATATGAAGAAAGTATTGGATATGTATATTTAGATTTAGTACGAGATAAAGATGCAATTGTCTCATCTATGTTGATTGCTGAAATGGCTGGTTATTATAAAAACATAGGAAAGACTTTGCTTGATGTATTGGAAGATATGTATCATGAATATGGTTATTATTCTGAGAAACAAATATCAATTGTTCTAGAGGGAATAGAAGGGCAATATAGGATTAAGAGAATGATGGATGATATCAGACATCAACCTATTATGTCAATTGGTGAGATGATGCTAAAAGAAACTATAGATTATTTAAGAGATGAGACTGACGCAGGAAAATCAAATGTATTAAGGTACTTTTTGGATGATGGATCTTGGTATGCTGTTAGACCTTCAGGTACAGAACCTAAAATTAAATTATATATTTATACAATAGGAAAATCTAAAGAAGAAGCTTTAGAAAAAATCAATTTGATTGAGAAAGTTGTATTGCATAGAATGGAATCTGTTAAGTAAATTATATCTCATAGTTAAAAATCTAATGCAAAACTAAGCTTAAATTAAAAATTTTAAATTAATTATTTAGAGCTAACAAATTAAAGTTTGTTAGCTCTAAATTTTTATATTCATTTCTTACATAATTTAATACATAGAACATAAAAAATTTCTTTTGATAATATCAAAAATTTATCATTTTACTCTATACTGTTGTATTAAAAATATTAGAGTGTTATAATACTTAGTGTGTCTAAATACATATTAAGTGAGGCGAATTAATTTGTTTGACATCATAAACAAAAATCACAAGAGAACTGAGATATTAAATATTGCTACTCCAGTATTTATAGAACTATTATTGGGAACATTATTTGGAATGGTAGACATGATGATGTTAGGGCATTATGGTAGTCATGCGGTATCAACTTCTTCTATTGCTGCAGTTGGTATAACAAATCAACTAATATTTATTGGACTTTCATTAGTTCAAGCTCTTAATATAGGAGCAACAGCAATGGTTGCCAGATATGTTGGAGCAAAAAAAGAAGGAAAAGTTGAATTAGTACTAAAACACATAATCATATTAACTCAATTGATTATAGTATTGCCAATATTGATATTGGGTCTTGGTTTTACTGAAGAGTTAATGCATTTTTTTGGAGCAAAACCAGATGCTATTGCAATAGGTAGAGATTATTTTAGAATCGCAACATTAGGCTTTGCTTTTCAAAGTTTTAATTTTTCAATATTTGCAACTCTTCGTGGTGCTGGGGATACAAAAACTCCTATGAAAATAAATATAAGAGTTAATTTATTGAATGTAGCAGGTAATGCTATTTTGATTTATGGACTTTTTGGAATAAAACCACTTGGTATAACTGGAGCAGGAATATCAACTGCATTATCCCAAATAGTAGCATTAATTTTTATAATCATGCATTTAAAAAAATCTAATGGGGCTGTTAAACTTAGAACTAACAAGAAATTTAGATTTGACAAAGATATCATTTATAATTTAGTTAAAATAGGATTACCAGCATCACTTGAGCAGATTGCATTTAGGCTGGGAGTAGTGATGTTTGTAAAAATAGTTGCTTCATTAGGAACTGTTGCTTATGCTACTCATCAAATATGTTTAAATATTTTGAATTTATCATTTACCCCAGGACAAGCATTTGGAATGGCTGCTTCTACATTAACTGGTAGAAGTCTAGGATCAGAACAACAAGATGAGGCAGAAGAGTACATAAAGGAATGTCAAAAAATAGGGATTGTAATATCATTATTTATGACTATTTTATTCTTTTTCTTTGGCAGATACATTGCTATGCTATATTCAGACGATCCTGCTGTTTTAAATGAAGCTGCGAAAATAATGAGATTGATGGCTTTTGTTATGCCATTTCAGTGCTCACAACTAATACTTTCAGGAGGATTAAGAGGTGCTGGAGATACTGTTTGGACATTGATTTCTACATTTATTGGTGTATTAGGTATCAGAATATTGATAGCTTATTATCTAGTTTTAGTATTAGAAATTGGATTAATAGGCGCATGGATAGCGGTGTTTATTGATCAATTCGCAAGATGGATTGTTATAACTCTTAGATTTAGAACTAATAATTGGAAATACATAGCCTTAAGATAATAACAAATCCCTTTTGATGTTTTCGGCAAAATTTTTAGCGATATCTTTTATATTAGGAATTTTATTTATATATCCTGGATCATTTGCAGTTAATTCTAATGAAAAATATGGTGGTAACTCAAAGGTTTTATTCATATTCAAACTGCTTATCAATTGTTTAGAAAGTGCATCTGACCCAGAATATCCAGAAACAATAACACCATAAATTCTTTTATCGTAAAACTTTGTCTTTCTAAATAATGCAGTTAATCTGTTTATTGTAGCTACAATGTTTGCAGGTAACATGTCATTATAATTAGGGCACAAAAAAACTATTGTTGAAGAATCGATGATAGATGGATAAACTTCTTCGACAACAATTCCACCATAGTAGCATTTTGATTGTTTTCCAAAATATTTGCAAGTTTTGTAATTGCATCCTCTACAATCTAAAATTTTACCATTACCTAGATTTATGTCTTTTACAAAAAAACCATCTAGATTTTCTTTTATCATTTCCCATAACATTAAAGTGTTAGAGGTTTCTTTATTAGAGGAGTGGATTGCGGTTATATTTTTGTTTTTGTAAAAATATTGCTCGGAAAAAAGTTTTCTACCAAGTTCTTTTGATTTCATAAATAGTATTTCGTCTAAGGACAAATTATATATTTTCTGTAAAGCTATAAAATTATCTAAATTGTTATTAGCCTCTACTATTGGTCTTCCAGGGAATCTACAACCAAGCCTATTCATCAAATAAACAACTTGTTGAGCATAAGTTTTTGTAAAATTATTATAATTACTGTGTATTAAAATACTAGCCTTTGAATTCAGAAGGGAATCATAGCCTATTAATGTTAATTTTTCTAATATAAGGTTTAACTTTTCATTTGTTCCAATTGCATTTAATTCAATGGCTAGTAGAATATTTTTATTTCTTAGGTCTGTAAAATTTGACAGTTCATTTATTTCATATATTTCTATTTCTTCTACTGCATTTTCTATCATTTTAGAAAGCATCTTACTAGGGGTTGATGGAATTAATAGAATATTTTTACTCATATTATACTCCTTAAATCATCAAATGATTTCTCTATTCTTTTTCTCAATTTAAAATCTAGGTCATTTTGTTCTACTTCAATACCAGAGTCAGTTAATCTTATTTTACTTCCAAAATAGGCATCTTTCATATAAGTTGAACCATAGAAGTAATCACCATTGATCGTGCTTAGTATTGATAATGCACCTGATGAAAGACTTGGGCCAACATAAGGTTTAAATCCTAGCTCTCTGACTTCAACATTTGCTCTAACGCATTTTTCAGTTAAAATTTTAGATTTTACATCATCATAATTATAAATACTATCTGCTACAATCAAACCACTCCCATGGGGACCAAATACTCGACCTTCTTTCTTGTAGTGCATAAGTGATGGATCTTTTTCTGAATAATAAATAGCTCTAGCATTCATAACACCTAAGCCATATCCGATTATTTGATTAGCAGCTAGACCTTTAAAATCATAAAAACCATTATCAGTTTTGTTGCTTTCAAGGAAGGCAACTTTGCATAATAATTCAACAGGATCGCTAACAACTGCAAACAAACCCTTAAAATTTGTTTTTCTAGCTAATTTAGCATAATTAGACATAATTTTACTGTTTTCTTCAAATTGGATCATTCTATAATCATCAAGTTTTTCTCCAACACTTGGGATACCCTTTGATGCACAGAATACAAACATATCACATTGGAACAATTCATCTTCTGAAAGAACTTTTATCTTTGGAAATTTGTCTTCGTTAAAAGGTATTCTGACTTGTTTTAATTCCTTTTCCCATCTCATCAATCTATTCGGATTTCTATCATAAATTCCTAACTCTATATTTTTACCTAGCAACAACAGACCTATTAGCAATGTACTTCCTACATCACCTAATGCCATTACATTGATTTTCCATACACTTGGTAATGAAGTCAATTCATCTTTCCAGGTTGGATAGTTTAAATTTATTGATTTAACTTTTTTTTCATCAATTAATTTCTTTAAAAGTGGATGTAAGTCGAAATCTAAACTATCATTTTTATACAACATAGTTACTGATTCATTTTTTGATTTTAACTGATTATAGTTATTTATACAAAAAGCACGCCTTGAATTTAGTGGATCATCTGAATTGATGAAATAAACTATTTCATCGGTTGAATTAAAAAAAAATGTTTCATCAATCTCTTCAAATTCTTCATATTTATCAAATGAAAATATTTTTTTGCCATTATACATATAATAATTCATCATTTTCCTCCTTAGAATCAAAAGGTAATTTTAGTCTTTTTAAGTAGTATAGGTCTTCTTTAATAAAATCTGTTGGTTTCATTAAAATTTTAGAATAATTATTTTGATCGATATCTGGAATTCTTGGAGTAAATAGAACTTCCCCTAATGAATTTATATTCAAAGTTTTTTCGTTTATTTCTTGGTATACTTTTTCAATTTCGGAAAATATTGACATTGTATTTTCTAGACATATTTTTGATAATTCATATGTGTTTTTTATTGATGTCCCTTTAATATAACTAGGGTATGCATATGGGAGCAATAAATTAATGCTAGTAAGTAAATTTGTATTTCCTTGCTCTGTTTCTATCATATCGCCACCTAAAAATGGATACTGTGCACTTTCATTAAACCATAATCTCAGGTTAGGTATAAAATAAGCGCTATCAACCTCTAAATTCATTAATTCTGCAATCTCTTTACCTCTTCCAGAGAGGATACCAACTAGTAACTTCGAAATACTTACATTTTGTTCCTTAAGGCTTGGAACAACAATCTTTAATCTGTAACCATTGTGCAATATATCATCTACTAATATTACCGGTTTATCGAAAGATTTTATCACCTTACATTGTTCCTTTAGTGGTAAATAGTTTGGGAAATTTCTAATTGTAAAACTCCCTAGATCTTTTGTGAACTGTTTTTCAGTATGGAGTGTTTTAGTTACAGTATTAGGAACGAGTTTTTTATTTAAAATAATACCAAAAGGTACACACATTTTTTTGCCAAGTATTTTTTTATTAGTATCTACTATTGGAACATCATTTTCATCACATATCTTTTGTATTAACTTCGAATAAATCATATCTTTTGAGAAAGTTATGACTAGATTTCCTGGATAAAGTTCAGATATAGATTTTTTTAATCTTTTTCTAGAGGAATTAATTGTCTCTAAAATTCTTGGATCTGAACTATATGGGGATTTCAACATATATTCTAAATCAAGATTTAAGCTTATAGGGTTATTCATGTCTACTAAAAAAATTGGACTGTTGTTTTTACTAAATTTTGTTTTTTCGAAACCTTGTAGCATTACATGTTCTTGTGCTAATATATTATCTCCAATTATTAAATCGTTATAATAAATGCAACTGTTGTAATCTCTATTTATAGATATCGATAAAGATTCATTTAATATCATTTCCATATAGGAATCATTATTATCTTTAGCATATAAGCACGAAATGACTGCGGTTCTTCCACTTGCATTTTTTCTTATGAATTCAGTTATATTTTGATCACTGAATTCTTCAAATAGCCTAGAATGTCTAACCCAATAGAATATGGAGAATGCAAAAGGACTTAACTTGTTAGCATCAGTTAAAACAACTATTCTATAACTTGATTTTTCCCTAACTTTCAATAATTTAACTTCATCAATTTCATTTTTAAAATTTACCATTAGGAAATTAAATAGTTCTTCGTCTAACTCTCTGTAAACATTAACAGCTATTTTTTTTGTTTCTATCAATGACTTATATAATGGTTCTTTTATATATAATTTATAATTTTTTATATAATCTGCAGCCATAGGGTCTATTAGCTTTGAAATATCTCTATTTTGATCGATATAATCCCTAATCTTTGTAGAACTTATATCTTCATATTGGGTAGGTAATGACAATTCAACAATATCACCTTTTATTTTGGTTAATGCTTCTTGTAGATTTTCCTCCTCGAAAGAAGGCAAAGCTCTTGTTCTACGGTCAAAAACTAAATGTGAGAAACAAAGGATTTCCTCATTAACTTTATAAGCAGAAGCATTTAATATTACATCTGTACCCACAGCCAAATAAACATTTTTATTTTTGAAGATTTCCTTTAGTGTTATCAAATCATTTTTGTTACTCAAATTGATAGGTATTTCCGTTGGGAACAAATAAATTCCATCTTCTTTTGAAATGCTCATGTTAATTATATTTCTTCTAAACTGATGGGCCTCAGTCCTTTTAGACCAAGAAAACTCATCTACTGCCAAAAAAACTTCAAATCCAAGTTTTCTAATTTCTTTTGCAATTTGCCTGTGGCTTAGACTGAAAGGATCAAAAGCACCAGGGAAAAATGCTATTTTATTAAATGATTCAACAGTCAAGTCTATTTTATTAAATTCACATTCAAGTATATATTTATAGATTTTATTAAAAGATGCAGCATTACTATAGAATACATAATTGTTGTCAATTTTATCTTCTACTAGTGTTAGCAATTTTTTTGAATACTTTTTAAAAATTAAGCTCTTTTCATTAAATGGCATTTCTTTTGAGCTAAAGATTTGATTAGATATTACTGTAAAAGATTCAACTATTAATTCATCTTTATACGAGGAAAGAGGGATTAATAACAATCCAAAAAGCCTATAAAGTCTCTTTAAATTCAATTCTAAGTTCTCAGGAAACATCTTCCTGTAAATATGATAATTTTCAATAGAAATTCCTACCGTATTTAAAAGCAATATACATGTTTGTGGTTCGGAAGTTTTAATTTTTTCTTCAAGATCATCAATAATTTCATCTAATTCTTTAGGTCTTAAGTATAAAAATAATCTTCCTAAATAGTTAGGGATGAATTTTGTGAATTGATAGTTATCCATTTCCAATGCTCTTAGTAATTCTATTGCTACATCATTTCTTTGCTCCAAGGTTAACATCGGGAATATAGAAAGAAGTGTATGACCACTATAATTTCTTACCTTTTCAATAGCACTAACTTTTA
This sequence comes from Tissierellales bacterium, assembly GCA_014360205.1. GTDB lineage: Bacteria > Bacillota > Clostridia > Tissierellales > Tissierellaceae > Soehngenia. The sequence goes on from JACIXZ010000004.1 coordinate 108,267, forward strand.
ACAAATTACAGAAGTGTATAGCTGTGTGCATTCCTGTTTCAACTGGTTTTTGTTTGACTTGATCATATAAGATATCTATATTAATTTTTTTATAAATCCAACCTGTTGCAGTTTTTAGATTTTCTAAAAAAATTTCAGATATATTTGTTTTATCTGGCTCGAAATTTTCTCGCAACAGATTTTTTAAATCTGTAGATATATCTAATTTTTCTGATAAAATATATTTTAGATAATTTTCTGCTGTAGAATAAGATTTATTTGTATTATCCTCAAGAAATGAGATTAAAAATTGTTTAAAAGAATCATTTGAAACATTATCAAATATTTCTAAGCATTTATCAAGTGTGCTTATTCTTATAGTTTCATATGCAGAGTTTAAGTTATTGGACAAATATTTTATGAAAATATCATACCTTGTTTTATCAAGTTTATTTATTGGTATGTAGCTAATAGTTTGTGTTAAATAAAACTGAGAAAGCACAGGAAGATTGTTACTATCAGAATAAAAACTACTTATTGAATCAAAATAAATAGAATAATAATTATCTTTGCATTCTAAAAATATTGATTTTACTATGGTTTTTAAATTGTAAAGCCATTCATTCTGTGATTCAAGTATCTTATAATCTGGGAAGAGTAAATCATTCAAGAGATCAACAAAAATTTGATCGCTTTTTTTAAAATTAATTTCCACATCTACATTTGAAGGAAGTTCTTTTCTATACTCTTCATCGAAGTTTGAAATTATTTTCCCAATTATTTCAGAGGATTCTTTCCTTATATCTTCTTCTTTGTGCAACAGTAAATCTCTCAACAGTCTTAATGCAAATTCTTTTTGTTTTTGAGTTAAATATGTGGAATACTCTCTTAAAATCTGCAAATATATTCTAAGCCTTCTCCAATCCTCTTCACCTCTAGCTATTTCTAAGATTTCTAAAAACCGAGATTCGCTGATTAAATTAGACATAAGATAAATATTATTTTCAATTGCTTTATATTTGTAAGTTATAGGAATTTTTTCACTTTCTAAAAGACTAGTGTATTGAGTATTTCTATGTCCTAGCACTCCAGTTAAAGTGGTGTCAACTCCCATGTAATTCAAAAAATCTTCAAAATCTTTTAATTTTGCATAAACTTTTTCATATCTTTTCTTTTTTTCCTCTGTCAAATTATCTAATTTATTTAATATAACATCAAAAGAATCCTCTAATTTGAGTATTTTCATGACTAGAAGATTATTATCTTTTACATTTTTGACTCTAAAATCTGAATAAATTAAAATCAAAGACTCCAATGGAAGTGTCTCCAGCTCTAAATCCCAAGTAGAGTGGTTTGAAGCTATATGACCAATTTTTTCTAATCCGTTTCTGTTAAACCAATATTGAGTGTAATAATAATGGAGATAAGGAACTCTTGACTCTTCTTTTTTACTTACACCATATTTACCAATATCATGACCTAAAGATGCAGCTAAAACTACATTTATATCAACTGGGAACCCTAGTTCATTAAGCTGAGAAGATATGTGCATAGCTACATTTTTGACCCCTATAACATGTTCTAAAGTATTTCTTTTATACAGGTACATGTCTAATTGCATTAATTCATAGATATATGATGATAAAAAAGCATCTCTAAACTTGTAATAGTCATCAGTTTTATCAAATTCAAAGTTTAAATAATCATCACCATTTATATATGAGAGCAAACCTAATGTTGTTTCATAAATTTCGATTAAATCCAGATCTAAATTATCAGATTTCTTGTGGGGGAAAGATTTAAATATAGCATATTCAAATAATTCCATAGCCCAATCATTTTGAGACTTATATTTTAATTTATTAAGATAAGGAGTTATTTCATTTAAGAATGAAGAAATATTGAATTCAGATTTTGATTTTAAATTTAATAGATTATTGATGATTTCATCCGGATATATTGTATTTATATCATTTGTTATCTTCATAGTAGAACCTCCTAGCAATTTCCTTAGCAGCAGGGGTATTAGCTATACCTCCTAGAGCAGTCTCTCTTAAAGCATCTGGTAATGATTTGCCAACTTTGTACATAGAATCTAATACTTCATCAAAAGGTATTAGACATTGTACTCCGGCTAAAGCCAAATCAGCAGAGATAAAAGCATTCACCACTCCAGAAGCATTTCTTAAAAAACAAGGATATTCAACCAAACCTGCCACTGGATCACAAATTAAACCCATAACATTTATCAACGCAAAACTTGCTGCATTGAAACTATCGTCTGGAGTACCACCAGCTAATTCAACAATGGCAGCTGCAGCCATAGAAGCAGCTACTCCACATTCCGCTTGGCAGCCCCCTTCAGCGCCAGACACTGTTGCATTTTTTGTGGCTAATTCTCCTATAGCTGCTGCAGTAAAAAGAGCTAATATGACATCATCATTAGAAGTATTAAATTTTGCTTGAGCGCTTAAAATGCTAGAAGGTAATATTCCAGAAGCACCAGCTGTAGGGGCAGCACATATAACACCCATTGAAGCGTTTACTTCGGAAGTAGAAACTGCCATAGCCATAGCCATATTTATAAATTCTCCGCTTAAAGTATCATTAGCTTTTTTATAGTTATTAATTCTAAGAGCATTACCACCGGTTATTTTAGAGTGGGATATTAAAGGTGTTTCTAAACCTAAAGTGGCTGATTTCTTCATCACTTCGTAAACAATTTTCATCTCCTCTATAACCTTTTCCTTTGTGATATTTCTAGTAATCATTTCTTTTTTTATAGCAATTTCTGAAATTTTCTTATTTTCTTTTTTACATAATTCTAATATATCAATGGCTTTATTGTACATAAATTCAACCCCTAACTGGATTTATAAATCGTGCAATATAATAATTGTTAATTTTTAATATCTCTTCTTTAACTTTATCGGTTATTAGATTGTCAGTTTCGCATAAAAATGTAGCCAAATTATTGTCTCTAGTAACTTTCATATTTGCGATATTGATATCATTATTTGATAGTATTGTGCTTATTTGACTTATAATACCCTTTTTATCTATGTATTTTAACAATATAGTAGGGTATTTGCCTGTGAATTCAACATCGTCACCGTTTATATTTGTTATTACTATATTTCCACCACCTATAGAAGAACCAATAATAAAAAAGCTAGGTTTATCCGAATAGTGAAATTCTATTTTTGCAGTGTTTGGGTGTGCATAATCAAATTCAATTTCATTAAATTCTATTATCAAATTAGAATGAGATGCTATTTCTAATGAATTTTTAACTCTTTCATCATGAGGTTCAAATCCTAATATACCAGCAACTAAAGCTTTATCTGTTCCATGGCCCTTGTAAGTTTTTGCAAAAGATCCGTGCAAATAAAATACCACTTTATAAAAATTTTTTTCAGCTAATTCCATTGCAGTTTTTCCTAATCTTACAGCACCAGCGGTGTGTGAACTCGAAGGACCGACCATAATGGGACCAATTATATCAAAAATGCTATAATCTTTCATATTTATTCACCTCTAAGCTAATTATATTATTTATACAATATTCTTTCAATCTAAGAATAGCATGTGTTACTATATTTATGGGTACTAATAGATATGGAGGTGATTTTATGATTTTATCTATTGAACTTCAGCCCACATATCAAAAAAATATGATATTGGAAAAAGTCGGTTCACATGAATTTAATATAATAAGAACATATGATAGTGCACAAGGAAAAGGCATTGATTTCATTAACATATGCAATATTCTAGGACAAGATAGTAAATTATTAACTTTTATTGGTAGTAATAATACAAGCAAAATTTATTTTGAAAAAATAAACACTGTTGGAATTGATATAATAACAGTAGATATTAAGGATAGTGTAAATGAAAATTTAATATTGAATTATCCAGATAGATATGAAATTTTAAAAGATAATAAAATGAGGCTTACAAGTGAAGAAGTAAATAGATTTTTAAAAGTTATGACAGATATTATATTAGATAATAATATTGTATTTTTATCATTTGATCATCATAGTATTATTGAAGATGAAGCACTAAAATTAATAATTAATAATTTTTTTAAGCATAATATAAAAGTTTTAATACCAATAAACTCATTTAACTACAAACATGCAATGGAAATGAAGTTAGACAGTTGTACTATTGATGTTGAAACTTTAGAAGAAATACTACATATAAAACTTTATTCAGATAAAGACATAATTAAAGCTGCAAACTACTTATTAGAAAAGAATATAAGCAGGTTAGTAGTGGTGGAAGAAGAAGGCAAATATTTAGCTGTAACTGATGATAAAGTTTTTAATATAGAAATAAAGATAAACAAAGAGATAAAACTTAATCAAGGATATTTAATGGCAGGGATTGCAAATTCAATTAATAGAGGCTATGATATTGAAATGATGATAAGATTAGCCTTTGCTTGTGGTTTGTTAGATAGAGACAATTTTAAGGAAATTGGTCTAACTGAAATAAAAGAAAATATGAACATCATAAATATAACATCTTATAATAATTTAGGATAGAGGTGTAAATATGTTTAAATTCATCCACACTGGGGATATCCATCTAGGATCGAAATTTAAAAATTCCCATTTTGGAGGGGAAATAGGGAGCATAAGAAGAAGAGAAATATGGGAAACATTTGAAAAATTGATAGACAAAGTAAAATCAGAGAATATAGAGGTACTTTTAATCGCTGGAGATCTATTTGAAAATGATTCTTTTACATTCAAAGATTTTTTTAGGTTAAAGGGATTATTTGAGAGAATTTTATCAACTAAAGTAGTAATAATTAGTGGGAATCATGATATAGTTAGCAATAGATCTTTTTATACTACGGAGAAATGGCCAGATAATGTAATAATAATAGGGGAAAATGGTCTTGAAAATATATATTTTGAGGACTTAAATTTAAACATTTATGGCTTTGGATGGGATAAGTTAACAATTAAAAATACTAATCTATTGAGCCAAATAAAAATAAAAGAAAATTCAACTAATATCTTAATACTTCATGGTGATGAAACTGAAGACTATTTGAACTTAAATATAAATGAGATAAAGAGTTTAAATTTTGATTATGTTGCCCTTGGGCATATTCACAAACCCAAATTTATATATGACAACATAGCTTATTGCGGAAGCTTAGAACCATTAGATATATCGGAAACTGGCGAAAGAGGCTATATTGAGGGCACAATAGGTGATGAAAATACATTTAAATTCATACCATTTGCTAAAAGGAAATATATTAAAAAGAAGATAGATATAAGTGCTGAAATGAACTATTTCGATGTAATTAACTTAGTAAAAAATGATAGTGAAAATTGCAATTTAGACTTTTTAATTCTCGAAATAAATGGAATAAGAGCAAAAGATTTTGAGATAAATATAATTAAGGAATATTTACAAAGAGAATACTTTTATGTTGAGATTATTGACAACACTATTTTAGATTTTGATTTGCGAGAACTTAAAAATAAATATGAAAATACATTGATTCAATATTATATTGATAGTTTTACTGAAGAAGAATTAAAAGAGGAATTATTTAGAAAATCATTATACATAGGACTTAGCACCTTGTTAGAAGGGATTGAATGAGTTGAAATTAAAAAAACTTATATTGACAAATTTCGGCAAATTTCAAAATTATACTTTGGAAGTTGATGATGGATTAAATTTGATATATGGGGAAAATGAAGCCGGGAAGTCCACATTACAAGCTTTTATTCATGGAATGTTTTATGGTTTCATAAAGCCTAATGTTAAAAAAACAATCTATCTTGATGAGTTTAAGAAATACGAACCTTTTGACAGGCAAGATTATAGAGGAAGCATTATATTTGAATATGAATCGGGATTAATAAGAATAGAACGTACATTTAGTAAAAGCAAAGAACAATTAAGAGTATACAATGAAATCACAGGAGAAGATATAACAAAGAATCTTGCTAATTCAGGACAAACAAGAATTATACAACCTGGTTTTCACTTCTTCAATATGGATTATCAGACATTTAAAAATACTATATCAATAGAACAAAATCAAATTTCAGTCGATAAGAAAATATCTGAAGAACTAAGGGAATGGTTATCGAATAAGTATCAAACAAACGATGAGAATATATCTATTAACAGAGCAATAAAAAATCTTGAACAAAGGAAAAAGGAAATAGGGAGCATAAAAGCTAGTACAAGCGATTATAAAAAGATAATTGACAAATTAGATGTTAATAAAAAAAGGCTTAAAGAAATAGAAATTGATAAAAAGCAATATATCGAATTAATAACTCAAAGACTTAAAATAAAAGAAGACTTGAGTGAATTAAATAAAATATTAGATGATATAAATAATAAAATGATCTATATTAAAACATATGAAAGATATGAAAAATATTTAAAAGCTAAGGAATTGATAGAAAAGATAAACTCGATTACTAAAAAAACAGAATCGATGGCTAATGGAATAAATATAAGCAATGATGACTTATACAGATTTAAAAATATTAACAAAAATTTAGATAACATAAAAGAGGAATTAAGAATAATTGAGAGAGAAGTAGATTACATAAATGCAAATCTAAAAAATGTTATGTTCAATGAGTTTAGGATTAAAGAGATAAATGATGAGCTTAAGAAATTAGAAGCATTGTTAAAAATGAATCCAGAGAATAATAAAGCATTAATTAATGATCTAGAACCATATACTTCCTTAAAATCAAAAGTTAAATTCATAAATATCTTTATGGTATTATTACCAGTTTTTGTTGTTTTTGTTTCAATAAATTCATACTATAATGGGAACTTTACATCTTTTTTTGCAGTTCAATTAATATGGGTTTTATTTTATTTTCTACAACATAGAAAAAGAATATTAAACGAAAAAGCTAATCTTATAGATAAATATAATAAAGATAAGGGAAATTACAAATTACTATTGAAAGAACTAGATTTAAAAGAAGAAGGAGATTTAAGGGATGAAATCAATAAATTGAATCAAGAATTAAGCAATTTAAATCTAGATAAAAAAGATATTGATAGAATGGAGATGAGAATTAAAGAACTAGAAAGAAAAAGAATTTCTCTTCAAACAGATTACGAAAAACAACAAAAAGAACTAGAGAAAGAATTGCTTATATTTGAAGTGGATAATTTAGAAAACTTAATAAAAGAGCATGAAAAACAAAAGGAGAAAGAAACTTTAATTAATGAGTTAAGAATTAGTAAGGAACTATTAAAAGTTATTTTAGAGTCTGATAGTTTTGATGATTTAGATAGAGAATTTTCAGGCATAACTAACTTAGATATTCCACTAGACTATGAAAATAAGAAGGACTTAGTGCTGGAAATAGAGGCAAAAGAAAAAATGATAATTGAATTAGAAAAAAAATTAAGTAATATAGAAGGATCATTGAAGACTATAGGTAACTTATTCGAAGAAGAGTCTTTTTTAATAGAAGAAAATGAACTGCTATCACATAAAATTAAAGAATACGATTTAGAAATTAATGCAATAGATATGGCAATAAACAAAATCAACAAAATTTCTGAAGAAATACATCAAAATTTTGCCCCTGAATTTAATAGGATTATAGGTGAAAAAGTTAAATATATTACAAAAGGTAAATATTCTTCAATTAAAATGGATAAAGAGATGGGTATTTCAGTTTTGGAGCCAAAAACAGATATACTTATCAGTTTAGACAAACTTAGTTATGGGACTATAGACCAGATAAACTTTGCTTTGAGGTTAGCTTTAAGTGAGGAAATAGGCGCAGAAAAATTTCCTCTTATTATCGATGAAGCTTTTGTTTATTTTGATGAAGAGAGGCTGAGGAATACTTTGGAAATACTCAATAAGATTAGTAATCAAAGACAAGTAATCATATTTACATGTCATGATAGGGAAAAAAGATTGCTAGATGAGTTTAAGAATGAAATAAATTTTATACAATTAACTGATGAATAGAGGTGTAAAATGATTTATGCAATTGGTGATTTGCATTTAGATTCCACAAATACTAAGCCAATGGATATATTCGGAACAGAGTGGGAAAATCATGAACAAAAAATATTTCAGAATTGGATAGAAAATGTAAAAGACGATGATCTAGTATTGATACCCGGAGATATATCTTGGGCGTTAAAATTAGAAGAAGCCAAAGTAGATTTGATGAAAATAAACGACTTGCCTGGCGTAAAGGTTTTGATAAAAGGTAATCATGACTATTGGTGGAGTAGTGTAGCTAAATTAAATTCTCTAGGCCTTAATACAATACATTTTTTAAAAAATGATTCATATATATACGATGGAATAGCTATAGCTGGGACAAGAGCTTGGTCATCAAAGGATTCCGAGCTATTTACTGAAGATGACTTAAAAATATATAATAGAGAGTTGATGAGATTAGAGAAATCATTGACTACAATGCCTAAATCAGCAAAGCTTAAAATAGCAATGTTGCACTATCCTCCTTTCGATTTGAATTTAAAGCCCAATGATTTTTTTTATATATTAAAAAAATATGAAGTGGATATATGTATTTATGGGCATTTGCATTCTCAGGGACATAAATATGCAGTCGAGGGAGATGTGGAGGGCATAACGTGTTATCTTGTGTCAAGCGATTATTTAGATTTTAAATTAAAAAAGATTTGGAGTGATGATATTGAAAGTAATAGTAAAAGAGAATTACGATGAGATGAGTAAAGTTTGTGCACAAATGATTGGATCAAAAGTAAAAGAAAAACCTAACATCATATTGGGGCTAGCTACAGGTTCCACACCTATTGGAACGTATAAGGAGTTAGTAAAAATGTATAAAGAAGGCCAAATTGATTTTAGCAAAATAACAACATTCAATCTAGATGAGTATGTGGGATTGGATAAAGACAATCCTAATAGCTACTATTATTTCATGATGGAGAATCTTTTCAAATGGATAAATATCGATTTGAAAAATGTAAATATCCCAGATGGAAAGGCTTTAGATTTAAGTAAAGAAGTGGAGGAATATGAGAATAGATTAGAAAAGTCAGGAGGAGTTGATGTCCAGATATTAGGGATTGGTGGCAATGGTCATATTGCTTTTAATGAGCCTGGCGAATATTTAAATACTAAGACATCTGTTGTTGACTTAACTGAAGATACAATTATAGCTAATTCGAGATTTTTCAATTCACTTGATGAAGTTCCTAAAAAAGCAATCTCTATGGGAATTGGTTCAATATTAAAAAGTAAAGAAATAATCCTATTAGCCAGTGGAAAAAGTAAAAGTAAAGCACTATTTGAATTTTTGACTAAAGACAGAATTACTACGTATCTACCTGTGTCTTTCTTGCATCTACATTCTAATTTAACTGTCATATGCGATAAAGATGCTTATTCTTTAGTGGAAGAGAGTTGCTTATGCAAAAAGAACTAGAAGTAAAAATACTAAATGTTGATTTAAATGAAGTTGAGAGGAAGGTAATTGATCAAGGAGGTACGCTCATTTCAGATGAGGAACAGGAGAATATTTTAATAGATTCCACAAAAAATCCAATTAAGTCTTACACCGATGCATATCTTAGAATAAGAGAGACTAAAGATAGGTTAAATTCAAAAACTGACTTAACTTTAACCCTTAAGAAGAACATTAAGAATGATGATTTGAGAGAAAACTTGGAGCTAAATGTTAAAATAGACTCCAAAGAGACAATGTTGACTTTGTTAAGAGAATTGGGATTTGACAAAATAAATATTGGATATAAGAAAAGAAAGGTATATGAATTTAGGGATGCACAAATATTCTTCGATATTTGGGATGAAGCAACATACCCTTACCCCTATATTGAAATAGAGGTAGGAGATGAGAGCAAGCTATACGAAATACTTGATCTATTAGACATAGATAGAAGCAAAATTAGTCTAAAGTCTATTGTAGAATTGCAGAATGAATTAAAGAAGTAACATAAAACCCTTTTTATCTACTATAATCACAATTTCAATAAAAAGGGTTTTGTGTAAATATTGAAAAAATAATTACATTTTTGTAAACAAAGTTATATAATTAACAAAGAAGAACAAATAGCTTTATTTATTGTTTATTTTCTAACTATAATATATAATGCTATTGAAGGCTAATATCTTTTGTAAAGGAGTTGGTATTGTGGAGTGCTGTGGTGCTAAAGATTTAAAAAAACACTTCAGAGACGAAGAAGTAGATCTAAGATTGATGGATGAAATCTTAGACAAGTACAAAAATGTACCGGGAAGTTTGATAACTATTTTACAGCATACGCAGGAAATTTACGGGTATCTTCCATTATCTGCTCTAGAACATATTTCTAGAGAGACTGGGATTCATACCTCACAAATTTATGGAGTTGCAACTTTTTACACACAGTTTAGGTTAAAACCAGTTGGAGACAATTTAATAATGCTTTGCAAAGGCACAGCATGCCATGTAAATGGCGCAGACAGAATAGAAGAAGCTATCAATGAGGAATTAGGAATTAGAAATGGAGAGACAACTGAAGACAATGTATTTACACTGAATAATGTGGCATGTCTAGGATGCTGCAGCTTATCACCTGTAATGATGATTAACGGAATAACATATGGTAGTTTGACACCCGATAAAGCTAAAAACATATTGAGGGAAATAAAAGAAGCTACATTACAAAAAAGAGGTGAAAAGTAATGAAAGTAGTAGTTGGCTTAGGAAGTTGTGGTATAGCTGCTGGCGCAAAAAAAGTATACGATGTATTAAAAGAACAAGTAGACCAAGGATTAGATATAAAGCTCGACATAACAGGATGTGTCGGGATGTGCCATTTAGAGCCTATAGTCGATATATATTATGATGATGGCAAATTTGATAGATTTGTTAAAGTAAAAGACGATGAAATACTTGATTTAGTAAATAAAGCAATGAATAAAGACATAATTACAGAAAAAAAGATTTCAAATGAAGATGAAGAAGCATTAAACAAACAAGTTAGGATTGCGATAGAAAATTGCGGAGTAATAAATCCCGAAAGAATTGAAGAATACATAGCTAGGGGAGGGTACAAAGCTCTTGAGAAATGCCTGACTCAATTGTCACAAGACGACATAATAGAAGAGATTAAGGTATCCGGACTAAGAGGCAGAGGTGGAGCTGGATTTCCAACATGGTTTAAATGGAATGCTGCTAAGATTGAGAAAGAAACACCTAAGTATATGGTATGCAATGCAGACGAAGGCGATCCAGGTGCTTTTATGGATAGATCCGTCCTTGAAGGAGATCCACATAGGGTATTAGAAGGCATGATAATTGGTGGGTATGCAATCGGAGCTCAAGAGGGAATTATATATGTAAGAGCTGAGTATCCACTTGCAATAAAGAGACTTGAAATAGCAATACAACAAGCTAAAGAGAAAGGTTACTTAGGGGAAAATATCCTAGGAACAGGATTTAATTTTGATATTAGAATAAAAGCAGGTGCTGGGGCATTTGTATGTGGAGAAGAGACTGCATTAATAGCTTCATTAGAAGGAGAAAGAGGTATGCCAAGGATCAAACCACCTTTTCCTGCACAAAAAGGATATTGGGGAAAGCCTACAAATATAAACAATGTAGAGACATTTGCAAATGTGCCTTGGATTATTAGGAATGGTGGAAAAGCTTTTGCAAGTTTTGGCACTGATAAATCGAAAGGTACAAAAGTATTTGCATTGACTGGTAAGATAAAAAAAGGCGGACTTGTAGAAGTGCCAATGGGTATTCCAATTAAAGATATAATATATGACATAGGCGGCGGAATATTAAACGATAAGAAATTCAAGGCTGTTCAGATGGGAGGACCATCTGGAGGATGTGTTCCAGCATTTTTAGAGGATGTAACTGTTGACTATGAATCTTTGACAAAAGTAGGAGCTATAATGGGCTCTGGTGGGATGGTCGTAATGGATGAAACCACATGCATGGTTGATATGGCTAGATTTTTCTTAGATTTTACCAGAAAAGAATCTTGCGGTAAATGCGTTCAATGCAGACTTGGAACGAAGAGAATGTTAGAAATACTCGAAAGAATCGTAGATGGTAATGGAAGAGAAGGAGACATTGAATTACTTGAAAGACTTGCAGTTGAAGTAAAAGACGGTTCACTTTGCGGACTTGGCCAAACCGCTCCAAATCCAGTATTGAGCACAATTCGATACTTTAGAGATGAGTATGAAGCACATATAAGAGATAAGAAATGTCCGGCAAAGTCCTGTAAAGCATTAATCCGATATGAAGTTAAAGACAACTGTATTGGATGCGGAGTTTGCAGAAGAAATTGTCCGGTTGGTGCAATAAGTGGAAAAGTTAAAGAAATCCATGTCATAGATCAAGAAATTTGCATTAAATGTGGAAAATGCTATGAAGTATGTAAATTTGATGCTGTAAATATATTATAAGAAGGTAGGGGTGAAATATGTCTTTTATTCACTTAAACATAGATGGAAGAGAAGTAGTTGGTAGGGATGGACAGACTATATTACAAATTGCTCGAGAAAACAATATAAATATCCCTACTTTGTGTTTCGATGAAAAAATTGAAATATACGGTTCTTGCGGATTATGCGTTGTAGAAGTTGAAGGGAATCCTAAACTTCTTAGATCCTGTGCTACTATGGCTAGCGAAGGTATGGTAGTTACAACAAACTCAGAAAGACTAATAAGCTCTAGGAAAAACACACTTGAATTGCTTCTATCTGACCACACTGGTGATTGCAGACCACCTTGTGTACTAGCATGCCCAGGGAATACAGATTGTCAAGGATATGTTGGTTTAGCTGCAAATATGGAATTTAAAGAGGGTTTGAAACTTATAAAGGAACAGTTGCCATTGCCAGCTAGTATAGGTAGGGTATGCCCACATCCATGTGAAGATGCTTGTAGAAGACAATTAGTTGAAGAACCAATTTCGATAGCTCATATGAAAGCATTTTTGGCAGATATAGATCTAAATAGTGAAGACGTGTTTATTCCAGAAATTCCAACACCTACAGGAAAGAAAGTAGCTGTAATAGGTGGAGGACCTGGGGGATTATCATGTGCTTATTTCTTAAGAACTTTTGGACATGAAGTCGATATTTATGATCAAATGCCTCAAATGGGTGGTATGCTCAGATATGGGATACCAGAATATAGGCTGCCATCTTATGTAATAGACAGAGAGGTTGAAATCATTCAAAGAATGGGCGTAAAAATGCTAAACAATATAAAAATAGGCAGAGACTTAGATCTTAATTATTTAAGAAAAAATTACGATGCTGTTTATATTTCTATAGGAGCATGGAAGAGTTCTAGCTTAAGAGTGCCAGGTGAAGATCTAGAAGGAGTAATGGGTGGAATAGACTTCTTAAGGAAAGTCACTATTAATGAACCTCTTGCAATAGGTAATAGAGTAGCTGTTGTCGGTGGTGGAAATACTGCGATGGATGCTGCTAGAACTGCAGTAAGATTAGGCGCAAAAGAAGTGTATGTTTTATATAGAAGGACAGAAGCCGAAATGCCTGCTGAAGAAATAGAAATAAAAGAAGCTAGAGAAGAGGGTGTGGAATTTAAATTTTTAGTTGCACCAATTGAGATAATTGGAGAAAATGGGAAAGCGACTAAGATTAAATTACAGAAGATGATGTTAGGAGAAGAGGATGCTTCGGGAAGAAGAAAGCCTATACCTATTGAAGGAGAATTTGAATTTATTGATGTAGACCTCGTAATTGGTGCAATTGGGCAGGAGTCGAACCTTGAAGGCTTTGAAATAATTGAAAAAACAAGAAAAGGAACTATTGCAGCTGATGAAAATGCTTTTACTACAAATGTAGAAGGCATATTCGCAGGTGGAGATGTCATTAACCAAGGAGCCAATATAGCTATAAAAGCAATAGGAGATGCTAAAAAAGCTTCAAAAGTAATCAATTCTTTCTTAGAAGGGAACCTAGTACCTTATAGAAAACCATATGTTGTAGAGAGAAAAGATTTTTCTAAAGAAGATGTTAAGGATAAAGAAATAAAATATAGATCAAAAATGAGACATCTATCTGCTGAGGAAAGGAGAGATAATTTTAGAGAAGTTAATCTAGGATTTTCAACAGAAGAAGCAGTAGAAGATGCTAAGAGATGTTTAGAATGTGGTTGTCATGATTACTTTGAATGTAAACTTTATAGATATGCAAACGAATATGATGTAGAACCAGAAAAATATGATGGGGAAAAACATCACAGAGAAGATAAAGACAATCATCCATTTATAGTTCGCAATGTTGATAAGTGTATCTTGTGCGGATTATGTGTTAGAATTTGCGATCAAATAATGGATAATGGGGCTTTAGGCCTTGTGAATAGAGGATTTGATACAATTGTAAAACCAGCTATGGAATTAGATTTAACAGAAACAAATTGTATTTCTTGTGGACAATGTGTTACAGCTTGTCCTGTAGGAGCTTTACAAGAAAGGCTTCAAATTGAGAAATCTGTACCTGTTGAAACCGAAGAAACGAAGACAATCTGTTCATATTGTTCTGTTGGATGCAATATAAACCTTAACACAAGAGGAAATATGCTTTATAGAGCATTACCAAAAGAAAACAGTGAAGTTGACAATGGGTTACTTTGTGCTAGAGGGAGATTTGGATACAATATAGCAAAACAAAATAAGAGGTTAGTAAAACCACTATTGAAGGTAAATGGAGAGTTTAAAGAAACAACATTTGAAGAAGCTCTATTAGTTACTGCTAAAAAACTTCAATCTACAATAGCTAAGTATGGACCAGATTCAATTGCAATAGCAATATCAGATAGATATACAAATGAAGAGATATATTTAGCAAAGAAATTGGCTAACGATATATTAAAGACAGATAATATCACATGCTTTAACAGAAACTATGGAGGTATAGAAGAAGTTATTGGAGTAGATGCTTCAACTAGCACATTTAAGGAATTAGAAAATGCTGATTTTATATTAGCAATAGGAACAAATATGATGAAAAATCATACTATCGCTGCATTAAAAGTAAAAAATGCTGTTGAAAAGGGTGCTAAATTGGTAACCATAAATGATTCCTATGATCAAATAAATGATTGGGCCAAGTTAAATATAACTCCTGAAAATAATTTAGATATTCTAAAACAGTTATTAAAAGCAATAATTGATCTAGGATATGAACCAAAGAAAGCAGATGGATTTGTAGAACTTAAAGAAAGCCTAAATGGAGTAATAGCTTCAGAAGATATAATCAACTTAGCAAAAGATTATACCACAAGTAAGAAAGCTATAATAGTATTTGATGAAAACAACATAACTGACGAAGCTGAAAGACTCATAGCAAGCATAGCTGTTGTTTCTGGGCAAATAGGAAAAGCTAGAAGGGGAATAATTCAACTGAAACCAAAAAATAACAGTCAAGGATTAGCTGATCTTAAAATAGACAAGCCTAACTCTGAAATTAAAAATAAGATTGAAAACAATACAATCAAAGCGATGCTTATACTAGGAGAAGACATTGAAGGACTTCCTCTAGAAAAATTAGAATTTTTAGCTGTTAGTGATCTTTACTTGACAACTACTGCTAAAAAAGCAGACTGTGTGATTCCGGCAGTAAGTTATGCAGAATCTAAAGGGACTTTCACCAATAGTGAAAGAAGAATACAAAAATTATACTCAGCTATTCCAGCACTATCAGGATATCAAAACTGGGAAATAATATATTCTATGATGCAAATGTTAGGCGAAACCAAAAAATACAATTCTGTGAATGAAATTACTGTTGAAATGGCAAGAGAAACATATAATTATTTCGGTTTTGAAGATTTCGGAGAAAGTGTAATCTGGCCATTGAATTGTCAGGAAGTATTCTTACATGATGGATTTATGTTTGAAGATAAAAAAGCAAAATTGAAAGCTGTAAAAGATGCAAAATTGTTTGAACCTAAAAAAACTACTGACTATGTAGAAAAAGAATTTAAAGAAAAATATGAATCTATTTGTTAAAAGGTATTGAAATCAAAAAATGTAGAGCTGATATAATTCAGCTCTACATTGCTTTTGAGTAGTATTCCACAACTAATTGATCTTCTATCTCAATTGGGATTTCTTCTCTGTTAGGCATTCTTTCTAGTTTTACTGACATATTTGATTCGTCCTTTATTAGATAGGGCAGTGTGTTTAATAAATTACTTTCAAAGTTGTTTTTAAAAAGTTCTACTGATTTCGATTTTTCTTTCAAAGTAATTATGTCACCGACGGATATAATATAAGAGGGTATATCCACTTTTTTATTGTTCACTAAAATATGACCATGGACTACCATTTGTCTAGCCTGCCTTATAGAACTTGCAAATCCAGCCCTATATACTATATTATCCAATCTAGTTTCTAATAGCTTAACAAGTGCATGTCCAGTTTGATCTGGAGATTTCTTTGCCATTTTTACATATTTTGTAAATTGCTTTTCCATGACACCATAATAAGCTCTTAATCTTTGTTTTTCTAATAATTGCCTTCCATATTCGGACAATTTTTTGTCAGCTCTAGAAGTGCCTTTTTGGGCTCTGTCCATTGCTTTAGGATGACCACAAACATTAAGTCCCAATCTTCTAGATTGTTTGAATCTAGGTTGTTTCATATTCGCCATTAAATTATCAACTCCTTTAAAATTGCCGCGATAATTTAAGCCGAATTAATTATAGCACAATATATGACCGTTGTAAATGATAATTATTATCAAATAGATGATCTTATTTTGAATTTTTATAAGCTTCTCTAGACCTTTCAATAGCCTCAATGGCTTCTTCTACGCCAGTCCATCCTCCAACTATGACTTCTTTACCTTCCAATCTCTTATATTCTTTAAAGAAATGCTCAAATTCTTTTTTTAGATGAGAACCCATATCATCTACGGATTTCATATCTTCATATCTAGGATCATTTAAAGGTACTGCTATTATTTTTTCATCTTTTCCTTTTTCATCCTCCATCATAAACATTCCGATAACTCTAGCTGTTATTAAGCATCCAGGGAAAGTAGGATGAGCTAGCAATACCATTATGTCTATAGGATCACCATCTTCTGCTAAAGTATCAGGTATGTATCCATAATCAGTCGGATAAAACATTGGAGAAAACAAAGCCCTGTCAAGTTCAAATACTTTGTATTCTTTATTATATTCATATTTATTGCTGCTGCCTTTTGGTATCTCGATAAAAGCTTTAACTATATAGTCCATAAATTTCCTCCTAATATGGTTATTGTATTAATAAATTATACCAAATAGTTTTAGAATTTACATTAAATAATATAGCTTTTATATTAAATCTGTTATATTATTTAGAGTATAGAAACTTAAGGGGGATATTTATGAAAATATATGTAAGTGCTGACATAGAAGGGATAACTGGTACTACTTCCTGGGATGAAACTGAAAAAAAAGAGCAGTCATATAATTACTTTTCTATGCAAATGACAAAAGAAGTAAATGCATGTTGTATGGCACTAAATAAAATGGGAGCTAAAGAAATTATTATTAAAGATGCTCATGATAGTGGAAGAAATATAGATCATAGTTATTTACCCAAAAATACAAAACTCATAAGAGCGTGGAGCGGAAGTATATTTTCTATGGTTGAGGGACTAGATGAAAGTTTTGATGCAATACTTTTCATAGGATATCATTCGCCAGCATCATCTTCAAATAATCCCTTATCCCACACTATGAGTTTAAAAATATCAAAAATAATGATTAATGGGAAGATAGCAAGTGAATTTTTAATTCATGCTTATATAGCTGAATACTTCAAAGTACCAATAGCATTTTTATCAGGAGATAAGGGTTTGTGTGAAGAAGTAAAACTATATAATCCAAATATAGCTACAGTAGCAGTAAAAGAAGGAGTAGGCAATTCCACTATTAATATTCATCCCGAATTAGCATTAGAGCTTATTGAAGAGAATGTAACTAAAGTATTTGAAACAAAATTGATAAGTAACAATATAGGCTTGCCAAAATATTTTTCTGTTGATATAGAATATTTCAATCATTATGATGCCTATAGATTTTCAACATATAAAGGAGTATCTAGATTAGGAGATAAAACAATCCATTATGAGTCAGATGACTATTTAGATGTTTTAAGATTAATAAGTTTCTGCGCTTAGAGGAGAAATCTATGGAAAATGACAAAAAAATTAGATCTAGAATTTTATCAATGATTATTCCTATTACTGGAGAAAATATATTGCAGATGACAGCAGGTGTTGTTTCTATGGCAATGGTTGGAAGAATTAGTGAAATTGCAGTTGGAGCTGTAGGATTAAGCAATATAATTTTCAGGATAATTTGGGCGATTTTCAAGGGGATCTCAACAGGAACCTCAGTTTATGTAGCGCAAGGGTTTGGGGCTAAAGACAATGATAAGATTAGAAAAACGACAATTTGTGCATTTGCTATATTAATATTTTTATCCGTGTTATTCGTTTACATAACCAAGAGATATAGTTTGCAATTACTATCAATTTTTAATCCAACGTTTACTTTGTTGGAATCAGCAAATTCATATCTAAATATTATTGTGTTTAGTTTACCTTTTACAGCATTAATATTGCTAGTTTCAGGTGTTTTTCAAGGGATGGGAAATTCTAAGACTCCAATGTTTATAGTATTGGTTTTAAATTTTTTCAATATAATATTAAGTTATGTATTAATTTTCGGAAAACTTGGTTTGCCAGCTTTAGGGTTAAAAGGGGCTGCAATAGCATATGTGTCTAGTTATTTAATAGCCGCTATAGTTGGATTAGTTGTATTGATCTACAGGGAAGAAATCTTTAAATTGAAATTTTTAAAATTTAAGAAATTTATAAGTTACAATGAAATCAATAAGCTAGTTAAATTTTCAATGCCTACAGTATTAGAGATGAGTTTTTGGCAATTTGCATCGATAATAATTACAAGAGCTATACTTAATTATGGGGAAACAGCTTATGCAGCTTATCAGTTAGGTCTACAAGCAGAATCCTTATCATATATGCCAGCAGCTGGCTTTGGAATAGCAGCTTCAACATTTGTAGGCCAATCTATTGGTTCGAGGGATAACGAATTAGCAAGAAAATATATGAGATACATATACAAATACTCAATTATAATTACAACCATTGCATCTTTAGCATTGCTTATATTTCCTTACCAAATAATGAGACTATTGACACCGGAAATTGAAGTTATAGCATTAGGTGCACAATATTTATTTGTGATGGGATTAGTTCAATTGCCTCAAAATATTGCAGGAGTTCTTAATGGAGCTTTAAGAGGAGCTGGTTATCCTAAGATTAGCATGCTCAATATAGGAGTTGGCCTCTGGGGAGTTAGAATACCATTAGTGTTATTATTTACTCATTATTTTAATGCAGAGATTTATTGGATATGGATTGCTATGGGTATAGATTTAATAGTTAGATTTATATTATCTCTAGTGACATTTAGAAAAAAAGATATCTACAATGTAAATACTATATTAAATTAGAGGAGGAAACGATGAGAATATTAATAAAAAATATCGATATAGTAACTATGGATGAGCAGGATAACGTATTTAAAAAATCCAATATTTTAATTGAAAATAATTTAATTAAATTTATAGGAAATGATGAAATTAATCCAAATATTGTAGATTATACAATAGATGGATTAAATAAGTTAGCAATGCCGGGGCTTATTAACTGCCATACTCATTTAGGAATGAGTATTTTTAGAAATTATGCTGACGATATGAATCTCTCAGAATGGCTAACGAAAAAAATTTGGCCTGCTGAAGCTAAACTACAAGCTGAAGATGTTTTTTGGGCTAGCTTGTTGAGTATGGCTGAGATGATTGCTTCTGGAACGACTACATTTTGTGATATGTACTTTTTTATGGATAAAGTAGTAGAAGCATTAGAAATATCTAAGATGAGAGGGACACTTGCTAGAGGGATAGTGGAAGAAAATAATTTATCAGACTTTAAAATTAATGAAAGTGAAATGCTTTTTAAGGAATACAATAATTCTCTAAATGGCAGGATAAAAATAATGTTTGGGCCGCATGCTCCATATACTTGTAGCCCTGAATTTTTAGGAAAAATCATAAGTTCAGCGTCAAAATTAAATGCAAGCATACATATTCATTTATCAGAAACAAAAGATGAAGTAGAAAACAGCTATAAAATTCACAAAAAATCACCAATCAGACATGTTTATGACCTGGGGTTATTTGAGCTGCATACAATTGCTGCGCATTGCGTTCATATAAATGATGAAGACATTAATATATTGAAAGAAAAGAATGTTTACCCAGTGAATAACCCAAGTAGTAATTTCAAGTTAGCTAGTGGTTTTTCTCCTGTAAATAAAATGCTAAAAGCGGGAATAAAAGTAGCATTGGGAACAGATGGAGCAGCATCAAACAATAATCTTAATATGTTTAAAGAAATAAGCATGGCGAGCATAGTTAACAAAGCAGTTGACAATGATCCGATGAGCGTATCAGCTTTAGAAACGCTAAAAATGGCTACATTAAACGGGGCATACGCATTAGGATTAGAAAAAGAGATAGGATCATTAAAAGTTGGGAAAAAGGCAGATATAATAATTTTAGACATGGATAAACCACATCTTTGCCCAAGAAATAATTACTTCTCAACATTAGCATATTCTGCTTATGGAAGTGATGTTGATACTGTAATTGTAGATGGGAATATTTTGATGGAAAAAAGAGAATTTAAAACTTTAGACATTGAGAAAATAAAGTATATGGCAAATAAAATTTCTAATGATTTATTAAATAATAGATAAATAATGGTTGCAAAACAAAATAATATATGGTATATTATCGAATAGATACTAAAATGCTAGGAATTGGTAAAGTACCATAATGATTACATCAAAGAGAGAACTTCATTTGCTGGGAGAAGTTTATGTATAGTTATAGGGAAGTGCACCAATGAGCAAAAAAGTTGAATATTTAGTAGACTTTTTCGGCCGCCACCGTTATTTGGCTAAGATATGAAAGTATCTAAAGAGATGGGATTTCCCAAACAGAGTGGAACCGCGAAGTAGACCTTTGCCTCTGTATATTTAATATACAGTCGCATAGGTTTTTTTGTTTGAATAAATATTAATAAAACAGGAGGCATTATTATGGTATATGAAAATATCTTAGAATTAATTGGAAACACTCCAATTGTTAAAACGAAAAAAGTAAATGAAAATCAAGGTGATATTTATGTTAAAATTGAAAGCTTCAATCCTGGAGGAAGCGTTAAGGATAGACCAGCATTATATATGATTAACGATGCATTAAAAACAGGAAAGCTGAAAAAAAATCAACCAATAATCGAAGCTACTAGTGGCAATATGGGAATTGCTTTAGCTATGATAGGAACAGTTTTAGGAAATCATGTAATTTTAGTTATGCCTGAGACAATGAGCATAGAAAGAAGAAAAATCTTAAAAGCATATGGTGCAGAGTTGATTTTGACCGAGGGAGCAAAAGGCATGAAAGGAGCAGTAGATAAAGTACAGGAATTATTGAAAGACAATGACTATTTTTGGCCAAGACAATTTGAAAACAATGCAAATGTGCTAGCACATTATGAAACTACTGCAAAAGAAATATTGAGGGATTTTGGAGGAAAGATAGATGCATTTGTTGCTGGAGTAGGCACTGGTGGAACAGTGTCGGGAGTGGGAAAAGCTTTAAAAGAAATCAATCCAAATATAATGATAGTTGCAGTACAACCTGAAAAATCCAAAGTTCTATCAGGAGAAAATCCATCATCACATGGGATACAAGGGATAGGAGCGAATTTTATTCCAGCAATTTACAACAACGATGTAGTTGACGAAATTATAAGCGTTAAAGATGAAGATGCTTTTGAATGGGCTAGATATTTAGCTAAAGAAGAAGGACTGTTAGTTGGTATTAGTTCTGGGGCAAATTACTTTGGAAGTCTTGAAGTAGCAAAAAAATTAGGTACAGGGAGAAAAGTTATTACCGTTTTGCCAGATACAGGAGAGAGATATCTTACTACTGCATTATTTAATTTGGAGTGATAAAAATGATTAAGACTTTAATAGAAGAAGGTAAAAATGTTTTACAAAAAGATCCTGCAACAAACAGTTTGTTTGAAGCAATCTTTTTTTCGCCAGGAGTTAGAGCCATAGCTGCCCATAAAATATCTCATTCATTGTATAAAAAAGGTCATTTTACTTTAGCAAGATGGATATCTTACAGGGCTAGAAAAAAAACAGGTATAGAAATCCATCCTGGTGCAAAAATAGGAAAAAGAGTTTTTATAGACCATGGAATGGGAGTAGTTATTGGTGAAACAGCAGAGGTTGGAAATGATGTTACTATTTATCACGGAGTTACATTAGGTGGAGTAGGAACACAAAAAGGAGTAAAAAGACATCCAACTATTGGAAACAATGTAATGATTGGCGCAGGTTCTAAAATTCTAGGTCCAATTTATATTGGAAACAATTCAAAAATTGGAGCAAATGCTGTAGTCCTAAAAGATGTACCTGAGAATGCAACTGCAGTGGGTGTACCGGCAAAAATTATAAAAAAAGATATTCATGATTATATTTATGCAATATAAAGGCAGAATTTGACTGCCTTTATTTTTTTACGCAAATTTTTGAATTATTATTAAAATAAAGTATAATATAAATGAGCGATAATTAATGGAGGAATAAAATATGAAATGTGAATATGATTTGATGAAACCATCTTGGTGCCCAGGATGTGGGAATTTTATGATTAGAGATGCTTTAAAAATTGCTTTAGAAGAACTATCGATACCTCCTTCTCAAGCAGTTTTAGTATCAGGAATAGGACAAGCTGCTAAGATGCCACATTATATAGGTATAAATGGCTTTAATGGATTACACGGTAGAGCATTACCACCGGCAATAGGAATTAAGATGGCAAATAAAGACTTAACTGTTATAGTAGAATCTGGAGATGGAGATACTTATGGAGAAGGCGGAAATCATTTTATTCACGCAATTAGAAGAAATATAAATATTGCTCATTTTGTTCATAATAATCAAATCTATGGACTAACCAAAGGGCAAGCTTCTCCTACAACTGCATTAGGGCAAAAAACGACTCTGCAGTATGATGGAGTTAAACTTAACCCTATTAATCCAGTAGCATTAAGTTTAACTATGGGAGCAGGCTTTGTAGCTAGAGGTTTTTCTGGAGATATAAAACATTTATCTTCAATAATGAAAGAAGCTATATTATATAAAGGATATGCACATATAGATATATTGCAACCATGTGTAGTATGGAATAAAGTCAACACATATAAATGGTACAAGGACAGGGTCTATAAACTAGACGAAAGCCATGATTTTACTAATTTTGATATGGCTTATAAGAAAGCATTAGAATTTGGGGATAAAATACCTATAGGCATTTTATACAAAGTGGAAAAAGAAACATATGAACAAAAGTTTTCATTTATTGAAAGTGGAGAGCCTCTTGTTAATGCCAAATTAGATCCTAACAATGCTAAACATCTGCTAAAAGAATTTTATTAGGAGGAGAATATGGACTATTCGATTTTGATAGGCGGTGCTGCGGGCCAAGGCATTGAAACTGTAGCAGAGTTAGTGGAAAAGATGATAAAGAGAACTGGTTATCATATATTTACTTACAAAGACTATATGTCTATGGTTAGAGGAGGACATAATTTTGTACAAATACGGTTTTCTGACAATGAATTATACACTTATGATAACAAGGTAGATATTATTTTTGCGATGACACAAGAAACAATTGATAAGCATAGTGCTAAACTTAAATCTGGTGGGCTTATAATTGGAGATGAAAGTTTTGTTGATGAAAACTATTTAAAATTACCATTAAATAAAATCGCAAGAGATATAGGAAACAATAAAGTAATTGGGACAATTGGAGTAGGGTATATAGCTAAGCTATTTGGGGTACCAAAGGATATTGCTAAAAATTCAGTTGAAGAAATATTTAAGAATAAAGATGTAGATTCAAATATTAAAGCATTTGAGGCTGGATACGAAATTGGGATACAAAAATATAAATTAGATAGATTTGAAGATGATAAAATATTAATAAACGGAAATCAAGCTTTAGCTTTAGGGGCTATAGCTGCAGGATTAAAATTCTATTGTGGATACCCTATGACGCCATCTACTAGTGTGATGAGCTATATTTCTAAGCATGCAGATGAAATGGAAATAGTTGTAGATCAAGTTGAGGATGAAGTCGCAGCTTTGAATATGGCCCTAGGGGCTTCATTTGCAGGAGTTAGGGCAATGACTGGTTCTTCTGGTGGAGGATTTGCCCTAATGATAGAAGCTTTGAGTTTAGCTGGAATAATGGAAATACCAATAGTTCTGTTCAACGCACAAAGACCTGGACCTGCAACTGGATTATCTACAAGAAGTGAGCAAGCTGATTTGAGATTTGTAATACATGCAGGGCATGGTGAATTTCCGAGAATGGTAATTGCATTAAGAACACCTGAGGATGCTTTCTATCAGACTGCCAGAGCATTCAATATAGCTGAAAAATATCAAATACCAGTAATACTATTGACGGATGAGTATTTGGCTGACTATGATATTACAATAAGACCTTTTGACTTCAATAAAATCAAAATAGAAAGATATATTTCTAACGAAAATGATATTGAAGACGAAAGATATAAACGATACAAATATACAACAAGTGGAATTTCCCCTAGATTAATTCCGGGGATTGCTAAAGAAAAGTTAATTTTAGTTGATAGCCATGAACACAATGAATATGGGAACATAGATGAATCTATAGAAACAAGAGTTAATATGATGAAGAAAAGAATGAAAAAATTAGAGGCTTTAAAAGAAGAGCTAATAGAACCTGAATTTATAGGAAATGAGGACTATGACTATCTATTAGTGGGATTTGGGTCTACTTATGGAGCTCTGAAAGAAACTGTTTCAAGGTTAAATGATGAAAACATTAAATTTGCAGCTTTAGTTTATGGAGACATATTTCCATTTCCAGTTAAGAGTCTAAATTTTTATGCTAAGAAAGCAAAAAAAGTTATGGTGGTTGAACAAAATTATTCGTCTCAATTAAAGAGTTTAATTGATGAGTATACAGATATAAAAGTAGAAAATTCAATACTAAAATATGATGGAAGAGCTATGAATGCTAATTATATAATAACTGAAATCAACAAAATCATAAAAAATAAACACTAAAATAGAGGTGTTAAAATGGAAGAGAATAGATCAACACCTAGATATGAAAAAATAGCATTAGACATAGCTAATGCAATATATAAGGGACAATATGAAGAAGGCGATAAACTCTACGGGAGATCTACTTTAGCCGGCACTTACAATGTTTCACCAGAAACTATAAGGAGGGCTATAAAAATACTTGAAGATGTAGGGGTAGTTGAATCATCTAAGGGAAGTGGCATAACTATTATATCCAAAGAAAAAGCATTTAAATATATAAATAGATTTAAAAACATTGAGAGCGTAACTTCATATAGGATTAAATTACAAGAATTATTTGATAAAAAGAATGAAATAGAAGAAGAAATATTACAAATTGTTGATAGAATAATAGAAAGAAGTAGTGTTTTAAGCAACATAACAGCATTGACTCCTTTTGAACTAGAAATTACTGATAAATGTAATTTCATAGGCAAAACAATAGGAGAGATTAATTTTTGGCAAAATACAGGAGCTACGATAGTAGGTATAAGAAGGCGGAATGAAACATTATTATCACCAGGTCCTTACGCAACAATAGAGCGCGGAGACATTCTTTTAATAATCGGAGAAGATGGAATTGTAGAAAGTGTAAAAAGATTTCTTGAAGGAGATTGATTTTAAGAGATTTATGGGTATCAATAACCAAAGGAGGTATGGAAATGAAAAAGATATTAGTGCCTGTAGATGGGTCTGAGTATTCAAAAAAAGCTTTATTGAAAGCAAAAGAATTCGGTATGTATAATGAATCTCAAATAATTATTTTGTGCGTGGTAAACAGCTTAAAAGACAATCCTTATATAATCGATCAAGATTTTACTACAGAATTGAGTAAAAAGAATATAGAGATTGGGAAATCGATACTTAATGAAGCTCTTGAATTATTTGCTGACTATCCTTATAAAGCAGAGGCAAGATTAAAAAACTCTGAAGACATAGCAGAAGCTATAATTGAAACTGCAGAAGAAGAAAATGTAGATTTGATAGTTATGGGAAGAAGAGGAATGAACGAATCATCTAGATCTCTTTTGGGAAGTGTTTCTAATAAAGTATTAAATTATATAAACAAGTCAGTTTTAGTAGTAAAATAGGTAGCTTAAGCTACCTATTTTACTTTGTATAATTATCAAAATACCCTTGAATATAAACTAGAGGGGTACCTTTATCTCCACTTCCAGATGTCAAATCTGCTAATGAGCCAATCAAATCAGTTAGTCTTCTTGGAGTTGTTCCTTGGGAAATCATCTCTCCAACTAAGGAACCATCTTTATTAGCAATATAATCAGAAATTGCCTTTCTTAATTCATCACCAGATAAATCTTTGAACAAATCATCTGCTAAGTATTTTAGTTTAACTTCATTTGGAGTTCCCTCTAAGCCTTTGGTATAAGCTGGTGAAACAACAGGGTCAGCTAGCTCCCATATTTTCCCAACAGGATCTTTAAAAGCACCATCACCATAAATCATAACTTCGATGGTCTTTCCAGTTAAATTTTTAATTTCTTTTTGAATAGCTTCAACAATTGGTTGACCATCTCTTGGGAATAATTTAATTTTTTCTTCACTTGATTTATTGGAACCTAATAGCCCATATTGAGGATTATAACCACTACCATTAATAGGAGATGTTAATATTTCATCTAATCCATATATCTTGATTCCACCATATTTTTTTAGAAGACTTTTAGTGCGTTCTCGTGTATGGATATCGCAAGCTAATACATTCTTTGTATAATCCAAAATTGTAAGAGGATTATTTGAAAATATTATTTCATATTCTACATTGAATTCGTCTAATATTGATTTATAGTACTCTATATAATCTACACCTGTAAATTTATGCTTGTTGTAGCCAAAATATTCTCTAAATTGTTTTTCTGTTAAAACATCAGTCCAAGGATTAACTCCTTTTATATCTAAAACGTCCATATCGACTAGGTGATTACCAACTTCATCTGAAGGATAGCTTAACATAAGAGTTATTTTTTTTGCACCTTTAGCAATTCCTTTTAAAATAATCCCAAATCTATTTCTGCTCAATATTGGGAATATCAATCCAAAATGCTCACCTGAAAATTTATTCATGATATCTACTGATATATCATCTATAGTTGCATAATTTCCTTGTGCACGAGCGACAACAGATTCTGTTATACACAAACAATCTCTATCATTAATTTCAAAATTAACTTCTGAGGATGCTTTCAATAGAGTGTCAATAGAAATTTTAACAATGTTATCTCCTTCTCTTATTATGGGAGTGCGTAAACTTCTAACGGTTGTTCCAACAATTCTTTCCATGATAACCTCCTAAAATATTGGCTTAGTTTATGAATTAAGTATATAATATATTATGTCATTAGTAAAATAAATATATTTAATAACAAACATAAGGGGAGATTATATGGTAGAAAAATTAGATTTATATAAAGTCTTTAATGAAGTTGCAATACAAAAAAGCATCACAAAAGCGGCAAAAAAGCTTTACGTAAGCCAACCAGCTATTTCTCAAGCTATATCTCAATTGGAAGATGAACTAGGAGTAACATTATTTATTAGAAATTCCAAAGGAGTAAATTTGACCACTGAAGGCAGAATATTGTTTAAACATGTAAATGCAGGGATAAATCAGATTTTAATGGGGGAAATAAAGATACTTGAATCAAAGAAAATGGATTTTGGCTCATTGATAATTGGAGTTGGTGATACAATATTAAGGTATATGCTGATAGACACTTTGCTTGAATACAAACATAAATATCCTAAAATACAATTAAGGATTATAAACAGAACGTCAGATGAATTAGTTAAACTTGTTGAATCTGGTGAAATTGAATTAGCAATATGTAATTTACCAATTGATAATTCGAATTTAAAAACAAAAAAAATTAGAGAAATTCAAGATATTTTGGTAACTAGCCCTAAACATTTTAAGAATATAGACGATAATATATCTTTAAGAGATGTATTGGAGTATCCACTAATAATGTTAGATAAGAGATCAAATACTAGAAAATATGTAGAAAATTATTTGTTTTCAAAAGAAATAATTATTAGGCCTCAAATCGAATTGGGTTCTCATGATTTGGTATTAGAATTTGTAAAAAACGGATTTGGGTTTGCATTTGTGGTAAAAGAATTTTCAGATGAGTACATTGTTAGGAAAGAAATCATTCAAGTTAAAACAGAAATAGATATACCAAAAAGGAGTATTGGCATTTGTTATATAGATGAAAAAACATTATCACATGCAGCATATGAGTTTTTAAATATTTTACAAATATAATCCAATAGACTGGGAATAAACTAACTATAAATATTTGTGGAGGTCAATATGACTTTAAAAAATTGCGATGATGAAAATAAAATAAATTTGCTTAACGATACAAATCCTAAAAAAGAAAGTCTTAAATTGACATCTATGTATTTAATAATAGGTACTGCATGGATTTATTTCTCGGACAGAGTCGTGCTATTGTTTACAGATAATCCTAGAACTATATATTTGATTTCATTATATAAAGGATGGTTTTATATTTTTATAACTGCATTTATATTCTATTATGTCATAAAAAATCAGTTTGAAAAGTACACTATAGCTCTGAGAAACAACTTAAATGCATATGACGAAATTTCCAATCTAACTGTAAAACTTGATAAATTGAAAAAAGATTATAACATTTACGAGGACAAGTTAAAAGACATGCAACAATTTTTTGATTTATCTATAAAAGGATCAGAAAATGGGATATGGCGTTGGGATATAAGAGACAACAAATACTACACATCTATATTAACAAAACCTCAATTTGGATATTCAGAAGAGTATCAAAATCAAGTTAATACAATTGAAAAATGGAGAGAACACATTCACAAAGATGATTTAAAATATTCTATTGAACGTTTTGAAAAGGTATTGAATTCCGGTGATGAAATCTATGAAAATGCTTTACGAGTGAGAACTAGAAGCGGGGACTACAGATGGATAGTAACATCTGGGAAAATCTTGCGAGATGATTCAGGTAAGCCTATAGCAATTGGTGGTTCACATTTAGATATAACAGAAAAATTACAGCTAGAAGAAGACTATAGAAAGCAAGAGAATTACTTAAATGTATTATTAAATGATATATCTTTAATAGTTATCAACTGTGATATAGAAGGGAAAATTCAAAGCATAAATAAATTTGCACAAAAGTTTCTTGGATATGATGAATTTGAACTAATTGGTAAAGATATTAGATATTTAATACCTGATGAAGAAAATAAAAGAGCTGTTGAGCAATTTATTCCACTTATCTTAGAAGGAGTAACGATAAAAGATACTGAGACAGAGTTGTTAACTAAGGAAAATGTTAAGAAAACAGTATTATGGAGTAACACTTATTCATATGATGAATATGGTAAAATAAGTGATATTATATTAATTGGAAGCGATATAACACAAAGAAAGGAAATGGAGAAACAGTTATATAACTTAGCTTATTATGATCAGCTAACAGGTTTACCTAATGTATATAAACTTCAAAAGGATATTCATAAATTTATAGAAAAAGCGATACATGATGATTTGGAAATTGTATTTGTATATTCTGACATAGATGATTTTAATATAATTAATGAGATTTATGGTCATAGCGAAGGAGATAAATTACTTGTTGATATTTCAAAAAAAATAACTGCTTTATTCCCTTTTGAAAACTATATTTATAGATTTGGTGGGGATGAATATGTAATTATATTGTTACTTAATAGTAAAGAACGAAAAAATAAATTAGAGGATAAAATAAATGAAGTATTAAAATATTCAAATGAAGCTCATTCTATGTTGCATAGAGAATATAATATAAGTTTTAGTGCTGGAGTAGCTTTTTATCCTATGCAAGGAAGGGATTATGAGGATCTGCTTAAGAAAGCTGATTTAGCTTTAAATCATGCTAAAAAATATGGAAAAGGAAGGACAGTTGTTTATTTTGATGAACTTGATCTAAAAATAAAGGAAACTGTCCAATTGAATGAAGATTTAAAATTAGCTATTAATAGAAATGAATTTTTCCTATTATATCAACCTCAAATAGATTTAAAAACAATGAAAATTTTCGGAGCAGAAGCTTTGATAAGATGGAAAAGACCAAGATACGGAATAGAAAGCCCATTATATTTCATTCCACATGCTGAAAAAACCGGAGATATTATAAAAATAGACTGCTGGGTAATCGAAGAAGCTTTAAAAGAGATTAATCAACTCTCTTCAATTGGATTAAATGATATTAAAATATCGATTAATATATCAGGGAATTTAATAAGCAATTTAGAAGAACTTAAGAGTATCATTAGTTGTTTGTCTTCAAAATATGAATTTAAAAATACTTGTTTTGAGATAACAGAAACTAGCTTGATAGAAAACCTTGAAAGCAGTTACGAAGCAATTGAAACAATAAAAAATGTTGATGGGAAAGTTGCACTAGATGATTTTGGAGTTGGTTATTCTTCTTTGTCATATTTACAAGTCTTATCTATAGATTTACTAAAAATAGATAAATCATTTGTAGAATTGATTGATAAAAATATTGAAGATAGAAAAATCATGGAGATGATAGTGCGCTTGTCTCATGAATTAGGAATGGAAGTCTTAGCTGAAGGGATAGAGACCAAGGAACAGCTAGAACAAATTAAAGAGATAGGATGTGACTATGCTCAAGGTTATTATTTTTACAAGCCAATGCCTAAAGAAGAATTTGAAGAATTGATGCGAAAGCAATTAAACATTTATTAAATTACAGTTAAAAGATAATCCTATTAAAAGGAGAAAAAAATGAATAATAAAGATGGAAGCATAAAATTAAAATTATTAATTAAAACTTCAGATAACACATTAATTTCAATAATTGAAGCTTTGTTTAGAGACAATGACATTCCTTATATTCTTAAGGAAAAAGGCTCAGGAGGCTATTTAAGAATTATTAGTGGCCATTCAATTTACGGCACTGAAGTTTATGTATCTGAAGAAGATTTTAACAAAGCTACGGATTTATTAGACCTTATATCGAGTGAAGATATTAAGGACTAGCTATTTTCTTTAGACACTTTACATTGTTAAATAAATTGGTTATAATCAATTTAGTATTTTACTAAAATCCCTTTACTTTATATGGTAAAGGGATTTATAATATCATATAGGGTGATGAAATGGATAAAAAAACAGTTTTAAGCGGTATACAACCTTCAGGATCTCTTACTTTAGGCAACTATATCGGAGCATTAAGGAATTTTTCTGACTTTCAAAATGAATATGAATGCTATTATTGCATAGTAGATTTACATGCTATTACTGTGCCTCAGGTACCTAAAGATTTGAGAAAGAATACTTTAGAAGTATTAGCTCTATATTTAGCATGTGGATTGAATCCCGATAAGTCGACCATTTTTATACAATCACACGTACATGAACATGCTGAACTTGCCTGGGTGTTAAACACTATAACATATATGGGACAACTTAATAGAATGACTCAATATAAGGATAAATCAAGGAAATATAATGAAAGCATAAACGCAGGATTATTTACATATCCTGTTTTGATGGCTGCAGATATATTGCTTTATCAAGCTGATTTAGTTCCTGTAGGAGAAGATCAAAGACAACATTTAGAACTAGCTAGGGATTTAGCGATCAGATTCAACAATAAATATAGTGACACATTTAGCATACCTGAACCATTTATTAGAAGCACAGGTTCAAAGATAATGAGTTTACAGGATCCATCTATAAAGATGAGTAAATCTGATCCTGATAAAAATGCATATATTTTACTTTTAGATGATAAAGACACGATTTATAAGAAAATAAAGAGAGCAGTAACTGATTCTGAAAACCATATAGACTATAATGACAGGCAATTGGGATTAAAGAATCTAATAGACATATTTTCTTCTTTAACAGATAAAAGAACAGAAGAAATAGTTGAAATGTATCAAAACAAAGGATATGGAGAATTCAAAGATGATTTAGCTGAAATTATAATTGATTGTTTAGAGCCTATCCAAAGAAGATATAAAGAATTAATATCAGATAAAGAATATTTAGAAAAGATTTATTCCATAGGAGCAATTAAAGCAGAGAGAAAAGCTAATAATACCCTAAGGAAAGTATATAAAAAAGTTGGTTTTGTACCTAAACCTGACATGATTAAGTAATATTGTTAATTTTTAAATAAATTTGATAGGGGAGAAAAACATTGACATTACCTAATATCATAACATTCTTTAGATTGCTATTAGTACCAATTTATCTTTTAGTTTATTATTCTAATCTAAAAAATAGGATAGTAGTTGCTGGAATTATTTTCTTTTTAGCAGGCATATCAGATGTTTTAGACGGATATATTGCTAGGAAATATAATAAATCAAGCAAATTAGGGACAGTCCTAGATCCTTTTGCTGACAAATTGATGGCATTTGCAGTTATGATCTCATTTTATTCAGACGGGTTAATGCCTTTATGGATATTGATACCTATATTCGTTAAAGAACTTGTTATGATATTAGGTGGTACAAAGTTATTGTTTAAACACGATAATTCTGTTATACCATCAAATAAGTTTGGTAAAATTGCTACTTTTCTTCTTTATTTATCAGTATTTTTAATAATAGTAAAAGTTCCACATTACATAATAATACTTTCATTAACACTTACTTTAGTTGCAAATCTATTAGCATTTTATAATTATTTAAAATTATATAAAATAGCAACGAAAAACGGTAATTGACAATTTCTACTGCTTAAATTATAATTAGATAAAATTATAACTACGATGATAAAGAGGAGTAGCCTTTTTCCAATTATAGAGAGCAGGCTCTAGGCTGGAAAGCTTGCATTGTGAAACTGGCGAAGGTAGCTTTTGAGTTTCTAAACTGAATTAATAGTAGGTTTAGACGGATATACCCGTTAGAGATACAAAGAGCCATAAATTTTTATGGAATTAAGGTGGTACCGCGGCCCTTCGTCCTTATTTAGCAGAGGATGAAGGGCCTATTTTTTAAGGAGGGATATAAATGCGAGAAAATTTACAAAAGAATTATGATCCAAAAGATTTTGAAGAAAAATTATATAATTATTGGAATGATAATGGTTATTTTACACCAAAGGTTGATAAATCTAAGAAACCTTATACTATAATGATGCCACCACCAAATGTTACTGGAACACTTCATATGGGACATGCTTTAAACAACACAATACAAGATATTTTGATTAGATATAAAAGGATGCAAGGGTATGAAGCATTGTGGTTGCCTGGAACAGATCATGCAAGTATATCAACAGAGGCGAAAGTTGTTGAAAAATTAAAAAAAGAAGGCAAGACGAAGGAAGAACTTGGTAGAGAGAAGTTTTTAGAAGAAGCATGGGATTGGACAAGAATTTATGGTGGAAGAATCAAAAATCAACTTAAAAAATTAGGAGTTTCTTGTGACTGGTCAAGAGAAAGATTTACTTTGGATGAGCACATGAACAAAGCGGTAACTGAGATGTTTGTAAGGTTATATGAAAAAGGCTTAATCTATAGAGGAGATAGAATTATCAATTGGTGCCCAAGTTGTCATACAGCTATATCAGATGCAGAAGTAGAACATGAAGAAGCTCATGGGAATATGTTTTATATAAAATACCAGATTAAAGATACTGATGAAGCAATAGTTATTGCAACCACAAGGCCAGAAACAATGTTTGGAGATCTAGCTGTTGCTGTAAATCCAAATGATGACAGATATAAAGATTATGTAGGGAAGATTGCAATATTACCATTATCAAACAGAGAAATCCCAGTTATTGCTGATGAATATGTCGAGATGGATTTTGGGACAGGAGCATTAAAAATCACCCCATCTCATGATCCAAATGATTTTGAAGTTGGTGAAAGACACGATTTGGGACATTTAATCGTATTAGATGAGGATGGCAGGATAAATGAAAATGGTGGTAAATATAAAGGACTTGATAGATTTGAAGCAAGAAAAAAAGTGGTAGAAGACCTTAAAGAATTAGGATATTTAGTCGATGTAAAAGAACATGATAATGCTGTAGGGCATTGCGAAAGATGCAAAACAATAATAGAACCTATCATATCTAAACAATGGTTTGTTAAAATGGAACCACTTGCTAAACCAGCAATAGAGGCATACAAGAATGGGGAATTAAATTTTATTCCAGATAGATTTGGGAAAGTATATCTTCATTGGTTAGAAAATATCAAAGATTGGTGTATTTCAAGACAACTATGGTGGGGACATAGATTGCCAGTATATTATTGCCAGAGCTGTGGAGAAATTGTCGTAAGTAGAGATGACATTGATCAATGTCCGATATGCAAAAGCTCAAATATAAATCAAGATACTGATACACTAGACACTTGGTTTTCATCAGGGCTATGGCCTTTTTCGACATTAGGATGGCCCGATGATACTCCTGATCTTGAGTACTTTTTCCCGACAGACACCTTGGTTACAGGTTATGACATAATATTTTTCTGGGTAATAAGAATGGTTGTAACAAGTTTAAGTGAGATGGGAGAAGTTCCGTTTAGAGATGTATTTTTAACAGGACTTGTAAGGGATTCTCAAGGAAGAAAAATGAGCAAATCACTCGGAAATGGTATAGACCCGTTAGAATTAATTGAGGAATATGGAGCTGATGCCTTAAGGTTTACACTAGTTACAGGGAACTCTCCTGGAAATGATATGAGGTTTTATACAGAAAGAGTAGAAGCAAATAGAAATTTTGCCAATAAATTATGGAATGCTTCTCGATTTTTGCTTATGAATTTAGAGGATTATTTTAAAAGTTTAAGAGAAGATGAGATGAAATTAGAAGATGAAGATAAGTGGATTCTAACCAAACTTAACGACATGATTCCTCAAGTTAATGATAATCTAGATAAATACGAATTAGGTTTAGCAGCTTCAAAAATATACGAGTTTTTGTGGGAAGATTTTTGTGATTGGTATATTGAGATGGTAAAAACAAGATTATATGGTGAAGATGGTATAAGCAAAAAAACAGCTCAAACTGTACTTTTGTTGGTATTAAAAGACATCTTAAAATTGTTGCATCCATTTATGCCATTTATAACAGAAGAAATATGGCAGCATCTTCCTGAGATTGACAAACCTCTTATTATTGAAAATTGGCCTACTAAGAGCCAAGAGATGATTTTTCCTAAGGAAAAAGAAGAAATCGATTATGTAAAAGTCGCAATTAAAGCTATAAGAAACATAAGAGCAGAAATGAATGTATCAAATACAAAAAAATCTAAATTAATCTTTGTTCCAGATAATGATGAAATAAAAAATACAATAATTAAAAATTCAAGGAAATTTATAACTCTTGCGAGTGCAGAAGATATTGAAATAGCTGAAAATAAGACTGATTTTGGCATGGATTATGTATCTATAGTGCTAGAAAGATGCATTGTTTATATTCCGCTAAAAGATCTTATAGATGTGTCTAAAGAAATTGAAAGATTAAGGAAAGAAAAGCAAAAATTACAAGATGAAATAGATAGAGTAGACAATAAATTATCGAATATAGGTTTTATATCTAAAGCACCTAAACATATTATTGACGAAGAAAAAGAAAAGAAAGACAAATACAGTCAAATGTTAGATTCTGTTTTAGAAAGATTAAGTTTAATGGAAAGATTATTGGAGGCAAATAAATGAATTATGAGGAAGCTATAAATTTCATTGATGACAAAAACAAATATGGCTCAAGACTAGGATTGGATTCTATTAAAAAACTCTTGAGTTTACTCAATAATCCTCATCATAATTTAAAATACATTCATGTTGCAGGAACAAACGGTAAAGGTTCAACTTGTGCATATTTAACAAACTGCTTGATAGAAGCAGGATATAAGACAGGGCTCTATACATCTCCACATCTAGAAAGATTTACGGAGCGAATTCAAGTAAATGGAAAAGAAATAACAGAAGAAGAAGTAGCTATATTAACTGAAAAAGTAAAAATTGCATGTGATGAAATGGTCAGACTTGGTTTAGAGCATCCAACTACTTTTGAAATAATTACCGCTATAGGATTTTTGTATTTTTACGAAAAAAATGTGGATATAGTAGTTTTAGAAGTTGGTCTAGGGGGGAAAGGAGATGCGACTAACGCAATAGAGTCCTCCCTTGCATCAGTTATAACAACCATATCATATGATCATATGGAAGTGTTAGGGGATACATTAGAAAAAATAGCAATTCAAAAGGCTGGGATAATAAAGAGGAATGGATTAGTAATCTCTTATCCTAAAGAAAAGGGAGTTCAGGATGCAATCAGGGCTGTCGCAAATGAAATGAATGCAAAATTTATAGAAGTACCAATTGAAAATGTAAATATAAAGCAGTTATCAGATGAAGGAAGTGTATTTGATTTTTCATACAAAACACATCACCTTGAAAACATAAAGACAAAAATGATCGGAGAACATCAAGTCTATAATGCTGTAACAGCAATAACAACATTGTTGACTCTGAAGGATAATAAATCGATTGAAATTTCATATCAAGACATAAAAAATGGAATTTTAAAAACAAATTGGCAAGGGAGAGTAGAACTTTTAAGAAGGAATCCTCAATTTTTGATTGATGGCGCACATAACTTAGAAGGAATAGAGTCATTAGTAAAATCCTTAAAAAATTTCAAGTTTAATAGATTGATATTAGGCATTGCTATTCTAAAAGATAAGGATTTTAGTCACATGCTTAAACTCTTAGTGCCTATGGCAGATATAATAATAGCTACTGAAGCTAAAACCGATAGAAAATTAGATGCAGAAAAGATGAAAGAGCAAATAGAAAACATATGGAATAAAGATCAAGTTATAGTGGAGAGGAATATTAATTCTGCAGTCAAGAGAGCATTGGAAATAGCTAGAGAGGATGACTTG
Source organism: Tissierellales bacterium (assembly GCA_014360205.1). Lineage (GTDB taxonomy): Bacteria > Bacillota > Clostridia > Tissierellales > Tissierellaceae > Soehngenia. Next base: position 145,537 of record JACIXZ010000004.1, read on the forward strand.
ATAATATTTACAGGTTCTCTTTATATGATAGGAGAAGTAAGAGATGCAGTTAAAACAACTTGATTTTAACTGCATTGACCATAATATCTTAAATCATATAAATAAATCAAGAATAGATTTATGAAAATATGCTGGATTTTTGTTCCATTTATCGCACAATAATTTGGCTTGATTTTCTGATGGAACACTTAAATATAAGCTAAATAAGATTTCATCTTTTTCAATTAACTTTAAGCTCACTTGAAATTCTCCATTTTCTTTATGGTAATAATCTGATGAGACTTCTTCTTTTATTTCGTCTCGCTTTTCTGGGATTTTGAAGATGCTAGACAGAGTATTTTTTTCTTTATCATTTAAGATATCAATTAAATAATCTAGAGCTTGAGAACCCTTATCAGTTATTTGGTATTTAATATTTTCATGGCTTTCAATTTCATAAATGTATTCATTAACAAGTAGGTCCTTAATATGCTCTTGAATTAAAAAATAATTAATGTCAAATTTATCAATTAATATTTCCGTTAAACTAATATTGTCTATAGGGGCTGGAGATTCTTTTATTGTGAACATCAAAATTAACTTTTGCCTTACTACTTCCTGAGAACTTAGATTGTACATAACATCACCTATTAATTAGTATATATTGATTATATCATATACAAATTAAATTAGAATACCTATAGAAAAGGAGTGAAAAAATGGACACAAAGTTGATTATTGGTGTTATAATGTTTGTAATATTGTTTAGTATGCAATATACGCTAAACCTTATTCTTAAAGAATTAAGAGAAATAAAAGTAAATCATCAAAGAATATTAATAGAGTTAGAAAGGAGAGATAAAATTGGAACAAACTAAGAAAGAAAGAGTATTATTTTCTAGAGATGAAATTGCTGAGAGAATCAAAGAAATGGGTATAGAAATAAGCAACTATTATAAAAATGATGAGATAGTAGTAATTTCTCTATTAAGAGGAAGTTTCATATTTGCTGCAGACATAGTTAGAGAAATAAAATCACCTGTTGAAGTTGACTTTATGACTACGGCTAGCTATGGAGACGCGGAAGAGTCATCGGGTAAAGTCGATATTATTCAAGATATAAGAGCAAACATCAAAGACAGGGACGTATTGATAGTTGATGATATAATAGATACTGGCAATACTTTATTAAAAGTAATAGAACATTTACAAAATAAATCTCCTAGATCCATTAAGATATGCGTTATGCTAGATAAACCAAGTAGAAGGAAAGTAGATTTGCAACCAGATTTTGCTGGGTTTGTAATTCCAGATGTTTTTATAGTAGGATATGGACTTAATTATGGAAATTACTACAGGAATATTCCATATATATTTACTTTTGAATAATCAAAAGGAGCGTGAAAATGGGAAATAGAAAAGTACCAACAATAAATGAAGCTAATCTGTTGTATTTGATTTTGGGGATTTTACTGTTAACGGTTGGAAGTGTAGTTCAACAAATTAATCTAAACGTAGGACTTTTAGTTACCGAATATATTTTAATACTAATTCCTGTAATACTTTTTTTGAGATTAAAAGGATATTCAGTAAAAAAAGTTTTACGTATAAAACCAATAAATATTAAAGAAGTTATATTCATTTTTTTTATTATTGTTTTTTCATATCCTATAGCAGTTTTTTTTAATTTCATCATAATTACAATTATAGATTTATTTAGTGATTTAACTAATGTTGGGGTACCAATACCTACTACTATTAATGAATTTTTGATAAGTTTATTCGTTATAGGAATTACTCCTGGCATATGCGAAGAGGTTTTTTTTAGAGGCTTGATGCTTAATTCATATGAAAAATTAGGCAAAAACAAAGCAATAATTATAACTTCGTTATTGTTTGGGTTGTTCCATTTTAATATATTTAATTTAGTTGGGCCCGTTTTTCTTGGGATAATACTTGGAATTATATATTTTAAAACTAACAGTATATTCGGAGCTATGCTTGGTCATGCAATAAATAATTCTATAGCTTTAACACTAGGTTTTCTTGCAACTACTAGATTTAATGAAATAGAAGACATAGTTACAAACACCCCAAATATAAGCCAAACTCAAGAAATATTTTATGCTTTTATGACTCTGTTTATTTTATCGCTGATATCGACAGCTATATTAGTTCAGTTATTTAAAAATTTTCCTAAGAAGGAAAATATAGTAGATGAAGACGAATTATTAGAATTAAATATCGATGGAGATATGGACACAATAGAAAAAATAAATTGGGCTCCTATAACAATAGTTATATTGATATTTATATTTATTAACTCTATGCTATTCATAATATTTTAAAAGAAAGGCATGATACACATTTTGAACACATACGAAAAATTTGCATTCATCTATGATGAATTGATTGACGATATTGATTATGAAAAATGGGGTAATTTTATTAATAAAATCATATTAGATCATGGAAAGAAAGTAAAATCAATCCTTGAAATTGCATGTGGAACCGGTAAATTAACATTACAACTATCGAAAATATGTCAGGAAATAGATGCCTTTGACATTTCAGCTGATATGCTGTCTATTGCATATAACAAATTTCAAGACAATGATTATGTAAATTTTTATAACTTAGATATGGTAGATTTTGATTTTAATAAAGAATACGATTTGATAATTTGTGGATGTGATAGCATTAATTATATTTTGGATACTGATGATTTGGATAAGGTATTTTCAAATGTTAGAAAGCATTTGAAAGATGATGGGCTCTTCATTTTTGATATAAATTCTTATGAAAAGATTGCAAATATGATAGGAAACAATATTTTTTATGAAGACAGAGGGGATATATTTTATTTATGGGATAGTTCATTTGATAAAAACAATGATATATGCGACTATTTTTTAACTTTCTTTATATTAAAAGGGAACAGTTCATATGAAAAATTTCAAGAAAATCATACCCAAAGAGCATATAAAACAGACTTTATTTGTGAGAAATTGGTTAACAATGGATTTGACAGGGTATACATGTATGATGATTATACTTTTAAGCAAATTGACAAAGATACCCAAAGGGTAACTTTTGTAGCAAGTATAAGCAACGCAAAGGAGTGAAATGAATGAAAGACTATTTAATTAGAGCTATAGATAAAGAAAAGAGAGTAAGAATTTATGTGGCAACAACTACCCATTTAGTTGAGCATGCTAGAAAAATTCATGGGACTTCTCCGACTGCAACAGCTGCTTTAGGAAGGGCGTTGACTGCTGGAGCGATAATGGGTACAATGATGAAAAATGATAAAGACTTGTTAACTTTAAAAATATCAGGAGGTGGACCATTAGGAGACATAGTAATAGTTTCTAGAAATGATGGGACAGTCAAAGGGCTTGTTGGAAACCCAAAAGCAGATGCACCAAGCAAAAATAATGGGAAGTTAGATGTTGGCAGTATAGTTGGCAATGATGGGGTAATAACGGTGATTATAGATATGGGCTTAAAAGAGCCATACGTTGGTCAAGCTGAAATAATTTCGGGAGAAATTGCTGAGGATATTGCTAACTATTACATGAGTTCAGAGCAAATACCAACAGCTGTTGCGTTAGGTGTTCTAATTGACAGAGACACTTCTGTAAAAGCATCTGGAGGATATATATTGCAACTTCTACCAGGAATAAAAGACGATGAAATAACAATGATTGAAAACAGTTTAAGAAATATCAAACCTATATCAACACTTATTGATGAAGGTTCAAGTCCTGAAGATATAGTTAAAGATATATTGCCTGAGTTCGAGATGGAAATAATAGATAAAATAGAATTACAATATAAATGCGATTGCAGTAGGGAAAAGATAGAGTCTATGCTAGTTAGCTTAGGGAAAAAAGAGATAGAAGATATAATAAATGAAGATGGGAAAGCGGAGGTAGTTTGTCACTTTTGCAATACAAAATATAATTTCAATAAGTCCGAATTGGAGAAAATACTATTGACAATCAATAAATAATCCTGTATACTTTCATTTGTGATTTGGTTAAGATAACCTTTATAAATCTTAACTATCTTGCGGGAGTGGCTCAGTGGTAGAGCATCGCCTTGCCAAGGCGAGGGTCGCGAGTTCGAATCTCGTCTTCCGCTCCATAAGGCGGCATAGCCAAGCGGTAAGGCACAGGTCTGCAAAACCTTGATTCCCCGGTTCAAATCCGGGTGCCGCCTCCAATACTGCAAATTATTACCTTCTGACATTTTCAGAAGGTTTTTTTTATAAAATTCAAGGAGAACAAAGTTGAAATCGTCATTTATTCCCGATGGAGTTGCTAATTTAGCAATAATAAATAAAAATATAAATAAGAATATTGAACTCAATTTAAAGAAATACTTTAAATACATAATCTACACGCATTCAAACGATAAAATCCTTGATTCATTAGCAGATCATGTTGACATGTCTATGCATCCGATTGAAAAAAATGTTCTTGTAGTATCACCAAATTTATATTCAAATTATAAGCACTTAGAAAAATTTGGATTAAAGATAATTAAGGGAAATACTGAATTATCTAATAAATATCCAAACGATATATGCTATAATTGTTTAAACTTAGGTGATTACTTCATTCATAATATTAAATATACAGATAATAATATATTAGACTATTATTCATACAAAGGGATTAAGGGAATAAATGTAAAGCAAGGATATACTAAGTGTTCAGTTTTGATAGTTGATGACAATCATTTTGTAACTTCAGATAAATTTATTTCAAAACAACTTAAAAATATTGGAAAAGAAGTTCTATTAATAAACCAGGGCTTCATAGAGCTTAAGGGTATGAACTATGGAATGATAGGGGGTTGTGGTGGAAATTATTCACCTAAAGATATCATTCTAACAGGAAGACTGTTTAATCATCCTGATTGTCAAAGGATCATAACATTTATAGAAAATGCTGGTGTAAACATTCATTATTTATCAGACGATCCGATCGAAGATGTGGGAAGTATATTTTGTTTCAAAGTTTAAATAAAGGAGTGGGAAAATGGCGGATAAAAAAGTGAACCCAAGCATATTACCAGGTTTTATGGAATTGCTTCCAAATGAACAAATTTTATTCAACAACATGATAGAAAAGGTAAAGGATAGTTATGAAAGGTACGGATTTTTACCAATAGATACACCTGTGATTGAAAAATCAGAAGTTTTACTGGCAAAGGGTGGCGGAGAAACTGAAAAACAAATCTACAAAGTAGTAAAAGGAGATACAGATATGTCGTTAAGATTTGATTTAACTGTTCCTTTGGCCAGATATGTAGCAATGCACTTTCATGAGTTGTCTTTTCCATTTAGGAGATATCATATTGCAAAAGTATATAGAGGAGAAAAGAATCAGAAAGGAAGATTTCGAGAATTCTATCAAGCAGATATTGACATAATCGGAAATGGAGAATTAAGTATTTTAAATGATGCTGAAATACCTTCAGTGATATATACTACATTTAAGGAACTGGGATTTGAGAACTTCACGATAAAGATTAATAACAGAAAATTATTACAAGGGTTTTTTGAGAATTTAAACATAAATAATTATCAAGAAGTTCTTAGAATAGTAGATAAGCTAGAAAAGATTGGAATAGAAAATGTAAGAAAAGAGTTGCTTGAGATAGGAATAAATCAAGAAAAATATGAAAAAATTAGAGATTTCATTATGTTTGAAGGGGATAATCTCTCTACCCTTAGTTTTCTTAAAGAGCTTAAGATAGAAAATGTAACTTTTTCTGATGGTTTGAAGGAACTTGAAACTGTTTGTTATTATATTGAAAAATTTGGAGTTCCTAAGAATAACTTTAAAATAGATTTAACAATAGCCCGAGGGCTTGATTATTATACTGGCACAGTTTATGAGACTTTTTTAAATGATTATCCTAAGATAGGGAGCATATGTTCAGGAGGCCGCTATGATAATTTAAGCGAGTTCTATACAAACCAGAAGTTGCCAGGAGTTGGAATATCTATAGGATTAACAAGATTGTTTTATCAACTAAGAGAAGCAGGAATTATATCTGCTGATAACGAGAAACTCATTAAAGCATTAGTTATTCCGATGGATGATTATTTAGACCAAAGTATTGAAATTTCTAATTTATTAAGGAAAAATGATATATCTACTCAAATATATTTAGAAAATGCTAAGATGAGCAAAAAATTAAATTATGCCAATAAAATTAATGTCCCTTATGTGATTATTGTTGGAGAAGATGAAGTGAATAGTAATATTTATACTGTAAAAAACATGAAAACAGGGGAGCAAACAAAAATGACTATAGATGATATAATTTTAGAGCTATCATCTAGAAATTGAATTTTAAGTTGACAATTTATAATGTTAATTAGATAAAACACTAGAAAAAATTCAATATAGATATTTAAGTTATTGACTATAATATAATAATTTGATATTATTTATCTAAATTAAATAGAGAAGCAATGAAGGGAAGAGTAGATTGATAAAATCAAGCCAAGAGAGAGAAACAATAGCTGGAAGTTTCTTCTTGATTTACAATTGAAAACCACCCCTGAGCTAACCTTTGAAAAGGATTCGCTAAATGCGTTATTTTAAATGAGTAAAAAATAGGGTGGAACCACGGTCTCTCGTCCCTACAGTAATGTAGGTATGGGAGACTATTTTTATAGGAGGGATTAATATGATAAAAGTTACTTTGCCTGATGGTAGCATAAGAGAATACAACAAAGGTGTTGAAATTTTAACCGTCGTAGAAGACATATCTAAATCGTTAGCTAGAGAGGCTTTAGGAGCTGTAGTAAATGGTAGAATTATGGGATTACAGGAAAAATTAAATGAGGATTGTGACTTTAGAGTAGTAAAATTTGATGATCCTGAAGGAAAGAAGATATTCTGGCATACTTCATCTCACATCATGGCATTTGCAATCCAAAGGCTTTTTCCAGATGTCAAATTTGCGATTGGGCCAGCTGTTGAAAATGGATTTTATTATGACTTAGACACTGAACATAGATTTACACCAGAAGATTTAGAAAAAATAGAAGAAGAAATGAAAAAAATCATATCTGAGGGCTATAAGCTTGAAAGGTATGAAATGCCAAGAGATGAGGCACTCAAGTTCTTTAAAGAAAAGAATGAGATTTACAAAATCGAACTGATAGAAAATTTACCAGAAGATGAAATAATTTCATTTTACAAATTAGGGGATTTCATAGATTTGTGTGCAGGACCTCATCTTTACGATGTTAAAAAAGTTAAAGCGATAAAACTAATGAGCATAGCTGGAGCTTATTGGCGTGGTGATGAAAAAAACAAAATGCTTCAAAGAATCTATGGAATAAGCTTTGAAAAGAAAAAAGATTTAGATGAATATTTAAATAGATTGGAAGAAGCGAAAAAAAGAGATCATAGGAAACTCGGAAAAGAACTCGATTTATTTACTATGCATGATGAAGGTCCTGGATTTCCATTCTTTCATCCTAATGGAATGATAATTAGAAATGAACTTGAGAACTTTTGGAGGAAGGAACATACTAAGAGAGGATATGGAGAAATTAAGACTCCTTTGATTTTAAATGAGCAATTATGGCATCAATCTGGGCATTGGGATCATTATAAAGAGAATATGTATTTTACTACGATAGATGAAGAAAATTTCGCAATAAAACCTATGAATTGTCCTGGCTCTATATTGATTTACAAATCAAAGATGTACAGTTATAGGGATTTTCCGTTGCGATTGGCTGAATTGGGATTAGTACACAGACATGAGCTTTCAGGAGCATTACATGGGTTGATGAGAGTAAGAAGTTTCACTCAAGACGATGCCCACATATATGCACTTCCTTCACAAGTTAAAGATGAATTAAAGGGTATAATAGAATTAGCAGACTATGTATATAATATCTTTGGTTTTAAATATAAAATTGAGCTATCAACACGACCAGAAAATTCTATGGGAACAGATGAACAGTGGGAATTAGCTACTAACAGTCTTATAGAAGCATTAGAAGAGAAGGGAATAAAATACCGTATTAATGAAGGCGATGGAGCTTTTTATGGACCTAAGATAGATTTTCATCTTGAAGATGCGATAGGTAGAACTTGGCAATGTGGAACAATACAGTTAGATTTTCAAATGCCTGAAAGATTTGATCTGACATATATTGACAGTGATAATGAAAAGAAGAGACCAGTTATGATTCATAGGACAATCCTTGGAAGTATGGAAAGATTTATGGGGATTTTAATTGAACACTATGCTGGGAAATTTCCTCTTTGGTTATCTCCAATTCAAGCAAAAGTATTACCTATATCTGATAAATTTAATGAGTATGGGTATAAAATAAAAGAAATATTAGAAAACAGAGGTATTAGAGTCGAAATAGATGATAGAGCAGAAAAAATAGGATATAAAATTAGAGAAGCTCAAGTTATGAAAATACCATATATGCTTGTTATTGGAGAAAAGGAAGTAGAAAATGAATTGGTTTCAGTCAGGAAGAGAGATTTAGGGGACATAGGGCAAATGAGCCTTAATGATTTTTTAAATATTGCAGATGATGAAATAAAAAACAAAAAATAGTTACCCAGGAGGGATAATATGGATTTTGACAAAGAAATAATGGCATTGAAAGAGGAACTTGTTAAATCTACTCAAGAAGTTATTAGAATTAAATCCGTTGAAGGCATATCGCAACCTGGGATGCCATTTGGAAAGGGCCCTTATGATGCACTTTGTTATGTCTTGGAGCTTGGTGAGAAATTAGGATTTAAGCCCAAAAATTTAGATGGATATGCAGGACATCTTGATTTTGGCGAAGGGGATGAAGTGGTTGGCGTTTTAGGACATCTTGATGTAGTACCAGAAGGTGAAGGATGGACATATCCACCATTTGATGGACATATTCAAGATGATAGGATTTATGGTAGAGGAGCTATTGATGATAAAGGTCCAGTAATCGCTGCATTATATGCAATGAAGGCGATTAAAGAAAGTGGTGTAAGATTAAATAAAAAAATAAGGCTTATACTAGGAACTAATGAAGAAACTGGATGGGGCTGCATGAAACATTATTTTGCTAATGAGAATCCCCCAAATATGGCTTTTACACCTGATGCAGAATTTCCGGTAATTCATGGAGAAAAAGGCATAATAGTCTTCGATTTAGTATATAAGCTTGAGTCAATTTATAATGATAGTTTCACCCTTTTAAGTTTAGAAGGTGGAAATGCAGCTAACATGGTACCTGATTATGCTCAAGCAGTTATAAAAGTAAATGAAATAGATAGGGCAATAGATGGCTTAAGAAGATATGCAAATGAAAAAGGATACCAGGCTGATATTAAAGAAGAAAATGGGAATTTAAAGATATCAATTAGAGGAAAATCTGCTCATGGCAGTACGCCTGAAAAAGGGGAGAATGCAATCACATATCTTATTGATACATTGCACTCTTATTTTAAAGGAGATATATCATTTTTTAAATTCCTCGATTGGTATGATAAATCATTAGCATTTAAATTCAATGGTGAAAACTTTGGATGTGAATTTCAAGATGACATATCGGGCAAGTTAAATTTAAATGTTGGCGTTATAAAATTTGTAGAGAATAAAATAATAATTTCCATAAATATAAGATATCCAATTTCATATAAAAGAGAAGATATTTATAAAAGCATTAAAGAAAATCTCAAAGATTTACCAATAGATATCATTGAAGGAAAAGCTGACAAAGATCCACTTTATGTGCCTAAAGATGATAAACTTGTAAAGACACTAATGCGAGTATACCAAGCACAAACTGGTGATTATAAATCTGAGCCACTAGTAATTGGTGGTGGAACTTATGCTAGAGCTATGAAAAATGCTGTTGCTTTTGGACCTGTATTTCCGGGACAAGAGGAGTTAGCACATCAAAAAGATGAATTCATTTCTATTGAGAATCTTGAAAAACTAACAAAAATATATGCACAAGCATTATATGAGTTAGCAAAATAAATTTGACAAAAATTAATATTTACATTATAATAGGCTGGTAATTTAATATAATTTATTTTATTTAAGTAGAAGTTTCCGCTTCTCACCTTATAGTTATTGTACTGATAAGGTTATACGAAAAAGGCATGGTATATTATACTTTTTTGGGTATTAAGCGGACACTTTTGTGTCCGCTAAATTTTTATGGGGGTGTAGGATTATAAAAGAACTTCAAATCAATGAAGAAATTAGAGAAAAGGAAGTAAGATTAATTGATGTTGATGGGACTCAGCTTGGAATAGTTCCAATAAAGAAAGCTCTTGAGATTGCAAATGAGAGAAGACTTGATTTAGTTAATGTTGCTCCGACAGCAAATCCACCAGTTTGTAGGATTTTAGATTATGGCAAATACAAGTATGAATTGACTAAGAAAGAAAAAGAAGCTAGAAAGAATCAAAAGATAATAAACGTTAAAGAAATTCGTTTAACGCCTAATATTGAAGAACACGATTTGCAAGTAAAAGCAAACCGAGCTATTGAGTTTCTTAAAGATGGGGACAAAGTAAAAGTAACAGTCAGATTTAAAGGTAGAGAAATGGGACGTACTGATATTGGAGAAGAAGTATTAAAAGATTTTATCAGTAGAGTTGAAGAATTCGGTAAACCAGAAAAAGAAGCTAAGTTAGAAGGGAAGAATTTGGTTGTAATTTTATCACCAAAAGCATAATAAAGGGAGGAAAAGCAATTGAGAAAAATGAAAACACATAGAGGATCAGCAAAAAGGTTTAAAAGAACAGCTACAGGAGAATTAAAAAGATATAAAGCATATAAAAGCCATAAGACTGGCAAAAAGACATCAAAAAGAGTAAGAAACTTAAGAAAAAGCACATTGGTAAGCGCTAGTGATAAAAGAAGAATTAATTCAATGTTACCAAATTAATTTAAACGTAATTAGGAGGAGAATATAATGGCAAGAGTAAAAAGAGGAGTAAATGCAAAGAAGAGACATAAAAAAGTTTTAAAACAAGCAAAAGGTTATTATGGTGCAAAAAGCAAACTGTTTAGGCCTGCTAATCAAGCAGTGATGAAATCATTAAATTATTCATATATCGGCAGAAAACAAAGGAAGAGAGAATTTAGAAAACTTTGGATTGCCAGAATAAATGCTGCATCTAGACAAAATGGCCTAAGTTACAGTAAATTTATAAATGGATTGAAGAAAGCTAATATTGAAGTAAATAGAAAAATGCTTTCTGAAATGGCTATTAATGATGCTGAAGGATTTGCAAAATTAGTAGAAATAGCTAAAAACGCTTAATGCATAAGTTCCGGAAAAGGAACTTTTTTGCATTATATGCATTATCGGAGGACTTTATGGAAACTGTTAAACGCAATTTATTGACTAGATTTAAACTTAATCCACCTCGTTCATTGGCACTGGGGTTTATGCTGTTGATAGTGATTGGAGCATTCCTTTTGAATCTTCCTATAGCTTCACAAGATGGTAAGAGCATAGGCATTATAGATGCTTTATTTACTTCTGCATCAGCAGTATGCGTAACTGGTCTAGTAGTAGTTAATACTGCTACACATTGGACATCGTTCGGACAAGTGGTTATTTTATTATTAATACAAATAGGTGGTCTAGGGATAATGACAATGGCTACCATTGTAGCAATAATTTCTGGAAGAAAAATTTCTTTTAAAGAAAGATTAGTAATAAAAGAACAATTAAATCAGGAAACATTATCAGGACTTGTCAAGCTTACAAAGTATGTAATTTATTTGACTTTGGCTATTGAAGCATTCGGAGCTATCATTTTATCAACGAGGTTCATTCCACAATATGGATTGAAAGAAGGGATTTGGTTTTCTATCTTTCATTCAATCTCAGCATTTTGTAATGCTGGGTTTGATATTACTGGTAATAGTTTTATTGATTACAACAATTCAGCCATTTTTATTCTAACAATTTCATCATTGATTGTTTTGGGTGGGTTAGGATTTGGAGTAATTTTAGATGTAGTCAGAAATAGAAGTTGGAAAAAATTATCTCTACATTCAAAATTGGTTATTTCTTTTACTGTATTTTTAATAGTAACTGGTAGCATTATATTTTACTTATTAGAGTCAAATAATCCTCTGACAATGCAAGATTTCACATTAAAAGAAAAGGTATTAGCATCTATGTTTTCTTCTATCACACCACGTACAGCTGGATTTAATACCATAGACACTTCAGCATTAAGACAAAGCAGCTCCCTATTTACTATAATATTAATGTTTATTGGAGGATCCCCTGGGTCTACTGCTGGAGGAGTAAAAACTGTAACAATGGGAGTGCTTATTATATCTACAATTAGTATAATTCGTGGTGAAAGAGATGTAGAGGTGTTTAAAAGAAGAATACCATACGAAACTATTTTTAAATCTATAGCAATAATAATAATAGGAATGACAATTGTTTTTTTTGTCACATTCATCTTAACTTTAACTGAAGATCAAGAATTTTTAAACTTACTTTTTGAAACAACTTCTGCTTTTGGTACTGTAGGACTATCCAGAGGAATAACCTCAGAATTAAGCCGTTCGGGCAAAATCATATTAACTATGACAATGTATGCTGGAAGAGTTGGTCCTTTAACTTTAGCTTTTGCAGTTGGATATAAAGAAGAACACAAAAGATATAGATACGCAGAAGGTAATATTACGGTAGGATAGAGGAGGATATAATGAAATCATTTGTTGTTGTGGGATGCGGAAGATTTGGCTCAGCTGTTGCAGAAACATTGTATAATTTAGGTAATGAAGTATTGGCAATAGATGGCAACGAGGAAGTTATAGAGGAGATTTCAGGGCATGTAACCCATGCAGTTCAAGCGGATGTTATGGATGAAAATGTCATGAAAGAATTGGGTATAAGAAATTTTGATGTTGGAATTATAAGCATAGCTTCCAACTTAGAGGCTTCTGTCTTAGCTACTTTGATAGTTAAAGAATTAGGGGTAAAAAAAGTTGTTGCTAAAGCTCAATCAGATATTCATGGAAAAGTTCTCAAAAAAATAGGGGCGGATAAAGTAATTTTTCCTGAAAGAGACATGGGAGTTAGAGTTGCTCATAATTTATCGTCTAAGGGCATTATAGATTTTATAGAATTATCACCTGAATATAGCATTATGGAAATTCAGTCTATAAAACAATGGGCAGGAAAGAGTTTGTCACAGTTGAGACTTAGAAATAAATATGGAATCAATGTAATGGCTATTAAGAGAGGAACAGAAATTAATGTTTCACCAGGGCCAGATGATGTAATATGCGATGGTGATGTATTATTAGCATTAGGTAGCATATCTGATATGGCTAGGATAGAGGAGAAGGCAAGTGAATAAGTTTATAGAAATTTCATCTAGAGATAATAAATTAGTGAAATTTGTGCATAGTCTAGAAAAAAAATCAAATAGATGGGATAAGAAGTCATTTGTGATAGAAGGAGAGAAACTTTTAATAGAAGCGATAAAGACAAATCAAAAGATAGAATTTATTATGCTTTCAGAAAAGGTCTTTTCAAGTGATAGATTTAATGAAATCATTGAAACAGTTAAAGATAATGTAAATTTCTATATTTTAGAACATAAGCTATTTCAGACTATTAGCAACTTAGAAAATTCTCAAGGGATTCTAGCCGTTGTGTCTTTTAATGTTAAAGAATTGAAAGATATTAGCATCAGAAACATTATTTTTTATTCTGATGGGATTCAAGATCCTGGAAATTTAGGGACTATAATTAGATCAATTGATGCATTTGGGTTGGGTGGTATTATTATTGGAGAAAACACTGTAGATCCATACAATCCAAAAGTAGTTAGAGCAACTATGGGATCCATTTTCAGGGTTCCTATTTTTTTAAACAGAAATGGAATAAATGGTTTAAGTTATTTACAAGAAAAGGGTTTTAGAATTTTAAGTACAGTTCCAAAAGAAGGAATTCACATAAATGAATTTGATTTCAAAACAGGAGATTGTATAGTAATTGGAAATGAGGGCAATGGAGTTTCTGAAGAAATAAAACTTTTAGCATCAGATCACTTGATGATAAACATGAAAGGTAATGCTGAATCTCTAAATGCAAGTATTGCAGCTGCAATTATTATGTATGAAATATCTACTAAAGTATAATTTATATGGTATAATAAATAGAAAGAATTTTTCCTATTTGACTAATATCAACGAAAGGAGCAAATGATGGAGAAAAAGCTCAATAATCTATTAAAATCAGCAATAGAAGAAATTGAACAAGTGAATGATTTAGATGAATTAGAAAAAATAAGAATTAAATATCTTGGTAAGAAAGGCCAGTTAACACTTATTTTGAGAGAAATGGGTAATTTATCTGCTGAATTAAGACCAATAATTGGACAAAAAGCAAATGAAGTGCGTTTTGAAATAGAGCAGTCTTTAGCTGATGTAAAGAAAAAACTTGAACGGAAAGAAATGGAAGAAAAGATAAAATCAGAGACTATTGATATAACTGAAAGAAGAAAAGTAACTTCATTGGGGCATAAACATCCATTACTTCAGACTATCAAAGAATTAGAGGATTTATTTATAAGTATGGGGTTTAATGTAGTAACAGGCCCTGAAATAGAAACTGTTGAAAATAATTTTGATATGTTAAATTCACCAGAAAACCATCCTTCAAGGGACTTGTCGGATACTTTTTATATAAATGATAAAATATTGTTGCGAACTCATACTTCGCCAGTACAAATAAGGGCAATGAAAAAATATAATGCCCCACTAAAAATCATATCTGCTGGACGAACTTTCAGGTTTGATGATGTTGATGATACTCATTCACCTATGTTTCATCAGCTAGAAGGGCTAGTTGTAGATGAAAATATTTCTATGGCGAATTTAAAATATACTTTAGATATTTTTATTAAAGAATTATTTGGTAGTGATATGAAAACTAGATATAGACCACATTATTTTCCATTTACAGAGCCAAGTGCGGAAGTAGATGTCACATGTATCGAGTGTAGAGGAGAAGGATGCCCTCGTTGTAACTTTACTGGATGGTCGATGGAGCTATTAGGATGCGGAATGGTTCATCCTAAAGTGCTTGAAAACTGTGGAATAGACTCAGAAAAATATACTGGTTTTGCATTTGGAATGGGAGTAGATAGGATTACTATGGTAAAATACGGGATAAAAGACATCAGACTATTGTTTGATAATGACAATAGATTTCTAGAACAGTTTTAGTAAAGGTTGTGATTAAGTTATGTTTTTACCAATAAAATGGCTAAAAAATTATGTGGATATAAAATTACCTACTAAAGAAATAGCAGATGGACTTACATACTCAGGATCTCATGTGGAATCAATAAAAAAATTAAACAATGGGATCTCAAATGTAGTAGTAGGGAAAATCATCAAAGTTAAAGCTCATCCAAATGCTGATAAATTAAAAATCTGTACAGTTGATGTTTCCGATGAAATATTGACAATAGTAACAGGAGCAGACAATGTGAGAGAAGGGGATTTGGTTCCTGTAGCCAAAGTAGGTGCAAAATTACCAGATGGTAAAGAGATTACAGAAGCTGATTTCAGAGGAGAAAAATCTTATGGAATGCTTTGCTCTTTAAAGGAATTGGGATATGAGGACAATGTGATTCCAAAGGAAGCTAAAGATGGAATATTTATAATAGATGACAATGTTAATATAGGTGAAAATATTGTAGATGTTCTGTCACTAGATGATGAGATTATCGAATTTGAAATAACGCCTAATAGACCAGACTGTTTAAGTATATATGGAATGGCTAGGGAAACATCTGCAACTTTCAACTTAGAATTAAAAAAAATAAATGTTGAAATTATAAATCAGGTAGATGATATATCAAATCTAATAACAGGAATAGATATAAAAACTAATAATTGCCACAGATACTATGCAAAAGTGATTAAAGATGTCAATATAAAGCCATCACCACTTTGGCTACAAACTGCATTAATGAATGCAGGTATAAGACCTATTAATAATATTGTGGATGTGACAAACTATGTTATGCTCGAATTAGGGGAACCGTTACATGCATTTGATGCCTCTAAAATTGAAGGCAACAAAATAATTGTCAGGCAAGCAAATGACTTAGAAGAGCTAGTCACTTTGGATGGTGTAAAAAGAGAATTAAAACAAGATGATATTGTTATAGCTGATATTAAAAAACCAATTGGTTTAGCTGGCATTATGGGAGGTTTAAATACTGAGATTACATCATCAACAAAATTAGTATTGATTGAAGGAGCAAACTTTGAAGCTAAAAATATCAGGCTATCATCAAAGAGGCTTGGGCTAAGAACTGAAGCTTCAACTAGATTTGAAAAGGGTGTTGATGAGAGCCTATGTAGTTTTGCTGTTGAAAGAGCATGTCAATTAATTGAAATGATTGGTGCTGGTAAAATAATAAATGGTAGCTATGATATTATTAAAAATAAAAATCCACAGACAATCATTTCATTAAGGCCAAATAGGATTGAAAAACTATTAGGAGTAAAAATTCCAGAAAATGAAATTTTAAATTACTTAAATAGACTTGAGTTTGAAGCTAAATTAGAAGGAGATAAAATAAATGTAAAAGTTCCTACGTTTAGAAAAGATGTTTCAGTAGAAGCTGATTTAATTGAAGAGGTCGGGAGATTATTTGGATTTCATAACATAAAACCATTGCCGCTATATGGCAATCTAACTAGAGGTAGTAGACCAAAAGATAAGGAAATACAAAACTACATTAAAGATATTTTTTGGGGTATCGGTTTCAATGAGGCAATGACTTATTCTTTCTTAAGTCCCAAAGTGTTTGACAAATTGAATCTTCCTCAGGATCATGTGCTTCGAAACTGCGTCAGATTGATGAACCCTCTAGGTGAAGACTATAGTGTTATGAGAACTAGCCTAATCCCAAATATGTTAGATTTACTCAATAAAAACAATAACAGAGGAATTGAACGAGCAATGATTTATGAAATAGGGAACATATTTGTACCTAATTCTATTCCAGATAGCTTACCAGATGAAATGATGAGAATTTGCTTAGGAATATATGGTGATAAAGATTTTTACTTTATGAAAGATGCTATTGAAACTTTACTAGAACGACTTGGCATTAAAGATGTAAAGTTTTCTCGAGAAAATGAAAGCCCTATTTTTCATCCGGGTAAGAGTGCAAGGATACTTAAAGATGGTAGGATTTTAGGTGTTTTTGGCGAAGTACATCCCGAAGTGCTTAAAAATTACAACTTTGATAATCGAGTATATATTGGTGATTTAGATTTTAATGGAATTTTTGAAAATATAAATATGGATTGGAAATATACTGATTTACCTAAATATCCTTCAATTGATAGAGACATAGCTATTGTAGTTGATGAAGATGTAGCAGTTGGAGATATAGAGGAAATAATTTATGCAAATGGAGAAGGATTGATTGAAAGCATAGATTTATTTGATATTTACAGAGGCAATCAAATTGATAATGGGAAAAAGAGTTTAGCTTTTTCTATAAGATATAGATCAAATGACAGAACATTAAAAGATGAAGATATAATTCAAATTCAAAAAAGAATATTAAATAAATTAGAAGAAAGATTCCATGCAAAATTGAGGGGTTGACAGGGTAGAAAATTTCTACCCTGTTTTAATAAAATAGATAGTTGCAGAATGTAAATTTAGAGTTATCCACAGGAATTAGCTTAAAATTATCAAAGATATTAATATATCAACAAAAAAAGAGTATAGAAAAACAAAGGTTTAACTCAACCTTTTAGAATTAATATTTAGTTGACTAAGATTAAGCAATTAAAGATTTAATAGCAAGAGGATTATCATAGTTTTTAGTTTTAAATATAAGTATAAAAGCGATTAGTTGAGAAATACAAGCAAGTAAAATATCTGATTTTAGAGATACGGTATTTCTAACTCTTGATGATTTAAGTTGAATGAAATTCTTAATTTGACAAATGGATCTTTCACAGATAGTTCTAAGTTTGTATAGTTTCTGCCACTTCAAGCTATCGCGAGGAATAGAAGAATTAAATCGATAATTATGATGTATAGTAATTTGCTTAATTCTTCCACACTTTGAATTGGTACATGGATTTTCACAATTTAGTATATAGCTGATTTTACCTTTAACATTAATTTTCTTAGCCTTTGGACATATATACTTTATTCTATCAGCTCTACCTTTTTCACGAGTGATACCATCGTAAATCATAGGTAAAGAAGAATCATATGGACAAAGAGGAACTCCTACTTCATTAAATCCAGGTTGTGGTAAACTAGGTGAATTACGTGGATTTAAAGAGATAATAGGCATAATGTTTTTTTCATGCAGATACGCATAATTATCATCAGCATCAAAACCAGCATCGCCCAAGAAATATTTATATGAAAAATTAGGATGCAGTTGGAAATAGGTTTCTAGAGATGGAATCAAAGATTTAGCATCGTAATTATCCTTAATATCTTGTGGTCTTAAATCTTTTTCTAGATTGTTATCCGCATCATAGAAATTAACATTTCTAACAACACCAAGGGCATTGGTAGAGATAATACATTTTTGGAAGTATCCAAAATGACCATTAAGATAAGCTAACTTCATATCAGGATTGGAATTAGCAGACTTAGGCATTTGACCTTGAGCATATTTTTCAACATCAAAAGTTGAATCAGGATTATTCTTAGCAAATAACTTAGCATAAGTCTTAGCTTTTTTAAGTTGAGATTGATAAAACTTAGGATTATTCTCAGTAACATAAGCTTCAAATCCAGTAGTATCAGTAATTAAGATAGAAGCTAAGAAAGGATTAATTTCCTTTGAAATTTCTTCAGTTACATCAACTAGGTTATTAAATAAATCATTTAAATTTTCTAGGTAGTTATCTTTAAACCTTGAAAACTGAGACTTATGAGGAACCTTAAGAAATCCACAAAATTGACGCATTTCAGAAGATATATGTAGCAGTGAAATTAATAGCTCTATAGAGGGTATGGCTAGTATGTTTTTGAGAATAAACGCGTAAATCATGGATTCTAGAGTGAAATCTCTTTTAGTACCAAAATGAGCATAATATTTTTGGTAAAAGGAAAAAGGGATATAATCACTAATATTAATGAATTGATTTAATAAATTAAGCAGATTGTTTTGATTTTGATTATAAAATTTATCAAAGTCAGTAGAAATATCACAAAGATTTAATTGTTTAGCTGAAACTGGCATAGGATTCTCCTTTCTAAAATTATTTTGAGTTATATACATCTAATTAATGAATATATACCCAAAATGGGGGGAATCCAGCCATTTCAATATATAAAATGTAGTATTAATGCGAGTTGTAGAGTTCTGCAACGAGCTATTTAATAAAATTTTAGGGGGATAGTTATGACAAATTATAAGAAGATAAACGTTTTAATTGATGGTCGTAACTTTACAATTGTTGGGACAGAAGATGAAAGGTATGTAAGGGAACTAGCTGACTATGTTGATGCTAACATTAAGAGGCTTTCTAGCAGAAATGATAAATTAAGTCCAGCTATGGCCGCAACATTAGCTGCTTTAAATATTTCTGATGAATTATTTAAGGCAAGGAATGAACTTAAAGAATTACAAAAAAAATCCAAAGAACCTCTAGAACAATATGAAGGGCTAAAAAAAGAGCTTGAAGAAAATAAAAAAATAATTAAAGAACTAGAAAATAAAAACCTCGAACAAAAAGATGAAGTAATTAAAACAAAGATTAGCATGGAAGAATTGTATAAGACTGTTAACTCTTTAAAAGATGAACTAGAGAGAAAGAATAATATGATTTTGGAGTTAGAAAAAGAGATAGAAGAATATAAAGAGAAAAACTTTGAAAATCAATTAGAATTGGTTGAATTAAAAAAACAATTAAATGAGTTGCAAAACTTGAGCAAAAAAAAGTGAGGAAAATATATGCGAAACAATAAACTTGAATTATTAGCTCCAGCAGGAAGTTTAGATGCCTTAAAAGCAGCCATAAATAATGGAGCAGATGCAGTATATATAGGTGGTAAAAATTTTAGTGCAAGAAAATATGCTACTAATTTTAGCAATGAGGAAATAATTCAAGCAATTCAATATGCACATTTAAGAGATAAAAAAATTTATGTGACAGTAAACACTTTGATAGATGAAAATGAGGTTAAAGATGCTATTGAATTCATTAATTTCATTTACCAAAATGGTGCAGATGCAGTAATAGTTCAGGATATTGGATTATGTAAAATAATTTCAGAGAATTTTCCTGATTTTCCAATTCATGCAAGTACTCAAATGACAGTCAACAATTTAGAAGGTTTTAAATTATTAGAAGAATTAAATGTTGAAAGAATTGTAGTTGCTAGAGAAACACCTTTAAATGAAATTAAAAGAATTAGGGATAACACAAATATTGAAATAGAAGCTTTTATTCATGGAGCACTTTGCTTCTCATATTCTGGTCAATGTCTTATGAGCAGTTTAATAGGAGGAAGAAGTGGAAATAGGGGAGCTTGTGCACAACCATGCCGAAAGAAGTATTGCTTAGAGAATTCTAATGGGAAAGTAGTATCCGATCAAAAATACTACTTGAGTATGAGAGACTTAAATACAATAGACTTTATATATGACTTAGAAAATGCTGGTGTAACCTCATTCAAAATAGAAGGAAGAATGAAAAGACCAGAATATGTGGCAGTAGTTTGTTCGATTTATAGGAAAGTTTTAGATGGGTATGAAGTAGATGAAAATGAAAAAAAGAATCTGTATGAGATTTTTAATCGTAAATTTACTAAAGGTATAATGCTTGGAGACTTTGGAGTCAATTTGATGGCAGTTGATAGGCCTAATAATAGAGGGGTAGTAATAGGCAAAGTTATAGATGTTAGAAACAAAAAAGTAAAAGTTAAATTACTAGGCAAATTGTTTGTTGGAGATGGACTAGAATTTATAAATAACAAGGGAGAAAATATTGGTTTTATATCTAATACAAATGCTAATTGTGGAGATGAAATTATATTTGAAATTGAAAGCATTAGGAATGGGTCAAGCGTAACAAGGACATCGAAAAGAAGCTTATTGGAAAATGCATCCAAGAGCTATGAAAAAGATGAAAAATTACCAGTTAGCATTAAAGCTAAGTTTAAAATTGGAGAAAAAGCTCTTTTAGAATTGATATTTAAAGATAAGAGCGTGATAAAAAAATCCAATTCAACAGTTGAATTAGCAAATAATGCACCTATTACTAAGGATACAGTTTTAAAACAATTATCAAAGTTTGGGAATACTCCATTTTTACTTGATAAAATTGATATAGATATAGATGAAGGGATTTTTTTAAACATTAAAGAGATAAATGAGATGAGAAGAGAGGCAGTAAAAGAATTACTTGGTAATATTAGCAAATATAATGATAGAAAAGAAGTATTCATAGAAAAAATTTCATTTAATAAAGGTCAATCTTCTATCAAAAACGCAAGTAAAAAACTTGAAGTAAAAATAAGCACCCAAGAACAGTTCGACATGTTAGATTTGTCAAAGATTAATCGTATATTTTTAGATTATAACAAAAATCTTAGAAAAAACTTATTAAAAGCGAAAGAAAACAATGTTGAAACTTATCTTTGTACTGATCAAGTAATACATGAAAAGGAGATAAACAAATACGATATATCTATTAGAGAAAATTTAAATTTACTAGATGGTATAGCTGTTTCTAATTTAGGTATGTTATATTATGTTAAAAAAAATTTTGATTTAAATATTTGTGCTGATATTGGGCTAAATGTTTTTAATTCTCATACTGCAAATTTATTATTTGATAAAGGAGTCGACACATTAATTTTATCTCCTGAACTAAACTTTAACCAATTAAAAAATATTACACGCAATACATATGGGCATTTAAGCTATATTGTATATGGATATTTACCTTCGATGGTTTCAAAGAACTGTCCTTTTAGCTCAATAAAAGGGTGTATAGATGAAAGAAATTGTGAAAATTGTAATTACAAAAATGGATATTATTTAAGAGACGAAAAAGGTTACTCCTTTAGAGTAGAAAGGAAATCCAGCCAAACAATCATATACAACTCAAAACCTTTGATGATACTTCAAGAAATTGATGACTTAAATAAAATTGGAATTGAGTGGTTTAGATTAAATTTCACATTTGAGGAGAATATAGACAAAATAGTAGATATTTTTAGCAAGTTTATTAATGCTGAAATGTCCAAGACAGAAGTTAATGATTACTTAAATAATTTAAAAATTAATCAACAAATAACAAAAGGGCATATAAATAGAGGTATATTATAGAGGTGAATTACTTGGACTTAAAGAGTTTAAAAGTATTAGAGTATGAAAAAATAAAAGAGAAACTTAAATTGCATTGTGTAACATTTTTGGGAAAAGATATAGTCGACAATTTAGCTCCTAGTACGGATATGGATAAAATTCAACATATGCTTAATGAAACGGAAGAAGCTTATAAACTAATATTTAGAATAGGTAATCCACCATTATCAGAAATTGAGCAAATTGATGATTACTTAAAAAGGGCTTCAATCGGAGGGGCAATTACACCTTATGGACTGATTCAAATTTCTAAGACATTGAAAATATCGAGAGAACTAAAATCATACCTACTATCACAAAGAGAATTATTAAAATCTGAGCTCGGTTTATTACTAGAAATAGCTGATCAAATAGTCATTATAAAGACACTTGAGTCGAAAATAAACGATACTATTATAAGTGAAGATGAAATTTCAGACAATGCTAGTGCTAAGCTTAGAGATATTAGAAGAAAAATAAGAGTAAAAAACGATAATATAAAAGATAAATTAAACAGTATATTAAACAATCTATCAACCAAAAAATATTTACAGGATAATTTAATAACTATAAGAGATGGCAGATATGTAATCCCTGTGAAATCTGAAAACAAATCTAGTGTAGCAGGTATAGTTCATGATGTTTCTTCTAGTGGGGCTACTGCCTTTATTGAACCTCTTGCAGTAGTGGAGTTAAATAATGAGATAAGAGAATTGGAAATAGAGGAGAAGAAAGAAATTGAACGTATTCTTTTAGAGATCTCTCAGTTAGTTAAGGAAAATGCTGAGTTTATTAAAACTAATCAAGAATTAATTGGGTTTATAGATTTCATCTTTGCAAAAGCTAAGTTAGCTATTGAAGAAAATGCTACTAAGCCAGAATTAAATAACAAAGGGTATTTAAATTTTAAAAAAGCAAGACATCCCTTACTAGAAGGAAATGTAGTCCCTATTGATATTTATCTTGGGGATGACTTTAATTCTCTTATAATAACAGGACCAAATACAGGAGGTAAAACTGTTACATTAAAAACTGTGGGATTACTGACTTTGATGGGGCAGTCAGGTCTATTTGTGCCAGCATCTGATGGCTCTAAGTTAGCTGTTTTTGAATATATTGGAGCTGACATAGGCGATGAACAAAGTATTGAACAGAGTTTATCTACATTTTCATCTCATATGAAAAATATAGTTCAAATCCTAAACGAAATAAACAAAAATTCACTTGTTTTATTTGATGAATTAGGGGCAGGAACAGATCCTGTAGAAGGTGCAGCTCTTGCCATGGCGATTTTAAACGAATTGAAAGAAAAGGATATAAGGGTAATAGCAACAACACATTATAGCCAGCTTAAGATATATGCATTAACTACTGAAAAAGTAAAGAATGCTTCAATGGAATTTGATGTAGAAACATTAACACCAACTTACAAATTAATCATTGGGCTGCCTGGAAAATCTAATGCATTTGAAATATCTAAGCGATTGGGTTTACCAGAAAAAATAATTTTTAATGCACGAGAACTTATGACAAAAGAGAATATAGAATTTGAAGAAGTTTTAAAATCTATAGACGCTGATAGGAAAGCAATCCAATCAGAAAAATTAGAAATAGAGAATTTAAAAAAATCATTAAATAAATTAGAAAAAGAATTAGAGCAAGAAAGAACAAAGATGATTTTAGAAAAAGAAAAAATCATAGCTGAAGCAAAACAAAGCGCTATAGAAGTTTTAGAGAATGCTAACAAGCAAGCAGAAGATTTAATAAGGGAAATAAGAGAAGTTTTTTTTGAATTAGATAGGGAAAAACAAAATAAAATTTTAGAAGTAAAGAAAAACTTTTCAAATGAGATAAACAATATAAAACATCAAATCATTGAAACAAATAAAAAAATAAATAAAAAAGAAAAAATAAAAGGAGTAAAAATTGGGCAAACAGTAAAAGTTAACAGCATAGATCAAATTGGCACTGTGCTTTCCATGCCAGACGAGAAAGGAAATTTAGATTTACAGGTCGGAATTATGAAAATAAATGTAAATTTATCTGATCTTTCAATTTATGAAGAGGATAGCAATAAAGATTTAACTTATAATAAAAAATACAACAAAAATACTCTTACTAAGTCTAAACAGATAAAGAAGGAACTTGATTTAAGAGGATATGATACAGAAAATGCAATAATGGAAATTGATAAGTATTTGGATGATGCATATTTAGCAGGAATAGATCAAGTATTCATAATTCATGGTAAAGGTACAGGTGTTCTTAGAGAAGGAGTAAGAAATTATCTAAGCAAGCATAAACATGTTAAATCAATGAGATATGGAGAATTCAATGAAGGTGGAGATGGAGTAACTGTAGTAAAACTGAAATAGATATTGTATTTTTGATAACAATAATATATATTGATAATATCACTTTAACAAATGATAAGGAGGAATTTACTTGATCAACTTTAAAGAAGCTGCGATTAATTTACTAGCAGATAATATAGATGTATTAACTAGAGATGAGATAAGCAAATTGATAGAAATACCGCCATCATATGAAATGGGAGATTTTGCATTTCCGGTATACAAATTATCAAAAGAGTATAAAAAGGCTCCAAATTTAATATCAAAAGAATTAGAGGAAAATTTACCTGACAATGAATATTTCGAAAAAATAGAAGCAGTTGGTCCATATTTAAATTTTTTTATTGATAAAGAAAAATTAGCTTCTGTTGTTATAGAAGAGATAAAAGAAAAAAAAGAAAAATATGGCTCATCTAGTCTTGGAGAAGGTAAAAAGGTAATAGTTGAATTTTCATCTCCTAATATTGCTAAACCATTTCATATTGGACATATAAGATCAACAGTAATAGGTAACTCACTATCTAAAATTTATAAATTTTTAGGATTTGATGTTGTGACAATAAATCATCTTGGTGATTATGGAACCCAATTCGGAATGCTGATATCTGCATATAAACGATGGGGAGATAAAAAACAAATAGAGTCAGATCCAATTAGAGAGCTATTAAAATTATATGTAAGATTCAATTCAGAAGCAGAGAAAGATCCTGAACTAATGGACGAAGCTCGATTTTGGTTTAAGAAATTGGAAGAAAAAGATGAGGAAGCATTAGAATTATGGCAGTGGATAAGAGATATAAGCTTAAAAGAATTTCATAAAGTATATGACTTGTTGAATATAAGCTTTGATTCATATGCAGGCGAAAGCTTTTACTCTGATAAAATGCCCGCAGTTGTAGAAGAAATGAAGGAAAAAGGATTATTAAAGGAATCTGAAGGAGCACTAATTGTAGATTTAGAACCTTACGGCATGCCACCTGCACTGATAATGAAGAAAGATGGCTCTACATTGTACACAACTAGAGATATAGCTGCTGCGATATATAGAAAAGAACACTATGATTTTTATAAGAATATCTATGTAGTAGCATCACAGCAAAACCTTCATTTTAAAGCATGGATAAAAATCCTTGAACTTATGGGATATGATTGGGCAAAGGATTGTATACATGTACCTTTTGGTATGGTGAGTTTAGAAGAGGGCACACTTTCTACTAGAAAAGGCAGAGTGGTATTTTTAGAAGATGTATTAAATACAGCAATAGAAAGTACTAGAAAAATTATAGAGGAGAGAAATCCAAACTTACCAAACAAAGATGAAGTTGCAAAACAAGTGGGTATAGGAGCTGTTGTGTTCCAGGAGCTTTTTAATCAGAGGATAAAGGATTATACATTCAGCTGGGAAAGAACATTAAGTTTTGAAGGAGAAACTGGACCATATGTTCAATATACGCACGCTAGAACGAATTCATTGCTCGAAAAAGGCAATTATGATATAAATCATGAGGTTTCATATAAAGACTTGACAAAAGAGGAAGAGACTAATATTTTGAGAAATTTGCTCCAATTTCCAGAGGTTATAATAGATGCCATGGAAAAGAATGAGCCATATTTCATTACAAGGCATATACTTGAATTAGCAAAATTATTTAATAAATACTATAATTCAACTTCAATAATCGTTGATGATGAAAATTTAAAGCAAACAAGGTTATCTTTGGTTTATGCTGTTAAGACAGTTATAAAGACAGGATTGTCATTGCTAGGCATAGAAGCACCAAACAAAATGTAGACCTTATCTAATTAGATAAGGTCTCTTCCATTAAATAATCTAAAAATTCTTGTGGGCTTGATTCAGAGAGTGTTGCTAACTGATTTAAAATATTATTTCTTAAACTTAAAAAATCTTCTATATGAGTGCTTTCTCCAGTATATTTTAAAGCTTCGAGAATCAACAACATATCATCTTTGGAGATTTCTTGAATTGATATTTTTTCAAATTGGAATTGTTTCATTTTTCGTCCCCTTTCTACACTTTCTAAATAATATATTATATCTTTTAAGCTAATTATTCAACAAAAGACTTGATTAATATTAAATAATCATTGAGGTGTTTTATGTCTATTTTGCTAACAACATTAAACTCTAAATTTATTCATACAAATCTTGCGATAAGATATTTAAAAAAATATGTCGAAGATATCGCCGATGTAGAATTGTTAGAATTTACAATAAATCAAACTGCAGAGGAAATAGCAAGAAAAATTTTCATAAAGAATCCTAGCTTAATAGGATTTTCTACTTATATTTGGAATTTAAAGCAAACTTTAGAAGTATGCAAGAGGTTAAAAACTATTAACCCAGATGTTAGGATCTTGCTTGGAGGCCCTGAGGTATCTTTTGACAGCAAAGAATTGATGCAAGAGAATAAATTCATAGACTATATTATTTGCGACGAAGGAGAAGAGGCATTTAAAGAATTGGTTCTTGGTTTAAATCCTAAAAACATCCAAAACTTAGTATATCGTGAAGATGGTAATATTATAAAAAATAAAACTAGAAAACCAATTGAAAATTTAGACTTAATTCCCTCGCCCTATCTTAATAGCAAGGAAGATTTTACTGGGAAAATAGTTTACTACGAAGCATCTAGAGGATGCCCATTTAACTGTAGTTTTTGTTTATCGTCAGGGAGAAAAGTTAGATATTTCTCTTTGGAAAGAATTTATCAAGATATCGATTACCTAGTTAAGAGAAAAGTCAAACAAATAAAATTTATCGATAGAACTTTTAATGCCAATAAAAACTTTGCTAGAAAGATATTAGATTATATTATTGCTTTAGATCCAGATGAGGTAAATTTTCATTTTGAGATAACCGCCAGACTTTTTGAAACAGAAGATATTGAATATTTTAAAACAGTAAAAGAAGGCTTGTTTCAGTTTGAAATAGGTATGCAATCAACAAACGAGAAAACTTTAAAAGAGATTGATAGAAATGAGAATTACGAAAAAGTAAAAGAAATATCACTAAAGATTAAGGAGTTAGGGAATATTCATCAGCATTTAGATTTAATTATTGGATTACCTTATGAGGATTATGAATCATTTTCAAAGTCCTTTGATGATTTGTATAATATACATCCTGATAAACTCCAGCTTGGATTTCTAAAATTGCTAAAAGGTTCAAAATTAAGATTTGAAGAAAAAAAACATGGATATATATATATCGATGACCCACCGTATGAAATACTTTACAACAACTACATATCTTATAAAGATATAGTAAAATTAAAATTTATTGAAGAAGTTGTTGAGAAATATTACAATGAAGGGTATTTTAAAAATTCTATAGACTTTGTTATAAAAACCAAGTTTCATAGCCCCTTTAAATTTTTTGAGGACTTTAGTAGGTATTTATTTGAGATTAATTTTTTCGATTCATCGCATAGTCGAAAATCATTATACTATTATATGAATAATTATTTTAAAGATGAAGAACAATTAAATGATTCATACGAGATACTTGTTGAATTACTAAAATTTGATTTTTTGAATTCAAATGTAGATAAAAACATCCCTGAATATATGAATACATGCCCTAAAATAAGATTTGATGAAATTCACAATTTATTGAAGGAAAAAAATGTTATCAAACAGTTGATATTTCATGATGAAAATTTAAGTACAAAGGAAATTATTAAAGATGTAGTAATCTACAAATTTAAGTATAATATTTCGGAATTGTTAAACCAACCACCACTATCAGTTTCAAGTGATGAAAGGATTATTTTATTTGAATATAATAATAAAGGTATTGTTAACAGAACAAATGTTATAGATATTACAAATATATACAAGGAGATGGATAAATGGATATAATAAAAGATTTACTAGAAGTAAACAAAAGTTCTTTATTGAAATCAATTAAATCAATCAAATCGCATTGGGAGGCTTTGCTCATTATTTTTGTCTATGCAATAATGACACAAATAATAACTTCAATTGTATCAAGAATACTAGTTGGATCATTAAGCATAATATCTGGATTTTTAATAGTATTAATTGAAGCCGCAATAGTTTCTAGCTTGCTATTTGTATTAAAAGATATTGTTTTATATAACAGATTTAGATGGAAAAGTGTGATAGATGGGCTAAACTATTATCTTTGGAAAGTCTATGGCGTATTATTTATTCTTTTTGTTGTTAATCTTATTTTATCGTTATTTTATAATGTTATTGGTAGTGCAGCTTTTATAATAAACACTTTGTTTCAATTGTTTATATTGATAATGTTAAATCCTCTACCAGAGATTATTTATTTAAAAAATTATGATCCTAGAGATTCTTTAACATATAGTATTGAATTTATAAGAGAAAATTTTTTGAATTGGATTATACCAAACATTATATTCGGGCTAATATTGTTTGCTATCAATAGTGCAATCGATGTAACTTTCTTCCCTTTTAATTTAGCTTTTTTAATGCCACTATTATTAAAAAATATTTTTCTTAGTATCATAATTTCATTTGCCATGATATACCGAGGCCATTTATTTTATCTGCTAAGCACATCTACAAGAAGAAAAAGACAATATATGAATAAATTCTAAGGAGTGCTTATAATGAAAGAAATTGATAAACTTTTTTTAAAATATGCAGAAAATGTTGCATTTGTACAATTAAAAGAAGATAAAAGTATTAAAATTCAGGATACCTTTATTGATAGTTCAATACCACTTCCAATAGTTACAGAAATATTCATAGAAGATTTAAAAAAAGATGAAATACTAGAAGATATCCCATTAGAAAGAATTATACAAGGGATGGCATATATAATTGGTGCAGATCCAGAGTTTAAATATAATGATAAGTATATTGATTTTTTAAGTTCTATTAGAGACATAGCAATGAGATATATATTTAAAGAAGCCATTTCTTATTTTGACAAAAAATCATATAAACTAAGTGCATTATACTTTAGAACTTTAACAACTGTATTTCCAGATAACGATAACTTTTTTTATTATGCTTTAGCAATTGAAGCTATTGGAAAAGAATTAATAGAACAAGATAAAATTGAAGAGGGGAACAAATTTATAGTTGAGTCTAAAAATATATTAGAAAATATAATCGACAAAAGTACGGATTATTACCCTGCATACTACAAATTAGGATACTATTATAAATATTTTAATGAATTTATAAAAGCTAAAATTACTTGGGAAAAGGCACTTAGATTAGACAATGATGAAAACAGAAAAAATGAAATAAGATTAGAACTTGAGTATATGGAAAGAGACTATACAATAGAATTAGCAATATGGCAGATAAACAATCTAAATTATGAAAAAGCTATAGACGAATTAAGCAAATTAGTAGCTAAAGGAAAAGATGATTACTATGTGAACTATCTTCTAGGGATAGCATATAGTGGTTATGGAAATTTAGAATTATCTAAACAGTATCTACTGATTGCATTAGACAAAAACGACAAAGACTCTAATGTTTATAACGAACTAGGGATAGTATATTTTAATCAAGGGAATATAAAAGAAGCAGTCAATATATTCACTGAAGGTTTAAAAAGGTTTAAAGATGATTATAGGCTTTATTTCAATAGAGGCTTAGGGTATTTAAATCTAGGAGAAACAATGAAAGGCTATTTTGATATAAAGAAAGCAAATGAACTTAATAATGACGATGAAAACATAAGAAATCAATTAAAAGAAATAGAAAAATTCATAACTGATATGGGGGAGGTTATTAAATGATAAAATCTATAGCAGATTTATATAATATCAATGGGCAGGCTAGAAAAATGGCCGTAGTAGCATGTCAAGATCATGAAGTTCTAGAGGCGGCTGTTGAAAGTTATGAAATGGGGTTAACGGAACCATTACTTATTGGAGATAAAAACAAGACATATGAAATAGCCCAAAACATAGGAATTGACATATCAAAATTTGAATTTATACAAGAGCAAGATATTGTAAAAGCTAGTGAAATAGGGGTAAAATTAGCCTCGAGTGGACAAGTTGATTTTTTAATGAAAGGATTAGTAGACACATCTATATTATTAAAGGCTGTACTAAATAAAGACTGGGGCATTCGTAAATTTAAATTGCTTAGCCATGTTATGATTTATCAAGTAAATACTTATCATAAACTTTTGTTTCTTACAGATGGAGGAATGAATCTACAACCAAGCTTAGAAGAAAAGGTTGATATTATAAACAACGCATCTTTAGTGGCTAGAGCTTTGGGTTTAAAAGAGATTAAAGTGGCTGCACTAGCTGCAAAAGAGAAAGTAGATCCTAAAATGCCTGCAACTTTAGATGCTGGAAAATTAAAAGAGATGTATTTGGAAGGTAAATTTGCTGAGGATATAATTGTTGATGGTCCATTTGCATTGGATTTAGCTGTATCAAAACAAGCATGCGAAATAAAAGGAGTAAATAGTATGGTTGGAGGAGATGCAGACATATTACTTGTACCAAATATTGAAATGGGTAACGGTATAGGAAAGGCAATAACATATTTAGCAAATGGCGAATCTGCAGGCATAATTATAGGAGCTAGTGTGCCTATAGTATTGACTTCTAGAGCAGATGATAAAAAAACAAAATTAAATTCAATCGCCTTAGGGAATGCAATAGCTATTAATTCAGTGCACGATGAATTTTAATAAATCTTAATATTTTTTAAAACTCATTTTCATTGACATTAGAATTAAGAAGTGTTAATATATATAAAGTCAACGACAGTTTTAAAGAGTTAATAAAGACTTTACAAAAACTTTAAAAAACTTTAAAAAAGGTATTGACACGAGATAATAGAAGATGTTATACTAACAAAGTCGCCAAAAGAGCGATAGTGAACCAAGAAAACTAAACAGTGTGAAACTTTGAATAAACTACAAAGTTAATTTTTAAAAAGTAAGAAGTAATTGAGCTAAATCAAACTATTAAATGAGAGTTTGATCCTGGCTCAGGACGAACGC
>JACIXZ010000040.1 GCA_014360205.1 Tissierellales bacterium
TAGTTAGGGGAGATAGAAGTTCTCATAAATCTATTGTTGCAAAAAGAATGCTTCGCAATGTTGGCTCTTATGAAAGAGAGGGTGTCAACTATTACTATCCAAACTACCCTTATAATGATTTGAATGAAGATGTATTCTTAAATTCTACAAATAATGCTTTTACACAATTATGTCACGTATATGATGTAAATATTACAAAACTGTATAATGGAGAAGCAGAAGTAGAATATACAGATTGCAACACTAATAAACTAGCAATCATCTCCTATGACACAATAGAGAGTAGAGAGTTATGTTCCATAACTAAGCCAAGAATTATAGCTCCTGCAGAGGGTACAGTTGGCAGCTCTGAATATGAGATATGGAATGTATGGATTGATTGTGCTTTCTACCCATATTGTGCAGGATGTAGGATATCATGGGTAGACCCTGTAGAAGGAGAAAAAACATATTGGTTAAGTGGTGGATTCTTTCTTAAAAACCCTGAAAGAAAACAAATACGTGTAGTTCCTAATACAGGGGGTCCTGTAAGAGTTGAAGGAGCTAATAATTTCTACAGAGAACTAATAGGATATCATACACCAGAGTCTACATGCAATGAACTTTCACCAGATGGATTAACCTTCAGTGATAAATACAGACAGGTATTTAACTCCCCGGAAACTTCATTTGGTAATCCCTTCCTTGGAAATACATTAAAACTGGAAAGTGTAATATTTGGTGGAGGAAAGGCTCATTTTACAGAGGTGAGGAAGAATGCAAAATATAAACTCTTAACCCAAGAAGCTCAGATAAAAGCTCTGGAGAGTGCAAATGAGATAGGAGTATTAACAGATCCCTTTGACCTTTCTGCATTCTTTACATCCTATGAAGCTTTCTTATCACTATACACAAATAGTATTTCAAGAAGAAATTTTGCATACTCCTTCAACTCAATAGCTGATTATAATTACTGTGTAGCTGTACCTAAAGGATTAGGAATAAAACAGAGAAACCTTGATATAGCCAGATATATGATACCGGGAGTTGTATCTCTTGGTGATGATAATCGTATAAATAACTATCAGAGAGAATCTTCAATATTTCTTAAAACGGGAATATCTCTACCTTACCCTCATGAGAGTATTAATATCAATAATTCTATAAAAGAGAATTCTCGTTTTATTATATCAAATACTATTGAGGGGAATAGTAATTGTGATAAACCATCTAAAGAAGAGAGTATTACAACTCTCTCTTATTATGCTTCTATAAAGAATCAGGTAGATAATCAATGGGGGCAACTCTACTCTTATGAGACTATTGATACAGGATATCAGGTTATATTTAATGAATATACACCAAAGACTGTATTTGGTGGAGATACATTTATTTCCAGATTTGCATATAAAACAAAACTTCCCTTCTTTATTGATAACAGGGTTGAAGCTCCTGATGATAGTGATATATATTATGATGAGATAGGTAATGTTGGATATCCTAAGTTTTGGCATTCAGCTAGGTCTATCACAAAAGATTATACTGTAGGAGATAATCCGGGTTATGTACTCTCTAACATTATCTCTTATAAAGCACATAATTTTGACTGTCCAAATGTTGAGAATGATAAAACATCTTTCACTACTACCACTACCACTACATTAGTTCCAAGTACTGTAGATAACCCAAGAGTGGGAAATAATGAGTATGACGTTACAATGTATTATGATGGAAAGTTTTATCTATTTGCATATGGTATTCCTAGTTTTTACTGTGAGAGTTCTTATAATGTTGATTTAAGACAAGCATTTAATAATAAAGAGGGAGATTTCTTCCCACATGTAACAGATACTATTCCTGATGAATGGGTACAGGAAAGTAATGTATCAATTGCGAATGACAACACCTATTATTATAATACTACATTCTCTAAACAGAATAAGGAAAACACATTCACACATCTCCCTGTAGATTGGAATTCTTTATGCTATACTCATTATCCATTTAGAGCAATTTATTCTGATCCTCAGAATATAGATAGTGATAATATAATCAACTCTTGGCTCACATACAGGGCAGTAAGTTATTTTGATTTTCCACAAAACTTTGGTAATCTGACATCTCTGGATGGTATACAGAATAAAGCCATTCTTGCCAGATTTCACAATAAGAGTTTATTATACAACAATCTTCTCACAATTGATACAAGTAATCCTCAGGCTGCATATATAGGAAATTCCAAACTATTCAGTGGAGCACCCCCAATAGATTTCGCAGAAACTGATCTAGGATATGTGGGTAGTCAGCATAAATTTCTTCTGAAGATACCTAAAGGGCAGATAACTATTGATGCTAAAAGAGGGCAAGTATTCCTTATCCAAGGAACACAGGTGAGGGATCTATCAGCTCCCGGAAGTGGGGTGAATAGATTTTTAACAGATAATTTGAACTTCAATATATTAAAATGGTTTCCCGACTTTCCTATAGATAACCATTATAAAGGAATTGGGTTACATGGGGTATATGATGCGAAATACGATAGAATTATTATTACAAAGTTAGACTATTCTCTATTAAGTGATAATATCACTTATTCTGATGGAAAATTCTATCTTACAGAAGCTATTGGGGAGGAAGAAATAACTAGAGAGATATATCTTTCAGATACAGAATATTTCTGTAACAGGAGTTGGACTATCTCATACAGCTTTATTACAAATAGCTGGATAGCATTCCACTCCTATCTTCCTAATTGGTATATAGGAGAAACAGGATTTTTCTATTCAGGATTAAATGAATGTTGTGATGATTTTGATTTTATAGTAGGATTGTCAGAAGAGTTAACAGATTGCTATCTTAGAGGAGCAACAGCAACTGTTGATGAATTCCCAAGACCCGA
>JACIXZ010000041.1 GCA_014360205.1 Tissierellales bacterium
ACCGACGGAATTCCATTGGTGGAGAGTAAAATCTTACAAGAAGCTGCTGAAGGAATAATTAAATATGGAAATTTAGAAGTTGATAAAATTGTATGTGTTGAAGCAATGGGGATTCATATTGCCACTGCACTATCTTTAAAGACAGAAATACCCTTCGTAGTTGTTAGGAAAAGATCATATGGATTACCTGGAGAAGTGGCAGTTCATCAAGTGACAGGTTATAGTGAAGGTGAATTATTTATCAATGGCATAAAAAAAGGCGACCGAGTAATCCTCATCGATGACGTGGTAAGTACTGGAGGTACCATCATAGCAGTTTTAAATGCCCTCAAAAATATGGAAGTGGAAATTGTTGATGTAATAACCGTTATTGAGAAAGGAAAGGGAAAAGATATTGTAAAGAATGAAACTGGTTTTTCAGTAAAAACACTTCTTAAAGTGGATGTAGAAGATGGAAAGGTAGTAATTGAAGATAGTATTGATGATTAATGAGCTCAAATTATATTATTAGAAAGTTGTTGATTTTATGTTAAATTATAATTTTAAGATAGCGGAAGTAATAGAAAAAATTAAGGAATTAAAAGCAAAAAAAATAGCATTACAGTTCCCAGAAGGTCTTAAAATATACTCAACTTCGGTAGCCAATGAAATAGAATCTAAAACAAATTCAAAAGTTATAATTTTAGGGGATGCTTGTTACGGGGCTTGTGATGTTTCAGATCAAGATATGATGAATTTAGTTGATTTGATTGTCCATTTTGGTCATACTCCTCTACCTTTAAATTATAAAATACCAATAATTTTTGTAGAAGCATATTCACTGATTAATATTGAAGATTCTATGAAAAAATCCCTCAAAATTTTAGAGGGATATAATAATATTGGCTTAGTTACTACTACCCAACATTTGAATGTTCTAGAAAAAATGAAAACCATTCTAGAGAAAAAAGGAAAGAAAGTTTTTCTTAAGAAGGGGATTGGTACTAAAGAAGGACAAGTTTTAGGTTGTAATTTTTCTGCTATAAAGGATCTCCCAGTGGAAGCCTATTTATATGTAGGTTCTGGTAATTTTCATCCTCTAGGAATAAAACTTTTCACAAAAAAACCAGTCATTATTGCTGATCCTTACATGGGTGATGTTAGGTCTATTGATGAATTTTCAGATAAAATTCTCAGGGTCAGGTTTGCTAAAATTGTTAAAGCAGGCGAAGCAAATAATTTTGGGGTTATCGTATCTTCTAAAGAGGGTCAATTCCGATTGGAATTGGCTTACCATTTAAAAGAAATGATTCAAAACAGTGGAAGAAAAGCAGTAATAATTATGATGAATAGCATTACTCCTGCTTTATTAATGGCTTATAGGGATTTGGATGCATTTGTTATAACTGCTTGTCCTAGAATTGCAATTGACGATGCAAGCATGTATGAAAAACCTTTAATAACGCCTCAAGAACTTGAAATTGTTTTGAATAAAAGAGACTGGTCCAACTATGAAATGGATGAGATTAAATATGATGAAAATAAAAACATAATAAACTCTATATAACAGAACGATCTAAGATTATATTCCTATGTTTATTTATAACATAAAAAGTTAATATTATTTTCTCAAATTAAATGATTATTACTTTTTTAAGTCGAGGTGAATAGATGAAAACTAAATCTGGAGATTTTGTACTTCCAGGAGACTTATTAGGTGTCAGTGAAGAGTTTGTTCCATCTGAATGGACATATGAAGAAGAAGGTAAAATAAAAGCATTGGTCACAGGAATAGTTTCTGTAGATGATAAAAACAAAAAGATATCCGTCGTTCCCAAAACAGATACTCCCTCAACATTAGCTCCGGGGATGAATGTTCTTGGCGAAATTGCAGAAGTCAGAGGTCAAAGGGCTCTTGTTAGAATACAAAAACTTAAAGATAAAGATAGAGACCTTCAAATAAAATTTACTGGAGGAATACATATTTCACAAGCCCAAAAAGGTTATGTGGCTAAGCTTAAAGATGTTTTCAGGATTGGCGATATTGTAGAGGCTCAAGTAACCAAAGTAATGGGTCTGGATAACATAGACTTAAAAACCTCCCAGAAAGATTTAGGTGTTCTTAAAGCAATGTGCACAAAATGCAGGAATTTTATGGAAAAAACTGGTAAAAACGAGGTTTATTGTCCTAGATGTGAAAATAAAGAAACTAGAAAACTTTCTGTTAACTATGAGGGATAAAATGAAGATTATTAAAGATACAAAAAAAGAATTAGAGATAGAGATTGATGGAGAATCTCACACATTATGTAATGCTCTTAGAAAGATTTTAATGGAAGATAAGGATGTTTTATCTGCTGCTTATGTAATTGAGCACCCTATTGTTGGGGAACCCAAGCTATATATTAACGCGAAAAATCCTAGAAAATCACTTAAAAATGCTTCAGAAACATTAAAATCACGCTGTGAAGAATTTAAAGATTTAGTAAGTACTGTGGGTACTGATACAAAATCTAAATCTAAAAAATCTACAAAAAAGAAGTCAACTAAGTCTAAAGCTAAAAAGTCAACGGCTTCTAAGACTAAAAAGAAGACTACTAAATCTAAGACTTCGGCTGCTTCTAAGACTAAAAAGAAGACTACTAAGGCTAAGAAGTCAACGGCTTCTAAGACTAAAAAGAAGACTTCAAAAAAATCTAAAAAGTAGTTTAACTTAACTTACTTTATTTAAAATTATTATCTTATTTTAATAGTAAAAAGATGGATAAATGAATAATAAAAGATTCAGAAGGATAAAGAAAGAAATACGTATTTTAGGAATTGATGATGCTCCTTTTACTCCACGAACTTCTGGAGAAGTCATGTTAATCGGCACG
>JACIXZ010000042.1 GCA_014360205.1 Tissierellales bacterium
AATATTTACTAATCCAATACCTCTCTCTTCCATTTATATCTATCTCTTCTGGTACATATTCTATTACTCTTATCTCAGGACTAGTACCAAATAACTTTAAATCATTAACCCACTCTCTGATTTTTTCATTATGACTCGTACTTAAATGCGAGGCTGGTCTAATCATTCCCTGTGTTGATTTTCCCACATAATGTGGCTCATTAGTTACGGGACAAACTAATGCATATATTAATCTATTTTTCATATATCAAATATATAAATTATTTTTGAAAGAATATAATTTTTCAAATATCTTATATGTAAATGCATATCCCCGGTGTAACAGGGGACTATTTAGCAAGCCCCCCTATTCATTTTATTTCAGAAATTGATTATGAGGGTGGGAGAGGAGTCCACTTCCAACAAACAACCCCACGCAAAAATTAAACATTGGGGTACTCCCCATCTAAAATTATGAATTATGTTAGAATTTAAAGTCTACAACAGGGAAGCGAGAACTGAATTGGGTACTCTTGCTTCATTAGCAGGAAAAGGCGGAAACGTTAGGGAAACACCTAACTCAGCACAAGGTAAAACTGAATCCGTGGCTCTTATTGTTACAAGAGCTGATGGTACAAGTGCTGTACTTCCTTGCAGTCTTCCATTAACAGGAATGCTTCGTAGTAAAGAGGTAACTCTTGCTCAATGTTTGGCATTTCCAGTTATTGAGTTCACTCACAGGGACACAGGAGCAGTTATCAACATGCTTGTTCAACCAACAAGAGAGTACGGTGAAGCTGCAGTGCTGAAGGTTGATGATGTTAAGGTTATTCCTGAATTCAAGCCTGAAGCTGTCAATTTCGAGAGTTTAATTGCTTTGGGAGTTTAATACTTCCAAGGCAATTGCCTTTTTTATATACAGGGGCGGGTATACTTGTATACAATTGGGGTGGGTTTGTAGACATCATAACCTAATATTTGGAATTGTAACTATATACTTGTTCTTGTATTTATGTTATTCCTTAGGATAGAAGATTGATTTTATTTTTGTGGTTATTTTGTTATTAAAAAATGTTACTATATATACTATGGTATAAATGACACATAGTAGTTGGCAATACATAGGAGGTGAAAAATAAGGGTTTAGGTTAATGATTATAAAAGCATTGTCTATATTATATATGGTATAGAAGAGGAGTTGCACTCATCCAGCTGAGATGGATACTATTATAATATCAGATGATGCTTTTTGTTCTTGCTTTAATGTGAGGAACATTACTCCATAGTTTATACTGAGCATTCTCGAAGAAATCAGTATTAATACTATGTCTGTGTATTGTCCAATAACTAACTCCAAGGAAACGAGCTATTCCACTTTTAGTTGCTGATGTAGCAATATCATTTGTTTCTTTGATAATAGCTACGAAATGTAATGTTTTATTCATTCTGCTATATTAAACGGTGATAAATATAGCAAATATAGGGAAAT
The DNA here is from genome assembly GCA_014360205.1 of Tissierellales bacterium. Lineage (GTDB taxonomy): Bacteria > Bacillota > Clostridia > Tissierellales > Tissierellaceae > Soehngenia. The sequence goes on from JACIXZ010000042.1 coordinate 1,469, forward strand.
GTTTGTGGAAAAACAAGGAGTAGTATACTATATTGAGGGTAAAATGATATTAAAATGATATCACATTAACATCACAGTAAATAAAACATAGCTTTAAACAGTCGTATGAGCGACTATAAATAGATTATTAGGCTCATAGCGTTGTATAATTATATACAGGTTAATGAACTTTTAAAATACACTATAATGAATAACTACAAGATATGGTTAAAGATTGAGAATCTTATACCTATTGCATTTTATGCTTATACTTCTGGTGTAAATGCTAAAATACTATCTCAGAATCATAATTATAAAACTGATGAGCACGATTTTCTTGAGAAATTAGGAGAGCAGTTAATTGATAAATTGGTAGATAAGGTACAATGGGATAATAAAGTGGTAGTGGAGTGTAAAATAGTCATTAACAGGGATGATCAGAAAGCTGTCTCTAATATTTTCATTGGAAGATATGATAATATCTGGTCTGTAGGATTTGGTGTCTGGGGAGATGAATGGATCGAACCTATTATTCTATAATTTAAATAGAAACTGGTAATTGGTTGATTATCAGCTTCTTTGTACTTATTTAAGAGTAAAACACTAAAATGATATCATTTTAATATCACAATGATATAATAATACATAGCTTTATGAACAGAAATTACAACTCTAAGAGAGAATCTAATGAGGATACTATTAGTATTCTTATTAAACAAGAAGGATATATTGACCTTGGTTGGGCTAATGGTGGTAAATCATTTACATATCCTAAGGAGCAACGTAATGTTAGAGAGCTTGATTGTTCTCTCTTTCAGAATCGTGCTACAAATATTGTGTATATTGATGATGCACATAAAGAGATATTGCATGTTGACATGAGTGATTAATCTTAAACATTTATGTATTATGAAATTCAATAAATTTAACAAAGGTGATAAAGTAAAGGTTAGAGATATCTTTCCTGAGCTCAATAAAGATTATGTATGGGCAGTTAAGTATGTTCTTAAAGATAATAATTACATGCTTATTTCAGATTCTAATATTGAAATAGTAATTCATGCATATGATTTAGAAATAAGTAATTAATCTTTCCACCTAAGCATTGTGTATAAACTGCTTATATTATTTCCTTTAGATAGGAATATTATTATTTATTCGTTTAATTTCTAATCTTATAATACAATGAAAACATTACAGCAAATTAAAGAGTTATAC
>JACIXZ010000043.1 GCA_014360205.1 Tissierellales bacterium
AAGCGATGCAAAAATGTATTGTTGAACTTAAAATGTAGAATGAAATATTTAAAAAAGCTACTGCCATATTCGTAAGAAAATGATAAATGAAATCATTGTATTTATCGAAAATACAAGTCAAAATATACTGTCAAACTTATATGCAAGGCTCTAAATTTCCCTAGAAGTACCTATTACAAGGCCTTAGTTCATGTATCTTCAAAATGTCGAAAAGAGGCCAACAAATTTTAAGGAGAGATAAGAAACAATGGATGGATGGACATATCTTGCCTTTGTCTAGTAGAAAGATCATAGGTTACGCTTATGGAACTTCTATGACTGCAGGTTTAACTATAAAAGCAGTGGAAAATGCATGTTTAAATGTTGTTAGCACGGAAGGGATTATTCTACATAGCGATTTAGGTTCACAGTACACTGGCAATGAGTTTGAAAGTTTTCTTGCTTCAAATGGTATAAGTACATTCTTTTAATAGGAAAGGAAACCCATATGATAATGCTTGCATTGAATCTTTTCATTTGTATTAAAAAGGGAAGAAATTAATCATCATAAATACTATGATTTCAATGTTGCTCTTAAGGCATTATTTGAATATAAAAATCCTGGTATAACAGAAAAAGGATTCATAGTTCTATTGATTATATGACCCCACAAGCAGTATATGAAGCTGCTAGTGTAGTGTCGTTAAAGTTAAACTTTTGTCTATAAGTTTTTGATACGAGTCCAACAAGTATATAGGATATAATTTGAGATATAACAATGACCAACCTTCTTTAGAATTTGTTGTGTGTCAATTCAAATTATAACAGCAGATAGTTGTAAAATGTAATTTCAAAGTTATCAACAGATAACAAATTTTAAAAAAATAAAATAACAAGATATACACGAAAAAGAGCATCACAAAATAAAGGCATAATTTAAACCTTTTGAAAAAGCTATAAATTTTTAAAATTAAGCAATCAATGATTTGATAGCTAGTGGTGTTTCTGAATTATTAGTTCTATACATTAGGAAAAAAGCAATTAATTGTGATATACAAGCAAGCAGGATATCTGATTTTAAAGATGTAGTATTTCTAACCTTTGAAGATAATAATTGCATAAAATTCTTAATTTAAGAAATTGAACGTTCAATGATTGCTCTTAGCTTATATAAGAGTTACCATTTTAAACTATCCCTAGGCATAGATGTGTTAAATCTAAAGTCATGATTAGCAGTGATTTGCTTTATTCTACCACATTTAGATGGAGTACATGGTTTATCACATTCTAATATATATTAAGTTTTTCCTTTGATTCTAGTTTTCTTAGCCTTAGGACAGATATATTTAATTCTGTCTGAACGTCCTTTTTCACGGGTAATACCATCGTAAACCATAGGTAATGAAGAATCATAGGGATAAAGTGATACACCTACTTCATTAAATCCAGGTTGAGGCAAAGACTGTTCATTACGAGGATTAAGTCTAATAATTGGCATGATATTCTTCTGGTGAAGATAAGCATAGTTATCAACTACATCAAAACCAGAGTCACCTAGAAAGTAATTATATGTGAAATTAGGATGAAATTGAAAATATGTCTCCAGAGTAGGAATTAATGATTTAGAATCATAAGAATGCTTAGTTTCCTGAGGATATTAATCTAATTCCAGGTTATTAATAGAATCGAAGAAATTAACGTTTCTAATTACATCTAGACCATTGGTAGTAAAGATGCACTTTTGAAAATAGCCAAAATGCCCATTTAGATAAGCAAGCTTCACATCATTATTTGAGGATGCTGTTTTAGGCATTTGACTTTGGACATATTTTTCTGGATCAAAGGTAGAATCGAGATTATCCTTAGCAAGAATCTTAGTTTAAGTCTTGGATCTATGAAGGATAGACTGATAAAATTTAGTATCATTCTCAGCAACATAAGCTTCAAATTCAGTAGTATCAGAAACTAGGATAGAAGATAGAAAAGGATTGATTTTCTTAGATATATCTTCAGTTTTGTCAACCAGATTATGAAAAAGGTCATTAAAATCATCTAGATATTCTGACTTAAACCTAGAAAATTGCGATTTATGAGGCACTCTTAAGAAACCACAAAACTTACGAATATTAGGAGATATAGATAAAAAAGTAATTAAAAGATCAATAGAAGGAATCGATAAAATATTTTAAGTATAAAAGCATTTAACATAGATTCAAGTGAAAAATCTCTTTTAGAACCTAATTTAGAATAATAATTTTGATAAAAAGAAAAAGGGATAAAATCACTTATATTAATAAATTCATCAAGTAAAGTTAGTAAAGTTTCTTGATTTTGATTATAGAACTTATCAAAGTCTTTGGAAACATCACAAAAGTTTAATTGTATAGCTGAAACTGGCATAGGATTCTCCTTTCATCATTTGTTTTGAGTTATACACATCTTGTCAATGATTATATACCCAAAACGGAGGAATCCAAGCCATTTTTATAAATAAAAGGCAGTGTTTATGCGGGTTTCAGGATTGTGCAACTAGTTATTATAACAGAAAAAGGGGGTCATTGTTTTTTATTCTATAAAAACTCTGAAACCCTTGATAATATAAAGGTTTTAATAAAAAAATAGGAGTGCCTTATTGACACTACCCGATTTGACTCTGTAAACTAAACATGAAAAAACAG
>JACIXZ010000044.1 GCA_014360205.1 Tissierellales bacterium
CAAGGGTTTCTTTTCGATTGGAAGTTTATGAGTGTATCTGCAGGAGCAGAGGATGTTGCTTGGTACAAGAAGGGAGCATATAATGTACAGCTTGGTAGATATAAAAATATTCTTAAAAATGTATATGGAGTTAAGAGTATAGGAATGAACAGAGCCATTCCTATTATTATGGATATTAAACGTCAGAACTTTAAGGATAAGAAGTCTCCTCTTAAAATAACAGGAATTAAAATAGGAAGTGTAAATGCTCAGGAGATTGAAGATTTAACACTTGTTCCTGTGTCAGAGGAGACAGAATTTACAGGAGAACAAAAACTTGATAAATTAATTAAAAAATTAAATGATGTACTTAGGCAAGTAGGAAAACAAGAAGTTACTACAGAAGAAGAAAAAGAGTTCAAAAGTGATCGACTTAATGCCTTGCAGAAAGCAGTTAGAATGTTACAGTCTCAGAGTGTCATCAACCCTTTAATTGAAGTTATTCAAGATACACGTACAGAAGGTACAATGATAATGGATGACTACAATCAAATATATAAAGGAAAAGACTCAAAAAGTAGTGAATTTAGTAAACAGCAATTATCAGATTTTGCTGAACAGATGGCTGAGTATTTAGATGCTGCTGAAGTATTTGCTAATATTACTAGCTATATTGAGGATTTAATATTCAAACCCGTAATGTTAGAAGAAGCTAAAACTCCTGAAGAGGTAGCAGATGCTAAAGCTAGGAAGAAGTTATTAGAAGATATTAGACAAGAACAAGCTATAATTAAATCTGCTCAAGAAGAAATACAAGAAATAAGAGGTGAATTTGTAGATAAGTTTGTAGGACAACGGAATAATATAATTGGTTTATTATTACCAGAAGCAACAGTTAAGTGGTTAACCAGAACTTATAGTACTGCTTCTGAAATTCCATTACAATCAGTAAAACTTCTTCAAAAACTAGTAGAGAATGCGGAAGGGTTAGCCTCTAGAACTGCTCTTAAGGAAATTAATTCTATTATGGAACTAAGAAAGAGATTAGTAGAAAAAGGTAATGTTAGAGAGCAAATTAAAAAAATTCAACAAAAAAATCAAGATAATAAACTCGTTAATAAGCTTATACATAAATATAGCAGAGATTTCTATGATCAAGTGGAAGAGAATGCTAAAGAGGGAAATAGAGATAAAAAATGGCTCAAAGATAATATTGATGTAGAAGAATATAAGAAAGAAGCATTTGAGATCATGAATCGAAAGATAGAACATCTTAAAAGAAAGTATGCTGACAATGATGAGTTAAGAGAAAAGTTAATTCTTGATGAGAAGAAGAAATGGGATATTGATAGATTTGATTTCAATGGGTGGAATAACTATGTAATAAAAAGACACCCTCTTACTAAATGGTATTCTGAAGAATACAAGGAGATAATGAAAGATCAAGATTTATTAGACCTTTATAATCTAATCACTAAAATAAATAATAGAGCAAGAGATGTTGGATATATTCAGAATAAAGTAGCAACCACATTTCTTCCATTTGTTAGAAAAAGTCTTGCTGAACAGTTATCTTGGAGCATGGACATTTCTGCAATAAAGAATTGGTCAAATAGTTTAAAGATTGATGCTTCCACTGTAGGACAGGGTAAAATTAATGAATTGAATCAGCAACTTGAATATGGGCTACCTAAATATTTTACTTATGACTTTACAAGAACTGAAGAGGGAGAAAATGACTACTCTGATGTTAGTGAAGACTTGTTCAAAAATCTTATAATGTATACCTCTCATGTAGAGAAATATGTATATATGTCTGAGATTGAAGGACAAATAAAAGCAATAAAGGATGTTGAAAAATTTAAAGAACATCATTTAGTAAGTAATAGAGGAGGAGGGATTGCTTTTAATGAAGAGGGGGAACCTGAAACAGAAAAAGGTAATGAGGAAAATGCAAGATTGTATGATGAGTTTATGAGAGGTATATTTTATGAACAGAAAATGCCTTTAACTACAGATGATATGCCTATTAGTTTAGGAGTAATGGAATACATGAAACGTGCTATTAATAAAGTAGCTGGTCATCAAGTATTCACCCCTAAGGATAAACCTAGTGCTATATCTCTCGTAAAAGCAATGGATATGGCTAATAGGGCATTTAGCATTAAAACTCTTGGGTTTGAACTTCCTTCAGGCATGGTGAATGCCTTTGGTGGAATTATTCAAACACTTACACAGGCAGGTCAATACTTTAAGCAAGGAGAATTCTTAGCAAATGTTGGTAAACTTATTAAGAATGAATTTATTAATGATGATGAAAGAGAAATGTTTATTCAATTGATTGATAATTTTATGCCTCTTAAAGAAGATCCTTCATATGAATTAATGAAGAAAGCAGGGCTTAGTACACTTACAAGAACTAACTTTTCAGACTTGTTAATGGTATTCATGAGAAAACCTGAACTCCACCTTGAAAAATCTATTTTCCTGACACTTCTAGATAATATGATGGTGGAAAATGGGAAAATAAT
>JACIXZ010000045.1 GCA_014360205.1 Tissierellales bacterium
CAAATCCACCGATTCCTAATACTTTATAGTCAAAAGCTAGTGAACCTGTACTAATTACATCATAATTTCCTGTTAATTTTTCTCCGAGTGTGAGAACTGTACCTTTTCCATACTTTTTATTCAGATTTTCCAGCACTTCTGCTAGAGGATCTTTCTTTTCTTTCTCTTTTACCATTAGCTATTATTTTCAGTAAATATAATAATTTTAATTATCATTTCATAATATTTTTAATGAAAGCTCTCACTAAAATAATGAGAGCTTTCTCAAAAACAAACAATATAATCAAAGAGATGATTCCATCTTTTCTATCTCAGTTTTAAAATAATTAACAGAATGTCTCTGCCATAATTTTAAATATTTTGGATCAGTTTTAAGAACATCCTGTCCCATGTAATAATGAATAATGTCATGACCAACATTAAGCATTTCACCAACTTTACTAAAGTTATGCCACCTTATTAAATAATTTGCAGCCATTGCTCTCGCAAAGTAGTATTCTTGCTTTCTCGTTCTCTTCTTTATATCATCTATCTCTGTGGAATCTTCAGCTATCTTTATTACGATTTCTGCGGGTACTTCTTTTCTATTCTCATATTTATTCATCTGTACTATGTCCTGTTAATCTTTCATACAATTCTTTCCACTTCTCACTCTTTCTGATTGTTATTTCTCTCTTGTCTATAAGAGTTACTATAATGCTTCTATCAAGGGTGAGATATACATTAGTGATATCATTGGTATCAATATCACTTCCATTTAAGTCTATACTCATAATTCAAATTTTTTATAATTTTTTAGAAAGGAAAAGGACTATAAAGATAGTCCTCCTCCTCTAAAAAAACAAGAATTGATAAGGGTTTTAGAGAAATTAGCTTAACTAATTTCCTTAGACAAATTAATTAAATTTATTAATATTTGTCCACTTCCCATCCCATCTAATTCTATTATTAATTATGAATTCTCCTTTATAAATAGAAATGTTTACAAAGGCTGAAAGTCTATCTCTCGTTGTAGCTGTTGGTTTATAATCTCCATCGGATATGTATATATTACTTCCTTCTTTTCTCGCAATTCTATTATTAAATAGTTCCATCCAAACAGTACCATTACCCATCTTTGTTACAGATGTGTTATCTCTATGAAAATCTCTTTCACTCATAAATGCATCATAAGCATCTCTACTAATCTTTTTCATAACCTCTCCTCCAACATAGCAAAAGCATCATCAAGAATATCTCTCTCAGCTTGCTTTCTTGTTTTAAATTTATAATACATTGTTTTTCCAACAAAAGCAGCCCCAAAGAATACAGGATCATCTGTTGCATCAATTCTTATAATTATATTATTCTCATCAAAGAATTCAAATAATGTATGAGGATTATTGTCAATAGTCCTTATAATTTGAACATCCTGAATCTTCATAGCTGTAACAGCATTCTTATATTCGTCTGAAAGGTTTTCAGAGCTTAATGCCTGTTCTATTTTCTTATTCCACCATTCTTTTAATTTAGTAGTTGCTTTTGGGTATTTATTTAATAATTCTTCTGTTTTCATACTAACTCTTTTGATTGTTTATACCACCACTCTGCATCATATTTATTCTCTGAAGGCATTCTTCCATGTGTCCAATCATCTCTAAATAATAAATCATACATAGAAGCTATTACTGGAGCAGCTTTCTTTATCTCCTCTGGAGAGTGTTTTATCTCTAGTTTTATATATAATTCTTCATTTGACATCTTTCTTAACTTTTTCAATGTTTAAAACTTCTTCTTCTTCGTTCCAACCTCTCCACACTTCCCAATCTTCATCAAATTGCATTTCAAATTCCTCTTCCCAGAATGTAACTAAATCTTCTGTTTTATTAAATATCCTCACCTGAAGACTGAGTTCATCTCTATGGAGTCCATTTTTCATTATTTTTACTACCTGAGGAAACAGTTTCTGAAATGGCTTGGAAGTTTGAGAATACTTACCTTTCTGTATCAACTTAAAATCATCTTTATATTCTACATCAAGCTTATATACTACAACTACAAAACCTCCCTCATAATCATAATCCTCAATAATAGCTTTTGTGCGTTCATATTCCTTTTCAAGAAATTCTCTGAACTTGTCAATGTTTCTTGGTTTAAA
>JACIXZ010000046.1 GCA_014360205.1 Tissierellales bacterium
ATCCTTGGAAATTCATGTGTAACACACGTTCCATCAAAATCTATTACGATTGTAAGCCCCTTTCTATTGTTTTCCATATAAATCCTTTTGAACTTTTTGTTCTATTTTTTACATTATTTCTTATTGCCATTTCTGTGCAGTTATAAAATTTAGCAGCATCATAACAATTATTCCATTCTTTTATAAATATACCATCTAGTGAATATTGATATATCTCTATCATCTATATGAATCCTATTCCATATAGTTACTTTCTCATCTACATACATATCTATTCTTCTTTTTGTTGTTTAACCATTGGACTAACTGATAATACCACTGACCACCAAGATCTATCTACATATCTCTTTGGGAGTTTTGTTACCTTTTTCACATAAGCTTTTGCCCATTCTTCCCATTCATTATATTCTTCATCAGAAACAGAATATGTTTCAAGAAATTCTCTTGTAGCCTTATTCATATTTTCTGATATCTTATCTCTCTTATCCTGAGGATAGGAATTAATCTGGGCATATTCTCTCTCAGCCTTAGCCCATTTAGGGTGTAGCTTCTTCACTTCATCAATATCCACTCCATGATATATCAGGAGCCATTCGTTGAGTAGTATTAATTCATTAACTTTCTTTTTCATCTTTATTCAATATTGGACACCAATCTGGAGTTTTATTATCCTGTAAATTTCCGCCATAAAATCCACCATAATTAATTAATTTATTAATATTTGGATAATTACAGTTATGTCTATATTCAGGATGAAATCCAGATTTAACCATCATATAATCATACCATCTACATTCTCTGCAACTATTGTATCTTTGTTCTGGAATAACTACTTCTGTGGGTCCCTCTTTTAAATTATCTCTCCAATTCATAATCTTTCAGCTTTTGTTTTCTTCTCATGACACCCTTTACAAACTAATTGTAACCCATCTTCTTCTATAAAGAGTCTCTCTACGAATCCCGGAAGGTCGTCAGCACAAGCAAGCCTTCCTGCAGGTATTATGTGATCAACTTCTGTCTGATTAATATCGAAGTACTGTTTACAAATATTACATTGATATTCCCACTTTCTACGCTTGAGAGGTCCATGATAAGCTCTTCTTGCTTTCCTTCGTACATTAGAAATTGGCTTCCAGTAACGTGATTTTTCACGCAATGCAGCTCTTATTCCACCCCAGAATTGTGATTCTGTTTGTGTACCAGCATTTCTTGTTCTTGGAACTCTTGTAGATTCTGGCTTCTTTTGTTTCTTTCCCATAACTATAAAATGTGAAGCAAGCACTAATTTAATAAAAATAATGCTCACTTCACAATAATTTTTAACTTATTTGATTATACTAACCCTTTTCGTTAGTTGTTCTTTTACATGTTCCAAAGATGTAACAATATTAGTTATATCTTTACTTGATAGTTTAGGAACTGTAAATGTATGTCTCTTTACTTCCTGAGCAATGCTCTCATGAACATAGTTTACTAAATCTGTAGAACATTGTTCTTCAAATAAATCTCCTAATTCTGTTACATCAAAATCATCATCCTCAAGAATAAATTGTTCATCTTCTGGAAGAGTCATAGCAAAGAACCAACGACAGGTTCTCATTTTTCCATCTTCATTCTGTGGAACAGATAATACATCCATTGGATTTACAATCGCAAGAATAGGAGTATCACCAAATCCTGAATAATCATAAGCTTGACTAGCAACGTGATCAATTTGTTACCCTAAAGGTTTTTTATCCTCTAGCTCTTATAGTTTCCTATAAGTTCAGCATATATTTTCAACCTATATTGTTAGGTTGTCGGACACTCGTGGGAGAATTATATTCTTTAATTATTTTATGAATTTTATATCTACCTATTCCTGTCATTTTGTGAATATGATATTCACATTTACCAGAACTAAATAAATCAAGTACAGATTTTTTATCTATCTCGTTTCCTTGATAAAATAAATTGTCTGTAATTAAATCATAATCAATTAAAGTTTCATCTCCTATGCGTTGCACTACTTCAGATCTTTTACTTTCTAAAGTTAGCACAGTATTAACATAGTACTCATTATACAACTTAAATTTTCGATTTAATTTTATTGAACAATTTTTATATAGAAATTCATAGAACTTTAGTCTATCT
>JACIXZ010000047.1 GCA_014360205.1 Tissierellales bacterium
CGGCGCTTGTTCTTAGGGGGCATCATCATATGATATTTGCTGATTATCTTAGATCAGAAGTAGCTCTTACAAAGGAGAGTAGAAAAGTAGCTAAAGGTAGAAATGGAAAAGAACTTAGATTCATGAAATCAGTTCTTGCTTCTGAGGAAGGGCTTGAAGCTAAAATATTGAGCTATCCTGAGGATGACGTATATGAGCATTTTAAAACAGAGGTGGATAGAGCTGTTAAAACATTTTTAACACAAAAAACTACTACTCTGGAAACGCTTCTAAGATATTATGGAATTCTTGAGAATACAGATAATGGTGTAACATTAAATAGTGTTGATATTAAAGAAATGTCTGAGGATGAAATGAAAAGGCAGTTATTTCTTTTTAATACAAACTATGTAATTGCGAATATAGAGTTGCATAAACTTATCTATGGAGACCCATATCAATATAAAGATGAACTAAAACGTACAAAAGTATTCAATTCTCCTGCACAAGCTATTGTAAATAGTTCTGTGCAGATGAATAGTATTTATAATAAGATATGGAATAAAGGATATGAAAAGGGACAACCGGGATATACAGACTTTTTAAGAGACCATTTTAATACTATTACATTAACAGATATTCCATCGACAGAAGATTTAAAAGATTATGGAGTATTTGATGAAACTGACGGTGCTGGTATCATTACATTTAAAGCTTATAGGAACTTTAGAATCAGAGCAGGAGAATGGAATGATAATGAAGAACGTCAGTATCAATTTGATATGGCTTATGAAAAATTAGATAAAAAGATTCCTCTTACAAAAGAAGAGGAAGACATTCTATCCTCAGGAAACCCAATGGTAAAGAGTGCATATACACCACTTAAACCTAAGGTAGCAGGACCAAAAGCTAACAACCCTGAGATTAATGAAATTGTAGTAGATAAGTTTGCTCTCTATCCAATTTCTTTAAGATTATTATCGGATCTAAACGAGAATGGAAATAAAACTACTTCTAATGCCATTAATCTTTATAACAAGATGATTGATGGGGATGCTGACTATGGAGTATTTAATACAGGAAGAAAAGTTGGTGCTTACTCTTCTGTAGCATTATATAATAGTGATGGGACATTTAACTCCTCTCCTTTAAAGAAAAGTGATATTATAAAGATTCCTTTTTCTATTGCTACTATTCAAACAGAAGTTCCATCTAAAGAGGATAATAAAGTAACCAGAGGTACACAGGTAACAAAACTTGTTACTATGGACTTTATGGAAGCAGGGGTTCCTTTAGACTTTAATCCTGATGGCAATTTTGGAAATAGGTTGAATGAATGGGAATCTCTTACTTCTGAAGAAGAAAGAGAAAAAGCTTCCCCACTTTATAAAGAAATTAAAAATAACCAGAAGCTCTTAGAAGAATCCATAAAAGCAGGATATGAAGCAACTCTGAAAAAACTTGGAATTAAGGAACAAGTAGCTAAAAATGGAAAGAAGAGCTATATATTGGATGATCCATCATTAGCAGCTAAAACTTTAAGGGATGAAATTCTCAAAAGGGAGATGAATGAAAACATCAAAGCTGCTGTTGAAACCCTTAATTCTGGAAATGCTATTATTGAAACTACTCCTGCATATCATCAAATCAGGAATGTATTATATTCTATTGCTGATAAACAAGTTATTTCTCCAAAGATAAATGGTGGAATGAAGGTACAGCTTCCTGTTTCTCTATTAGAGCAAGCTAAAGCTGAAGTTGTTAAAGTTAATGGAAAGAATGCATATGTTTCTGATGAATTAGGATTTTATCATATTACCAAGGATGGTAAAAAAGTAAAATTTATAAAATCAAATAACAACGGAACTCTTAATGTGGAAGATGAAAGCGGTAAAGAAATTACTATATCATATAATGACATTAAAGTTACTAATTGTGAAATGATGGTGGGAAGATGGTTCTATGATGAAGCATTCCCTGAAACAAATAAAATGTCTGATGAGGAACTTCTGAAATATCTAAATTCAGAAGAAGGAAAAGATATTCTTAATGGTATTGGTTTCCGTATTCCTACACAGAAACAAAACTCTATTGATCATTATGTAATTAAACAATTTCTTCCTAGGGAATATGGTGATAGTGTTATAGTTCC
>JACIXZ010000048.1 GCA_014360205.1 Tissierellales bacterium
TTTCTACCAGGTCAATTTTATCCTTCAGCCTATAAGATGGACCTGTAATCTTAATAATACTTGAATGATGAATTAGCCTATCTAAGATAGCATTTGCCAGTGTTATGTCTGAAAATACTTCTCCCCATTTACTAAATGGTTGATTAGTAGTAATTATTGTAGAATTTTTTTCATACCTTTTGTTAATTAATTGAAATAATAAATTAGCTCCCTGCTTGTCAATTGGTAAATAGCCTATTTCATCTATAATAAGTAGCTTATACTTAGCAAAATGCTTTAATTTAGCTTCCAATCTGTTTTCTGCATGGGCTTTGTTTAATTGCATTATTAAATCATGACATGATATAAAATATGTTAAATTTCTTTTCTTAGCTGCAGCAATTCCTATTGCCACAGCTAAATGAGTTTTTCCAACACCTGACGAGCCAAAGAATAATATATTTTCTTTGTTATCCAAAAATCTTAAACTTTGAAAATCTAGTAATTGAACTTTATTTATTGATGGTTGAAAATCAAAATCAAAGTCCTCTAAGGTTTTCTCAAAGGGAAAAGCTGATACTGATATTTGTATTTTTGAGGCTCTTTCATTTCTAAAATCTAGTTCTTTTTTAGTTAACTCTAATAGCGCATCTGTAAATGGAATTTCTCTTTTAGTTATCTCTTCTAAATAGTTAGGTAAGAAGCTTCTGAATTTCTCTAATTTAAGTGCTTCTAAATTGTTAAGTAGATTAGTATAATTACTCATTTAGTCATTCCTCCAAAAAAATATCCATGTTTTTCAAATTCTGTTCGATGAATTCTTCTAGATCATCATTTGAATAATGCCTTAATGCATCTGATTTAAGTATTTCCTTTGCATGGTCCATTTTGTAATGAAGAATTTTTTCGGATATTTTATGACAAGCGATCAAATCTTTTGTATAATAGATACATAGTTCAGAATCATTTTCTGATACTGTTACGTATTTACCTATATAGTTTGTAGGTACTGAGTATTTTTTCCCTTTATATCTAATCATAGATTCTCTGGATACCTTATACTCTTTTTCGTGGTGGAAATATGATAGAAGGATATCCATTGATGGTAGGGGATTTAAATACTCTTTTTCTTTTAAGAATCTAATAAATGGTATTTCATATGTAGCTTGTGAAATCTCATTATTAATTTCATAGTTAAAATCTTCTACAATAGTATTAAGCTCCTCAAACGTGTCAAATTCTTCATTATATGGTTTTAATCTTCCCATTAATTTGGCTAATGTTTCAACTTTTCCTTTTGTTTCAGGTCTATATGGTCTACATGTGATAACATCAAATCCAGCGTCTATTGAAAAATATTTAAAATCCTGATTTATTGTTACATTTTTAAAGGTTGTCCTACTTCTGTCTACAACAGTTGACATATTATCGAAGAGTATTTCTTTAGGAACACCTTCAATGTATTTAAAACCTTCTACAAGGCATTTAAAAAGAGTTTTCTGTGTTCTATCAGTAGTTAGTTTTATATATTTTAATCTTGAATAGCCTAAGACCATTAAAAATATATTTATTTCAAATATTTCACCCTGTCGACTTATCATAGTTAAACTTTCTTTCCAATCTACTTGTGCTTGTAGACCTGGGCTTGTATCAAATCTAATAGTTGCCTTTTTAACTTCTTCTTTTTTATGGTTTTTTACAAAGTTATTTACTGTGTGATAACCTCCAGTGTATCCCTTTTTCTTAATAAATTTAAATACTGCTGTTGAATTTGAACCCCAATTATCTACCTTATCAATAATTATTTCTTCAAAATCATCTATTTTACTTTTTATTTCCCTTGGTTTTCTTACATCAGATCCTGCACTATTGATATATCTTTCAACTGTACGAGGATCACAATTAAATCTTCGTGCTAGTTCACTTTTATTCAATAATTTTACATCCTCCTTTATCAACTTAATTTGATTCAATACATCTTTTCGCATAATATCTCTCCTGTCAGTTAAGCTTTTTAGAAATATTATACAAGAAAAAATGTATAAATTTGTGCATTTTGAGATTCTAATTTTTCTACATTATCAGTTTATCATTTACA
>JACIXZ010000049.1 GCA_014360205.1 Tissierellales bacterium
GATAAAACTAGAAGGATTATTTACAGTAGTGTTATATGCAGTACCTGAAACTAAAGGAGATAAAACAGATTTTTGGTTTATCACTAATAGATATAAAAAATATCCTGCTAAATCTCCTCAGGGAATGTTTAATGAATTAAAAATACCAAACAATTTACAAGTTGTTGTAGAGAAATTAAATGAATATTATAATTAAAAAATTTAAAATTAGAAAGATTATGGATGAAGTATGTTGTGAACAAGCAAGACCTCATAATGAGGCATTGACAGGAGGAGCAAAAACTCCTTATAAACCAAGCAAGAAAGAACTATTAAAACAATGGGATATTAATATCAAATTTGTTGATTATGGTTGTATCATTGGAGTAGGATGTAAAAAGTTTGCATTTAGCAATATAGAAACTGCAATGAAAGAATTAAATGATTATGTTTTTAATCCTGCAGAAGCAGTGGAAAAATGGGAAGAATTAACAAAGTAAAAAATTAAAGTATGGCAATTGGTGGACAACAAAGAGAAATTAAAGAATTCAATTATGTATTGAAAGTAGGATTATTTGAGGCTAACGTAGTGGCAATTAATCCTGATAAAGAAGAGTATGAAAAGAAAAAATTAGGAAGACCCTTAGAAGAAAACGAAGAATTAGAGTATTTAAGTGAGAGTGAAGAAGGAAATCAAAAATTAAGAATTGATGTTTATGTAGAAGATGTTAATGATAAGCCTGAAGAAGGAGAAAATAAAAGACGTTATAAAATAGCTTATTTCCTTGAGAATAAGGAAAGGGAAAATAAAGATGCTACTAAAAAACAATACATTAATAGTGTTGGTGTAACAGCTTGGGCTGACAGTCCTAATAATCTTCCTGAATGGTTTGTTGGAGAAGCTGGACATGAGCGTGATTACAGGGTGGCTAATAGTGGAGAGGAAGAGCTTTATACATTTCTTACTAGTTGGCTTGGTAAACTTGACCTTAGAGGACCAGATGCAGAATTAGAGCTTGATTGGAAAAAGCTTATGAAAGGAAATGTTAAAGAATTAAAGGATCAGATTGATGGTGATTTTAATTCTACATTCTTAGCATTAGCAACAGTAAGAGTAAAAGAATCTCCTGAAGGAATTAAGGAATATCAGAGTGTTTATAACAAAGTGTTCTTCCCTGTTTATACAATGAGAAATTTTAGGCTTGTTGATTATGACAATGATGAACAGCTTAAGAAATTGGAAGAGAAAGGAAAGAAAGCAAAATTCTGGGAGAAACTTGTTCTTCAATTAAAAGGAGAATACGGATGTCGTGATTTATTTGTTCTAAAACCTCTCATGGATTATGATGCAGAGAGTTTTGTAGCAGCTTCATCAGAACCTATGGCTGAAGATGATGCTTCATATTAATAGTTTTAATTGTTAATAATTGCCCCGGTAGAAATACTGGGGCTTTTTCTTTATACTTATGAAGATAGGAACAAAATCAGTATTATTTGGGGCACATTGTTTTCTTATACACCCTTGGTTTGTTATGATAGCTTGGATTAAACTATACGGATTTCCATTACATCCAGCGATATGGTTATCATTTTTCTTTCATGATTTAGGTTATTTAGGAAAACCAAACATGGATGGAGAAGAAGGAGAAACTCATGTTGAACTTGGAGCTAAAATTTTAGGATTCTTATTCAGTAAAAAATGGGCTGACTTTTCTCGTTATCATTCTAGATTTTATGCAAAAAAAGACGGTGTAAATTACTCTAAACTTTGCGTAGCTGATAAGCTGGCGATAACTTTAGAACCTTACTGGTTATATCTCCCAAGAGTTAATTGGACAGGTGAAATAAATGAATACATGGCACAAGCAAAGAATAATGATGGAAAATATAATAGTATGTCAATAACTACAGAGAATCAAAAAGCATGGTTCAAAGATGTGTGTGATTATTTAAAAAAATGGGTCAATGAACATAAAGATTTAAAAGAAGATTTATGGACACCTAATACTAAACAATCAATAACTAAAACAGGAGTTTGGAAATGATAAAAGGAACAAGGAAAATTGAATTAAC
>JACIXZ010000005.1 GCA_014360205.1 Tissierellales bacterium
ATCTTTAGATGGGGGCCCTTAGCACTTGCCTTATTGTCATAATCATCTTGTGCTACTATAGCTGAATAACTTATCACTTCACGCAAATAAGTATCTAATAGCACTACCTTTCCACGCTTTAATTCCCGGCTTAACGTTGCAGGGCTTACACCCATCCGTTCTGCCATTTTACGTTGGCTCAGTTTTTCTTTCTTCGGCGCAGCGTTGTTTTGCTTTACCATTTCTTCTAATTCTTCTCTCTCGGAAAATGTTAGGTGTTTACCTTTTTGTCGTGTTCTGATACAATATACTAAGCTCATGATCTTCTCCGTTTCTGTTTATTGTCATTGATAACATTATAACAGAGAAGCTCTCATGAGCGTTGTTTTTTTAGTTGTGTTTCATTTAATTATACAATTCGCCATTAATTTCAGAAAACGGGTTAGAAAAAATAGAAACAATAATTTCTGAATTAGAAAAAATAAGCCCTTTAAATATTAATACAGAAAAAATCAAAATGTTATGCAATAGGAATAAGGATTTTAAACAGACGACTAAGAATAAAAACAAAGAGACTACAGAGATAGAAGTTCAATCAAAATTAATATTAACTCAATATGCAAGTATATTAAACAGCTCATCTGTAGCCTTTGATAGGGAGGTTACAATAATATGAGTATTAAAGAAAACAAAGAAAACATTGAAAGAATAAAGTTTCTTTCTAAAGAGCTAAAATTACCATACATGATGGGTAATGTAGAAGATGAAATCAAAGAAGCAAATTTAGAAGGTAATACATTCGAAGATTTTTTAAGAGAAATATTAGAAAGAGAATACGATTTAAGAAAAGAAAATGGTAAAAAAAGCAGAATTAGAGCAGCAAAGTTTCCGTATAAAAAATATATTGAAGATTTAGTAATAGAAGATCTGCCAGAAGATGCTCGCACAAAAATTAAGATGTTTTCATCGTTAGAGTTTATCAAAACAGGCCAAAATATAATTTTAGCAGGTAACCCTGGTACTGGAAAAACCCATATTTCAATAGGTCTTGGAATAAAAGCTTGTAATGCCGGATATAAGGTATTGTTTACAACAATACCCCTTCTGGTTAATGAGTTAAAAGAATGTAGATCACAAAGAACATTAAGAGCCTTTGAAAACAACTTTGAAAAGTACGATTTAATTATTGCAGATGAATTAGGGTACATATCATTTGATAAGGAAGCTTCTGAGCTACTATTCACTCATCTTTCTTTAAGGGCAGGTAGAAAATCTACAATTATTACTACAAATTTATCATTTGAAAGATGGGATGAAATTTTTAAAGACCCAGTTATGACCGTAGCTATGATTGATAGACTAACTCATAAATCATATATTGTTAATATGAATGGCAATTCATACAGATTAAAAGAAACAAAACAATGGCTTCAAGAGCAATAATTTTTTGTTCCCCTAGGGGAAATTTCAATTAAAATTTAGGGGAATTTTCACTTGACAATTACACAAAATCTAATTTTTTGCTCAAACTATCAATTTCAATTAAAAATTCATCCAGTTCTGCACCTCTAGAATTATAATATCTCAGATTACGATAAATGTTCGAACTAGCAGTTTTTAAAATTTCTTTAGCTATTGATAATCTCAATGTTTCGTCAATATAGTGTCTTACTTGATTCACTACTAAATATCCACTTACGTTGGTTTCTTTAGGATAATAACTTCCACTATAGAAGCCATAATAGTTGAAAATATGGAGAATTATTCCTTTCTGAGATAAAAAATTCAATAGTTTTGTGTTTAAGTCTATTTCTCCAAATAAAAATATCTCATCAACCACTTCAGATTTAATATCCTTAATGTCTCCCTCTTTAGTTGTCATTCTTATATTGTTATCTTTCCTAGACAAAACTCCGTTTTTAAAAATATAAAATTTTTCTCCCATATTTCATACTCCTAAATTATATATAGCATAATTCATAATATGCACAAGACTTGCAAATTGGACTATTTATTGGTTCTGGTGGTATTTTAAGATCTTTAACTTTTTCTATTTCCCTTAATGTCTCTTCTAATATTATACAATCTTCTTCATCAAGATAAACCTCTTTCCTTTTTTTAATTAAAGGATAGTCTAATACTCCTTTTTCAATATCCATTCCTTTGTTTTTTAAAACGTACATATAATATTTTAATTGGATAATTGAAGCTTCTTCAATCTTCCTCGATTTTTTTACTTCATGAACCACTTTCCAATCCTTTATAAAATCGACTTTTATGTTTTCGTCAATTAATATATCCTTTTTCTCTCTGTTGTATGACTCATCATTTATTAGGCCCCCTATTTCTACCAATTCACTATTGTGTTCCATATTTAAATTGTGTGCATAATACCAGAGCTTTCTTTTGCAAACTATAAAATAATATACTTCTAATCCAGTTATCGCTGATATAATATCACTTCCTATATAAAATTATCTTGAATTCCTTTACTTTGACCATCAGGATTTAATATAATAACTCCTTTATCTTTAGAATACTGACATGGAAACACTGGAATAATATCATGTTTAGATAGCTTTACCTCTTCTTTGATATAATTTTTATGTTTCACATAAGTATGATAGCTAATATTCACAGTCAAATCTAATATTCTATTTCTAGCGATATTTCTTTGCTTTTTCAATTTAGCCTTTTCAGTACCACTTAATTTATTATCAATTTTCATATTCAATATATTTAATGATTCAATAACCAAATCTTTATTTTGTTCGTATATTACTTGTGGAATTACTTGAGTTGTTAGTATGTTTCTAAATCTATATTTTACTTCATTTTTGCTTTTTTCATAATCTTCAATATTGTTAACGTAATTCATAGTTTCGATTATCTTGTTAAAATAATTAGTTTTTCTAATATTATCAATGCAATATACTGAGTTTATCATGTCTATTTTATCTTTTTCAGATATAATCCCATTGTACTTAATTATCTCTTCTCTAGACAAATTAAAAATTTCTTTATCTATCACATAGCCAATACCACTTGGAGTTGTTTCAGATTCACCAACAAAAACATAGCAATTGTATATGTCATCTTCTAGTGCTCTTTTACGGTAACACCTCCCCATTCTCTGAAAAAGTCCATTTAAATCTGATAATTCTGTTATTAACAAATCAAAATCAATGTCTAAAGAAGCCTCAACAACTTGAGTTGCTATCCATATTCCACACTCATCTGATTTAACATCACCAATTTTAAGTATTGCTTCCTCTTTATCTTTTCTATCCTTTTTTATAAATGCACTGTGAATCAAATCTACTTTGTCTACAACCGGTTCTAATTCATCGTATAATTCTTGAGCCTTTTTCACGGTATTTACTATTACGAGTACCTTATTATCCCTGTACATATTGACAATAAACTCAGCATTCAAATTATCTTCGATAACCTTTATGCTATGCCTATTGAATGTTTCATCAATAAAAATCTCTTCTGGAATTATAAATTCTATTCCCTCTTGTCGTAATATTTCTGGTAGGAAACTTGGCAAAGTTGCTGTCATAATTGCAAATTTCCCACCGACTTCTTGAATATACCTCAGTCCAACAACTAGATATGCTATTAGGTCCGGAGAATACATTTGAACTTCATCAATAATTACTTTTGAATATGCTAATGTTGCTAGTTTTAGTTCAAATCCTCTATATCTATATACAAAGTCAAATAATTGGTCTAAAGTGCAAATGGTTAACGGCATACATAATTGTCTAGTTTTGCTAAAATATTCTTCAAAATCAATTAAATCATCATCAAGTTTCAAGTATTCATTATAAGTGTCAGAATGCAATAAACCTACTCTTTCTTCCAAATTTTCTAGAACTATATTATCCTTAATCCTTTTATAAATAGAATTAATTGCTGCCTTCAATGGCAATGTAAAAAATCCTTTATTATCCCCTATCCATAATAAGCCAGCTTCAGTTTTTCCCATACCTGTTTGAGCTACGACTATCACATCTTCGTTGCTATGTTTATACATATATTTTTGCAGATCATTCCACTCAGTATTTGTCTGGTTTCTCCATTTATTCATCATGCTTTCCAGAGAATTGATTAAAAAATCATTCTTATATTCTACGTCAAGATGTGCACTTGCGGAATAATCTATTCGATTTAGTAAC
Source organism: Tissierellales bacterium (assembly GCA_014360205.1). Taxonomy (GTDB): domain Bacteria; phylum Bacillota; class Clostridia; order Tissierellales; family Tissierellaceae; genus Soehngenia. The sequence continues at coordinate 4,164 of JACIXZ010000005.1, forward strand.
CCTTTGATCAATACATATTTGTAAAACATATCTTTATCGTTTCTCTTATATATATAATCATAATTAAAATATTTTTTAGATAATTTACTTACTTTAATATTGTCTAATTTCTCATAATTAAATTCATGCAATATTTCCTGTATCTCTTCTAATTGATATTCATATTCTTGCTTGTTATATTCGTATTCTCTTTCATGATGATAAGCAATAGCTGTAGCAAGTACCTTAATATCACTTTCAGTTAACCCTTTTTCAATTAAAACATTAGGTTCTAAAAATGAGATGCTTAAAAAAGAATGTGGTACTTCCACGATGTTTTTTAAATGTGATTGGATATTTTTGTTCCCTATTTTTTCTTGAAATTTAGGATTTATCTTTCCTAAATCGTGATATAAACATGCGATATACAACATATCCCAATCTATTTCTAGATCAGGATATGTTGACTTTAAAATCTTGTAGTTATTTATTAAATTATCTGTATGTTCTTGGATTGTTTCTTGTGGATTTGATTTTGCTAAAAATTCCATTTTTTTCTCCTTACAAAGCAAAAATAGGGTTACCATCTTCATCCATTAATGCATTTGAGTCTTTTACAATATTAATACGAGAAGTATAAACTACATCTACTTTGTCCCAGTTTCTTATCATCTTATTTTTTATGTTTTGTAGTTGGTAGTTCTTATTTAATTTATATTTAGTTCCCCTATACGAGACTCCATGAACTCCTCCATCAAGTATAATACCGTTATCCTCAAAGTCGGAACATTTAATATAAGCCTTTATATCAGGATCAAGTTCAATATCTTTATCTAGTTTTTTTCGGTTCACATCAACCATTTTTATTTCTTTTATATAAACTAGATCCTCACGTCTTCCCAAAGATATATATTCCCTTGGGCTCAAAAACGACTCATAAATTATGTTTAAATATGATTCATCTTTAGGTATGATATGAATCATTAATTTTATGTCAACTAATAATTCAGTATAGCCTGGTCCTTCAACCACTCCATATTTGTCTACTTTTAATTGATGTCTCCCTTGTTCAAATGTCATTCCATTTTTAAATTCATATCGAGTGAACAAGTCGAGATGCCTTGAGAAGTAAGAGCCTTGGATGCTTACATCCATTGGCACATACTCCTCGAACCCACATATATTGTGTACCATGCCAATAACAGTTGATGGGGGTGGTAATGGATAGCTTTCTTTTAATTGAAAGCTAGTAGGTTTTTTATAGTTAGCTGTTTCTTGTTCGAGGACAACTCTAATAGCCTTCATAATACTCATCTACCTTATTTCTAATGATGTCAAAAAATTCTGCTGTTGTAGTTGCTCCTAGTTCATTTACGATTTGATTTTCATTCTTAAATAAATCTTTAACTATACCACATAAAGTATCTTTTTTGATAGCATCATTCATAACACTGCTAATTGGTTCTATTGGTATTTCTGAATCTCTTACAGTGACTACATTGGAAAATATAGGATTTTTAATGTCGTAAACTCCGCCAATTACAAACAAAGGTTTCAAATCTTCTCTTCTTCCTCTGATATCTCTATAAAGAAATTCGACAGTCGTCAATAATCTTTCTACTCTTCGTGCTTTTTCCTTATTATCGATATATATATTATCAACTTCGTCAATTCCAATTTGATCTAGGTCTGCGGCAATAGTATATCTATAAAAGGATCGATGAATTTCTGCTTGAGCAATATTCATATTTGATCCTATCCTGTCTGCCAACCCTTTGTTTGTAAGATAGTCTAAATCTCCTTTAAATGGCTCCAATGAAATAGCATTTGTCAATCTAACTTTTGCAGAACGCTTTTTCCCAGATGTATCTTTCATAGTTTTAAGATACCCAAAAAAGTCAATCTCTGGATACTTATCTATTGTTGCATTTTCATGAAATTGAATGACTTTTTTATCCCCACTTCCTGCTGCTACCACTTCTGCCAATTCTTCACCTAGTTGTTCAACAATATTATACCTTAAAGCTTGTCTTGATATATAAGTATACTGATCTCCTTTCCCCCTAGATAATTTTTTTAGTGCAGAAATATTTCCAATTGATTCTCCATAGTTTGCACTTTCAGCTTCAAAAATTATAGTTAAACACAATCCTTTTGGTTTTAATTTATTTTCCATTTTTATCCCCCTTAATTATTATTGTTTTCATTTTTATTGCTATCGCTTCCAGAAATTAGTCCGCTGACGAATGCATATCCGATAGTCCTAAACGCTTCATCATCTTTCAAAATTTCTGTAATGATTTTTGGAACTTGTTTTCCTACATACAAGTAACAATTTAATATTGTATCCATAAAACTATTTTTGTTGTTAGTTTTTAAGGAATTTAATAGTCTGTAGGATATGCCAGCAATTTTATTTTCATTAGATTTTGTCTCGTATTCAGTTCTTAAATAGTAGCCTTGAGCCTTTGCCTTATCAACTATTTCACTATTCCAATCCTCCATATAGCTTAACCCCCTTAAATAATTAAAATTAATTTCAATTATATTTACGATATCTCTACTTGAATAATATGCATTATTTTTCCCCAATTTATAAGTTAAAAGTTTATGAATCAAAAGATATAAGTTTTGATTGTCTAATAAGTTCTTTGTCACTTCTTCTTGTAAATAATATCTATTTTCATTCTCTAGATAGTATTTCCCAGACAAATAACCTAATTGATCTCTGTTTCTATAAATAACATTTAATACATTAGCATTCAATAAGCTAAACCTGTAATTATCATTTTCAAGCCTTACTACTTGAATGTCTGAAACCTCATACATAGTGGATTTTGCCATTACTTCATTCATGGATTTTATAAAAGCACTGTATGTTGAATTTAAGTCATTTTTAAGGATTTCGTCTTCTATTTTATTGTTTATAGAAATTAAGTTTTCGATATCGTTATTAGCATTTACAAATATTCCCTTGTAAGCCGTAAATACAAATCCAGCTGGTACACAAGAATATACTAATTTGCATATTGGGCATATTCCTAAATCATAATAAAAATTCCAGACATGTGATGTTTTCCTCCCGATATCAAACCCGATTTTGTTCATAAATGCTAAGTTCTCATCTAGATTAGATATTTGATTTCCACAAGTTGAACATTTATGCGAATATTTGGTTTTATCTATTTCTAAATATTCTAATACGGGATCTATAAAATGCTCCTTATAGGATATATATGGATCCAATACTTTATCTTGCCTGTTTAAGAATGAAACATTACTCCAAGACCGATTTATATAGTTGTAAATAATATTTCTAGCAGCAAGATATCTTTTAGCTTTTGGTTTCTTTAGCTCATCTATAATGATTTCAATTTTTTCAAAAGCATCTTCTATTTGCTTATATCCATCTTTTGATATTGTTTTAGGATTTATTTTTGTCAGCCCTTTTTCAAGTTCTAATAAATTATTCCTAGAGTCTATTAAAGGATACATTTTAGTATAGCTATTTCCTTTTAAATTCTTCTTTATATAATTTATTTGATCATTCAATATATCAATACTTTTATTGTCAAAATTAACAAAATTATCTTGTCTATAGTAGTCAATGAAATTTTGAAATTCAACTATTTTCCCCAATGGTATTAGTTTTTCATATTTATAGATTAAATATGAAAAAAATTTATCTTCAAAATTATTTAATGCTTCTTTATCAAAGCTTATGCTATCCTTAGCTTTTACTATTTTCTCGCCAGAATATTTTAGTATATTATAAACACCTACAACTCCAGCGTTATAAAGCCAATCTTCTAGGTAAAGGGTTATTTTTTCTTCCATTTTTTCCCTCCTTTTTATGTTAAATCCAACATTCCAAATCCAGATGAACGTTGAGAACAAACACCAGCTTTGTAAAAATAATCTAACAAGTATGGTTTTGCCTGAATTTCAATAATAGCCAAATTTGATGGTATTACTATATCATAGTGCTTGACTCTCACTTCTTTAGCCTTTATAACTGATAGTCTTAAATCATCTAAATCATATTTTGCTTTATCGCCAAATTGGTCTAATGCTTGGATTTTTATATTGTGAAGAAATATGTCTTTACCTTTTTGTGTGTCAAGTAAATGATACCATGTTGTTTTGTTGTCTCCATGGTGTTCTCTTATTGAAATAGGACTGAGTGTTTTAAATTTAGCATAATCATTAAGTATTGGTTTTTCTTTTACATTTATTATGTTCTTAGCTGTGATTGAATTTCCTTTAATGTCTATATTTTTATTTAAAATACCGATTATGGAATTATAAAACATTAAAGAATCATAGTTGTCATAAGAAGAGAATTCTAAATCGAATGAACATGAAGGAATGATTATCTGATCTTGCAAGAATTTAGCTTGTGGCAAATAAGTACTGAATGTAAAGCTTTTTCGTTTTGGTTGGTTTTCTCCATAAAGTGATTCGTAGTAATCCCTATCATATTTACTATAAGCAGTTTTAAGCAATGAAAGAATCAATCTATTCTTATCTTTAGGTATGCTTTCATTGCTTAGGTTAAATTTAACTCTAAATCTCATCTCTTCTCCCCTCCTTTCTATATTTGTTGTATACATCCAAATCCTTGAGAGTTTTTACTTCCAACTCCAGCATCAAGAGCTAATTCAAGCAACCTTTTATCCCCGGTAAGTTTAAATTTGCCAGAATATCCCTTTATTAAAAAATCCTTATAGTATACTATGTTTAAATTAGTGTTTGATATAGCTTTTATTGAAAAATCAACATCTTCTTCCAATTCTCCATAAAAGGCTGCGTATTTTTTTATTATATTATCTCTGATAATTCTTTGGAAATCGTTTTCATTCGGTGAAAAATAGCAAGTATATTTACTTCCATTTTCTTTTAGAAAAGTCGAGTAGGCTACTATTGGCGAAAGTGTCTTTACGATTAGTTCTTGGTTATCTACTTTTTCTTTTTTGAGTTGAGTTTTTTCTACTGATATGATATTGTTCCCGAGCAAAAATTGATCCTTTTGAAGCAAATAATTGCCGAATGAATTTATAAATTCTTTTATAGGTGATTTAACAACCCATTCAGCTTTTTTGCCAAAATATAATTTTGAGTTTCGCAATTGCCCTTTTGTTAATATGTTAGAGTATGTAAATAACTTAAATTTTCTGCTTTCAAGAATGTAGCCTTTGTCATGTAGAAATTGAGCTAATTCATCATTTATATTGTTATATATAAATCCTTGCAAAATATGATTATAATGGGTTGGTAATACTATATTGTTTTGTGATTGAAATACGATTTTTAGTTCCATCTATACACCCCTTAATCTGTAATTAACTCTTCAAAAGCTTTTTTAAAAAGTTTGTACCTTTCATGCCCTAGTATTTGTTCCCCTTTCCTAATATTATATTTGATATCTTCTATCTTAATTCTTCGTGCATCTTCATTGTTTTTTACTTTTCTAATATATTCCAAGTATGTCTCATCTTCTTTTTTATATAAATATTTACATATTTCAATAGTTTTTTCTGAAAATCCATTTTTTACCAAATCATCTATTGATAATTTCCCTTCTTCTAATGCATCATGAAATAAAGCTGCGATTTTCGCATCATTGGTTTTCATCTTTAGAGCTATTTCTATAGGATGTGATATAAACGGAACTCCATCATCATCCATTCTCCCATAATACATTTTATAAGATAACTCTATTGCCCGTTCAACATCCATTTTATCACTCCTAAAAATTTAGTTTTTCACGTTCTTATCATCTTGTAAATATTTTACCATAGATTGAGGCAATATATTGTCTTAATTATATATTTTATTTAAATATTCTATCTCTTTTTTTATATCTTCTCTAAGTTCGATAGGTTCTATTACATGAGCATATTTTCCCATACTTAATATCCAAGACTTTATTTCTTTATAGCCCATTATTTCAGATTCATATAATATAGTTTCATCATCTATTTCAGTGATCTTGTGTGCGTTCGAAAACCCTTTTTCTTTTACAAGTTGGTTAAATGGATGTTTTATTTCTACTTTTAGTTTAAAAGGTTTATCATTAATTATCCCAAAAGATGTGCTCAATCTTTTATTAATGTCTATGTTTTTATTAATTTGAAATTCTTCATCTAAGATATCTATCTTCTCTATTCTAGCTAATTTAAAATACCTTATATCTTTTCTAAGTTCACAATATCCAAAAAAATATACAGCTAAATCATACTCAAATACACCATAAGGATGTACGATTCTTGTTTTTTTAGAATCGTCATTTTTTTCTAATGGTTTGTACTTAAGCTTTAATTTCCTATGTTTAGAGATGGCAGTATTTATTATTTCCCATGATTTTAGTTCTTTTTCTTTAACTAAATTTGGTCTTACAACATTTTTTGAGAAAAAGTTTATTTCTTCGTGCCCAGAGATATTGTTTAATATTTTTTTAGTAAGTTTATCAAATATTGGGGCATGTGGATAGTCTTTACTTTTTATAAGTTCATTTACCATCTTTAAAGAGTCTATTTCTTCTTTTGTTATGCCAATGAAAGATAGCTCTAGTGGCATTTCTAAATAATATCCACCATCTGGTCCACGTTTTGACCCTATGTAAAACCCACTTTTTTCTAAGTCTTCCTTATATGTCTTTATCATTCTCTCACTTACTTCTAATTCTCTTGTTAAATCTTTAACTTTCATAGTCCCATTTTTATTTAATAGTTTAACCATGTTGATTGCGTTGGATATCCGAGACATAAAATCACCCTATCCCCACTTTTAAATATATTTTTGTTTCTATATATTTTCCCATTTTTGTAAATTTTATTCACTAACCGAAATATTTTCATTTACACTTTACAATTAATAAGCTAGAATATTTACATAAACAATATATGAGGTGATTAAGTGAAGAGTTTTGAAGAAAAAATATCTGATTATGCAAAATTAGTAGTTGAAGTAGGTATCAATATTCAACCGAATGAGCCACTTGTTATAACTGCACCTGTTGAAGGAGTTGAATTTGTTAGGAAACTTGCAAAAGTTGCTTACGAAAAGAAAGCTTCAGAAGTATTCGTAAATTGGAATGATGATGTGCTGACTAGATTAAAATACGAAAATGCACCTATGGAAGTTTTTGAAGAATTTCCAAAGTGGAGAGCAGACATTATAGAGTATTATGCTAAGAAAGGTGCAGGTTTTATTAGCGTCCATGCAAATGACCCAAATTTATTAAAGGGAATTGACACAGAAAAAATTGCTGTTGCAAATAAAGCCTCAAGTATAGGGCTAAAGGATGTTAGAAAATATACTATGAATGATATCAATTCATGGTGTGTAATTTCTATTCCTACAAAAAATTGGGCGAAAAGTCTTTTCCCTGATATGAATGTTGAAGATGCAGTTGCAAAACTTTGGGATGCAATTTTTAAAGCGACTAGAGTTGATTTAAATGATCCTGTTAATGCTTGGAAAGAACATTTAGACTCCCTTGAGAGAAGAATGAACTATTTAAACGAAAAGAAATTTGAAACTCTGCATTACACTGCATCTAATGGAACAGATCTTACTGTAAAATTGCCAAAAAACCATATTTGGGCTGGTGGTGGTGGGAAAAACAGCAAAGGTGTTTACTTTGTTGCCAATATGCCTACTGAAGAAGTATTCACTATGCCTCATAAATATGGTGTGGATGGTGTTGTTTACAGTTCAAAGCCACTTAATTATTCTGGTAATTTAATCGAAGATTTTAAATTAGTATTTGAAAATGGGAAAGTGGTGGATTTTGATGCTAGAGAAGGCAAATCCATTCTAGAGGAAATGCTTAACATGGATGAAGGAGCAAAGAGACTTGGAGAAGTTGCATTGGTACCATATTCTTCTCCTATCGAAAAAGCTGGATTTTTATTTAAAAACACACTATTTGATGAAAATGCAAGCTGTCATTTTGCTCTTGGAAAAGCTTATCCAACGAATATTGAAAATGGAGTAAACATGAGTGAAAAAGAATTAGATGAAAATGGTGTTAACGATTCATTGATACATGTTGACTTTATGATTGGAACTAGTGATTTGTCTATAGTAGGAAAGACTGAAAATGGAGAAGAATGCATTATTTTCAAAAATGGAGAATGGAATATATAGGCTGCTATTTGCAGCCTATTTCATTGTGAGTTCATGTTCTTTTGTTATATACATCTTAATAAATCCTGCCATAACTCCTATGGTTGTCAATCTGATTAATAAGTTTAAAAAATCATTTTTAATCCAAAGTGAAATAGCATTTCCAATTTCACCACCTATGATGATGCTGACTAAAAAGAGCAAGAAAATAAATCCCGAACCTATTATAGATATGAGTATAATTATGCTGAAAATATTTTCTAAAATCGAGCTTATATTTTTTTTCACTATTCTCACTCCTAATAAATATATTACTTTAACTAATATAATTTTAATTTCCTCTTCTTAATACTATATAAATGGAACAGGCAGAATGCCTAATATTATTAGTATCGAAACTATCAAGTGAGAAAATACCCAATATAGTGCTAGTTTCATTGACTTTTTCATATCTGCTCCTGCAATACCAACCGCAGGATAAAGTGCCAAAGCTAATGGAGGTGTCATGCCTTCCATTCCACCAGTTATTGCTGGAAGCAATGCTGCAATCAATAGTGGATTTAATCCTACCTCCGATAAACTTGCAACGATTATTCCCCCAAATATGGCAACCTGTGATGAGCCAGGTAAAAACATGCCCAGTATCATCGTAAAAATCGGGAAGAATATCCCAAGACCAATACTGCCCATATTGAAGCTATTTATATATTCCCCGAGATTTTGTGCTAAATTTATATCTGTAAATAAAGCAGAAAGAGAATATGCAAAATATATAGTTGCAGCAACTGGAACTATTCTCGAGCTTGCACCCTTAAAGAATGTTCTCAATTTAATATCCTTTTTCGATTTGTCATATTTTGCTATTAAGAATGTATAAATCGCAGCTATCGCAGGGGCAAATAATATTACTGAGCTTGAAAAAGCATTCGCACCGTCTTCTCCTAGCCTTGAAGCTATAAAAGTTTCTCCTAAGGTGAAATCAATCAAAAAAGGTGCAAATATAATGATAGGTATTATTAGCGCTTTCCAACCCTTTTTAAACGATTCTTTTACATTAGGGATATCATTTTTATCTAATGCATTTACATTGTATTTTCTGCAAAGTATATACAATAAAATTAACCTTTGAAGTATAAACCAGATTCCAATTCCCCAGACAACAATCCAAAAGCTAGAAAGATTGTAATCGTTTGGATATAAAGCATCCAAAACACCAAATGCTAAAAGTATTGTCCCAGATGGCGGAAGGATCGGCCCTAATGAACTAGCTGACATCTCGACTGTAGCTGCTAATTCCCTTGGAAAATTAGATTTTATCATAGTTGGGATAGTAAATACTCCGTCAGCGACAACATTCCCAGGCCCTGTACCTGAAAGAGATGCCATAAATGTGCTGGAAATAAGACTTGCATAACCTGCCCCTCCTCTAAATCTTCCTACGATAGAAATAATAAAGTTCACTATATCATCTATGACGTTAGTTTTGCTAAAAATATATGCAAGCGCTAAAAATTCAACTATAGCAAAAAATAGAGTATTCGTAGAAGGGGTTATTAAATATTTCCAAAGGTTTGCAATATTTCCCGTGATGACAGAAAGAATAACTAATCCTATAAACATTGCTTCATAAATAGGTCTTTTAAACCCAACAAATACAATCAATATCAAGGCTAATAATATGACTATATATAATATCTCTATAGGCATAGAATCACCTCTTTTTTCTGTTATATGCTAATAGAACTAATTTCTCAATTAAATCGTCATAGCTAATACCAGATTTTTCAGCCATTTTGGGAAAATCACTATAACCAGGTTCAAGCCCTGGAAGAGTATTTATCTCTATAAAATAAGGTTTGTTAAATCTGTCTAATCTTACATCGACTCTAGCATAATCCCTGAGTTCTAATGCCCTAAAAGCTTTTTTTGCATATTCTTTCAATTGTAATTCAAGCTCTTTATCTATATTAGCAGGGCATTCATATCCTGCTGCATCTTTAGCTTTGATGCTTACAGTCATAAAATTAACTTCCATTTTAGAGTATATTATTTCTAGTATTTCAAAAACTTCTAATTCTTTATCCCCCAAAACACCAATGGTAAATTCCCTCCCGTTTATATATTCTTCTACTAGGGCGGGTTCTTTGAATGTATTTAAGATTTGATTAACTTTCTCATAAAGATTTTTTTCATTGTATACAACACTGTCATAATCTATCCCTAGGCTAGAGCCTTCACGCTCAGGTTTTACTATTAGCGGGAATTTCAAGTTTTTGTCTAACAATATTTCAGTGTTATAAAATAGCTGAGAATTTGGAGTTGGGATCCCCACTCGTCTAAATAAAGTTTTACTAATTTCTTTATGAAGTCCAAAAATATGGCCTGACAAGCCACTGCCTACAAACGGTATATCTAATAATTCAAGCATTGCCACCACGTTGGCTTGTTCTTTCTTTTTTCTAATCCCTGTACAAGCATTGAAAATAACATCTACATTTGAGTTCTCTATTTTCGTTAGCATATCTATACCTGCAGGAATCATTACTACTTCATAATTTTTCTTTTCTAATGCTAACTTTACTGCTTTCACAGTTTCCTCCATCTGACTACTTCCATGAGGATCAATCATGGCATTTCTTGAATGTTTACTTGTATCAGTAAATATTAATCCAACTCTCATTAAAATCACCCTAACTAAATTTTTTACTCCAATCAATAAAATTGTCTACAACTTTGTCCAAATATTTAATTGTCCTATCATCTATAAATTCATCAGTTTCATTGAAAAGTTTGTTTACATTAGGTATAAGGACAAGATTTGAAGGCAATACATATGCATTTATCCCAGGTGAATTTAAAACTGTTCTTAAGTCCATTTGACTTCTGGCTGTTCCTACATTTCCATTAGATGCCCCAACTATAAATACTGGTTTTTTTGCTAGTACTCTATCCACTCTTGAACACCAATCAAGTGCATTTTTTAATCCCCCTGGTATTGAATGATTGTATTCAGGGCTTACGATTAAGACTCCTTCGGAAGCTTTAATTTTTTCTTTGAAATTTACTACCTCAATTGGAGGGTTGTTTTCAATATCTTCATTAAAAATCGGTAAATCAGGCAGTAAAATTTCAATATCTAATTTATCTTTGTATCTTTCTTTCATGAATTTTGCTATTTTCATATTGTAAGAATCTCTTCTTAAACTTCCAACTAAAGCTATTACTTTCATTATTTCTCACCCCTTATTTTATATTTTACCCTTGAAATAAAAAATAACACCAGTTTATTGGTGTTATTTCAAATCTTCTTCATTTGCTTCATCTAAAGCTTTTATAACATAGTTAGGCAATGCAAATGCCCCTTGATGAAGTGATGAATTGTAATATTTAGTTTCTATCCCAAACTTTTCCCACTCATCTTTTTTGTGATCTCTTAAAGGATCAAATGTCTTACTTGCAAATCCGAAAAGCCAATGTCCACTTGCATATGTAGGCATATGGAACTGATATACTTTGCATATTTCAAATATCCCTTTTAATTTTGCATGAGCCTTTTTCATCTCTTTGGCAGTATTAGGAAAATATGGGCTTTCGTGTTGATTAACCAGTATGCCATTTTCATTCAAAGCCTTATAGCAATTATTATAAAATTCCTTTGTGAATAACCCTTCACCAGGGCCTATTGGGTCAGTCGAATCCACTAAAATCAAATCATAAAAGTTTTCTTTTCCTTTTATGAATTCTACTCCATCAGTATAGAAAGCTTCCACCCTATCGTCATTCAATTTACACGCAGTCTGAGGAAGATACTCTTTGCAAAGCTCTACTACCCTTTCATCAATTTCAACATGATGAATTAACTCAATTTGTTCATATCTAGTTAGCTCTCTAATTGTTCCTCCATCCCCGCCTCCAATTACCAAGACTTTTTTAATATTAGGATTTACTGCTAGCGGAACATGTGTTATCATCTCGTGATATATAAATTCATCTTTTTCATTAACCATCATGTATCCATCAAGAGTGAAAAATCTGCCAAAATCATAAGAATCAAAAAATGCTATGTCCTGATATTTAGTTCTTTCACTATATATTTCATTTTTAACTTTTATTGTCAATCCGCACGTTTGAGAATATTTCTCCGTAAACCAAAGTTCCATACAATGCCCTCCTAGTAGTTTTTCCCATAGTATATTTCATGCATCTCCATGTTTAGTTTATATCTTATGTCCTCTTTTTCATCTTCCGTTAAGTCCTTTTCACTTTTTTCGAATATATAATTGTCTAAAACCAAATCTTTTATAAGCATTTTAGTGTGAAAAATATTTTCTTCATATATATTTACATCTATCATGTTGTATTTATCTTTGTTTTCCTGAGAAATAAAATCCTGAATAGAGTTTATATCATGGTCTTTAAATAACTTTCTGCCATCTATATCTCTAGTAAAACCTCTTATCCTATAATCGCAAATGACTATGTCTGAATCAAATTTGTCAAAGAGAAAGTTTAATGCTTTAAGAGGCGAGATCTTCCCACATGTTGATACATCTAAATCAACTCTAAAGGTCATGATTCCCTTATCAGGGTGATACTCTGGATAAGTATGAACGCTTATATGGCTTTTATCCAGATGAGCAATTACATTTTTATACTCCAAATTAATTTCTCCTCTATTGCAAGAAGGATCAATCGACTCGTCATCAACTTTTTCCTCAGAAATCAATAAATTTACACTTGCACCTTGAGGTTCATAATCTTGTTTTGCTATACTTAAAATATTTGCACCAATGATTTTTGTTATTTCTACCAATATTTGAGTTAACCTAGTTGAATTATACTGCTCATCGATATATTCAATGTATTTTTTCTTATCTTCAGCAGATACCGCATAACAAACATCATAAATGTTGAAACTCAAACTCTTAGTCAAATTATTAAACCCATATAACCTTATTTTTTCCATTTTTCAACCCTTTCATTCTATTATATTTAGTATATCTTTAGGATTATAGAAAATATAGTCTACATCAAACTTTTCTAAGTCTTTTAAATCTCTATATCCCCATGTAACAATTCCACTTTTCATATTAGCATTTTTAGCAGTAAGCACATCCACTTCGCTATCTCCTATGTATATTATTTCTCCAGGTGATAATTTCATAGCTTCTGCTATCTCTAGACTCGTTTCTGGATGAGGTTTTCTTTTTTTCCCTTCTCTATCTCCATAAACCCTAACAAAATTTATATCAGAAAAAAATTTATCAACTAATTTCTTGGTGAAATAATCTTTTTTGTTAGAATTTACAGCCATCTTAACCTCTTTATTTTGTAATTCATTAAGTATATACTCTATGTCCTGAAATGGCTTTGTCTTATTCATATAGTTTTTTTCATACTCTTTTGTGAATATTTCAATCGCATTAGAAATAATATTTTCTTCTATTCCTTGTGGCAAGCTATTTATCATAAGATTCCTAAATCCATTTCCCAACATTTTTTTGTATTCATCATAATTATGCTTTGGAAAGCCAAGCTTTTCTAAGGTCTTATTTGCACTATCTGCTATATCATAAATAGTGTCTAAAATTGTCCCATCTAAATCAAATATTATACCATTTATTTTCTGCATTTCAATACCTATCCTCTTGCATTCAATTTCTTGATAAATTTATAGTCTTTATTTACCGAAATTATATTTATGCTCCCATTTGATGCTATAAATTTATTGAAATAATCATCGCTATCAAACACCCATGAAAATGCTAATTTTATTATGCCTTCATGAGTGATCACCAGCATATTCTTATCTTCCTTTATTATATCTTCAAGAAAATCTACTACTCTTTCATATGTCATTTTCAAACTTTCTCCATTGGGTATCTGGTAATTTTTCAAATCGCTAATCCATTTTTTGCCTTCTTCAGGGTAAACTTTCATGAATTCTTCATAGCCTAATCCTTTGAATATGCCAAAATCTATCTCCTTTACTCTTTCTTCCATTATCCCATCAATTCCTAGTATTTCACTGGTCTGAATTGTCCGTTTCAAAGGGCTTATATATACATTTTCATATTCAAGTTCTTCTACTAATGGTTTGATTTTTTTTATTTGTTCTTCTCCTCTTTTTGTAAGCAAAACATCATCTTTACTCAGTACCCTTTTTATATTATCTTCTGTTTCTCCATGCCTTATAAAAATTATATCCATTGTGCTACCCCCCAAAATACTAAAAGAGATATTATCTCTCCTAATTCAATTGTTGCACCATTCACATCTCCAGTTAGTCCTCCTATTTTTCCATCAGACCATCTAGCAAATGCTAATCCGAAAATAATAGTTCCTATTAGAGGCAAAATATTGAATGGATTTACAATTAAAACTAAAATAATATATAATATCATGCTAATTATAACTTTCTTCAAAGGTTTGCTTTTATAGAATAAAAATCCCAATCCCTCATTTTTAGCACTATTCCTATGTGAAATATTTATGCTTGTTGCAAGTCTTGCATTCCCTAAAGATAATATAATTGCTATAAGAGTAATATCTCTTATTTTATATATTAATATAATCTTACCCAATAAAACTAGAATTATAGCAATTGTTCCAAATGTCCCAATTCTACTATCCTTCATTATTTCTAAGGTCTTATCTTTATCTCTATTAGAAAAAAATCCATCAAATGTATCGGCTAAGCCATCTAAATGCAGTCCCCCTGTCAATATCACAATAGATGTAACTGTCAAAAAACTTGCTATGAGTAAATCTAGTCGGGAAATCAAACTAAAAACAATAGCAGCAACAAAACCAATACAAAGTCCTACAAATGGCATAAAGAATACACAAAAGGATATGTTTTTTTCTGTAAAATCCACATTTTTTCTAAGAGGCAGCCTTGAAAAAAATTCAAAAGCTAGTATAAGGCCATCTATCATTTTAACCTCACTTCTATTCCACAAATAACTATGAAAACTTCATCAGAAATGCTTGCTAAGCATTGATTTACTCGTCCTTGTATATCTCTAAACACTCTTGATATATGATTTTGAGGAACAATAGAATCTCCGAGTTCATTGGTCACTATAATCAAATTCTTGTTTGTTTTATTAATCAATGAAATAAACTGATTCAGCTCTTTTAATATCTCTTTTTCAATCTGATTCTGAATACCATTATCTATGTAACTTTCATTTTTAGATAAATCAAACATTATATTTGAAGATAAGTTTGTGACACAATCTAAGAGATAATAATTTTCTTCTCCCAATGCATTTTCTAAATTACGATATGCTTCAAAAGTTCTCCATTCACTAGGTCTATTGTTTCTATGATGTTTAACTCTCTCGGCCATTTCATTATCTTCTATTTTAGCAGTAGCAATATATACAACGTCTGTTTTCCCCGATAATCTATTCTGGGCAAAATTTGTCTTTCCACTTCGAGCACCACCAGTAACCATTGTGATCATTTCATTTCTCCTCGTCTTTGCTTATATCTACTAAAAATTCTTTTTCAATCTCTGCCTCTTCAAATGTTGCCATATTATTTAAAGTATATATTGAAGTATCTATTATTTGGAATGCCAAAGTACACCCTGTTCCTTCACCAAGTCTCATAGATAAATCAAGCATTGGTCTAAGTCCAATTTCATCAAACACAAATTTAGCACCAGGTTCTTTTGATAAATGTGATGGAATTATGTAGTCTTTTACTCTGTTGTCTAGCTTTATCGCACATAACGCTGCAGTCTGTGATATAAATCCATCCATCACAATAGGTCTGCTATTTTTAGCTCCAGATATATAAATCCCTACAAGTCCAGCTATATCTAGACCTCCTACTTTAGACAAAACATCGATTATGTCATCTTTATTTGGCTTATGAATATCAATGGCTTTAACAATTGCATTTTTCTTTAAAATTAGCTGTTCATCAGTTATTCCTGCTCCTTTACCTACTATGTCATCTATGTTTAAGTTGGTTATTGCTTTTATAACAGCTGCAGAAGTAGTGGTATTACCTATTCCTACTTCTCCTGTTCCTAATATGTTATATCCTTTATTGAATAGTTCGTCTGCAATTTCTATTCCTGTTTCTATAGCTTTAATGGTTTCATCATATGTCATAGCTTTAGCTTTTGTAAAATTATTTGTACCATATCTAATCTTTCTATTGATTATTTTCTCTTCTTTTACATTTCCATTTATACCAATATCTACTACTACTACATCAGCTTTAACTGACTTAGACATTACACTAACCCCAGTCATTTCCTTAGCCATTTTTTCAGCTAAAATTCTAGTAAATATTTGCGGAGAAGAAGTCACATTTTCTTCTACAACCCCGTTGTCACTAGCCATGACTAATACAGCTCTTTTATCTATTGAAAATTTAGTTTTTCTGTAAATTCCAGATAATTTTATCGTGATTTCTTCCATCAATCCTAAGCTACCTATAGGTTTAACAAGAGAATCCCATCGTCTTTTGGTTTCATTCATGGCTTCAAAATCTAGTTCTTTAATAGAATTTAAGCTGCTTTTTATTTTTTCCATAATTTCCTCCAATAATGATTATTCTCTGCCAATAGCTTTCTTAAACATTTTACCTATGACAGTTCCCACAAAATATATACCTGGATAGGGATCAGCCCATGACCATGTGGAATGTACTTTCTTAAAAGTATTATCTCTTATAATATCGCCTATTGTCATCTGTCCTGTTTTTAAATAATTTCTAATTGCAAATAAATCTTCGTACATGTAGTGAAAAACATATCCTGTCTCATATTCAATGGCTTTAGGTTCTGGAAGCTTATCTGTCATTTCTAAGTATGCGATGTACGGAAAATTCAATCCAGCTTTGTATAGCATTTCATTGAAATTTATAGTCCTTACATTTACCTCTATTAAATAGATTCTCCCAGTATTTACATCTCTTTTTAATTCACATTCTGCAAATCCTTTAAATCCAATGCCTTCTAAAAACGGCTTGCATATTTCATGCAATTCCGGTATCCAAGTCTGTTTAGCATATGTTGATGCCCCAAAATTATTTGGCCATTGTCTTATCTTATATGCTGCAGTGTAGTGAGTAACTTTTGAATCCTGATTA
Organism: Tissierellales bacterium; assembly: GCA_014360205.1. Taxonomy (GTDB): domain Bacteria; phylum Bacillota; class Clostridia; order Tissierellales; family Tissierellaceae; genus Soehngenia. The sequence goes on from JACIXZ010000005.1 coordinate 21,390, forward strand.
AGATATGCATCATAACAATAGCAATTTTTTTCAGGTCCTGGTATTATTCTTTGGATAGTTATCCCGTGTCCATCTTTGTGTATCATATTTACTTTTTCTATAAGTTCTTCTTCTGAATTAATAATGAATACTTTTCTTCTATATGCTTTTACAAATGATGCAGAATCCATAGGTTTTATGATACAAGGATACTTGATCTCTTCTCTTACTCTTTCTACTAAATTTTCATCTTTTGAATTAATTGTTTCAGGCACTAAGACTCCATGCTTTTTAGCCAATAAGCTCATTGTATATTTATTCATTACTTCTGTCCAAAATCCTTTTCTATCCATAGGAAATAAATAATGCTCTTTTAATTCATCAAAATATTTATCTATAAATTCAACATAAGGATCGGCTCCAGGGTAAAGAACTGGTTTAGCTTCTTGATTCTTTGAATATTCTATTAAAAAATTTAGCAATCCCTCAGGATTTTCTTTATAATGTGGTGCTAAATGTTTTTCACTTAAATATTTAGATTTTGCGCCATAACGGCTTTCTTCACTATAATCAACTGCAACTACATGAACTCCCTCTCTACCCAAACATCTTATTATACTCAATCCTACATAGTAATTTGTTCCTAAGACTACAGCCTTATTCTTCATCACTTTACACCCCACATGTGTTTTACTTATATTTAATTGTTATGTAATATATTATAACATTTTAATAATAAAAATACTCATAAAAATAAGCTCCTTAACGGAGCTTATAAGTTGATTTTATCTTTTAATAATTTATAGAGTATACTAGCAGCAATTGCACCAAATAATCCCTGAACAATATTTGCTGGCAAATTTATCAACGAGGCATTAAATCCAAACATAAATATTTCAGCAACAAAATAACCAATCGCCATTACTATACCACCTATTGATGATGGTAATATCGGGTATTTCTTACCTAATTCCTTTTCAAAAATAGCCCCTGCTACATACCCTTCTAGTCCTTTTGCAATCAATGTTACAGGTGCAAATATACTATATCCTAATAATATATCAGCAAGAGCTGACCCAACACCTCCAACTATAAACCCAGCTTTTTTGCCAAGGAAAAAAGCAGCAATAAATATTACCATATCTCCTAAGTTTATATAACCAGTTTGAGCAGGTGATGGAATATGTATTACCATTGTCATTACTACAGTCAGAGCCATCAATACTCCGTAAGATACCAATCTTTTAGTGTTATTCATATAATACCTCCAAAAGTGTATTGTTACAGTTATATGTAATTTATTACTGTACCCATTAATATGATAACACTTTAGATTTTAAAAATCAATATCTATAACCATTTTTTATTCTTTAAATATTTAAGCATTGTGATTGTTATTAATATGCTTACTATCCAAAAACCTAAATATCCATATCTGAATTTAAGTTCTGGAAAATATATAAAATTCATTCCATAAACTCCAGCTAAAAATGTAAGTGGAATGAAAATAGTCGAAAATATTGTCAATATCTTCATTACTTCATTGGTTTTAGAACTTATGCTCGATAAGTATATATCCATCATTCCTGATACAGTATCTCTATATGTTTCTATTAACTCTATCACTTGTATTGAATGGTCATATATATCTCTAAAATAATAGGATGTCTTTTGGTCAATTAAATTCATCTCTCCTCTAGATAAAGTGTTAGCGATATCTCGAACTGGCCATATAGTGTTTCTAAAATAAACGATTTGTCTTTTTAAAGAATAGACTCTGTTTAAAGTTTCTTTTTCTGGATCATCCATTAATTCGTTTTCTGTCTTGTCTATTTCTTCACTTAAAATTTCCATTATGTCAAAATATCCATCCACTATAGAATCCACTAATGCATAGGTAAGATCATCTGCCCCAAGCCCTCTTACATATGCCCCTTCATTGAGTCTCTTTTTAATATTCTCAAATGCTTTGTTGTTGTATTCTTGAAAAGTTATGACCATGTTTTCTTTTATGATGATTGATATTTGATTTGATACTATTTCAATATCTTCTAAGATTGAAAGTTTTTTTATTACCAAAAATAATGCATCATCATATTCTTCCAATTTTGCTCTTTGTCTTATATTTACTATGTCTTCTAAGATAAGCCTGTGTAGTTTTAATTTTGCACCTATTTCTTCTATTGTTTTTATATTAGATAATCCAATTACATCTAGCCATTTTACACCTAAATTTTCTTCGTTTATAAATTCGTCTACTGATTTAATCTGCTTATGTACTATTTTTTCTTTATTGTAAGTAGTTAAATAAAGCTCTTGAAAATTATCTGTTTGTTCTCCTGTATATACTAGAGTTCCTGGTGGTTGGTTTTTCTTTTTATAGTAATTCTTCTTAGCACTCATTTTTTCCCTCCATAAAAAAAGAGTAGATTATATCTACTCTTGATTATATCACATATTATTTCTAGTAATTAGAGCTTTTTCTTCTGCCTTTTGTCTTTGAACATTTATTTGAACATTTAATTCAATCCCTTCATTTCTTATCAACATAAATGCTGCTAAACTAGCTAAAAAGTCAGATATAGGGTAAGATAACCAAACTCCAAGACTGCCAAAGTTTAAGCCTTTAACAAGCAATATTGAAATAGGAAGCATTATAACTAATTGCCTTAAAACTGCTGTCAATATCGAAGTCTTAGCTTTGCCCATAGCTTGGAAATAAAATATTGAAACATAATATACACTCAGTAAAGGAAATGCAGAAATCATTATCCTAAATGCAAATGCAGCATCTTCTATAATTGCTTCGTCCTGAATGAATAAACTAATCATATTTGGAGCAAATATCAATGAAAATATCCAAAGTACAGTTGATGCAACCAATGAAAACATTATTGTCTTTGACATCAGTTTCTTTAGCCTTCCTAGTTTGTTCGCACCGAGATTATATGCTGCTATTGGCTGCATAGCTTGTGCAATCCCAAATATAGGTATGAATAAAAACATATAAACTTTAGAAACTACTCCTAATATTACAAGTCCTTCATCCCCTATAGTCCCTGCTAATAGGCTACTTAAATTACCCATAAGTATTCCATCTTCAGCCTCGATGACAAACGAGGAAATTCCAACTAAAAGTATTGGTATGATATATGATGGATTTATATTAAGCTTAAGTGATATTCCATATTCTTTTTTCATTTCTTTGAATTTGTAAAAAGCATAAATAAAGCCTACTATTTGGGAAACTGTTGTTGATATAGCCGCCCCTTTAATTCCCATTCCATAGTTTATTACTAGTATATAATCAAATATAATATTTGTTAATGCTCCCAAACTTGTGCTTATAATAGATACTCTGGTATTACCTAGAGCTATCATAGTATGCGATATATATACTGTAAGACCTAAAAATATAACTCCAAATGAAATTATACCTAGATATTCAGATGCTAGTGCTTCTACTACTTCACCTGCTCCTATTATTCCAATGATGTTTTGTTTGAAAAACATGACTAAAAGCACTATAGGTGCCATTACTGCTAATATCATTGAAAATCCAGAATTCAGTACTTCTTTGGCCTTGTCATAGTCTTTTTGTCCATTATATCTAGAAAAAGATGTCATTGCCCCTACAGCTATCATCACACTTAGTGCAACAATTATCCTTTGAAATGGAAATACAGCAATAATTGCAGCAATCCCTTCTCCACCTACTGTCCTACCTATAAAAAAGGTATCGACCATATTATATAATTCATTAACGAGCATTGATATTATTACTGGAATAGAAAATTTTATCAACAATCTTGATATTTTTTCTTCTCCAAATTCTTTGTTGCTCATATTAAAACCCCCATTTGATAAATATATTTTATCATTTGAGGGAATTTAAGTAATTGACTGTGTTGTCCTTCTTTTCGGATTAAATTAGGTTTTTTTAATTTTTTAAAAAATTAAATTATCTTAACATAGTACATTATATAGCTTAATTTAGTCCATAATTAAAAGTAAATAGTACGCATCCATTTGGCTTTATCTTTGCTACTAAATTGAACACACTTGTTTTTTCAGAAAAGTAAAAACTTACATAAGGGTGCACATAGTTATCTAACAAACTCCAATTTTCACTTGTAAGCCTTTCAGGAGAGCCCAAATATATCCACTTGTCATATACCGAACCATGACTTTTGTTTAAATCATATTTAGTAATTTGAAAATTATGCTCCGTGTTAAAAAAATTCAAAGAGATCTTTTTTTCTTTCAACTTTTTATTTACATCATCCCCATATATCTCTTCTTCACTTATTTTTTCTGGATTATATAGTAATATCTGATATCCTGATTCGGATCTTGTTATTATATGCCCCTCGTCTTTATATAAAACTTCGTCACCTAAAAGCGACAAGAATTTAAATGCATAAAAAGATGGCTTATTTAGATAGTTAGCTGTGAATAGCCCTTTCCCTCCAAAAAAAGTTTCATTCGTCAGCACAGTGTCTTTAGATATTTCATCGATTACATTCATGACAATTTTACGGTTTTCAATAGTATAACTGTAAATGATATAGTTTGCCATTAGAAGTGTATCATGCTTTGTGTTTATATCGAATAAAGGATAGGTGATATTAAAATCATCCAAGCTTAGCTCAAGATATTTTTCTAAATTTGAGTATGTCTTAGAGAATGTATTTATAAAGTCATCTACTATATGCTTTTGAACTCCATTTGTCGATATGATTGGAATGAGTTTTATATCTTCTAAAAAATCAAGTATTATCTCTACTCTAGTCCAATTGATAAATCTTTTATTTTTCCCTTTATAAATATCCATATCGTCAGAGAATAGATTGTTTACAATTAAATATTTAAACCCAATTTCTTCCTGAATTTCTTTTAATATCCTTCTGTTTTCTTCTTCAAGTAATAAAGAAACATCTCCTATGTCGATTATTTCAGGTTTTTTAAAGCTATCTATAGGTTCTTTTTTTAAGTCAATATCCAATTTTATTATTCTATTATCATAATTATATCTTTCATAATCAAATAAATAGCTTTCTAAATAGTTTATTGCTTCTAAAAGATTTATGTTCTCTACTCTTTTTAACTTTTCTAATTCTTTGTCGCTTACTTTATATTTTTTTCTATATTGAAGTGGGGTCATATTGTAATGATTTTTAAAATGCTTATTATAGTATCTTACATGAGAAAACCCAACATCTTCAGCTATCTCACTGATCGACTTGTTTGTATCCAATAGAAGCTTTGTAGATTCTTCAACTCTTATCTGGTTTAAGTATTCGTTAAATCCTTTCCCGAATACTTCCTTTATTTTATAGGATAAATATTGAGAGCTTAAAAATTCTTGTTTAGCGATGTCTTTTAGGCTTACTTTGTTCATGTAATTGTTACTTAGATATTTCATTATTCTATGATATCTTTCTAATTGAATTTCATCATCTTTTAAACTTTCTTCATCATAGAATAAATAATGAAAATTATTCAAAAGATGATACATAACATCTAAAAGCTTTTCTTCAACTATATCTTCATAATCATCTAATTTTGATATAACTTCATATAGTATTATGGCTAGCAATTTCTTTAGCTTATAATATTTCTCTTTATCTTGATCTCCTAGATTTGCTGAATCTGTGTAGTAAAATATATCTTTTGCATCTTCGTAATATGATTCAAAAAACATTGGATCTATTTGAAAAATTAAAAGCAAATTATCTTCGTCAATTGCCTCCATACTGTAGACTTCATCTGGGTTGATTATTTCTATTTCAGTTTCCTTCAGTGGATATCTCTCTGCTTCTACATTTAGCATGATGCTACCTTTTAGCATAAATAATATTTCTAAACTATTTTGCCAATGCAGAGGATATTCTTTGACTCTCAAAAGTTCTATGTTTAAAGGCAAGTCCTTTAAATATTCTACTCTTTCTCTTCGCATTATTTCACCTACATTCAAATTTAATAATTATATTGATAATATTATACCCAATTGGGTAATATAACGATATAGAAATTATTAGGAGGTTTGTTATGGATAAAGATAAAGAAAAATATGTCCCAGAGATAAGCACAAAATTAAGAGGAAAAATTGTAAAAGTTCCTGAAGTAATATATCGTGCTAGCGGTATTAAAATACTTGGTACAAGGATTAAGTCTTTATTGTTCTCAACTGATGTAGCTATCATAAAAAACACAAATGCAGACTCTATAATTGCTGTATATGCTTTCACCCCTCAGCTTTCCATAATTCATTCTATTCTCAATGTAGCAAATGTACCTGTTTTTGCAGGAGTAGGCGGTGGACTGACTACAGGTGAGAGATCTATACAAATTGCTTTGCAAGCAGAACTTTTAGGTTCTTATGGTGTAGTAGTTAATGCACCAACTAAGCCTGAAGTTATAAAAAGAATGTATGAAGTAGTTGACATACCCATCATAGGAACAGTGGTATCTTCAAAAGATGATTACAAGAGCAAAATCGATGCTGGAGTGAGAATTCTTAATGTTTCAGGTGGTCCAAAAACACATGAAATTGTTAAGATGATAAGAGAGGATATAGGGAATGAATTCCCAATAATTGCTACCGGAGGACCAACAGATGAGACTATTTTGAGGACTATAGAAGCAGGAGCAAATGCTATAACTTATACTCCTCCTACTAGTGGTGAGATATTCTCAGAGATAATGGAAAAATATAGAAAAGAACAATAATATTGAAATTTTACTTGCCTCATAGTATCCTATAATAAAAACTATTGCTGTGAGGTAAGTATGAAATTAAAAACAACAGATATTACAAAAATAGCTTTATTTTCAGCACTAACTACTATTGGAGCATTTATTAGTATTCCATTAGGACCAGTTCCTATAACACTGCAAAGCTTGTTTGTGATGTTATCAGGATTTCTATTAGGTCCATATTTAGGAGCTTTTTCTCAAATTGTTTACATAGTTTTAGGACTAATTGGTTTGCCTGTCTTTGCATCGCTTACAGGTGGTATTCAAACTATTTTCAAACCAAGCTTTGGATTTCTTCTAAGCTTTATATTATCAGCTTTTATTTGTGGCCATTTGACTAAAAACAAAAAGACCTTATCAAATTTTTTCAAAGCTAGCATATTATCCAGCTTAGCAATGTATTTGATAGGTCTTCCTTATATGGCATTTATTTTGAATTATTATTTAAATCAATCTATAAGTGTGATTTATATATTACAAATCGGTTTTCTTGTTTTCATCCCAGGTGATATAATAAAGCTTATTCTAGCATCTGTGTTAGGTTATAGGCTCAAAGATAAAGTATGATTATATTTTTATATGAACTTCCGAAGAATTTAAAGGAACTATTCTCCCATCTTTTAATACTAGCAAATTACCAAAATCATCTATATCTATTGCCTTAACCTCATATTTCTGATTGCCAATTTGAACGATGATTTCTTTGCCTAAAATGTTTGATTTTTCAATTAGAAATGATTTATATTTAGAAAAATCCTTTGTTTTTTCAAAATCAGATATGATTTCTTTTAAGATAGATACTATCTTGTTAAAAAGGATTTCTTTATCTATTATTATTTTTGTTTCGTCTTCTATTGAGGTAGCAACGATATTCAATTTTTTAAATTCATCCTGATTACTTTTAACATTTATTCCTATCCCGATTATTATACCATGATATTCTCTTGTTTCAATAAGCTCAGTTAGAATTCCACATGCTTTTAAGCCATTTATGAAAATATCATTTGGCCATTTAACTTTTGCATCAATCGAAAATTCATTTAATGCTTTCAAGACTGCTATAGCCGCTAACTGTGTAAATATAGAAATCATCGAGATATCAACTTTCGAGTGGTGAATAATACTAAAGTATAATCCTCCATTATTTGATAAGAAACTTCTCCCAGCTCTTCCTCTTCCTTTGGTCTGTTCATCTGCTATTATTATTGTTCCATTTTCTAGATGTTTAAAATTTTCCTTTGCATAATCATTTGTTGAATTAATTGATTTAAAATGAATTATCTTTCCCTCAATTCGATCATTTTTTTTATTCATTTTAATTCAAAATATTTTCTTTCAAAAAATCAATTATATCATCTGATTCATATAACGGTTTGCCGTCAATAGAAAGCATTGGTACTTGATCTTTTTTCCCAATTGACAATAATTCATCATGATTTTCCTTTATATTTATGTTTTTAAGTTCTATATCTATATTGTTTTCTTTTATAAAGTTTAAAACTTTAATACAAAATGGGCAGTAATCCATATAATATAATTTTAAATTCATTTTTGCCTCCTAAATTATGGAATGATTCACTAATTCATTAAACTATCTCTCTTAATTTCCCAGTTAATTTGTAATCTACTTCTCTTAGTTCATTTATATTTTTCTTTCCTAATAACATCATGATTACTTTTAATTTATAAATAGTATTGTCCATATATTCTTTTGCATTTAGTATGCCACCATGAACTAGGTAGGAGAGTATTTCTCCACTAATCCCCGCAATGTCTGCACCAAGCACTATTGATTTTACAATATCCATGCTAGTTCTTATGCCGCCACTTGCGATTATTCTCAAATCGTCAGGTAATTTTCTAACTTGAATGATGCTTGCTGCTGTTGGTATTCCCCATGAATATAAATCTGTAAAATCCATTGAAGGATTTCTTAAATTTTCAATCTCAATGAAGTTTGTGCCTCCAAATCCAGATATATCAATATATCTTACGCCTATATCGTATAACCTCTTTGCGACATCATAGCTTATGCCAAACCCTACTTCTTTTACTATCACAGGAACATTAACATTCTTTACTATTGATTCTATATTTTGAAGAACTCCTTTAAAATCTCTATCACCTTCATCCATCACAAGCTCTTGAGCTACATTTAAATGAATTTGCAAAGCATCTGCCCTCAAAATATCTATTGCAATTCTTGCATCCTCAACTGTTGAAAGGCCACCTATATTGCCAATAACTATACCTTCATCACCAATGGTTTCTCTGACAACTTTAAATGATTTTTCGGCCTCATCGTCTTCTAATGCAATTGTTTCAGATCCTACTGCCATAGGTATATTGAAATCTCTAGCAATAGTTGATAAATCTCTATTGATTTCTTCGCTAAAATCAGATCCACCTGTCATTGCGTTTATCAAAATTGGAAAATTAATTTTCTTGTTTAAAAAAATAAGGGATGTGTCGATATCTTCGAAATTCAATTCTGGCAATGCATTGTGTGGCAAATATACATCTCCTAATAAGTTGTCGCCTTTAAAAGAGGTTCTTAGGTAATTTTCAACATGCTCTTTTTTTCTGGCTTTTCTCATTCTAACACCTCTTTGAATTTATTTAGGGAACTAAGGGTTCCACTATGTAATCTCCAAACATGCTGTTTACTAATTCTTGCAATTGTTCACCATCATAGATAAAATAACTTATATTCCCTATATACTGTCCCTCTCCTGGTATCGTAGCAGTCTCCATTTGCTCAGGATCGATCTTATTAGCCATTGTTGCGGCTTTTAACATATAATTAAGGGGTATATTTGTATCTACATTGTCATAATATGTTTTTATAAGACTAGGTATTTTGAATATATTTTTAGGTGTTAGTGTTTGTTTTACCAATTCTTTAATGAAATACTGTTGGGTTTTTATTCTTCCAACATCTCCTTCGGGGTATCCTACAGTGTAATCGTTGTTATGTCTAAATCTTATAAAATCATGGGCTTGTTCTCCATCTAAAACCTGCAGCCCTTTCTTTAAATTTATGTGGAGTGGAGGATCAGAAGTTGGATCATCATATTTCATATTAAAAGGAACTTCTACCTCTATACCGCCAATTGCATCGACAACATCTTTTACTATTTGGTAATCTAGCAAAACATAATAGTCTATATCAAAGCCAACTAAGTTGCTTACAGATTCAAGAGTCATATCTACTCCGCCATATGCATGAGCAGCATTTATTTTGTCTAATCTCCCATTTACTATAGTTCTAGTGTCTCTAGGTATAGATAACATTGTTATTTTACCTGTATCAAAATTTACCCTTGTTAACATTATGGTATCAGTTCTAGCACCTTTTGCATGCCTAATATCTTTAGCATCTACTCCTAAAAGCAAAAATATCAATTCATTTTTATCATTTTTCACAAAATCATCTTCATCAATGTTTAGTGGGTCTTCTGCAACGACCTCTTGATTTTTGAAGACTGTATTTGCTAATATCCCATATACAGACATAAACACTATTAATGAAACCAAAAATACCATTAAAAATTGCTTTTTCATCTTGCACCTCTTTAAATATTATATTGTTATAATACTATAAGTATAGTTCAATTACAATAATTTAAAAATATAAAAGATGAGTTTTAACTCATCTTTTATTTTCAACTATATCTAACAGTATTGTTTTTCTAAGCTCTTTTGCTTTTTCAGTTCCTCTTAAGGCTTCGACAATTTTAACTGCAAAATGGTTCGCTGCTGCTGGTCCCATAGCAGTGATTATATTTTCATCTCTAACAACTATTTCATTAACTACTTTAGCACCTGTAAGTTTTTCGCCATATCCTGGAAAACAAGTCACTCTTTTTCCTTCTAATATGCCAGCTTCATGTAGTACCGTTGGTCCTGCACAAATAGAGGCAACTAACTTATCCTCTTCATAAAATTCTCTAACTAGTTCAAGAACTCTTTTGTTGTTCTTTAAATTTGTTGCTCCAGGCTGCCCTCCTGGAATGATAATACCTGAATAATTAACTGTTGAAAGTATTTCATCTAATGTCTTATTTGCTAAGACTTTTATCTTATGAGACCCTTCTACTACCTTTTCATTGCTTATAGACACCAAAACCGCTTCAATACTAGCTCTTTGAAGATAATCTGCACAAGTTAATGCTTCAACTTCCTCAAATCCATCAGCAAGCATTATAAGAATTTTATTCATATAATCAACTCCTCGTATAATATACTCTAGCTATAATTTATTCCTTGAAAAATAAGGAGTTCTTTTAATCTCTTGTCAATTGAAGAAATAACTCCTAATTTATCAGAACTCCATTTTGGTTCAAAAAGGAGATTTCTGTCTGCATCTCCAGTGAGTCTATGAATTACCATTTCTTTAGGTAAATAAGTTAAAGACTCACATACTATATCTACATATTCTTCTTTGCTAAGCAGCTTAAATTTGTTTTCAAGATAATATTTATACAGTCTTGAATTAGTTTGTATGTATAGAGAATGAAATTTTACTCCCCATATACCTGTTTTAGAAATATATTTTACAGTTTCTATCATATCATTCTTATCTTCATTTGGTAATCCAAAAATCAAATGAGTCACTACCTTAATGTTTCTTTTTCTCAATTCAAATAAAGCTGTTTCATAAACTTCTTTGTCATATCCTCTATTAATTAGTTTTGCTGTGAAATCATTTGTTGTCTGCAGTCCAAGTTCTAACCATAAAAAAGTTCTACCATTTAATTCTTCCAAATAATCGTAAATTTCATCGCTTAAACAGTCAGGTCTAGTAGCAATAGCTAATCCAACAACTTCTTTTCTATTAAGAGCTTTTTCATATTTGGTTCTCAAATCTGATAAATCTCCATAGGTATTTGTAAATGATTGAAAATAAGCTATAAATTTATTTGCATCCCATTTTTTTCGTATAATTTCAATTTGCTCAGAAATCTGTTCGTTTATATCTAAATTTGCCCTAGTAAACTCTCCTGCACCTTTTTCGCTGCAAAAAAGGCACCCTTTATCACTTATAAGTCCATCTCTATTTGGGCAAGTAAAGCCTCCATCAATGGATATTTTAGAAACTTTTTCATTAAAAAATCTATAGAGTTCATCATTTAATGTGTTGTATCGCTTTCCACTTAACATATCAGCCCTCGAATTGTTTATCATTTATTATTCTGATTATTGATTCTACTGTTTCAACAAGAATCTCGTGAGGTTCAATATAGGAATTCGTCATATGCAGTCTGTTTTTATATAATGAGTAAATGCCTGTAAAGCCTAATTCATACAATTTTTGAACTCCGTTATCGGCATATCCAAATATTCCTACAACCGGAACATGGTTTTTGTGTGCTATGTCTGTCATGTCCATCATTATACGATTTAGATTGTCGATTCTTAAAATTTCAGTAGCTCCTGTAAAAACTATGTCAGCATCATAAATATTTTCTTTTAAATTGCTTATTTCATAAAATGCATCTATTGAGGAGATTATGTCTGCATTTAAAAAGCTGCATAAACCAGCCCCAACTCCTCCTCCAGCTCCAGCTCCTCTTATCTTTTCTACATCCACTCCTATTTCTTTCTCTACTACCAATGAGAAATTTCTAAGACCTCTATCTAAAGATTCGATCATTAAAGGAGTTGCACCTTTTCTAGGGCCATATGTGTAGGCTACTCCATGAAGACCAGAAAAATCACCATTATAGTCGGTAACTACTGTGAATGTGGATTCCAGAAGTCTCGAATCCTTTTTTGATGAATCAATGTATCTCAAAGCATAAAGTCCTTTAGCATTACTCTCAACTTCTTTGTTATTAGAGTCTAAAAAATTAAAGCCCAAAACATTTAATATTCCTAATCCTGCATCATTTGTCGCACTTCCATGAGTATAAATATAAAAATCTCGATAACCTTTGTTTAAAGCATCTAAAATTAAAATCCCTGTGCCTTTAGTATTTGTATAAAGAGGATTTCTTTCTTCAACATTTAAATGATGCAGTCCTGAACTTTCTTTTAATTCAATGATTACTTTATCATTTATAACAGCATACTTTGCATGAACTTTTCTGCCTAAAGGGTCTAAAGTCTCTTTTTCATAAACTCTAGCTCCTAATACTTGAAATTGTTCTATAGCTGAATCTCCATTTGTCAGTGGATATTTATATATATCTGCATTCTTAACGATATTTCTAACGCCATCTTCTATGCATAATGCCATATCGTTAGAATTTAGAATGTTTTTAATCCCGCTTGGTGCAATTATTACTTTCATTTGTTATCCTGCTTTCTAGAGTATTTTCATATACTGATTATACCCAAAGCATTTTATTTATAACATAGCATTTTCTGCCATTTATATTCATTTTATTTATTAAATACCTCTAATATTGTCTAAAAATATAAGTCAACTCAAACTAAGTTCATATAAAAAAGCCTCGATATTGTATCGAAGCTTATCATTTATAGTAATTTTCTATTTCTTTTATAAACAAATCTATGTCTTCTTTAGTAGTGTCAAAAGATGTGACAAGTCTCACTAATCCATTTTTTTCATCAGTTATATAAAATCCAAATTTGTCATGAAGTACTTCTATTAAATCTTTAGGCATATATGCAAAGATCATATTAGCTCTTACTTGTGATCTTAGCTTTATTTCTTCGAATTTCTCTAGTTCTTTAGCGAAGTATATTCCCATCTCATTAGCATTTTTTGCATTTTCTTCCCACACACCATCCAAATATGCTATAAACTGACTAGATATAAATCTCATCTTAGATACCAATTGCATAGCTTGTTTTCTATAGAAGTGATACCTTCCTTTTAATTCGTCATTAAACACTACAATTGCTTCGCCTATCATCATTCCATTTTTTGTTCCACCAAAACTGACCAAATCTACCCCTGTATCTGTTAACATCTCTTTAAAAGATGAATTCAATGCACATACTGCATTAGCGATTCTAGCCCCATCTAAATGCAAATATAACCCATTTTGATGAGCAAAATCTGCTAATTCTTTTATTTCTTCTACCTCGTATAGTGTTCCTAATTCAGTAACTTGAGATATAGAAATAATCCTTGGTTGGACTGCATGTTCATCCCCTAGTACTTCAAGAGTATCTTTTACTATATCTGGATATATCTTGCCATCATCTGAATGAACTTGAATAATTTTATTCCCTGAAAATTTTTCTAAAGCTCCACATTCATCTACATTTATGTGTGCGCTATCTAAAGCTACTACCCCTTCGTATGATCTAAGAGCTCCAGATAGTGCTATTACATTAGCTGATGTACCAGTTGTGACAAAGAAAACATCTACATCTTTACCTAATATTTCTCTGAATTTTTCAATAGCTTTTTGTGTTATTGCGTCCGATCCATAAGCACTTTCATGTTCTACGTTTGCATTTACAATTGCTTCCAAAATTTTGAGATGAATACCGGATGTGTTGTCGCTTTTAAACATTTTCAACACTATCGCCTCCAGAATTAATATTGTTTTCTGCTTTTTTTCTTTTTAGCGTTTGCTCTTTCTACTCTTACTTTAGTACCCCTTATTTTTTTCCCGTTTAGTCCATTTATTACTATCTCATCATATTCAGCTGGGACTTCTATAAATGAAAAATCATCATAAAGGTCAATGTTCCCAATTATTTTTTTGCTTAACCCTGTTTCTTCAAAGATCGCAGACAATATATGTCTAGGACTGATTCCCGAGGATTTACCTACGTTTAAATGCAATCTAGTATTTATTCCACTTGAGTTGTATTTCTTTTTAGTATCTATTTGTTCTATTTCTTCATGACCTTCAAATATTTTCTTTTCATCCAAATACATCTTTAAAAGCGCAAGAGCAATGTCAAATGAACTATACTCTTCTAAAAGCAGTGTATCTAATATTGGATTGTATTTAGTTAAATCATTTTCTTCTATAGCTTCTATCTCTTGTTTTATCTTTTCTTGTATGCTTTCAGTATATTTTGCTTGAATATCTTTTAATGTCGGTATTTCTCTTCTTTCAATTGTTGTTTTGGTATATTTTTGTATATCTTTAAGTTTATAAATTTCTCTACCTGATACAAAACTAAAAGCCCTTCCACTTCGACCTGCTCTAGCAGTCCTACCGATTCTATGGACATAATTTTCTTCATCTTGAGGCAAATCATAATTTACAACCAAGTCAATATCATCAACATCTAATCCCCTAGCAGCTACATCTGTTGCGACTAATATATCAATGGTAGAATTTCTAAATTTGTTCATTACCATATCTCTTTGATTTTGCTTTAGGTCTCCATGTAGCCCATCTGCTAGATATCCCCTTGACTGTAGCTCAGTCGTAAGCTCATCTACTTTTTTCTTTGTATTGCAAAATACCAATGTCAATTTTGGGTTATAAATATCTATAAGTCTACTAAGTATTTCAGTTTTCATCTGTGATCTTACTTCATAATATGACTGTTCTACCTTTGGCACAGTCAATTCCTTATGCACAACTTTTATATACTGTGGGTTCTTTTGAAACTTCTTTGCAAATTGTCTTATCTCTTCAGGCATAGTCGCTGAGAAAAATATCGTTTGTCTATCTTCTGGCAAAGTGTTCATTACCAATTCAATATCATCTCTAAATCCCATATCAAACATCTCATCAGCTTCATCAAGAACCATGTACTTTATTTTGTCTGTTTTTATAGTCTTTCTTCTTATGTGATCAATCACCCTTCCAGGTGTACCAACAACTATCTGCACCCCTGTTCTTAAACCTTTTAACTGTCTTTCTATTGGTTGTCCACCATAGACAGGCAATATATTTAACCCCTTTATGTGTTTAGCTAGATTGGTTAATTCTTCTGCTACTTGCACTGAAAGCTCCCTAGTCGGACATAGTATGAGTGCTTGAGTTGTTTTAACACTTGCATCTACCATTTCTAATAAAGGTATGCCAAAAGCCGCTGTTTTACCAGTTCCCGTTTGAGCTTGGCCTATTACATCAATTCCTTGTAAAAGAATTGGTATTGCTTGTGATTGGATAGGAGACATTTCTTCAAAACCCATATCTCTAATCCCTTTCTTCACAGCCTCACTAAATTCCATTTCATCAAATCTTAATTTCTCCATATAAAAAAATTTCCTCCTTGTCTTTAACTAAATCAGTATATATCTAAGTCGACATAAAAGCAAGAAAAAAGTTTAGAGTGAACTCTAAACTTTATCCAAGTAATCTTTATACCCTTCTTTTTCCATGTCCTCTTTTTTGATAAACCTTAAACTCGCTCCATTTATACAATACCTTAACCCGCCTCTTTCCTTTGGGCCATCATTAAAAACATGGCCCAAATGAGAATCCGCCTCTTTGCTTCTTACTTCTGTTCTAATCATGCCATGAGAAAGGTCTTTTCTTTTAACAATATTCTCTTCTTCTATCGGCTTTGCAAAACTTGGCCAGCCACATCCTGCATCGAATTTGTCCTTTGAAGAAAAAAGAACTTCTCCAGAAACTATATCTACATATATCCCATCTTCAAAATTGCTTTCTAGAGGACTTGAAAATGGCTTTTCTGTAGCATTTTCTTGTGTTACTTTGTAAGAAATTGGACTTAACTTATTCTTTAATTTTTCTTTATCTATATCTTTCATAATCATCACCTTTGAGTATTTATATATCCATAAATTTATTTTTCAATCAATAAAACTGATTATATTTAAATGATTTATTCCTTTATTAATATAAATTTTCTTTGAATGAGTTTAAACCTATGTTATAATTTTAGTGTATCGAAATAAATAGAGAGGTGATAAATTTGCGTTGGAGTCTTAAAGAATTATATCCATCATTTGATAGCCAAGAATTCCAATCAGACCTAGTTGCTTTTAAAGAACTGGTCAGAGAAATAAATGATTGGACTGCAGAAGCTTTTTTAAATACCGAAAATGTAGTAGAAAAGTTAGAATCCTACATTGAATATTTAAAAAAATACAGATACTTAGTATCTAGGTTAGCTTCATTTGCACAATTAACTAATTCCGTAGATGCTAATGATGAAGCTTCTTTTAAATATCTTGACAAGATTGAAGTAATAGCTAATGAAATAACACCTGCTATAGTAAAATTCCAAAATTTCTTGATTGAAGTTGATAATTTAGAGGAAATTATTGCAAAATCTCCTCTATTAAATGAGCATAGATACTTTTTATTATCAAATAAAGAGAGAGCAAAATATCTATTGCCAGAAGATCAAGAAATCATTATTTCTAAGCTAGTAAATACTGGTTCTTCAGCTTGGGAAGCTTTACAAAACAAAGTTGTTTCAACTCTTGAGGTAGATATTGAAATTGATGAAAAGAAACAAACACTTCCCCTTCCTGTAGTAAGGAATCTTGCTTATGATAAAGACCCAGCTATAAGAAAAAGTGCTTATTTTGCAGAACTTGAATCTTACAAAAAAATAGAAGATGCTTCTAGCGCGGCGATAAACGGTATAAAGGGAGAAGTAATTACCCTTACAGATTTAAGAGGATATAAATCACCTCTTCATGAAACTTTAATAAAATCTCGTATGGATGAAGAAACTCTAAATGCAATGTTAGAAGCAATGAATGAAAGCTTAGGGATATTTCATAAATATTATAAGAAAAAAGCTGAATTGTTAGGCCACAAAGGTAGCCTTCCATTTTATGATTTGTTCGCTCCTGTAGGAAATAATGATAGAACTTTTTCGTATGAAGAAGCAATGAATTATATAATAGACAATTTCAGAACTTTTAGTGATAGGTTAGCAGATTTTGTTAAAAATGCTTATGATAATAATTGGCTTGATGTTGAGCCTCGAAAAGGTAAAAGAGGTGGCGCATTCTGTTATAATCTTCATTGCATAGGTCAAAGTAGAATAATGGCAAACTTCAATGGAAGTTTTTCAAATATGACAACTTTAGCTCATGAACTCGGTCATGCTTATCATGGATTTAATTTGAAAGATGAGTCAATATTAAATAGTTCTTATCCAATGCCAATAGCTGAAACTGCTTCAATATTTTGTGAGACTATCGTAGTAAATGCAAGTTTAAAAGAAGCTAATAGTATTGATGAGAAGATTGCTATATTAGAAGAATCTATATCAAGTTCTGGACAAGTAATAGTTGATATATTGAGTAGATTTTTATTTGAATCTGAAGTATTTGAAAGAAGAAAAGATCATCCACTTACTGTGAAAGAATTGAATGAAATAATGCTTGACTCACAGAAAAAAGCTTATGGTGATAGTCTAGACGAAAATTATTTACACCCATATATGTGGATAAATAAATCTCACTACTACTCAGCTGATTTAAGCTTCTATAATTTCCCTTATGCATTTGGACTATTGTTTTCAAAAGGTCTATATGCAAGATATCTAGATGATAAAGAAACTTTTGTCAAACAATATGATGCTTTATTACGAGAGACTGGAAAAAACAATATTTATGAAGTAGCAAAAATGATGGATGTTGATGTCCATGACAAAAATTTCTTTAAAAGTTCTCTAAATTTGATTGAAAAAGAAATAGATATGTATTTAAAATTAGCAGATGAAATAATACAAGACATGGCTTAAAGCCATGTCTTTATTTGAGCGTTGAATTTTCAATTGTTCTTAATAACTCCTCTTTCTTTATGGAATTAGTTATATTTATTCTCGGAATTTTCTTCAAATCATTTACAGTTTTAAATTCTCTAATGCCTTCATCTGATGTTAGACTTCCTTTAAAACCAAAACTATAAATTGCTGATTCCGTTAAATCTGAATACATCCCATATGGATATGCAATAAAAGATGGAATATGACCTGTATTATTGTATGTTAAATAATTCAATGTAATTAGATCATCCCTCAACCTAATCCTATATCTATAGTTATTCTCACCATTTAACTTCATCATTCCCTTTGCAGTTGGATTGTTTAATCCAAGGCTGTATCCTTCAGGGGAATGTAGGTCATATGTATGATTTTGAATATCTATCAATCCACTGTCTAACATTTCTTTTGCTTCTATCCAAGAAAAGTGAGGTATAATAGGCGTCTTATTATCCATCATCTTATCCCGTCCTACCGACCAACCTATTATTGAAACCGTGAGTTTCATATTAGTTTCCTGTGATATTGGATAAGCTATTTCATAGAATGAAGAATATCCATCATCAAATGTAATTATTATTGGCTTATCTGGCAAAGTAGTGTTTCCTTGTAAATATTCATAAAGGTCCGTTAAAAATATTCCCTCATATCCAGCTTCTTTTAATGTTATCATATCCTCATAAAATTTGTCTTTGCTTACCACCATAGAATTGTTGACTTCATCGCTAATATGATGATACATAAGAACAGGAACTTTAATTGGTTTTATTCCTTCAGTAGCCTCTATTCTTGTAGAGCTGATAAACAAGAATAAAAATAAAATCATAAAACTTTTAATAATATATTTTTTATTCATTTCTGCCCCCTAATTTATAGTTATATATATCATTATACATAATATCGGCAATAAAATCTAAATATTTAATGACAAATAATGTAATTTATTTGTAACCACTTTTTATTTGATGGTGCTATAATATTCTAAAGGAGATGAATTATAATGAAGAAATATAAAAAGCTAAGTTTGATTTTATTGTCGTTGATACTTACTTTTTCAATCATATCTGGTTGTAGCAAAGCTGATGAATCTTCTCAAATTGACTCCGGAATAGTCAGTCCTGAACTTCCAAGAGAAACCCCTGAATTTACCGGTGATAAGAGTAGCTCTATAGAGCCAGAAAAAGTTATCACTACGATCACTATGAACATGGAAACTCTAGAGTATGAGAAAACTCTAGATAGGTTAAATCAGTTAATAGAAGCAAATAATGGTTATATAGTAAATTCTCAAATTTCTTACGATAGTTATGTAACAGAAAATTATAATAAATATGATAGATATGCTTATTATGAGATTAGAATCCCAAAAGATTATGTAATGAATTTTAAAAAAGCAATTGCCGATATTGGCAATATTACAAGTGAATATACATCAAAACAAGATGTATCAAAGTACTATAAAGATACTGAATCAAGGTTAAGAGTCCTTGAAACAAAAGAAGAAAGGCTCTTAAGCCTTTTGGAAAAAGCTGAAAGGATAGAAGATATAATTGCGATTGAAAATCAATTAAGTGATGTGATAACTCAGAAAGAATATTTAAAATCAGAATTACAAGGCCTTGATGAAAGAATTGATTTCACAACTTTTAGTGTTTCTATTTACGAGGTCAACAAATTGACTAGTTCTGCAGGTGTAAATGCAAGCTTTTTTACTAAATTGAAAGTTGCATTTAACGATGCGATTGATAGATTTTCTAGCTTTATTGAACAATTCATTATATTTATAGTCTCCAATATTTTCTTCATAGTTCTCCTCGCTGTGCTAATCTATTTCATAGTAAAATATTTCATGAAACGTAATAACATGAAACGTAATAAAAAGAATTTAAATTATCCACCTGAAGAAAATTCGGAGAAAAATAAATCCTAAGGCATTAATGCCTTAGGATTTATTCTTATTCTCTTCCCTTTTTAATCCAACTAGCAACTTCAACAGTTCTTCTAGCTTGGAATCTTACTGCAGGTTCGACATTATCTACTATGCTTCCATCCATTGCAACGGTAGCAGATGTCCCATAAGGATTGCCGCCAGCTCCATATGATGACTCATCTATAAATCCAGGAGTTACGATGATTGCTCCCCAATGCATCATAGTTGTTAGAATAGCTTTTACTGTGCCTTCTTGTCCTCCATGAGGATTTTGTGCTGAAGACATTGCAGAAACTACCTTATTTGCCAATAGACCTTTTGCCCAAAGCCCTCCTTGCATATCTAGAAAGTTTTTAAGTTGCGATGGAACATTCCCAAATCTGCTTCCTGCACTAAAAATAAAAGCATCTGCCCAAACTAAATCATCAGAAGTAGCAACAGGAATGTCTTTGGTTGCTTCTTTCATAGCTTTTAAACCTTCATTTGAATTGATTATTTCATCAGGAATCAATTCTTGAACTTTCAAAAGCCTAACCTCTGCTCCAGCTTTTTCAGCTTCATCCTTTGCCCATTGAGCCATTTTAAAGTTTGTGCCATACCCACTATAAAATATTACTGCCAACTTTACCTTGTCCATAAAATAATCCTCCTATATATTAATGTATTATTATCGTAAGACTAATATACCCTAGGAGTAAATTCTATAAACAAATTCTTACTATTTTTGTAGGAATTATTTCTATTCGCAGTCTGGGCATATGCCAGATACCAATACTTGCATATCTTCTATGTTAAAACCTTCCAATACGCTTGTTATTTCTTTTTCATTCATTGGTATGTCATAAATATTTCCACACTCTCTGCATTTAAAATGTCCATGAAAACCCCTCTGTGCTTCAAATCTCAGTTCATTTCCTTCAATGTTTATAGCTTTTACTATTCCTTTTTCAATAAATAATTTTAAAGTGTTGTAAACTGTTGTTTTCGATAAAGTCAAAATTTCTTTTGAAAGTTGTTCATATATTTCATCTACAGTAGGGTGGATTCTGGATTCCACTAAAAGAGTGTATATCTTAACTCTTATAAAAGAAGGTCGCATTTTATTCTCTTTTAATACGGTTACAATATTCTCATTATTCATATCAACAACTCCATTTATATTATGTTAATATAATAACTTATTTGTAATAATTGGTCAATTAATTTTACTTTTAATAAATTTAATTTTTTACGGATAAAAAAGCAAAAAGAATCCAGTAAATATGGATTCTAATAACCTTGGAAAGAGTCAGTCTTGATATTTTGCTTTTCTACTCCCATATCAATAAGTTTTTCTGTAAACATCTTGTTCATTCCTGGAGACCCTGAAATATAATAGTATGCATCATTTAAGTATTCACTAGTGAATTTATCTAACTCGTTTATAAAAGTTTCTCTATTAGAGATTAATAACACCTCTATTCCTTTAACTTTTTCTCCAATTCCAATAAGTTCTTCTTTATAAGCAAATTCATTTCTATCATCTGAGTAAAGAAGTCTAATCTTTTTAACCTTTTTATTATTCAATTCAATGTCTTTTAAAAATGCTCTCATTGGAGTAACTCCTATACCTCCAGCTATAAGTAAAGTTGGTTTATCTAAATCTTCTAGTAAAAATTTACCCATAGGTTTGTCTATGAGCATTATATCCCCTGGAACGAGTTTAAGTAAATTTTTCTTGAAGTTTGTACAGTTTTCTACAATTCTAGTTGAAAACATGAAGTCTTCTTCTTCTTTTACAGAAGCTATGCTAAATATTCTATGTTCTTTTTCATCTTCAGCTAATGGAATTTTTAATTCTTTAAATTTAAAAATTGTATGTTGTCCAGCATCCCAAATATAATCTTTAGGCTTTTCAAATACAAATGAGTATATATCACTAGTTTCTTTGACAACTCTTTTTAGCATAATTTCTTTGTTTAAACTTTCCATACTATTCGCCCCTTTCATTTACTTTATATTGATACCCGATTTTTAACTTTATCACCAATTCTATCCTAAAATATCTCCATTTTTTACTTTCCTTTCAGGAACGACTAAAACAACTCCTCCTTCAGAATAAGTCCCAAGCACTAAAACTTCAGATTGAAAACCAGCAATATTTTTAACTGGGAAATTTACTACAGCTAATACTTGTTTCCCAATTAAATCTTCTTTTGTATAATGTTCTGTTATTTGAGCACTTGATTTTTTTATGCCAATGTCTTCCCCAAAGTCAATTTCCAATTTATATGCTGGTTTTTTTGCTTTCTCAAATTTAAAAACATCTATGATTTCTCCAACTCTTATATCTAATTTGGCAAAATCTTCAAAGGTTATGGTTTCTTTTATATTCATGTTACCACCTTATCCTTCCATAATCGACATATCTATAATATATTCCATTTTCTTCGAATACTTCAGATTCATTGACAACTTTCCAGTCAGGATCTAAATCTAGATTTGGTATAAATGTATCAGCTTCTGGAAAATCCATGAATATTTTTGTTATATATGCTTTATTGGAAAAAAGCAACAATTGCCTAGCTATAGTTCCTCCACCTGTTACAAATACTTCCTTTTCTTTATTGGGATTTATTTCTTTAAGTAGCGGAAACAAATCTTCTAGTGAATTTAGGACTATAAATCCTTCTTGATTATAGCTTTTATTCCTTGTAACAACTATATTGACTCTGTTCTCAAGTGGTTTTTTTTCAGGTAATGCTTCAACAGTTTTTCTACCCATGATTATAATATGCCCTTCAGTTATTCTTCTGAATCGATGCAAATCCTCCTCTATGGTAACTAACATCTTCCCGTTTGATCCTATTCTCCAATTTCCATCTACTGCGAATATCAAATTCATACCCTATCACTCCTAAGTTGATTTCTTTGATTATAACTGAATATAGTTCATATTTAAATTAATTATACTATAAAGGAACAAGTATTGTAATATAAACGTAAATTGATTATTTATTGTAAACATGATATGATTTATTTGAGAATAGCAATATAGAAAGGAGATTATTATGAAAAAGTTTTTGATTTTGAGCTTGTCAGTGCTTTTGATTCTTTCTCTGTCTGCATGCTCAACCAACAATGATGAATTGAATGAACCTGAAATTCCAATAGATGAAACTCCTATTGAAAATCCAGATAACGGAAATACAACTGAGCCAGAGCCAGAAGAAAATTATACAAAAGAAGTCACTCTTTATTTTGCCAACAATGATTATGTTGAAACAGGGAATGAAGAATATGATTGGTTGATAGAAGAAAAAAGAGAAATTAATTTTGAAGGAACTACTCTAGAAGAAGCTGTTGTCCGCGAACTTATGAAAGGTCCTGTAGACACAGAAAATATGAGCACAGGTTTTCCTAGTACTGTTAAGTTAATAGATGTTAAAGTAGATGAAAACAAGACTTGTTATGTTAATTTTGCTCAAGATGGTCTGTACGGTGGTAGCATGGAAGAAAGTTATATAATTGCCCAAGTTGTAAATTCATTAGTAGGTTTGGATAGTGTCGATAGAGTCCAATTTTTAATTGACGGTAAGCCTGCTGAAACTTTAATGGGTCATATAAGTATAGAAGAGCCTTTTGAGTCTTTTGAATAAAATATAATAAAGCGTAGCTAAGCTACGCTTTATTATATTTCTAAAATTATTTTGTTACCAGCTGGGTCTTTAGTGAGAATTTTTTCATCATTTTTTTGGGTTAAATAATTATTCTCAATTAATTTCTTTTCTAAATCCATAAGTTTTTCTTTTGTTGAAACTTTAATAGTATAATAATCTAGACCGATAGCATTTTCAGGTGGTGGTGGAATTTCCCTTCCATTCCATACATTAAACCCAATGTGATGATGATACCCTCCTTGAGAATAAAAATATGCTGAATTAGGCAATGCCAATGTTTTCTCAAAACCTAACAGTTCATAAAATATAGCATTTTTTTCTAAATTATCAACATAAAGATGCATATGCCCAAGAACTGCTTCTTTTGGCATCCCATCCCATATATCTCCCTGTGCTAGACTCATTAATTCTCTATAATCTAGAGGATCTGTCACCATCTTAAGCTTGCCGTTAACAAACCAATTTTTTTCGTCAGTATCAGCATAAATTTCGATACCATTTCCCTCATAATCCTCGATATAAAATGCTTCACTCACGCCATGATTAGCTCCACCTACTATTTCTATGTCTTTGTCTTTTACATGATTTATGAATTTCCCTAAATCAAGTCTTGATGGCAACTTAATCGCATAATGATATAATCCTGTAGTGTGGGGTGGTTTTATGATCGCATTATTAGGCCTTGTAATTATCACTAGAGGATTTATTAAATCTGCTGACAGCTTATATTCTTCTCCCTCCTCGATGATTGTAAGACCTAGTATTTCTGTATAGAACTTTAAACTTTTTTCTAAATCCATCACTTTTAGTTTTAAATTAGCCGGATAACTTAATGGATGTCTATGATATCTTGACATATCGATCACCTTCTATATATTGGTGAGAATAATATACCCCGTATATGTATAATTAAACTAATTAATTATTTTAGCTCCCTCTAAATCAATATTATGTTCAAACACTTTCCATTCTCCTGATATTTTTTTTAATCTAGAACTTATATTGTCTTTAAACTCTTTATTTTTAATATGAGTAATACACATTATAGTTGGTCCTGCTCCACTTAAAAATACAGCTAATGCACCTAACTCATATGCAGTATTAAATACTATATTAGAATTTTCTATTAAATCCATTCTATAAGGCTGATGAATTTTATCTTCTACTGCCCACTTAAGTAAATCGAGATTCCCATTTATTAATGAAGATACGAGCAAAGCAGTTCTTTGAATGTTAAATACTGCTGTATCCAATGAAATCTCTCTAGGTATTACCTCTCTGGATGATTTTGTGGACAATTCAAAGCCTGGTATAAGTGCAGTAAATTTAATAGACTCATTTGGTATTATCTTATTTGTTAACACTTTGCCATTTTTAACTGCATTTATAGTTAATCCTCCATATAGTGCAGCAGATACATTATCAGGGTGCCCTTCAATCGAATTTGATAGATTGAGCAATTCCTCATTGTTTAGAGGAAAATTTAAGATTTTATTAGCTGCCAAAACTCCTGCAACTATACAGCTTGCAGATGAACCCAACCCTCTGCTTATTGGTATATTGCTGTCTGAACTTATTTTTATTTCTATGATTTCTTCATTTAAATGCTTAAATACTTCATAATATGACTTATAAATTAAATTGTCCCCTTTAAATCCTTTGGGTGCTTTTTCAATTTTAAAGGTATTGTACAAATCAATGGCAATAGCCAGGCAGTCAAAACCTGCCCCGAGATTTGCACTAGTAGCTGGAACTTTTATATTAAACATTTGAACCACCTTGTTTTATAGTATTTAGTAATTTTTCTTTCATATTGTCTTTACTAACAACTATTTCCTTTGATTTATGATTATTTAAAATATCCATTATTTGCTTAGGAATCTCATTTCCTGATAATATCGAAAGCTTATTTATGCTATCTATTTCATCCTTATAGGTTATTTTAAATGCATCCATTATTTCATTTGGAAACTTATATGGGCTTGCTGTTGATACTATCACAGTATAAGTTTTGTCTTTAGTTTCATTTAGATATTTTTGATAAACTCCATATGCAACAGCAGTGTGTGGATCGATTATATAGTTATACTTATCAAATACAATCCTTATATTGTTTTTCGTTTCCTCTTGTTTTATATAGTCAGCAAAAAACAAATCACTTTGAATATTTATACTATATGAGCCTACTTCAAAGAGTTCTTTCATTTTATCCTTAATCAGTTTATCATCATTGGTTAGATCAAATAGCAACCTCTCTAAGTTGCTAGATACCAAAATGTCCATAGAAGGAGATATGGTTTTGACAAGATTTCTGTTAGCATTGTATTTCTTGGTTCTAAAGAAATCTGTAAGCACATTGTTTTCGTTTGAGGCTATAATTAACTTATTTATTGGCACACCTATTTTATATGCATAATATGCTGCTAAAACATTTCCAAAATTTCCAGTTGGCACACAGAAATTAATTTTATCGGCTTTTGACAATTTTCCTTTTCTCAAACTCTCTAAATATGTGTAAACATAATATACAACCTGAGGAATTAGTCTTGCTATGTTGATAGAATTAGCTGATGAGAGCTTTAAATTCATTTTATTTAATTCCTCTATAAATTCTTTATCTGAAAATAACTTTTTGACGCCTCTTTGAGCATCATCAAAATTTCCCAAAAGCCTAAAAACATAAGTGTTTTTTCCTTCTTGGGTGATCATTTGTTTTTCTTGAATAAAGCTTACTCCATCATCCGGGAAGAATACTGCTATTTTAAATCTTTCTAAATCTTTGAATCCCTCAAGTGCAGCTTTTCCAGTGTCTCCTGATGTTGCAGTCAATATTAGAATATCTTCTTCTGTTTTTTCTATCTCCATTGCTAACTTCATAAGTTCTGGAAGTATAGATAGTGCAATGTCTTTAAAAGATAAAGAAACTCCATGATAAAGTTCTAAAAATCCAATGTCTCCAAAATCTTTTAGCTCGATAACACGATCTTTAAATTTTGCATCATAAGCTCTATCAACAGCTTCATCTATGCCATATTTCATATCGTCAAAGAAATAATTTAAAATGTACTTACAAAGCCTATTATATGAATATCCAATAAATGAATCTAAATTCTCTATTTTCCTAAATTCTTCAGGTACAAAAAGACCTCCGTCTTCAGCAATCCCTTGAATTATAGCTTTCGAAGAACTAACAATGTTTGTTTTATCTCTTGTGCTAATATATCGCATTTCATCACCCTATTCTTCAACCTTTATGATAGAGTAATCTTCATTTTTAATTTCTTTGATATACTCTATTAAGTCTAAAATATTGATTTCATTTGTAATGATAACAAACGGTTTTTCTTCAGATATGATTTCTTTAATATACTCTTTAGGTATATTTATTTTTTCGTTACTCATTCTTAGATAAAAAATGCCTTTGAAGTTGGTTATTGAGTTTTCAAATCCCCTAGCTCTCAATGGATTTGAAAAGTCTTTGTCTAAAATTGTTTCAATTAAATCAGATAATACCGAATTTGCTGTTTCATACATTCCTGCTCCTTCGCCAATAAAACTCAATTCACCGACCTTATCTCCTGTAAAACTAATTATGTTTTTTCTATAATCTATATTGTAAAAAATATCTTTTGCGCCTATTGCTGTAGGAAATACACTTACTTCGTATTTTCCATTAAAAGCATTTGCATTTGCAATTAGTTTGACTTTAAGTCCTCTTTCTTTAAATATATTTATATCATAAGATGATATATTCCCAATTCCATGAAATAAAATATCATCTTCCACTATGCTTGTTCCAAATCCAAGTGTAGAAAGTATCCTAATCTTTCTTTTTGAGTCTATTGCATCTATATCATCACTAGGATTTTGTTCTGCATATCCTAATTCTTGAGCTCTTTTAAGAGCTTCGTAAAAACTTATGTTTTTTTCATATATATTTGAAAGTATATAGTTTGTAGTTCCATTTAAAATAGCACGAATGTTGGTTACTTCGTTTAACTTTATTTGGATTTTTAATTCTCTAATGATTGGTATTGCACCACCTACACTGGCTTCATAAAGAAATTTTAAATTTTTATCTTCAAATAATGTAGATAACTCTTCATAATATGCACTGACTAAGGCTTTATTTGAAGTAATGAAATGTTTGTTTTGTGAAAGAGCTTTTTTAGCATACCTATAAGCATCATCTATACTTGGAGTAAGTTCTATTATTATGTCAATTTCTTCATCTAAAAATATATCGTCCTCATCAATCGTTAAAATATCAGGTTTTACCGTTACTTTCCTATCTTTATTGAGATTTTTTACCAAGATCTTTTTAATGTTTATCTGATTTTTTAAAATCAGTTCAAGATAATCTTTCCTCTCCATAATCATGTTGTAAACACCAATCCCTACAGTTCCAAACCCTAAAAGACCTATATTAATCATTAGATAGCTCCTTTCTTAAGAAGTTCTTCTGCGATCTGAATAGCATTTGTCGCTGCGCCTTTTCTAACATTATCTGCGACCACCCATAAATTTAAGGCATTTTCTGTACTATAATCCCTTCTAATCCTACCTATGAAAACCTCATCTCTGCCCTCAGCATGAATTGGCATAGGATATTTATTGTTTTTTACATCATCAACTACCACAATCCCATTAAATTGGCTTAAAGTTTCTCTAATATCATCTAAATCAAAATCACTTTTCAATTCAACATTTATTGATATGCTATGTCCAACTCTAACCGGAACTCTTACCGTAGTTGCAGTTATCTTCAGATCATCGTCATGAAGTATCTTCTTTGTTTCATTTATCATTTTCATTTCTTCCTTAGAATAGCCATTATCTAAAAATGAATCAATATGAGGAATAACATTGCCTTTTATTTGAAATGGATAAAAATCACTTCTACCAGTATCTAAATCATTTAATCCTTTCTGCCCAGAACCAGAAACTGCTTGATAAGTTGAATATATTATTCTTCTTATACCATATTTATCATATAACGGTTTTAGGGCAACTACACTTTGAATTGTAGAGCAATTTGGATTTGCTATCAAAGTTTTATTGATATTTAAATCCTCAGGATTTACTTCAGGAACTACCAACCCAACATCTTCTCTCATCCTAAAAAATGAACTATTGTCTATGCTTATTACTCCTCTTTTCATCAATTCAGGTATATACTTTTCACTTATATTAGATCCAGCTGCAAAAAATACCAAATCAAAATCAGTTTCAAGAAATGTCTCATTTAATTCTTCAATGTATATGATATCATTGTTAAAATATATTTCCTTCCCCTTAGATTTAGATGATGCAAAAAGTTTTAATTCTTTAATAGGAAATTTTTTTTCTTCTAATATACTTATGATATTTCTTCCAACAAGTCCAGATGCCCCTACTACGCCTACTTTTAACATAACTAACCCTCCTTAGTTATAAAATGACTTGTAAATAGCTCTGATAGCTGTTTCAAAATCACTATTTTCTAACCCTATGATTATGTTTAATTCACTCGAACCTTGTGATATCATTCGAATATTAACTCCAGCATCAGATAAAGCTGTAAACACTTTTGCTGAAATCCCCTTTGTTCTAATCATCCCCCTACCTACTACTGCAACTAATGCCATGTTTGACGATGAAATTATATTGTCAGGATTTAAATAAATGCGTATTTCTTCAATGATTTTTGAAAGTTTTCCATTTAAATCTATATCAGAAACAATAATGGAAATTGAATCAATTCCTGAAGGCATATGCTCAATTGAAATATCGTTTGTTTCGAACACAGATACCAATTTTCTCAAAAAACTTTTATCGCTATTCATTAGAGTTTTTTCAACTGTAATAACAGTAAATCCTTTTTTACCTGCGATACCAGTTATCAAGTTTTCTTTACTAAAATTCCAAGTATCTGGCACGATTAAAGTACCTTTATCATAAGGTCTGTTTGTGTTCTTTATATGAATGGGTATTCCTTTATTTTTTACTGGAAAAATTGCCTCTTCATGCAATACTTTAGCTCCCATATAAGATAACTCTCTTAATTCCTTATATGTTATATGCTCTATCTCTTTTGGGTTTTCAACAATTTTAGGATCTGCAACTAAAAATCCTGAAACATCTGTCCAGTTTTCATAAATCTTAGCGTCTATAGCATTGGCTATTACTGAACCAGTTATATCTGAACCTCCTCTTGAAAAAGTTTTAATCTCTGATTTAAATGAACCATAAAATCCAGGAACTACATATCTTTTTTTGTCTCCTAATTTGATTTTATTCTGCAATTCTTCAATAGTCTTTTTTTCATCGACTTCATTCATCTCATTAAAAAATATAACTTCGGCTGCGTCAATAAATTCAAAACCTAAATATTTTGCAAGCAATATCCCATTGAGGTGTTCTCCCCTGCTTGCACAATAATCTATGCTTCTATTATTTTCTATGTTGGTCTTTATTTCATCCAATATTTTTTCTAAATCTACATCTATGGAAAGATTATCTCGGATTTCAAAAAACCTTTCTGCTATCATCTTAAAAATATCATCAAATTTAAGTCCATGTGAAGATAATTGATGACACATATATAGCAAATCAGTAATTTTATGATCCTTTTCATCTCTTTTCCCCGGTGCAGAGGGCACTACCACTTTTATATTCTCATTTTTATTTACTATCTCTTTTACTTTCTTATATTGCTTGGAGGTGGCTAATGAGCTTCCTCCAAACTTAGAAACAAAAAATTCTGTCATAAAATCCACCTCCTAAAAAAATAGTGCTTGTCCTAAAAAGGACAAGCACATACTTGTATCCACCTAAATATCAAAATACCTTAACGTTAGCACACGCTCAAACTTACTTATGTTCAGAATGAGAACTCGGGAAGCGGTATTTCAGTTAGTATTAACTAAGAAAGTCTTTCAGCCGGTGAACTTTCTTCTCTTTTAGTCATGGTCTAACTTACTTTCAACCCTCATCGTTTTTTATTATTTTATAGCGTTAAATTAACAATGTCAAGAATTTTTAATCAACTTCAAAAATTCTTTCATAAATGCAGGAAGGTCATTAGGATTTCTAGAAGTTATTAAATTCCCGTCAACAACAACTTCTTTATCCACCCAATTTGCACCTGCATTTACTAAATCATCCTTTATGCTGAAGAAAGATGTAACCTCTCTTCCTTTAAGATCACAACAAGATGCGAGCATCCAAGGCCCATGGCAAATTGCTGCTATTGGCTTATTTAGTTTATTAAATTTCCTTACTAATTCTTTTGTATTCTCATTTCTTCTCATAAAATCAGGAGAAAAGCCTCCGGGAATAATTAGTCCTAAATATTCTTCAGGCTCTATCTCAGAAGAACTGTGAGTGCTTTTAATCTTAAATCCGGCTTTACTCTCGTAAACCTTATCTTTTTCACTCCCGACTAGATTTACTTCAAATTCTTCTCTAAGTCTATGGTATGGGAATATCAATTCCTGTTCATCAAACATGTTTTCAATCAATATTGCTACTTTTTTCATCATGATCCCTCCTGTAAATTTTTACATTCATTATGTACCCGAAATATTTTTTTTCTAATCTAAAATTGTATTGAATCTTTATTTCTATTTATATATAATTATATTTAGTTGCAGGTATGGCGGAATTGGCAGACGCGCTAGATTCAGGTTCTAGTGAAGGTATCTTCATGCAGGTTCGACTCCTGTTACCTGCACCAAATCATATTATGAAATAAAATATATTTAAAAAAAACTGTTGCATTTTGTTTTTTAATATTATATAATATAAAAGTCGGTAAGATGTCGGGGTGTAGCGCAGTTTGGTAGCGCACGTGGTTTGGGACCATGGGGCCGGGGGTTCAAATCCTCTCACCCCGACCATATTTTAAATGATTTAATCGCAGTCTTTTGACTGCGATTTTTTATTTGTAACATATTTGTAATATAATTGTAACTCTTTAATAATATATATGCTCTATAATGTAGGCAGTGTGTAAACAGAAAGGAGCAAGATATGAAAAAAAGAATATTTAGCTTAGCCTTATTATTATTTATTGTTTTTATTGTGATGCCTTCTTATACTTTAGCATCAAGTACCGCAACATTGCCTGCCACTATATATGAAAGAGTTGAAGAGACCCCTCTTTCATTGGGAGCTACTCATCAAAGGATACAAAGATTTACTACAGCTGGTTGGATGCAAATAAATGTAATAAAGATAAATTTAAATGATGAGTACACTCAAGTTAAAGCAATGTATAATCTAGAAGGATTGAGCTTAAGAGATACTGTAACAAATATGGTTGATAAAACAGGTGCTATCGCTGGGATAAACGGAGATTATTTTAACTATAATCCAGTACCAAATTCCCTAGGGACTCTGATAAATGATAGTACTTTGATAACATCACCAATTAGAAGTCCTTATACTTTACCAACATTTTATATAGATTATAACAATAATGCTTTCATTGATTATGTGGATCAAACCATGTCTGCAAAAAATCTAAGGACAGGTAAAACGATAAACATTAGCACATATAATAAAGTTTCAACAGATCAAACTGTTGTAACATTATTAGACAAAAATTGGGGTCCAAAATCTTTAGGCGGTACATATAATAAAGAGCTAGTTGAGGTTCTTATTGTAAATGGCATCGTCACTGAGAAAAGAGTTGGAGGGGAACCTTTCAATATACCTAGAGAAGATAATTCATATGTACTTGCAGTAAAAAACCATCTATTGAATGATCTCGAAATTGGTGATGAAGTAAAACTTGATATACAAATAAAACCTGACATCTTTAATATAAAAACTGCATTAGGTGCTGGCAGCATAGTTCTAAAAAACGGACAGGTTACTTCAACAAATATACAAAGCGCTGGTATACATCCTAGAACAGGTATAGGAATAAATAAAGACAATGATGTAGTTTATCTTGTTACAGTAGATGGTAGACATAGCTCCTTTAAAGGAATTGAGCAACCAATGTTAGGAGCAGTACTAAAGGATTTAGGGGCTTACAATGGCGTAAATTTAGATGGCGGTGGCTCTACTACTATGGCGTTAAAACCAAAAGGAGTTTCAAAACCATATCTAGTGAATATCCCAAGTGAAGGCAGCCAGAGATTAGTAGTAAATGGATTGGGCGTGTATTCAAATGCACCTATTGGCGATTTAACATACTTACAAATAATTCCTAAATCATCTAAAATATTTGCTGGAGGTGAAGTAAGTTTTACTGTGCAAGGCTTTGACCAGCATTACAATCCAATTGACATTGATAAACAAAAGTTAATATGGTCTACCTCAACAGATGACTCTTATGTCGAAAATTTAGTATTTAAGGCAAATAGCAAGGGTTTAGTAACTATTACTTGTGAATATGAAGGAATAAAAACTTCTGCAGAAGTCGAAGTTTTGGGAGAGGTTAAAGAAATAAATCCATCTGTAGAAAAATTCAATATTTCTCCAGGAGGTTCACGGTCGCTTGGATCATTTGTAGGAAAAGATGAAGAAGGTAAAACAGGAGCTTTGAGTCTGTCAAATTTAAGTTTTGAAGTGATAGGAGATATTGGAGAAGTAAAAAATGGTGTATTCTATGCATCAAATAAAAATGGATCAGGTGCTATAGTTGTAAGAAGTCAAAATGCTGTTTCGAGCATATTAGTTTCAGTTGGTTCAACTCAAAATGTTGTTAACTCCTTTGAAACTGAAACAAATATTAACTTTACCAGCTACCCTAATGATGTAACAGGAAGTGTTTCATTAGTAAATGAAGCAAAACATGGCAATAAAAGCATTGCACTAAAATATGATATGTCAAAAGGAAGTGGCACAAGAGCTGCTTATCTAAATTTTTCACATACAAAAAATGGTTATCCTCTAAGTGGAAATCCCCCCAAAATCGGAATTTGGGTAAAGGGAGATAATTCAAATACTTGGCTTAGAGGTACAATAATAGACAAAGCTGGAAAGTCATATGTTATCGACTTTTCTAAATCAATTGATTTTAATGATTGGAGATATTTAGAGGCAAGTGTCCCTAGTGGAATATCCTATCCTATAAGTTTACAACGTATTTATGTTGCAGAAACTAATTCAGATAGAAAGCCTTCAGGAACTATATTAATAGATGCACTAACATCTTATACTCAAACGCCGTATATGACTAATGGTTATCCAGCTTCTACTAAAGTAACTGACCCCTTAGAAAAAAATGTTGAAACTACTAATGAAAGCAAAAAGATTGCTGTATACACAGAACCGAAGATAACTGGAAATACACTTATGTCTAAAATAATCGACACTAGCAGGCTAAAAGGACTTAAAAATTCACTTTCAACATCTAACATAGGCATACAAATGGGTAATATGAGTGCAGGGTTTAGAAACGGAATAAATCACAATGCAATCATAGATGGAACAAAATCCTATGGCACTTCAAAAAATGGTGATGCTTATTTCATCACATTAAGATCTAATAACGAAGGAATAAGAGCATTTGACAGCAGTCAGTGGACTAAATTAATAAATGATTTAAACACAAGACCAGAAAAAAATATAATCATAACCCTACCAGCTTCATACAAAAATTTCGCTGATAAATTAGAGTCAGATTTGCTGCATGAAGTATTGAGCAAAGCTAGCAATACAGGAAAAAATATTTTCTTGGTGCAAGTAGGAAACACAAGCAGAACTGAGTTAAAAGATGGTGTTAGGTATATTACAATAAACGATTCAAATGTATCAACGCCCGAAGGTTTAAAAAATTATTCATATGTAGAATTTGTATTAAATGGCTCTACAATTAATTATAAATTAGTCTATCCATTTAAATAAGGAGATGCTTTAGCATCTCCTTTTTATCTGTATCTACTTTCTTCGATTTTTTGCGAATTTTTTTCTAATAAATTCAATGATTCTAATGACTTTCCAGTGCCTATAGCTACACATTCTATTGGATTATCTGCAATTTTGGTTTTTATGCCAGTTTCATGTTCAATCAATTTATCAAGCCCATAAAGTAGTGCTCCCCCACCAGTTAAATAAATCCCAAAATTACTTATGTCTGCTGCTAATTCAGGTGGTGTTCTCTCAAGCACATAGTGCACTGCATCAATTATTTCTCTAACCGGCTCGCTCAAAGCTTCAAGCATATCATTTGACGATATTTTTATAGTCAATGGCAATCCATTTAGCAAATTCCTGCCTTTTACTTCAGCAAACTTTTCTTTTTCAAATGGATATGCACATCCTATTTCTTTTTTTATGTTTTCAGCAGTCATATCTCCAATCATCATATTGTATTTCTTACGGATATATTTTACTATCGCCTCGTCACATTCATCTCCCGCTACTTTGATTGATTTACTTTCCACTATTCCTCCTAAGGAAATAACAGCTACATCTGTAGTCCCACCACCAATATCAACTACCATATTTCCACTTGGTTGGGTAATGTCAAGTCCTGCTCCAATAGCTGCAGCTACAGGTTCTTCTATTAAATAAGTTTTGCTTGCTCCAGCTTCACTACTTGCTTCCATTACAGCTCTTTTTTCAACCTCAGTTACTCCACTAGGTACACAAATTATAATCCTTGGCTTTAAGATCATTCTTCCTATAGCTTTCTGAATGAAAAACTTTAGCATTCTCTGTGTGATATCATAATCAGATATTACTCCATCTTTTAAAGGTCTTATAGCTACAATATTTCCCGGAGTCCTACCAATCATTCTCCTAGCTTCTTCTCCTACAGCTAAAAATTTGTTGGTGTACTGGTCAATTGCAACAACAGATGGTTCCCTTAGCACTATTCCTTTTCCTTTGATATACACTAAAATTGAAGCGGTACCTAAATCAATTCCAACATCGGCTCTAAGTGCACTCATTAAAATCATCTCCATTTATCATAATTCTATTCTATAGATATTAGCTCCTAGTTTTCTAAACTTATCTTCTATTTTATCATAACCCCTGTCAATATGATATATCTCGTCAATATATGTTTTTCCTTCTGCTATTAATCCAGCTAATACCAATGCTGCTCCAGCTCTTAAATCTGTAGCTCTAACTTCAGCACCAATTAATTTTTTTATTCCTACAATTGTGGCAGATCTTTCTTCTATAGTTATATTAGCACCCATTTTCTTAAGTTCTTCTACATGCATAAATCTGTTTTCGAATACTGTTTCTATAACTGTACTTTTCCCTTCTAGTATAGTCATAAGTGCCATAAATTGGGCCTGCATATCCGTAGGAAAGCCAGGATAAGGCATAGTTTTTATATCAATAGCTCTTAGATTATTATTCCCTATTACCCTTATACTGTCAATATCTTCTTCTACTATACACCCGCATTCCTTCAATTTTGCAGTAATTGGTTTTAAATGGCTTGTAATAACATTTTCTACTGTTACATCACCTTTAGTTATTGCAGCACCTATCATCAATGTACCCGCTTCAATTCTATCTGGAATGATCGAGTGCCTTGCCCCACCTAGATATTTCACACCTTTGATTCGAATAGTCGAAGTACCTGCACCTCTAATATCGGCGCCTAGTTTGTTAAGAAAATTAGACAAGTCAACAATCTCAGGTTCCATTGCAGCATTATCTATGATTGTTTCTCCTTCAGCCATAGTTGCAGCCATCATTATATTCTCTGTAGCTCCAACAGAAGGAAAATCTAAATATACAGTATTGCCGATTAAATTGTCAGAGTAAGCAGACACTTCATCATCATTTTGTTTGATATCAGCCCCCAAAGCTTTGAAACCTTTTAAATGCAAGTCGATAGGTCTAGCTCCTATTGCGCAGCCTCCTGGAAGAGAATTTTTAGTCTTTCCAAGCCTTGTTAAAAGTGGTCCCATAACTAAAAAAGAAGCTCTCATTTTATTCATAAGTTCATATTTTGTCTCATAATTATTAAGATTTTTTGAATTTATTCTTATCGTATTTGGCTCTAAATATTCAACGAAACTTCCTAATGATTTTAGGACCTCACACATTATCTCCACATCTTTTAAATTTGGAACTTCATCTAATATTATATCCTCAGTGCCTAAAAGTGAAGCAGCTAAAATAGGCAAAGCAGCATTCTTAGCACCACTTACTCTTACAGTTCCCTGCAAAGGCGGACTTTTCTCAACTACAATCTTTTCCAAACAAATCTCCTCCAAATATATTTAGGTCGTTATTTTCATTTATATGTATTTCTTATTTCTCTAAAACTGTTTATTTAGATAATTTATCCACTAAAATATCAACTATTCTTTTGCTAGCATTTCCATCACCATAAGGATTTACAGCTTTTGCCATTTTTAAATATTCTCTGTTATCTGTCAATAGTCTTTTTAAATTTATATAAACATTTTCTTCTTTTGTACCTACTAATCTAGCCGTCCCTGCTTCTATACCTTCAGGTCTTTCTGTTTCATCTCTTATAACCAGAACTGGTTTTCCAAGAGCTGGTGCCTCTTCTTGTAACCCGCCTGAATCAGTGATTACTATGAATGATTTTGCCATTAAATTTGTAAATGACTCATATTCCAAAGGTTCTATAAGGTATATATCTTCATTTCCATCAAATACCCTATTTGCAATTTCTCTTACTTTAGGATTCAAATGCACTGGAAAAACTACAATTGCGTCATTTACTTCTTCAACTGCTCTCTTTATTCCTCTAAAAATGTTCTCCATTTTTTCCCCAATATTTTCTCGTCTGTGGCTAGTTAGTAATATGACTTTTTTCTTCTCAAAATCGATATTTTTTAGCTTATCTGCACTAAAAACATAATCTTCTTTTACAGTGTATTTTAATGCATCTATAACTGTATTTCCAGTTATAAATATGTTTTTTTCTTCATATCCTTCTCTCAACAGATTTTTCTTATTCGAATCGGTAGGAGCAAAATGATAGTTTGTTAGCACACCTGTTAATTTTCTATTTGCTTCTTCTGGATAAGGTGAATAAATATTGTAGCTTCTTAAGCCTGCTTCAATATGCCCTATTTTTATCTTTTTATAAAATGCTGCAAGTGCTCCAGCAAATACTGTTGTTGTATCCCCTTGAATCAGAAGAATATCTGGGGATTCTTTCTCTAAAACTTCTTCTAAACCCTTTAATGCATTTATAGTGATATCTGTAAGCGTCTGCCCTTGTTTAAATATATTTAAATCATAATCTGGTTCTATTTTGAATAAATCCAAAACTTGATCTAGCATCTGTCTATGCTGAGCAGTTACACAAACAACTTGATTTATTTTTCTCTTTTCAAGTTCCTTTATGATAGGAGCCATTTTTATGGCTTCAGGTCTTGTCCCAAATACACTCATCACCTTCATTTTTGATCCACCCCTTTATTTGAGTTAGATGAAAACAGTCCTATGCGAGAAGCTAAAAGTACTGCAACAACGAAAACTCCAGCTGCGACAAATAGAGCAAATTTCGAGTTTATTCGAGATACCATGATTGCAAAAAAGCTAAATATAGCTGAAATCATATATAGAATTAACACTGTTTTTTTATGTGAGTATCCATGCTCTAGCAATCTATGGTGAAGATGTTTTTTGTCTGCCTCCATTATTGATTGTCCATTTATAAATCTTCTTAGAATCGCAAAGGTAGTGTCAAAAATTGGTAAACCGAGTATTATTATTGGCACTACAAATGAGATAGTAGCCACACTTTTCATGACTCCTTCAATCGAAATTATAGAAAGGATAAATCCTAAAAAAAGTGCTCCTGTATCTCCCATAAATATTTTTGCAGGATTAAAATTATAAGGCAAAAATCCTAAGGTCGCTCCAGCAATTAAACTAGCTAAAGTAGCAATCCCAAAATGGCCATAAAGTGCAGCAACTATGATAAAAGATAGACTTGATATAAATGATACTCCTGCTGCAAGTCCATCTAATCCATCAATTAAATTTAAAGTATTAGTTATGCCAACAATCCAGAAAAATGTTAAAGGAATGCTTAACCACCCTAAATAAATTATGCTACCAGTTGAGGAAAATGGGTTTGTCAGAAACTCTATCTTTACACCAAATGCAATAACTATAGAAGCTGCTATTAACTGGTAGATTAGCTTTTCTTTTGCAGTTGTTCCCTTTATGTCATCTTTTATACCAGCCAAAAACATCACTGTTGCCCCTACTATAACTGCTTTCATTTCAGTTGATAATGGCACAAATAGTATTAGACCAATTATTACGGAAATATACAAAGACACTCCGCCTAATAATGGTATGGGTTTTTTGTGCATTCTTCTGTTATCTTTTGGAATATCTAAAGCTCCTAATTTAGGGGCAACCTTTATCATAACTGGAGTTAATAAAAGTGAAATAATAAAGGAAGTAAAGAAAGCTATTATCGTAATGTTCATTTTTCTTCTCCTATTAAACTAGTTTTATCTATTTTGTTCCGAAAAGTCTATCCCCTGCATCTCCTAATCCAGGAACTATATATGCATGTTCATTTAACTTTTCATCGATAGCTGCCAAATATATGTCTACATCTGGTGCAGCTTTTTGAACTACTTCAATCCCTTCAGGTGCTGCTATTAAACATACTAGTTTTATGTTTGTAGCTCCACTATTTTTCAAAATTTCAATTGCTGCAGAGGCAGAACCTCCTGTTGCAAGCATAGGATCAAGTAGTATCAAATCCCTCTCCTTGACATCTTGAGGGAGTTTGCAATAATACTCCACAGGTTTTAAAGTTTCAGGATCTCTATAGACTCCTATATGTCCAACTTTTGCTGCAGGAATTAAATCAAGCATACCATCGACCATGCCTAATCCAGCTCTTAATATTGGCACTAAGCCTACTTTTTTCCCAGATATGACAGGTGACATCATTTTTGTAATTGGTGTTTCTATCTCAATTTCCTCTAGAGGGAAATCTCTTGTAACCTCATAAGCCATTAGCGTAGATATCTCTTTTACAAGTTCTCTAAATTCTTTAGAGCCGGTATTTTTATCTCTAATAATAGTTATCTTGTGTTTAATTAATGGATGATCTAATAGTATTACTTTTGACATAACATTCTCCTTTCAAAATTCACTTTAAGTATTATAACATAGATTGCTCTATAGCACTAATTTTTTCTATTCTTCTCAAATGCCTACCACCTTCGAAATTAGCAGATAAATAAGCATTTAATATTTCTTTAGCTAAATCAACTCCTAACACTCTTCCTCCTAATGCAATCATGTTAGCATTGTTGTGCTCCATGCTCATTCTAGCAGAGTAAGTGTCAGAACAAAGTGCACATCTTATTCCTTTTATTTTATTTGCTGCAATTGAAATTCCAATTCCTGTGCCACAAATTACAACACCTCTTTCAACTTCTTTATTGATAACCGCTTCTGCTACTAGTTTTGCATAATCAGGGTAATCTACCGAAGATAAATCGTTAGTTCCAAAATCTACTACTTCAATTCCTTTTTCAATCATATATTTTTTTAATTCTTCTTTTAATTCATATCCACCATGATCTGAACCAATCCCTATTTTCATTCTCTCTCCCCCTCAATTTTTTCAATAAATTTATCAATATAGTATTCCAATTCTTCCATTGTCCTTTTATAATCAGTGATAGAGCCTCCAAATGGATCTATTATATCTTTTTCTTTGCCAATCGCTATCTCGCTTAACAACTTTATTTTATTTCTAAACATAGGGTATTGAATTAATAACTGATTTTTTTGAGATTTAGTCATTACCAATACATAATCTGCCCAAGACATATCATCAGCAGTTATGCTCTTAGCTCTGTGTTTAGATATATCTGCTATGCCTTTCATCACCAACAAAGCATTTTTATTTGGCAAATCATTATCTATCGCATATAATCCCCTTGATTTAACATTGATTCTCTTATTAAGCCTCTTTGATTTGCTTTTCAATAAAGCTTCTGCCATAGGACTTCTGCATGTGTTTCCAGTGCATACAAATAATACATTCATCATATATCCTCCAAAATTTAAGCAATATTTCCTCCACTAGATTTTTTTAACCTATTCATTATGGCAAGTCCTATTCCGTCTTCTTTTACTCCTTCACATAATATCACATCAACACCTAAATTATCTATTTCTCTAATTGATTTAAATAAATTATGAGCAACAGTTTTTAAATCTTTTTCTGTGCCAAGGCTAAATATAATATTAGCATCATATTTACCTAAATTTTCATCAACGGTAAGTATTCCAACTTTCTTTCCTTGATTAGTTAATTCATCATATTTTTTATTTATTCTTGAAGTCATGTCATCTGAATAGGTAAATAAAATCATTTCAGCTTTAGGTGCATAATGCCTGTATTTTTGACCAGGTGCTATAGGTTTTTTTATCTCTCTTCCATCTAACAATGCAGGATCAAGTTCTACTCTTTCAAAATATTTTTTTAAATCATCTATGGTTATTTCCCCAGGTCTTAGTATCATCGCATTTCCTTTAGATAAATCAACAACAGTAGACTCTAAACCTACCCTAGCATCTCCACCATCTATTATCAATGGTATTCTACCTTTCATATCTTCATATACATCTTTAGCGCAAGTTGGGCTAGGTTTTCCGGATGTATTCGCCGAAGGTGCAGCAATTGGCATTCCAAGTTTTTCAATTAGCTTTAGAGCTATCTTATTATCTGGCATCCTGATGGCCACCGTATCTAATCCAGCTGTAATGACATCAGGAACATTAGCTTTTCTCTTAAATATTATCGTGAGTGGCCCTGGCCAAAATTCATTCATAAGTTTCCTTGCATCTGTAGATATATCTTCAGCAATCTGTTCAACCATTTCTATTGAACATACATGTAGGATTAAAGGATTATCTTGAGGTCTGTTTTTAGCTATGAAAATTTTTTCTACTGCTTCACTAATAAGTCCAGCTGCCCCGAGTCCATAAACTGTTTCTGTAGGAAATGCTACTAATTCTTTGTTTTTTAATATTCCAACTGCTATATTCATTAAATCATCTTCTGGATTTAGAGGGTCAACTTTTAAAATTTTTGTTTCCATAGAATTCCTCCATTTTTACTTAAAAAAAAAGGGGATGTCCCCTTTAGCTGATATTTTTTAATCTCTCTGCTTGATCTGTGGTAATAAGAGCATCAATCATCTCATCAAGATCTCCGTCGATAAAGTTGTTCAACTTGTATAGGGTTAAATTAATCCTATGATCAGTAACTCTTCCTTGAGGGAAATTATAAGTTCTTATTCTCTCTGACCTATCTCCTGTACCAACTTGCCCTCTCTTCATCTGAGCCAGTTCTTCATTTTGCTCTCTGAGTTTCATCTCATAAAGCCTAGATTTTAATATTTTTAATGCCTTTTCTTTGTTCTTTAATTGACTCTTTTCATCCTGACAAGATATAACTATGCCTGTTGGTATATGCGTAACCCTTACTGCTGAATCTGTAGTATTTACGGATTGACCCCCATTTCCTGATGATCTGAATACATCAATTCTTAAATCAGAAGGATTTATTTCAATGTCTATGTCTTCAGCTTCTGGAAGCACAGCAACAGTAGCAGTTGATGTATGAATTCTGCCGCTTGATTCAGTTTCAGGAACTCTTTGAACTCTATGCACACCAGATTCATATTTTAATCTTGAATAGGCGCCCTTTCCACTAATCATAAATATAACTTCTTTAAAGCCACCTATGCCTATTTCGTTAGAACTCATCAGTTCTACTTTCCAGTTATTTCTTTCAGCATATCTTACATACATTCTGTACAAAGAACCAGCAAACAATGCTGCTTCATCCCCACCTGCTCCTGCTCTGATCTCAACTATAACATTTTTGTGGTCATTAGGGTCTTTAGGAAGAAGTAGCACTTTTAGTTCTTCTTCTAGTGATTCTTTTTTTTCTTCTAATCCCTTAATTTCCTCTTTAAGAAATTCTTTAGTTTCTTCATCTATTTTTTCATAAAGCATTTCTTTTGCTGTTTCTAAATCTTCTTTAACTTTTCTATATTCTTGATATTTATTAACAACTGGCTCTAAATCAGCTTGCTCCTTCATGACTCTTTGCCATTCTTCTCTGTTTTCACTTAATAGATTAGGATCCATAGCTTTTTTATTTAATTCTTTATATTTTGCTTCTATAAAATCTAGTTTTTCTAACAATTCATATCCCTCTTATCTTAATAATAATATTACACACAATAATCCATATTACTATTATATTTTAAATTTTGTTTTTTTTCAATATTAAAGGTTTACTTAATTCTAAAATAATTAACTGTCACTGAAAATATCGCACCAAAAATTATAATCAATATTGGACTTATATCTAAAAATCCAACTAAAGCCGATACAATCAAAGCTAAGATAACTCTATTTTTTAGATTATCTCCCTTTTTTATCATAGTTATGACACTTGATAAAATAAGCGCTGCAATAGCAGGTCTAATCCCTGAAAATATTTTATTTACGATTGATATATTCTTAAACTGGTTAAAAAATATTGCTACAATTAAAATGATTGAAAATGATGGTAGTACAGTCCCTAAAAGGCAGGTTAAAGCACCCAATATTCCATTTAATTTGTACCCTATAAATATACTCGTATTTACTGCGATAGGGCCGGGAGAAGCTTGAGCCAATGCTAACATATCGATAAATTCTTCGTTATCTATAAGTTTCTTGTTTTCTACAATCTCCCTTTCCATGATAGGTACCATTGCATAGCCTCCTCCAAATGTAAAGGCACCTATTTTAAAAAATATGGAAAATAAATTTAAATATTTTTTCAATATTATCACTC
The DNA here is from genome assembly GCA_014360205.1 of Tissierellales bacterium. Lineage (GTDB taxonomy): Bacteria > Bacillota > Clostridia > Tissierellales > Tissierellaceae > Soehngenia. Next base: position 65,143 of record JACIXZ010000005.1, read on the forward strand.
CTAGTAAAGAACTATCCCTAGTAGTCCAGCGATCAAAATGCAAAAGATGGGATTGATTTTCTTTACAAAAACTAAAAAGAATACACAAATCGATATGATCACAGCCTTGGAATCCATGACAGCATTGTTAAAAACACTAAAAAAAGCTGCTAAAATAAGTCCGGATATGAGCGGTCTAATACCTTGAAAAATCCAATCCACAATTTTAGTATTTTGATATTTTGAAATTAAGTAAAACATCAAACTAATAACCATAAACGAAGGCAATACTACTCCGAGTGTCGAGACAGCAGAGCCTAGGACACCCCCAACTTTATATCCTATAAATGTGGCTGAATTTATGGCTATGGGCCCTGGTGTCATTTCAGCTATAGCCAATATATCTATGTATTCGGTAGTACTAAGCCAATTTTGTTCATTTATGACTACCTCTTCTATGAAAGGAAGCATTGCATAGCCTCCTCCAAAGCTAAAAGCACCTATTTTAAAAAAAGATAGGAATAATTCCAATAAAACAGGCATAAAACCACCTCTAATCTTTATATGCAACTACTACTCTGTCTCTTTGTTCAAAATCCTTTAATATGGAAATATCTCTATAACCAAAGTTTAGCAATATCTCCTTGACTTTTTCTCCTTGCTTTAATCCTATCTCGAATGCTAATATACCTCCATTTTTTAGATGATACCTAGCCTCATCCGATATAGCTTTGTAGTAAAAAAGTCCATCATCTCCCCCAAAAAGTGCAATTTGAGGTTCGTATTTCACTTCTCTTTGTAAATTTAACATTTCTTCCCTATCAATATAAGGTGGATTAGAAACTATTATGTCAAAGTTTTCGGTAGTATCATTAGTACTTGAGTGAAAAGCTTCAAATAAATCGCTTTTAATTAATTCTACATTTGATATACCTAAGTTTTTTTTATTTTCTTTGGCAACATCTAAAGCAGTCTCAGATATATCTACTCCAACTAAGCTTCCTTTAGGGCAGCTTTTAGCAATAGAGAGAATTATAGCTCCACTTCCTACCCCTATCTCTAGTAGCCTATAATTTGTTAATTTTTTTTGGTTTATATATTCTATTATGAACGAAACCAATATTTCAGTGTCAGGACGAGGGATGAGAACTCCCTCTCTGACCTTAAATTTATATCCATAAAATTCTACCTCTCCCAACAAATATTGAAGAGGGTATCCTTCTTTTCTATTCTTGATTATTTTAAAGTATTCATCTTCAATTGTTTTTTTTACTTCTAAATCTTCATGAGCAATCAAAAAAGATTTATCAACATTCAAGAGTTTTGACAATATTACTTGCGCTTCAAACAATGGATTTATATTCGAGTTTTGCTTTAATAAATCTACACCTTCAACAAGCAAATCTTTAATTACCACAAATCTGCCTCCTTGTTTTCAGGTATTACAGCTTCTAATGCTTTTATGGCAACTTCAATTTGTGATTCATCGGGTTCTTTAACGGTAGCATATTTTTGTATCATAAGCCCAGGATAAGAAAGGTAATAACATAGTTTTGAGTTGCTTTTGCCTATGAATCTATTTATTTCATATGATATGCCAGCTATTACAGGCAACATTACTATTCTAGTCACAACTCTCATGACTGGATTTGGCCAGCCGAAAAACGACAATACTATTATACTAACTATCATGACCATAAATAAAAAGCTTGTTCCACATCTTGGATGAAGAATAGAAAATTTCTTTACATTATCAACTGTCAATGGAACACCATTTTCGTATGCATGTATACTTTTATGCTCTGCACCGTGATATTCAAATACTCTTCTTACATCTTCAAGTTTTGAAACCCAAACTATATATAAGAAGAAAATAAAAATCCTTATTATCCCTTCTATTAAATTTAAAAAAACAGAGCTTTCGACTCTATTAGCAAATAAATTTGTCAAAAAGTTTGGAAGTATCATAAAAACACCAATAGCAATAGCTATAGATAAAAATACCGTTAATCCCATTGCTACATCTTCAGATTTTTCTTTAAATATTCGGTTAAATAAACTATCTTTACCTTCTTTCTTATCATCTTCTGGATTTTCATCAAAAAATTCAGCTGAATACATCAAAGCACTCATTCCAATTTTTAATGAATCTATCAGCCCTAGCATTCCTCTTATTATAGGTAGAGATAATATTTTGTTTTTCTTATTTAATGGCAACGACTCCTCTACTTTTAAGTCTATTTCGCCATTAGGTTTTCTAACAGCAATTGAAACTTTTTCAGGTCCTCTCATTAAAATGCCTTCGATCAAAGCCTGTCCACCAATTGATGTCTTATGAATAGGTTTTGTTATAACTTTAATGTTCTCTGACATAATCTTCTTCCCTTCTAAAAAAATAAGGTTAGATGCACACGCAGCTAACCTAGTCTTTGAGAAATTAATCCATGCTGTATTTCTTCTTGAATTTCTCTACACGTCCACCTCTTTCTACAAGCTTTTGTTTGCCTGTAAAGAATGGGTGGCATTCTGAACAAATTTCAACTCTTAGTTCTTCTTTTGTTGAGCCTGTTGTAAAAGTATTTCCACAAGCGCAAGTTACTGTTGCTTGTTTGTATTCTGGATGAATATCTGATTTCATTCTTTTCACCTCTCTTCGAAGAGTTTCGTACAATTAACTCTAAACATTAGCTAAATTATTGTATCACAAAATTTTATATATTTCAACTAGAACCAAATTTTATTTCTCATTTCTTCAATAAATTCTTCATTGGTCTTTGTCGATACAATTTTATTTATCAAAAATTCAGTTACCTCTTGAGTGGATGCATTTCCAAAAGCTTTTCTAATAGCCCAGACGGTTTCTTGTTCTTTTTGGTTCATCAACAATTCTTCTTTTCTTGTACCTGATTTATAAATATCTATTGCAGGGAAAATTCTTTTTTCAGATAACTTTCTGTCTAAGTGTATTTCCATATTACCCGTTCCTTTAAACTCTTCAAAGATAACATCATCCATTCTGCTGCCCGTATCTACTAGTGCAGTAGCTAAAATCGTAAGGCTTCCACCCTCTTCTAAATTTCTCGCAGCCCCAAAGAATCTCTTAGGTTTGTGAAGAGCTCCTGGATCAAGTCCTCCAGATAAAGTTCTACCCGTTGGTGGAATGCTTAAATTATAAGCTCTTGCAAGTCTTGTTATGCTATCTAAAAGTATGACAACATCCTTGCCATGCTCTACTAATCTCTTTGCCCTTTCTAAAACCATCTCAGCGACTCTTGTATGATTTTTAGGCAGTTCATCGAATGTTGAATATATAACTTCCCCTTTAACAGATCTTTTCATATCTGTTACTTCTTCAGGTCTTTCATCTATCAAGAGAATGATCATTTCGACTTCAGGATGATTTTGAGCAATCCCGTTTGCTATCATTTTTAAAAGTGTTGTTTTACCAGCCTTTGGAGGAGAGACTATCATTCCTCTTTGCCCTTTTCCTATAGGTGCTACTAAATCTATTATCCTGGTAGCATATTCAGTTGGGCTTGTCTCAAGTTTCAACCTTTTATTAGGATAAATAGGCGTTAAGCTTTCAAAATCAGGTCTGTTGATAGCTGTTGCTGGCGGCATGTCATTCACAGCTTTTACATAAAGCAGAGCGCTAAATTTTTCACCTTGTTTAGGTGGTCTGGTTATCCCAGTTATTTTGTCTCCAGTCTGTAAATGAAATCTTCTTATTTGAGAAGGGGATACGTAAACATCATCATCTCCAGGCATGTAGTTTTGACGCCTTAAAAAACCATATCCGTCAGCATGTAGTTCCAATACTCCTTCTAATAAGTCGATGTCTTCTAGTTGCTCCATCTCGCTACTAGCATTTTCCGAAAGATCTTCTATATCTATGTCTTTTAAATCTATTTTTATTTCTTCTTTTGTTTGATCTTCATTTTGAACAACTTCTGTATCAATTTCATCATAAATATCCAGTTCATCATCAATATCTTCATAAGGGTCTTTTCCCATAATTAGATTGATGAGCTCTTCTTTCTTGTACTTATAGTAGCCTGGGATATTGTATGCTTTAGCTATTTCTCTTAATTCCTGTAGTTTCTTATTGTATAAAATATCCTGATCCAATGTTACACCTCTTAACTATTATTTTGCATATCCAGGCTTTTTATCTAATTGATGTATAGATTTTATAAATCTAACTGTGCCTGTTTCTGCTCTTAAAACTAATGTTTCTGTGATTGCTTTGTTGTTGTCTAAATACTTAACTCCAGCAAGAAGCTCCCCATAAGTAACTCCTGTCGCAGAAAATGCGACTTCATTTCCTTTAACCAAATCGTCTATTGTGTATACTTTATCTATATCTACTCCCATTTTTTTGCATCTTTCGATTTGTGCTTCATTTTCTGGAAGTAATATCCCTTGTATTTCTCCGCCTAAACATTTCAAAGCACAAGCTGCAAGTACTCCTTCAGGCGCTCCACCGCTACCGAGTAATATATCAACATTTGCTTCTTCAAAACAAGTGTTCATCGCTCCTAAGACGTCCCCGTCAGTTATGAATTTTATTCTAGCACCAGCTTCTCTTATCTCTTCGACTAATTTTTTGTGTCTCTCCCTCTCAAGCACGCAGACGGTTACCTCAGATACATCTTTGTTTAGTGCCCTTGCGACATTCAATATATTCTCTCTAACAGAAGCCTTGATGTTTATAACTCCTTTAGCCTTTGGCCCCACTGCGATCTTTTCCATATACATGTCTGGGGCATTAAGCAAACACCCTCTAGGTGCGACAGCTACAACAGATATAGCATTAGGATATCCATTTGCTACAGACTGAGTACCGTCAAGTGGATCAACTGCTATATCAACTTTCATACAGCCATCAGTAGAATGCCCTATCTGCTCTCCGATGTATAACATAGGAGCTTCATCCATTTCACCTTCTCCTATGACCACAACGCCATCGATGTTTATAGTATCAAACATCCTTCTCATCGCATCAACTGCCAACTGATCTGCCTCATTTTTGTCTCCTCTTCCCATGAGTTTAGCACTTGATAGTGCAGCAGCCTCAGTTACTCTAGCTAAATTAATCGCAAGACTTCTATCCATTTTTTTCCTCCTTATTTAGTTTTTACTCCTTGCCAATCCTTCAAAAACCTATCAATACCACTATCAGTTAAAGGATGATTTAACATCTGAATAAATACTTTATAAGGTATTGTAGCAATATGAGCTCCAGCCTTCGCAGACTCGATTACATGCATAGGATGTCTAATGCTTGCTGCTATTACTTCAGTCTGAATCGAGTAAATATTAAATATTTGGACTATATCTTTTATTAGCGGTATTCCTTCTGTGCTTATATCATCAAGTCTGCCGATAAATGGACTTACGAAATTAGCTCCAGCTTTAGCTGCTAATAGCGCTTGATTAGGAGTAAAAACAAGAGTAACATTTGTTTTTATGCCCTCTTTTGATAAAACATTTACTGCTTTAAGTCCTTCTTTTGTCATAGGAACTTTTATAGTTATATTTTTGTGGATTTTTGCTAGTTCTCTTGCTTCTTTTAACATTCCTTCGGCTTCTAATGAGATTACTTCTGCACTAATCGGGCCATCTACTATCTTTGTTATTTCCTCAACAACATCTTCGAAAACCTTTCCTTCCTTTGCAATCAAGCTTGGATTGGTTGTTACCCCGCTTAGTACGCCCCAACTATTAACTTCTTTAATCTCATCAATGTTTGCTGTGTCGATAAATAACTTCATAATCATTCTCCTTTCATATGGATATAAAGACCAATTTAATGAAAACGACCTGAATATAAAAAAGGAAAAAAATGTGCAAGTAATATGAGCCCTTTTATACAAGCCTTAAGAAAAGATAATTGATACCAGTATTCCTAGTATCAATTATATCATATCTTTATAAATTGTTAAGCTTTTAATGGTTTTAATCCCAATATTTCTCTAGCTTCATTTGGGGTAGCAATTTCTCTCCCTAATTCTTTAGCAATTCTTACTACTTTATCTACTAATTCCCCATTAGATTTAGCCAATACTCCTTTTGAAATATAGGTATTATCTTCAAATCCTACTCTTACATGTCCACCCATGACGATTGCTAAAGTAGCCATAGGAAATTGATTTTTACCTATCCCTGCGACTGTCCAAGTCGAGCCTTCTGGGATTGAATCCACTAAAAACGCTAAATCTCTAGCTGTCGCAGCCATTTGAACACCCAACACAAAATCAAAATGCATAGGTGCTTTGATATACCCTTGTTTATGATATTTTATTGCATAGTCTACCATACCTTTGTCAAAAACTTCTATCTCAGGTTTAATATCTCTTTCATTCATTATATTAGCAAAATTTTTTATAGTGTTTTCAGTGTTTACAAATATTTCATCCCCACCAAAATTTAAAGTCCCACAGTCAAGAGTTGCCATTTCTGGATATAATTCTGTAGGTTGAAGTCTTTCTTCGTCAGTCATACCGACAGCTCCACCAGTTGAGGGTTGTATTATAACATCCGGGCATTTTGCTCTTATTGCATCCATACATTCTTTGAATCTTTCTTTTCTTTGAGTAGGAGTCCCATCATCTTCTCTGACATGTAGATGAATTATACTTGCACCAGCTTTGTATGCACTTTCTGCTTCTTTAGCTATTTCTTCTACTGTATATGGTACATTTGGATTGTTTTCTTTTGTCACTTCAGCTCCGCAGATTGCAGCTGTTATAATAAGTTTATCCATTTTAATCACCTCTATTTTCTTTTCTTGTCTTTAGGGACAACACAAGTTCCTTCAGCTATGCATACTATGATAGGCTCTTCTAAAACATCGCAAGCAGATTCGTTAATATCCGGTCTAGCTTGAATAACTTTTCTAGCTTCGAATTTCATTTTTCTTGATGTGTTCCCAATGTTTACTATTTCACCATAAGCTTCTATATAATCCCCTGCAAACACCGGTGCTTTAAATTCAACCTTGTCATATGCAACAAATAGGCCTTCATCTCCATCTAGTCTTATTAGTAGCTCAGTAGCAACATCACCAAACAATCCTAACATTCTAGCTCCGTCCACTAAATTTCCACCATAGTGAGCATCATGTGCACTCATTCTCATCCTTACCATAGCTTTTTCCATTTAGACTCCTCCTATATCAAATCTTTGTCTTAATTATAACATAGAGAAAACGTTTCTTCTATACGGTAAATATTACTTATTTTTACAATTCGTAAACATTTTGTAACTACTTTATCCACTAATTGTGGTAAACTGAGATAAAGATCAGGAGGTGATCAATTCTGGATAAAATAATCGCTACAAAAAATTTAATTAAAATCTATAAAATGGGTGATGAAAAGATAATAGCTTTAAATAATGTCAATTTAGAAATATATAAAAAGGAAATTGTATGCATTATAGGAACATCTGGCTCTGGAAAAAGTACTTTGCTAAATATGATGGCAGGACTTGAAAAACCTACAAAAGGTGAAATTATAGTCAATAATATGCATTTGGAAAATATGAATGAAAAGCAGTTGACTAAATTCAGACAAAAAAACATAGGGTTTGTGTTTCAGTCATATAATCTTATACCAACTCTAACAGCTTTAGAAAATGTGAGTTTGGTTTTGACATTTAGGGGAGTTCCTAGAAAAATTCGTGATAAAAAAGCTACCGAGATGCTAAAAAATGTTGGATTAGGCAATAGACTTCATCATAAACCATCTGAAATGAGTGGTGGACAGCAACAAAGAGTAAGTATAGCAAGAGCTTTCGTAGGTAACCCTAAAATTGTTTTTGCTGACGAACCGACTGGAAATCTCGATACAAAAACAACTTTTGAAATCATGGATTTAGTAACTTCAATGTCTAAAGAATTGAATCAAACCCTAGTAATAGTAACTCATGATAATGAAATTTCTAGATATGCTAATAGAATTTTTCATATGAGAGATGGTAAAATTGAAAATGTAGAAGAACTACTACTTAAAGGAGATGTTGTCAATTGAAACGAGTAATTTGCTTTGTTCTTGTCTTTATTTTTATGTTTATACCGATAAGCAATATATCTTTAGCTTCAATCATAATTCCCGCACCAAATATCACAATAAAAAATCAGGATATGCCTCAACTTCAAGCGGGAAAAGTCAATACAATATCATTGCAACTTGACAATATAAATTCAGCATCAAACATAATATTAACACCACAACTAGGCGAAGGTACACCTTTTTTGCCAAGTAATATAACAGAAAGTATTGCAATAACAAATCCATATCAACCTTTTGAATTGAAATTAAATGTACTACCTAATACACCATCTGGTATTTACCCATTGAAGTTAAATTTTCAATATGATTATGTAACTAGTGCATCTAATGACAGCATAGTCATAGAACATGGAAGCAAAGATATAACTATATATGTCAAGATAAACAGCTCAGCAATTCAACCTAAGATACTAGTTACCAAGCTTGCAACAAATCCAGAGTTTATTGCCAAAGGGCAAAGTTTTCAAGCTAGCATCTTCTATAAAAATATAGGAGATTCAGACATATCAAACATATCAACTAAACTATCTGGTCTTAGTAAAGATACCATATTTTTAGAATCCGGCTCCGATGCAGGTTTTATAAGCAATATAAAAGCTAATTCAACTGGATATATCACTTACAATCTCAAAGCAGCGTCTTCAATAAGCAGTGGTACCTATGAGTTGGAAATAACTTTTAAATACAATGGAATAGAGGAAACTCAAAAGGTGTATGTTACAATTAGTCAGACATCTACACAATCCTCAAATTTAGAGATTAAAGATATGGTTTTTGATACAAAACAAATAACTCCTAATGAAAATTTTCAAGTAAGTTTTAATTTGCTAAATTCAGGACCAATTTCTGCATCAAATATAATAATAAGAGCTGAAAGCCAAGACCCTCAAATTGTCCCCAAAAGCAATTCAATCATAAAAATAGATGGTTTGAAATCTGGCGAAAGCAAAAATATCAGGTTTTTGTTTTCTCCAACTCAAGATGCTATTACAAGAAATTATCCAATCAAGATAACGGTTGAATATCAAGATATTTACAGTGGAAATGAAAAATATAGTATTGAGCAATATGTCGGACTAAATGCTTATGTAGCCGACAGGCCAGGAGAAGATACTACAAAAGGCAAACCAAAATTGATAGTAGACAAATACAGTTTTGAGCCAAAATTAGTCAAAGCAGGTCAAAACTTCACTATGAGTTTATCATTCTTTAATACTAACAGCACTAAAACAGTTAAAAATATAAAGATATTTTTAACTGCAGATACTGTTACAAACCCAGATACTCAGTCTTCTGGAGGAAGTGTATTTACACCTGTAGATAGCTCTAATACTTTTTATATTGATTCTATTGCACCAAAAGGAAAAGTGGAAAAAAATATAGTAATGTTTACTGTACCTGATGCTCAAGCCAAAACTTATACTTTAACTGCTCATTTTGAATATGAAGATACAAATGGAAATGAATATACTGCGACTGAATTGATTGGTGTACCAGTGGTACAAGAATCTAAACTAGAAACAAGTGAAATAGGATATGTTCAAGAAGCTTATGTAGGCCAGCCAACTCCTATTTCTGTAGAATTTTTTAACACAGGGAAAGTAACTTTATATAATATGATGGTAAAATTAGAGGGAGACTTTCAAACTGAAAATGGACAATATTTTGTAGGAAACTTTCAATCTGGAAGTAGTGAATATTTTGAAGGATATGTAATACCATATCAATCTGGTGAAGTTAAAGGAGCTTTGGTCTTTTCATTTGAAGACTCCACAGGTCAAATGCAAGAGATCAGAAAGGAATTTACACTAAATGTTATGGAAATGGCTCCATCACCTGAATATCCAGAAATGCCTCCAATAGAACCTGACAATGGAGGGCCAAATATATGGATGTTTGTAGGATTAGGCGCAGCTGCACTGGTTGTTATCGGTCTTATAATCCGTAAGAAAAGAAAATCTAAAAAAGAAATAGAGGACTTGGATTTAAATGAATAGTCTAGATCTCATTTATATGGGAATTAAAAATTTGTGGAGAAGAAAACTTAGGACTTTTCTTACAGTCCTTGGTGTAATAATTGGTGCGGCCTCAATTATCGTTATGCTTAGCATAGGATTTGGCTTAACTCAAGCTTTTGAAGATCAGCTTTCTCAATGGGGAAGTTTAACTAACATAAATATCTACCCTAAATGGTCAGATCCAGGGATTCCTGGAGGAGGAAATAAAGAAGTCTATTTGAACGATGAAGCAGTAGCTAGTTTTAAAGCTATACCCCATGTTGTTGCAGTAAATCCAATCGTGGAAACCTATGGTACAGTTATAAACGGAAAATATATAACAAGTATCCCAATTCGCGGAATAGATCCAAAGGTAATGCAGGATTTTGGATTTGAGATAGCTGAAGGAAGATTGTTGGAAGTTTCCGATGAAATGACTGCCGTTTTTGGCGGGCAAGTAGCGATGAGCTTTTATAACCCTAAGGCTACTGTTTGGAGAGAGCCAAAAGTGGATCTGATGAAAGATAAGTTAATGATCACATTAAATCCAAATTATGGTTGGTCAGATCCTAATTTAGATACCGTTAACTATAAGTCTTATAAGATAAAAGTCGCAGGTATATTAACACAAGAAAACTATGAGCACAGTTATGCAGTTTATATGCCTATGGCAGATGTTAAAAAAATGATAAAAGATAAAGAGAAAGCAGAAAATCAAAAACCTACACCTAATAAAGGCAAAGATGAATACCAAAATATAACTGTTAAAGTTGATGATATGAACAATGTAAAGGAAGTCCAAGATCAAATTAAAGCTTTAGGTTACGAAGCATACAGCCTAAACGATCAACTTGAAGCAATGAAACAAACTGCAAGATCTATCCAATTAGCATTGGGTGGAATAGGTGCCATCTCTTTATTGGTAGCTGCTATAGGAATAACCAACACCATGGTTATGAGCATATACGAAAGAACAAGAGAAATTGGCATTATGAAGGTAATTGGTGCTTCTATCAATGATATCAAAAAATTATTTTTGTTTGAATCAGCTTTGATAGGACTTTTAGGAGGAATACTTGGAATTGGTGTAAGCTACCTTTTATCTTTCTTGATAAACAGATTTGGAGGCAGTTTTGGAAACTTTATGGGTACAGGTTTGGATAGTAAAATTTCAATTATTCCAATTTGGTTGGTCTTTGCAAGCCTTGCATTTTCTGCATTGATAGGAGTAATCTCAGGTTATTACCCTGCCCGAAGAGCGATGAAATTGTCAGCGATAGATGCCATAAGAACAGAATAGTCGGATCTAATGATCCGACTATTTTTTCTCTTTATTTTCTAAACTGGCTCTTATGAAGTCTTTAAAAAGCGGATGACTTCTAGTAGGTCTTGATTTGAATTCAGGATGGAATTGAGATCCAATAAACCAAGGGTGATCTTTTATTTCTATCATTTCTACCAATCTTCCATCAGGAGACATTCCCGAAAAAACCATACCTTTATCTTCCATTGGTTTTTTAAATTCGTTATTGAATTCATATCTGTGCCTATGTCTTTCATAAATTATTTCTTCATTATAGATATTTCTAGCTTTTGTATCTTCGCTTAATCTGCATGGATAAACCCCAAGCCTTAGAGTCCCGCCTATTTTGTATATTTCCTTTTGATCGGGCATTAAATCTATGATCGGATACTTAGTGTATTTGTCAATTTCAGTACTATTTGCATTTTCTAGTCCCAACACATTCCTTGCAAATTCAATTGTTGCAAGTTGCATTCCTAGACATATTCCAAAATAAGGCACATTGTTTTCTCTTGCATACTTTATTGAGCTAATCATACCTCCTATGCCTCTATCTCCAAAACCACCAGGGACAATTATTCCATCGTAATCTTTTAGGATTTTTTCAGCATTTTCATCTGTTATTTCTTCAGAAGATATCATGTCGATTATGACTTCTGCATCATTGTAAATACCACCGTGGTTTAGAGCTTCTATAACAGAAAGATAAGCATCCTTTAGCTCTACGTATTTACCGACTAAAGCTATTCTTACTTGTCTACTTAAATTTTTAACTCTTTCCACTACTTTATTCCACTCTGATAAATCAAGCTCTTTGCAATCCAGATTCAGATGCCTTACTACTAATTTACCTAATCCTTCATTTTCTAATTTTTGAGGGATTTCATATATGCTTTCTACATCTCCATTTTCTATTACTTCTTCCTTTTCTAAATCACAAAAAAGTGCTATCTTCGCTTTTAAATCTTCACCTAGTGGTTTTTCAGTTCTGCAAATAAGAGCGTCTGGCTGAATTCCAATACTTCTTAATTCTTTAACGCTGTGTTGTGTTGGTTTTGTCTTCAATTCCCCAGCTTTACTTAAATATGGTACCAATGTTACATGGATATACATTACATTTTCTTTACCAACATCATATTTAATCTGTCTGATAGCCTCTAGAAATGGCAAAGATTCTATATCTCCTACAGTGCCTCCAACCTCAGTGATTACAACATCCACTTCTCTGTCTTTGGAAGCTCTAATTATTCTTTCTTTTATCTCATTTGTTATATGTGGTATTACTTGAACAGTTCTACCTCCATATTCCCCGTTTCTTTCCTTATTTAACACTGACCAGTAAACTTTTCCTGTCGTAACACTGCTGTTTTTAGTTAAATTCTCATCTATGAATCTTTCATAATGTCCTAAATCTAGGTCTGTCTCTGCTCCATCTTCTGTTACAAATACCTCCCCATGCTGATAAGGGCTCATAGTCCCTGGATCTACATTTATGTAAGGGTCAAATTTTTGTATCGTAACTTTTAAACCTCTGCTTTTTAAGAGTTGTCCAAGACTTGCTGCTGTTATCCCTTTCCCAAGAGAAGATACAACTCCTCCAGTTACAAATATATATTTCGTGTTCATAAATATCCTCCTCTTTGATTAATCCTATTAAAGATAATAGTCTTTTTTATCCAATATGACAAGTCTTAATTAACTGTAATATTAATTTAATATAAAGAACGTTTATATTATAGTATAATTAGGTCAAAGGAAGGGATAATATGAAGAAATTGATCGTATTTTTACTGATATTTTCTCTATTTTTAGGAATTCCACATAATGTGAGTTATGCTGATAGTGCAAAAATTGCTGAAAACTTGTATAGAATTGGAATTATAACAGGTGATGAAACTGGTAATTTGAGATTAGATGATTATCTAAAAAGACAAGATATGGTAATAATTATTAGCCGACTTCATAAAGAAGAAAATAATGCCAAATCATATCCTGTAGTAACCAAATTTGATGACTTTACTCAAGAAAATTCATTTTATCACAGCTATATAAATTGGGCTGTAAATAAGAAACTAATAGCTGGTGTAGGTGGAAATAATTTTGGATTTAATCAATTGGTAACTGTCCAACAATTTCAAACTGTATTGTTGAGAGCATTAAACTACACTGAAGAAGCTAAACTTTATGATTCTGTGCCAGATATCGCAAAGAAAATAGGACTCATGGAAGGCCTTTCTCATTTATCTCATAAAGATAATTTGACTAGAGGAGATATGTGCGTTATGATAAACAACGCTCTTAACTTACGTATGAAAGGCAGCCCCCTAAAATTAGCCGAAGTATTAAAATTAGAAATATAAAAGTGGAGGTAATTACCTCCACTTTTATATTAACTTTCTTTATCGTCTCTGATCTTTTTTAGATTTTCAAAAATAGCTTTATCTAATTCTTCTATTGTCTTGCCAAACAATATCTCTACACCATCCTCTACATCTTCGATAGCATAAATGCTAAATTCCCCCTTTGAAACTTTTTCAACGACTTCATCTCGCAATATCAAATTCTTTACATTGCTTTTAGGAATTATAACCCCTTGTTCTCCAGTAAAACCAATTTCTTTGCACAACCTAAAGAAGCCCTCAATTTTCTCATTTACTCCTCCAATAGGTTGAACTCTGCCCTTTTGATTCATTGACCCTGTTATTGCTATTGACTGTTTAATAGGAAATCCTGACAATGCTGAAAGTATAGCATATAGTTCTGCACATGAAGCACTATCCCCTTCAATATATGAATAACTTTGCTCAAAACCAAGCCCAATAGTGACCCCAAGAGGTTTTATCTTTGCATATCTTTCTCCGATATAACCATTTAGAGTAAGAACTCCTTTCGTATGGATAGGGCCACTTTGTTTTGTTTCCCTTTCAATATGCAATATACCATCTTTCCCACTATAAACTGTAGCTGTTATTTTGTTTGGCTTTCCAAAAGAATACTCTCCAGTGCCTATAACAGCAAGTCCATTTATCTCCCCTATTTTTTCTCCCTTAATATCAAGTATCAATGTTCCTTCTTTAAACATCTCGTTTATTTTCTCTTCATATTTGTTAGATCTATATATTTTTTCTTCTATTGCTTTTAGTACATGATGTTCATTTATCATATCAGCATTATCTTCACTAGCCCAAAAGTCAGCTTCATATAATATCTCAATTATTTGGTTAAAGTTCGTACTCAATTTATCTTTGTGCTCTGCAACTCTTGAGCTATATTCTATAATCCTTTCAACAGCTCTTTTATCCAAGTGTTTAAGGTTATTTGTTTTACATTGATTAGCTATGAAATAGCCCATATTTGCTAAATTTTGCTTATTTTTGTCCATTTCCACATCAAAATCTGCCATTACTTTAAATAATTTTCTAAAATCATCATCATATGTGTAGAGTAAATCATAAGTGTATATATCGCCAATTATTATAACTTTTACATCTAAAGGAATTGGTTCTGGTTTCAAAGAATCAGTCAATGCTAATCCTAAGAGTTTATTATAGTTTTCAATATTTATCTCCTCAGTCTTTAATGCTCTTTTTAACATTTCCCAAGATATAGGATTATTTAGTATCTCTCTCATCTGAAATATTATATATCCGCCATTAGCCTGATGAAGAGAGCCTGCTTTTATTTGCGTGAAATCAGTTGTCAAAACCCCCATTAAACTTTTATACTCGATATTTCCCATTAAGTTTATATAAACAGGATTGGTTTCATTTATAATTGGCGCATGTTTTAATTGAGAGTTGTCAACAAATAAATTTACCATATATCTTGTGAAAAAACTTTCTTCAATATTTTCGTAGAAAGGAAACCCATAGTTCATAGGAGTTGATTTCTTTTTAAATCTATTGATGTTTTCCATTATATCCAATTCTAATTTCTCAAAAAATTCCTTAGTCTTTTCTGAACCATCATATTTATTTATAAGTTTATTTATTTGATAAGAAACTACTTCACTAGCTAATGTCTTATCTAATTGTATCAAACTCTTCTCTAGTTCTTCATCCAATAGTCTTAAAGCATCAAATTCCTCAACTGTAGCACTTCTTAACTCTTCATATGAAGTTATTAATTTCTCACGTTCTTCAATAGAAAGATTAGCATATTCTTCTTCACTCATTGGCCTGCCATTCCTAACAGGAACAGAAACCAGACCAGTTTCGCTTGGTGTATAAACAAAACCATATTGCATAGACTTCTCATTCAATTTCTTCACTATATCTGCTTTCTTCTGATTGATCACTTTAAATATGTCATTCATTCTTGTTTCATATTCAATCCCTTGAAATTTTTCAGGTATTTCTTTTCTTAAATCAGTTATCATCCCTTCGAGATCTTTTTTAAACTCCTTGCCCATTCCAACCTTAAAAGACAATGCTTGCGGGGAGCTGCTATTTGAAAAATTGTATACATAAACCCAATCTTTTGGTGCTGGTCTATTTTTTGCAAATTCCTCAGCAATTGAATAAGCAAAACTGCTTCTTCCTGTTCCACTCATCCCAGAAACATAAATATTATATCCCTTTTTCCCCATTCTAAGCCCAAATTGCAGGGCTTTAGTTCCTCTTTCTTGCCCAATAATACCCCTTAAAGGTTCAAGTTCTTGAGTCGTTTCAAAATCATATTCTTCTAAAGAGCAATTGCTTTTTAACTCTCCAGCAGATAATTTATAATCTTTATCCATTATATCTCCCCTCCTAAGATAGATATTATATACCCAAAAAAAATATGCACTTAATAATTAAGTGCACTTATGAGTATTGGTAAAACCATAGAAACAGCTAAAATAACTACCAAAACTCGGGAGATTAATTTGTTGTTTAACATTTCATCACTCCTAACCAATTATAAAATTGCCATCATAAGACTTAAGCATATCTTTTAGTACATTCACATTGTTTTCTTTTGAATTTAACCAAATATCTTCGTTTTCTTTACTTAAGATTGCAGGCATTCTTTCATGAATATGAGATATTTTTTTATTTGCATTTGTTGTTATTATAACATAAGCTAGATGCTTTTCATCACCTATTTTAAAAATATTATAAATTCCTGCTAAAGAAAATATGGAATCTCCTTCTATTCTTATATTCCTTTTTATCTTTTTACCATCTACATTTTCCCATTCATAATAACTATCAATAGGTATAATGCATCTTCTATTTAAAAAAGAATCTTTAAATGTTGCCTTTTCAAAAATAGTCTCGCTTCTAGCATTTATTATAGGCCTTTTCGAAAAGGATGTTAAAAATCCCCATTTCATATACATAATTTCTCTTTCTTCATTCTCCAAAACCACTAATCCCTCATCAGTTGGATAAATTTCTCTTTTAGGTTTATATTCATTAGCTTTGTTTATAGCCTTATATCTTATGAGAATCTCATCCATTTCCTTATCAAGTGAGTATCTACCACACATTTATATCGCCTCTATTCTTTTTTTATATTTCGAGTATACAATTAATATAATAAAAGCAATAAATAATGCTATCATTGAAACTAAAAACGGAAACTTACTATTTAGTGCATATATAAACCCAGCAATAAGTGCTCCAAACATCTCCCCAAGAGATTTAAATGCATTGAATATTCCTGATAATAATCCTGCGTTGTCTTTTGTGTTTTCTACAGCAAAACTTTGGAGTATAGGCAATTGGATAGTGTTTAATATGAAATATAATAAACTTGAGACTAAGAACAAAATGCTATCGGTCGCAATATATATGATTACTGTAATTATAATCGAGATTAATATAGAATTTAACAATGCTTTCTTTAAATCAAAATGCCTAATCAAATAAACATTAATAGTCAAATTGCAAACAAGTCCCAAGATGCCAGTCAGTGCTTTAAAAATGCCATTTATTATGGGCATAAACAGAAGCTCATCTCTCAAATAATAATTAAATGCATTGTTTGTAGATGAAAAAGCCAAAAATATGAGAAACGTTAAAGATAAAAAAGTTATTATCCAAGGTGATTTTATAGTTTTTATGGTGTTTAGATCAGTCAATCCAGTGCTGAAATTAAAATCAGCATCTCTTGTTTCCTTTTTAACATCTTCTAAAAATATCATTATAAGTATGCTAATTAACATCATCCCTAAGCCTTGGATGTAAAAAACAAATCTGATAGGAAGATATCCTAATAATCCTCCTATCAGAAATCCAATAGAAGTAAATATGCTCAATATGGCTGAATATGTTGCCATGTTTTTAGATAGCTTGTTTGCTTGTGAGACCTCTACTATCATAGCCATCAGCCCAACAACCATCCCTCCGGTAAACCATCCAGCCATAGCTCTAAGAGATAATATTTGCCATAAATTGTTAGAAAATCCATATAAAAATTGTGCTAGTCCGTAAAAAAAAGTGGATATAACTAATGTTTTCTTTCTGCTTTTTTTATCTCCTATAGCACCCCAGAATGGAGAAGACAAAAATGAAAAAAACACCATCATAGCATAAGAAGTCCCAAAAACATGACTAGGCAAATTCAGTTCTTCAAAAAAAGCAGGATTTACAGGATGATGAAAATTCATTAAAGTCCACATAAATGAAGCAAATATCATTAATTTTTTAAAACTCATAGCCTTCTCCTGATATGTTTTTAATAATTATATCACATATAATTATTTTATAATGAAGATATATTTTACGATTATTCCTCTTCATAGAATAACTTAGCATTTGGGTCAATTTCCCCTATACCTAAATATCTGCTCTTGTAATCTTTTAAAAGTCTAAAAAATACCGGACTTAAAATCAATATAGTTATAACATTTAAAAATGTAGGTATGGCTGATGTCAAATCAGCAAAAAGCCAAAGAGTAGTCCCTGGAAGTTCTCCAAAAACAGCTATTAGTACCATAATGATTCCAGGCACTGGATAAAACAATCTAAAAAATTTCAGGATTTTATCCCTTAAAGCCTTTTTGTTCTTCATAAGATGTCTTAAAAGTATTTCATAATATGCATACCAGCCAGTAGTCGTGGTTAATCCAAACAAAAATACTGATATAGCTATTATATATCTTCCTATTGAACCAATTTCCATTTCAAAAGCAGTAAGAGTTAATGTAGCACCAGAAGCTCCAGTTTTCCAAGCTCCTGTCAGCACAATTACCAACGCTGTAATCGTG
The DNA here is from genome assembly GCA_014360205.1 of Tissierellales bacterium. GTDB lineage: Bacteria > Bacillota > Clostridia > Tissierellales > Tissierellaceae > Soehngenia. The sequence goes on from JACIXZ010000005.1 coordinate 83,692, forward strand.
CAAACTAAAATAGTATCCACAAATACTTCAAAAGCTCCCCACAATCCTTGTTTTACAGGATGATCTGTTCTAGCAGTAGAATGAATCATAGGAGATGTTCCCCAACCAGCTTCATTTGAATATACACTCCTAGCCATTCCCATCTGTATTGTCTTTGCAACTGCTGCTCCTGCAAATCCTCCTACAGCAGCCGTGCCAGTAAATGCTGATTGAAATATTTCAGCTAAACCTGATGGCAAATATGCTATATTCTTAAAAATTATAAAAATACCAGCTAAAAGGTAAAACATAGTCATAAAAGGAACTATTCTACTTGCAATTTTCCCTAATCCAGGGATCCCGTTATTTATTATTATATAAATAAAAATAATATAAACTATCGATACTGCTAAAATTGGTATATTAAATGTATTTCCTACTGCTTCAGAAACAGTATAGTTTTGCATCGTGATAAAAAAGGTAGAAAAAATTCCTAATCCAAATAAAACAGCTATCACTGGCCATATCTTAATATTTCTCTCTTCCCCCAGACCTTTTTCCATATAATATGTCGGTCCACCATATGGATTGCCCTCATCGTCTTTTGAGCGATAGTAGACAGCCAAAGTAACTTCAACCATTTTTATCATCATGCCAAATAATGCTGCAACCCAAATCCAAAATACTGCACCAGGGCCTCCTGCAGCAATTGCTGTAGCAACCCCGCCTATATTTCCTACACCTATGCTTCCTCCTATAGCGGTAGAAACTGCTTCAAATGGAGAAAGTATTCCCTTGTCTCCTTCTCCTTTATTTTTTGAAGATATCTTCCCAAAGGTGTTTTTCATGATATGCTTAAAATGTGAAAACTGAAAAAAATTAGACCTGATACTGAAATAAATCCCTGTACCTAATATGGTTATTATAAGGGGTAATCCCCAGAGCCAACCAACTACCATTTCTAAAATATGCATTTATTTCGCCTCCCTTTGTATTTTTATAGTCCATTATAATTGTAAATTAGTTCAATGTAAATATTAAATTTATAATATCTTTGATTTTTTGAAATCTATTAAAGATTAATATAATAAATAAATCTCTAACTTTAAACTAAAAAGTTAGAGATTTGTTTTAATAGATTATTTAATTAAACTGCACAAGGGCTATATCCACAGTCTTGACATTCTTCACATCCACCAGAGTGATTCATTTTCCCGCCACACATAGGGCATGTATCAGGGTCTCTCTTTAATTCTTCTTCAGCTAATTTGTTGATTTCTTCCTTTAGTTCATCTATTCTTTCAAGATTTGTCTTCTTCTTTTTGTCAGTGATTAAAATACCACTCCTTGCACATCCGTCTCTATAAATAGTGACTCCTTTAAGTCCTCTTTCCCAAGCATACATATACAAATCTTCAACCTCTTCAACAGTGAATTCATTTGGCACATTTACAGTTGAAGAAATGCTTGCATCAATGTATTGTTGCCATGCAGCTTGGACTTCTATTCTCTCTCTATAATTTAGATTTGATGTCGTAACGATAAAATCTGGCAATTCTTCTTCATAAGATAGATTGTTTTTATCCATATATTCCTTGATAATAGGTGTAAACACTTTATAATAAGTATCCTCAGCATGAAGTGATTCTGATTTTCTTATATAGGATACTTGGAATATAGGTTCTACTCCATTGCTGCAACCAATAAGAGTTGATATACTACCAGTTGGAGGTATAGTTAATAGTTGGCTATTTCTTAGTCCATGCTCTTTAATGAGTTCTAAAACATCATCATCTGCATTAGATTTTAGAAATGGAGATGCCAAAACTGCGTCTTTTCGATATTTTGGATATGGACCATATTTAGCAGCCAAAAGAGCAGACTGTCTTAGCGCTTCATTTATCATTATCCTTCCTATTTGATGGATTAGCGAAATGGATTCACTGCTTCCATAACGGACTCCCATCTTTATAAACATATCAGCAAGCCCCATTATTCCTAAGCCTATTTGTCTATATGCTTTTGACATCTCTCTTTGTTCTTTTAGTGGATGCAAATTCATATTTTCATCCAAAACTTCATTTAAATAGATAACACCATTTCTTACCATCTCACCAAATTTTTCGAATTCAAATCTAGCATATTTAGTGAAAGGATGCTTTACAAATTCACTCAAATTTATTGAAGAAAGATTGCAGCTTCCAAATGCAGGTAAAGTTTCTTCTGCACAAGGATTTACCCCAGCAAATTCAAATTCATCATCTTCACTTAACAAATGCCATGAATTTATTCTATCTATAAACAATACCCCAGGTTCAGCCATGTTCCAGTTATTTTTGGCTATTCTTCTAAATATCTCTCTTGCTTTTACTACCTTTTGAATTTCTTCTCCTGTTGCTTCTACTTTAAAATATAGTTTAAAATCCTTGTCTTCTTTTACAGCTCTCATAAATTCATCAGTTATATTAACTGAAATATTAGCATAGGTAACTTTAGATAAGTCATTTTTGACATCTATAAAGTCTTCGATATCGGGATGATCTATGTCCATATTTAACATAAGAGCACCTCTTCTGCCTCTCATGCCAATGAGCCCCGTTACCATAGAAAATAGATCCATAAAGCTTACAGCACCAGTAGTAGTACTTGCAGCATTGTTTACTTTAGCACCTTTTGGTCTTAGTTTTGATATGCTTAATCCTACTCCGCCTCCATAGGAATATGTCTTAGCCATATATTTTGCAGTATCAAAAATAGATTCTATATTGTCTTCGACCTTTGGCATAACATAACAGTTGCTAAGCGTTACTTTTCTTCCTAGCTTATCTAGACCTCTACCAGCTAAAATTCTACCTGCTGGCATAAATTTCTTATCTTTTATAGCTTTTTTTATAGGTCCATTTCCTCCACTTACTCTTTCTAGAAAATCTTCGAAGGATTCAGAATCATATCTGTATTTCTTTTCATAAATATCTCTTTGAAGATCAGACATGCTCCAGCCTTGTTCTCTTAACTTCGCCCTTTCTTCACGATAAATAATATATTTTCTAGCAACCTCTGGTCTTGATTTCATCAGTTCTACTTCAACAAAGTCTTGAATCTGTTCAATATTTACTACATCTAAATCCTTGAAAGTTTCAAAAGCTTTTTGGCTTATTTCTTTGGCTAATTCCTCATCTATTCCTTTTTCTGTTTCCTCCATGGCTTTTTTTACAGCTATTTCTATCTTTTCGCCTTCAAAGTCAACAATTTTGCCATTCCTTTTCTCAACTCGTACCATTATAATCCTCCTCTATCCTCAATACATATATACTATATATTGTATGATATTTATTGTTTTATACTATATATGTATAATATAGCACTTTAAAACAACTAAAACAAGAGGACAATTATTAATGTTTTTTCATTTTTCACTAAAAAATTTATATGATTTGTGAGAAAGTACTAAAAATAAAATAAATTTTTCTTTTATTCATTTTATAAATAGTGTTTTTATGAAACATTATTATTAAAAGTTTATTAAAACTCAATAAAAATTTAAATAGAAATTTAAATGAGTTCTTTATCAAGCTTTATAAAAGCAGCAAATAAGTCATGAATAAATTTTTCCCTATCTACATCCAACAGAGCCAATGTATTGGTATTTTCATGAATTACCCATTCTCTTAAATCTGCAGCGGTCCTTCCTCTATGCATTGTATCCGAAGTATCTATATCGACTAATAAATTTTGTCCTTCAAATATGTCTTTATTCAGCACATACATAACTGCGCATACATCATGCAGAGGAAAATTCTTATAGCCCTCATTAGTATGAAATTTTGTGAAGAACTTCAATAATTTAGCACACATTCTTGTAACTTTACCATCTATTCTCTCAAGTTCTAAAATATCTTCGTTTGTTATATATGCCTTATGGGTTACATCTAATCCGCTCATTACAATTGGTATCCCGCTGTTAAATACTATGTGTGCCGCTTCAGGATCAGCATAAATATTGTATTCAGCAAAAGGTGTAACATTTCCTTTAAATATGGAACCCCCCATTAGAGATATGTATTCGATCTTATCTTTAACCTCAGGAAAAGTTCTTAAAAGCAATCCTACGTTAGTCAATGGCCCTGTAGCTATCAGCACGCTCTTTTCATGGCAACTTAGAAGCTTCTCTCTCATAAATATGATTGCATTTGTTGAATCAGCTTCAACTGTCGGCTCTGGAAATTCAAACCCGTCTAGTCCACTTTCCCCATGTACAAAATCCCCCGTTTTTAATTCTCTTATGATAGGTCTTTCCATCCCAACTGCAATGGGTGTTTTTATACCTAAATATGTATATAGTTTTCTTACGTTTAAAGTGACTTTATCTAATGTTTGATTTCCTGCAACTGTACTAACTCCTAAAATATTCAATTTATCTCTATTAGCCAAAGCCAATAAAATAGCCATTACATCATCATGGCCTGGGTCGCAATCAATAAGAACATTGATTTTTTGCATATATAAATCCTCCTTTAAATAAAATCAAGAGGATGCAGTGCATCCTCTGTTTATGCTAATTCTAAAGCTATTTCCATCATTTTTGTAAAGCTTTTTTCTCTTTCTTCTGCAGTTGTCTCTTCCTTTTTAACTATAGAATCACTTACTGTCAAAATAGTTAAGGCATTTACTCCAGCATAATTTGCATTGCAATAAAGTGCATATGCTTCCATCTCTATTCCAAGTATATTCATTTTTTTCCATCTTTCTACTTCAGTTTCATCTGCTGAGTAGAAGGTATCGCTAGATAAAATATTGCCTACTCTTACTGGTATGTTTTTTTCTCTAGAAACATTTACAGCCTTTTCCAACAATTCATATGAAGCGATTGCAGAATATGTGCCTGGAAGATTATATTGATGTGCATAATTTGAGTTTGTACAAGCACCCATTCCGATGATTACATCATATAAATTCAAATCCTCTTGTATTGCCCCGCAGGAACCTATTCTTATTAGGTTTTTAACACCATAAAAATGTATTAACTCATAGGAATATATTCCGATAGATGGTATTCCCATTCCCGTTCCCATTACAGATATAGGTTTTCCTTTGTATGTTCCAGTGTATCCAAACATATTTCTTACTGTATTAAATAGAACTGGATTTTCCAAGAAATTATCAGCAATAAACTTCGCCCTTAGAGGATCACCTGGAAGCAAAATAGTTTCAGCAATATCGCCCTTTTTTGCACTATTGTGAGGTGTTGTCATTTAATCACTCCTTTATTATTTACTTATCTTATATAATACCATAAATATTGATAAAATAGCATTATAAAAAATTGATAAATATTTATTTAATTTCTAAAATCTGGGTATTATGTAAATACAAATATAGTAGTAATTTTTAAAGAAAGGAGTGATTAAAATGAAAAAAATCTTAGTACCTATCGATGGATCTGAAAACTCAAAAAGAGCATTAAAAAGAGCAAAAGAGCTAGGCGAATTATATCATGCTGAATTGATTATCTTAACTGTTATTGACAATGGAAGATTTTTTAGCATAGAATTCAAAGATGAATTAATCAAGATATTAGAACAAAATGCTAAAGAATTGTTGCAAAATGCTAAAAACGATCTAAGCGATTACCCTTACGGAGTAAAGACTGTATTTAAATTTGGAGATGTTCCTGGTGAAATCATTGATACAGCTGATGAAGAGGATGTAGATTTGATAGTTATAGGGACAAGAGGATTGGGTGCTTTCCAAAGAGCTGTACTTGGAGGAGTATCGCATAAGGTCGTAACACATGCTGATAGATCGGTCTTAGTTGTTAAATAATGATTGGCATATCTAAAGATATGCCAATCATTATTTATTTATTTTTCCAAAGGATTTAAGTTCCATTCATTTTGATTAGTATGCAATAATTTATGGGATGTATGAGATAGAGGTTTCTGCAGATATCTTTCATAGCATTCAACAACAGCTGGATTCTCATGAGAAAATCTCAATTCGTTGATTTCATCTAATCCATATAGAATCTGTGCTCTTTCTTCAGCCAGTTCTTTACCATCCCAAATAGGTTGCCCTCCGCCTCCAGCACATCCACCAGGGCATGCCATTATTTCTACAAAATCATATGAAGCTTTGCCATTTCTGATAGCTTCTATCAATCTTCTAGTATTTCCAAGTCCGCTTGCAACTGCAACTTTTAATTCTATTCCATCTATAGAAAACTTAGCTTCTTTCCAGCCCTCTTTGTTGCCCCTTACTTCTTTAAATGCATCAGGATCTGGGTTTTTGCCTTCTACTAGATAGTAAGCGCTTCTAAGTGCTGCTTCCATAACTCCACCAGTTGCTCCAAATATAACAGCTGCACCAGTGCTAACCCCAAGAGGCTGATCCAATTCAATCTCATCTAAAAATCTTACATCGATATGTTCAGCCCTAATCATTCTATCAACTTCTCTTGTTGTCAAAACTACATCTACATCTTGTCCTGCACCTGCGTCATTTAAAACTTTAACTCCTGCTTCATATTTCTTAGCTGTACATGGCATTATTGAGACCACAAATATCTTAGATGGATCAACATCAAGTATTTCAGCATAATAGCTCTTTGCTATAGCTCCAAACATTTGCTGTGGAGATTTTGCAGAAGATAATTGATCAATCATATCTGGGTATTGAGTCTTTATAAATCTGACCCAACCTGGACAACATGAGGTAAACATAGGGAATTTTTCATTTTCCCTGTTTTTAAGTTTTTCAACAAACTCACTACCTTCTTCCATTATTGTCAAATCTGCAGCAAAGTTTGTGTCAAATACATAGTCAAAACCCATCATTTTTAGTGCACTAGCTAATCTTTTCACTGTAGCTTCTTCTCTATTAAGTCCCAATGATTCTCCCCATGCCGCTCGTACCGCAGGGGCTATCTGAACTACTGTTATTTTTTCTTTGTCAGAAAGAGCTTCAAACACTTTTTCTGTATCATCTCTTTCCCTCAAAGCTCCAACTGGACAATGAGTTATACACTGCCCGCAAAGCGCACAGTCTGCTTCTTCTATTCTTCTGTTTTTGGATACATCAACTCTTGTCCTTGACCCTGTATTTGCAATATCCCATATCTTTAAATCCTGCACCTTATCGCATACTTCTATACATCTCATGCATTTTATGCATTTTTCATAGTTTCTAACTAAAGGAAATCCTTCAGTCCATTTAGCATTAGGTAACTGCAACTCATATGGAACTTCTAATATCCCTAAATCATTTGCTATCTCTTGTAAACTGCAATTCCCACTTCTAACACAGCTTGCACATCTTGCATCATGTTGAGATAAAATAAGTTCTACATTTGTTTTTCTCACTTCTCTAACCTTTTGGCTGTTAGTGTAAATTTTCATCCCTTCTTCAACTACATTGTTACAAGCAGGTATAAGTCTATTAACTCCTTCTATCTCAACAACACAAACTCTGCAAGCACCTATTTCATTTAATCCTTCAAGATAACACAAATTAGGTATATTTACATGGTTTAATTCCGCAGCTTTTAGTATTGTAGTGCCTTCTGGGACTGAGACTTTTTTATTGTTTATAGTAACGTTTACCACTTTTCAGTCCTCCCTCCTTTAAATACTCCAAAACCAAAGTGATCGCATCTTAAGCATCTCTTTGACTCTTGACTTGCTTCTTCGAAACTCATTGGGCATTCTGCTAATAAAAAGTCTTCTTTTCTCTCATCAGCAGGTCTTTCTTTCATATTTACCCTACCACAAGGAACTCTGTCTGCCAATCTAGGCTGAGGAATATTCACATTTGATTCTATTACATGATGATATCCCAGATAATTGTCTATATTAGCAGCAGCTACTTTGCCAGCAGCGATAGCTTGTATAACTGTCGCAGGTCCTGAAATACAATCTCCTCCTGCAAAGACACCTGGTATATCTTTAACCCCAGCAGAACTTAGTGCATCTATCACACCTCTTCTTACAGGTATCCCCTCTTTTTCAAAATCTTTAGATTCTATACCTTGCCCTATAGCTATTACAACAACATCGCAATCTATTTGAATTGGTTTTTCCTTTGCATCTTGTGTCTTTGGTCTTCCATTTTCCATCATTCCAACAATCTGAGGCTGTATTATTAAAGCTTTGACTTCCCCATCTTCGTTTGCTTCAATCTTTATAGGATTTGAAAGTTCATATACTTCACATCCTTCAGAAATAGCTGCTTCAACTTCTTCTCTAAGTGCTGGCATGTCATCTTTTCTTCTTCTATATATGATATTTGAATTTTTAGCACCTAGTCTAACAGCTGATCTAGCAACATCAATCGCTACATTCCCTCCGCCTATTATTGCAACCTTTTTATCTTTGAAATCAGGATATATACCATCACCAATATCTCTTAAAATATCAACTGCCGAATAAACTCCTTTAGCATCTTCTCCTTCTATCCCCATGCTTTTGTGAATTTGCGCACCAATTGCTATGTACACACTGTCGTATTTATCTTTCAAATCCACCACAGAAATATCTTTTCCTACAGTCACATTAGTAAATACATTGACATCGTAAGATAACAGACTTTCAATTTCTTTATCCAATATCTCTCTAGGTAATCTATAGCTAGGTATTCCATATCTTAGCATACCACCTAATTTGTTTTTACTCTCGTATAAATCTACTTGATGTCCCATCATAGAAAGATAATAAGCACATGTAAGACCACTTGGTCCTCCACCAATCACTGCTACTTTCTTACCCGTTAAGTCCATCCTTCTAGGATTTTCTACATACTCTGCATTATCCACTGCAAATCTTTTTAGTCCTCTAATATTTATCGAATCATCTATCATATTTCTTCTACATCTTGTCTCACAAGGATGCTCGCAAACGTATGCACATGTTGCAGGCATAGGATTATCCTTCTTAATTAACTTAATAGCATCATCATATCTTCCCTCTGAAATAAGTGCGATATAACCCGGAATATCTACCTCTGCAGGGCATAAAGAAACACAAGGAACTGATTGATAAATCCCAAAATTGCATCTGTCTCTTAAAATATGCTCCTCAAAATCATCTCTAAATCCATCTAAACCTTTCAAAACCATGTTTGCAGCTTCATAACCAATTGCACAATCCGATGATAGATAAATACTGTTTGCTGTTTTTTCTATCAAATCAATCGTCTTTAAAGTAGCTCTTCCATCTAGGACATCTTTTAGAAGTGTTTCCAATTGACCCAGCCCAACTCTACAGGGAACACATTTTCCACAAGTTTGAGCATGTGCCATGTTGACAAATGATAATGTCAAATCAATTGGACACAGTCCAGGCGGCGAAGCAACAATACGTCTTTCAAGATCTTTATACATCTCTTCGACAGTAGACTGTGCTTTATCTTTTGTTATAATACTTAATCTGCTCACGTAATCCTCCTCCTTTATTTGATATTTATCTAACAAAATTATATAGCATTATGTAAATTAAATAAAGAATATTTTTCTTAATTTTTAAAATACTGATAGTGCCACTAATTTCTTTGTAAAATTTCATTCTATTCAGAAATGTTTAATTTCAAAGTGAAGATATTTAATATCAGGGTATAACTATTATAAAAGGAGGGATTTTAATGAAAAAAATATTAGTTCCAATCGATGGCTCTAAGTGCTCTCAATTAGCTATGCAAAAGGCTAAAGAATTAGCTAAAGCTTTTGATAGTTCAATAACGGTAATAACAGTAGTGGATAGTATAAAATATCTTGATATGGAATACAGATACAATGCTGTTCAAAAAGATCTAGCATATTCTAAAGAACTACTTAAAACTGCAGAGAAATTTTTTGAAGATCTAGGTAAAGAAATAGAAACAGTGTGCAAAACAGGAGATGTTTCAGAGGAGATATTAAATCTAGCTGAAGAAGGTGATTTTGATTTAATAGTTATAGGCAGTAAAGGCATGGGAAGATTTTCACGAGCTATACTTGGAAGTGTGAGTCAAAAGATATCACAGGTTGCAAAAACAAATGTTCTCATTGTTAAGAAACCTTAATATTCTTCATAAATATTGAAATTAGAATATTAAAACAGCTATTTAGTTAAATGGCTATTACTTTAATTTTTAGAAAATATTGAAATATTGCATATTTTATTGTAAGCTATTATAAATAGTTGTTTATAATTAAACAACTCAATAAACGGAGGTGTTGATAATGAAGGAAAAGAAACAGCCTACTATTTTCCACGCTCTTATTCCAATAGTCGTTCTAATTATTTGTCTTTCCTACGGAATAATAGTACTTGGCGCAGACCCTCACATACCGCTACTAGTTGCAATAGTAGTAGCTTCTCTAGTGTCTGTATTGATGTTGAAATTTTCTTGGGCTGAAATTGAAAAAGGCGCAATAGAAACTATTCAGATGTCTATGCAAGCAATACTTATTTTAATGGTTATAGGTACAGTAGTAGGTTCTTGGATACTAAGTGGTACTGTCCCTGCAATGATTTATTACGGTCTTAAAATATTATCTCCAGGGATCTTTCTTGTAGCTACTACATTAATCTGTAGTGTAGTTTCATTAGCAACTGGTAGCTCTTGGACTACAGCAGGTACTGTAGGGGTTGCTCTTATCGGAGTAGGTAGAGGATTGGGAATCCCTGTTGAAATAGTTGCAGGTGCAATTGTTTCAGGTGCATATTTTGGAGATAAATTGTCACCTCTCTCTGATACCACCAATTTAGCTCCAGCTATGGCTGGATCAACTTTATTCGAACATATTAGATATATGCTCTTTACAACAATCCCTAGCTTAATAATCGCTCTAATCCTTTATGCTATTATAGGGTCTAGATATGCAGGTCAATCTTTAGACACCTCAAGCATAGACATAATCTTAAATGGTTTGTCAGCAAACTTCTATATATCACCTGTTTTGTTGATACCACCAATAATTGTTATTTTAATGGTTGCTTTTAAAGCCCCTGCTTTACCAGGTCTATTGGCAGGAACTGGTCTAGGTGCATTATTTGCAGCTATATTCCAAAAAGCTAGTTTAGGTCAAATCGTCGATACAATACATTATGGTTTTTCAATTGAAAGCGAAACTGAAATAATCAATGAATTGCTAAACAGAGGCGGTCTAGATTCCATGATGTGGACCATATCTTTGATACTCTTAGCCATGACATTTGGCGGAATTATGGAAAAGAGTGGAATGTTGGGCGCATTAGCTCAGAAGATACTTTCTGTTGCAAACTCAACTGGTTCACTAGTTTTAGCTACAATTCTATCTTCTATTGCCATAAACATATTAGCTGCTGACCAATATTTATCTATAGTTATACCTGGAAGAATGTACAAGGAAGCTTACGATGAAATGGGTCTTGAGCCAAGATTATTATCCAGAACACTTGAAGATGCAGGAACACTTACCTCCCCACTTGTACCATGGAACACATGTGGAGCATATATGTATAGCGTGCTTTTAGTAAGCCCTCTTGCTTATCTTCCATATGCATTCTTAAACTTAATTAATCCATTAGTTGCAGTATTCTATGGATTTACTGGAATAAGTATAAACGATCCTAAAAAGCCAAAGAAGAATAAAACTAAGTAAAAAAAGGCAGCATTCGCTGCCTTTTTTATTGCATTTTAACAAACTATATAGTATTCTTTTTTAGAAGGAAGAAGGTGTGAAATTGAAAAAAAGATACATATTTTTAATATTAATAATCATCTTATTAATTCCAATATTATTTTTTAGAAAAGAGATTAAATTTTTATGGTCAATTGCAAACTCAAGAATAACTCAATCTAAAATTGAAGATGAAATAATATTAGAAAACCCATTAGAAAAATATATAAATGATATCGATTCAAACATTAGTGAAAATACTAATACAAATAGTTCAGTTAAAGTAGATAACACAAAACTTAAGAATTCTAAAATAGACAAAAATGTAAATACATTGTCTATGGATGAAATTGCTGTAATATATAACCCAAAATTCAAATTACTAGAAGATGAATTTAACAAGACACTCGATAATTTAGTTGCTGATGCCATAGCAGATTATAATACTGGAAATTACAGCAAATTTGATCTTGCTAGGTTTTATCTGGATAAGGGTTATAAAATCGAAAAAGAATCTGATATAAAATTTTATGCATTAGTAGATGAATTAGAGAAAGATCTCAAGAAAAACTCTCTAGACCTTTCTCTAAAAGATGAAATAGTAAGTTACTATAAAAATGTCAAATCAGTAAAGAAAAATAGTCTGATAGACAAGGGAATGGCACTTGTAAATGCAAAATAATTTATATTTTATCGTAAAAGTAAGTCCATTCTCTCCACCCCATATCACTCATTCTTTTCGGACATATTTTTAATGAAGCATCAAAATGTCTTACCACTCTGGATTTCTCTAAATCATATTTCATAAGGAGAGTCCTAATTAAATACAATCCTTTTTCTTTAGTTATATCCCAATCATTCCCCTGATTTATGCACAATTCAATTCCTATAGAATTAGAATTAGTTATGCCAAACTTTCCTTTGCCATCTCCACAATGAAAACTTGAATTATTATCTTCCACAAGTTGAAGTATATGATTTTCATCAATTATATAATGACATGAAGCAAAGACTTTTGGTCTATTAAAATACATATAATGATTAATGGCATTTGCAGTTTTATTTTCATTTCCGGTGTCATGAATTACAATATATTTTATTTTCTCTTTATTTCTAGCAGAGAAATTATTCTTTATTAACATCTTCTCAATCATTATATCCCTCCATCATCTCTCTAAGTTTTTTATGAGCTCTTCTTTTTAATTCAAGCACAGTTCTATAATTGATATTGTGTATTGTACTTATTTCATCGATAGATAATCCCTTATAGTAAAACTCTAGTATTATCTCTTTTTCTTTTAAAGATAAATTTTTAAAAAGAAGTTGCATTCTTGTAGAAAAATCATCAATAACCACTTCTTCTTCTAAATCATATTCACTCGGTATTAAATCAGCCAACTCAATTCCCTCCTCATTTTTTTGATTTAATGTTAAAATTTCCCTATTGGTATTTAGCTTATTCAAGTAAAAATATTTTAATCTTGTCTTAACATAACCACTAAAATGCACATTTTTACTCTTATCAAAATCTCTGATACATTCTAAGACAACTACTTTCCCATCTTCTATTAAATCCTCATATTCATAGTAGCAATTGTAGTATTTTTTTATTGACGAAATAATCAATGGATAAAATTTTTCTACTAATTCGTATTTAGCATCATCATCATTTTTAATCGATTCTTCATAAAGTATCTCGATTTCTCTCACTATATGCTCCTTTTTAAAGAGCGCTCTTTTATTATTCCTAGGTGAGATAAGCTTAATATAGATTTACAAAAAAATAAAAAGTAGAGTTTTCTTTGTTCTTACTCTACTTATTTAAAATCTATTTTATTTTTTCTAATATGTCATCAATTTTCATAAAAAGCCTTGCTATATCTGACTTCATGGCTGGTGAATCTTCTTTTTGATAATATAGCAATGCTTCAGTTACTTTGTCTTTCTCGACATCTTTATGTAATTTCTCTACTAATTGTCCATTCTTAAACTGTTTTTCAGCAGTATTTAAAGTACATAAAAGCTTAAACTCGTTCATATTTTTTAATCGAATAATGACATCTCCATTAGTTGAATATATTTTATCTATAAAGCTTAATTTGAAAAATCCCATTGCCCCATCATCTTTACCAATTGGTTCCCTTATTTTTAGTTGTATAAAAATAAGACCTGTTGATATAGCAACAGGTAATTGTGATTTGCTCGATAACATCTTGCTATAGTATTTGTTAGATGCTTTCATGTCGAATTGATAATGTATGCATAAATTTCTAATCACAGTTTTGATAGTCTTATATATAAGTTTCTCTCCATCTGTATAGTATAATTTTGTTGAGTTTCCTAAAATACTGTCATAATATGGGATAATAGCTACTAGCTTTTCATCATATATTTCATCCGATTTTTGCATAGTCTTACCTCCTGTATATTCACTCTTTCGATAACTATGAGATGAATATATCAGAACATTTGTTCGATGTCAATATTTAATTTGTTTCATCAAATATCAATGTGCCTATATCTTCGCCTGATATAGCCCTCGAAATAACTCTTTTTTCCTTCCCTTTAAGTACTATTAGTGGTATATTGAATTTATTTACATATTCTGCAGCCATTAATTTAGTTTCAATTCCACCACTGCCAAATGAACTTTTATTCCCTATTGAGATCATATTTTTTATCTGTTTTATATCATCTATATTATGAATAATTTCGGCATTTTCATACTCCTTAGGGCTTTTATCATAAATCCCATCAATATCACTCATCAATATAAGTAAATCAGCTCCCCACAGCACACTAGAATATGCTGCCAACATATCATTATCACCTATTTTTATCTCATCTACACTGACTGTATCATTTTCATTAATAATAGGAATAACTCCTTCATCTATTAAAGTAAATATTGTGTTTCTGATATTCAAAGTTCTAGTCTTTGATTCAAAATCATCTTTAGTCAGTAAAATTTGAGCAACATGTAAGTTTTTCTCCCAAAATATCTTTCTATAGGAATCCATGAGCTCTACTTGTCCAATTGCGCAAAGAGCCTGTTTATAATGAATATCCTCTTTTCTTGACCATCTGCCAATAGTGGAAACCCCAGCTATCCTTGCCCCTGAAGATACTATTATTATCTTCTTGCCACTGTCTAAAATTTCTTTGATTTCATCGGATAATCCTTTGATGAATTCTTTATCAATTTTCCCAGATTCATCAGTCAAAGTACTTGACCCGATTTTTATGACAATTTTACGAGCGGATTTTAATATTTCCCTATTCATTTTATCCCTACTTTCTAATTTGTCCATCTCCAACTATCACATATTTATAGGTTACTAATTGTTCTAATCCTACTGGTCCTCTAGCATGTAGCTTCTGCGTGCTTATACCCATTTCAGTTCCAAATCCAAATTCAGTACCATCTGAAAATCGAGTTGATGCATTAACATAGACACAAGCTGAATTTACCCTTTTTTGAAAGATTAAAGAATTTCTTAAATTATTTGTAATTATCGCTTCTGAATGGTTAGTTCCATATTTATTTATATGTTCTATTGCATCATCTAAATCATCCACTATTTTAATCGCCAGTATATAATCTAAATACTCTTCGTACCAGTCATTTTCATATGCTAATTTAACATCAACAATCTCCTTCGTCAATTCGCATCCTCTAAGTTCAACTTTGTCATTAAGTTCTTTATATAATAGAGGCAAGAATTTATCTTTTATATTCTTGTGAATAAGTACTTTTTCACAAGCATTACAAACTCCTACTCTTTGTAGTTTTGCATTCTTTATTATGTCAATAGCCATTTTAAAATCAGCAGATTCATCTACAAATATGTGACAATTCCCTTCTCCAGTTTTTAATGTAGGAATTTTTGAATTTTCTACCACATAATTGATTAAGTCCTTACCTCCCCTTGGAATTAATAGGTCTATTAACCCTTGCAAATTCATTATCTCATCAGCTACTTCTCTTCTTTCATCCTCGACAAAAAATACTACATCCTCGGATATTCTTGAGTTTTTCAATCCCTCTTTTATAATATTTACAATTGCAATATTTGTATTTATGGATGATGAACTTCCCTTTAAAAGAATTGAATTCCCAGATTTTATCGCTAAACTGAAAGCATCTATAGTAACATTTGGGCGAGATTCATAAATTATGCCTATTACACCGATAGGAACACTCATTCTCGAAATTGTCATCCCATTTTTGTGAGTCCATACCTTTTCTGACTTCCACAAAGGGTCTTTAAGTTTTTCTATAGAGCGAATATTATCAAGTATATTAGATAATCTATTCTCGTCTAAATAAAGCCGATCTATCAATCCTTCTTTCATTCCCTTTATCTTTGCATTTGAAACATCCACTTCATTCATTTTTAATATTTCCTCTCTTCTTAACCACAAATGCTTAGAAACACTCAAGAGTGCATCGTTTCTATCATCAAGACTTGAAATTTCGAGATTTTTTTGAGCATTTTTTAATTTAACAGCCATAGAATATACATCCAACAACTTTCCCACCACCTTTTATTTTCGTTTATTATAGCAGATATATATTAGTTTGTGAATTATTATCTGATTTTACTGAATTTTTCATATATTGACTTTGTAATTGCATTTTTTTGCAATATCTTCCAATATCTTATAGAGTTAAGTCCATATATGAAATAAATAACATTCTATTTCCATATTTTTATACATTTTCTAATTTTTCTTAATTTTTAAATTGATAAGAAATTGGCAAAGGTTGCTAATATATTGCCTCTTGTCAAAATATTAAAATAATGTTAAACTTATCTTGTCGTAGTGCAATTTAAAAAAGGGGGAAATTATATGAAGAGCAAAAAATTATTGATATTGCTAAGTTTGCTTTTAGTCGTTTCAGTATTTGTCTCAGCTTGTAGTTCAGGCGAAGACACAGCTACACCAGAACCTGAAACTCCAACTACAGGCGAAGAAAAACCAGTTGAAAAAATACTTCGTACTAACAACTCAAGTGAACCCGGTTCATTAGACCCAGCACTTGCTCAAGGTACTCATGAATCATGGATACTAAACAATTTGTTTGAAGGCCTTATGAAACATGATTCAACAGGACAAGTTATTCCAGGAATGGCAAAAGAATACACTTTATCAGAGGACGATTTGACTTACACATTCACTCTTAGAGATGATATTTATTGGTCAAATGGAGATCCTGTAACTGCTCAAGATTTCGAATTCGCATGGAAGAGAGCTCTTGATCCTGAACTAGCAGCAGACTATGCATTCCAACTATACTACATCAAAGGTGCAGAAGCATATAACTCCGGAGAAGGAACAGTAGATGATGTAGCTGTAAAAGCTCTTGATGACAAAACTCTAGAAGTAACACTTGAAACTCCTACTGCATATTTCTTAGATCTATGTGCATTCTACACATATTACCCAGTAAATAAATCTGTAGTAGAAGCTAATCCAGATTGGGCAAAAGACCCATCAACTTATGTTTGCAATGGGCCTTTCATGCTTAAAACTTGGCAACATAATGCAAAAATAATATTAGCTAAAAATGAAAATTACTACGACAAAGACAGTATAAAATTAACAGGAATTGACTTCGATATAATTGAAGATGAAAATACAGCATGGCAAAAATATGAAGGCGGAGAGTATGACATATTAGTAACTCTTCCACAAGCTGTAGTAGCACAGCTTAAAGCTCAAAATAGTCCAGAGCTTGAAATAGGTCCACAAGTTGGAACTTACTATTACAACCTAAACAATGACAAAAAACCTTTCAACAACAAGAAAGTAAGACAAGCATTGGCATATTCACTAGATAGACAAACTATCGTTGATAAGATAGCTCAAGGTGGTCAAATTGCAGCAACAGGCGTTGTACCTCCAGGACTATTAGATGAAAATGGAAAAGACTTTA
Source organism: Tissierellales bacterium (assembly GCA_014360205.1). Classification (GTDB taxonomy): domain Bacteria; phylum Bacillota; class Clostridia; order Tissierellales; family Tissierellaceae; genus Soehngenia. Next base: position 101,244 of record JACIXZ010000005.1, read on the forward strand.
GGGAAGTTAATGGCGACTTAATAGGATACGATGTTGAAAAAGCAAAAGCATTATTTGCTGAAGGGCTTGCTGAAGAAGGAATGACAGTTGAAGATTTCAATGCACAAAAATTCGTTTTACTTTATAACACATCCGAAGCACATAAGAAAATAGCTCAAGCTGCTCAAGAAATGTGGAGAACAAACCTAGGTATTGAGATAGGTCTAGAGAATGTTGAATTCCAAGTAAAACTAGACAGAGAAAAAGCTGGCGACTATGATATATCAAGAGCTGGATGGATCGGAGACTATAGTGACCCAATGACTATGCTAGATTTGTGGTACTCAACAGGACCTTTCAACGATGCTAACTACAACAATCCTGAATATGATAAACTTATAGATCTAGCAAAAAGCACTGCTGATCAACCCGTAAGATTTGATGCTATGAGAAAAGCTGAAAAAATATTGATGGAAGATGTACCAATTGTCCCAGTATATTTCTATACTCAACCATATGCAGTAAAACCATATGTATCTGGAATATACAAGACTCCACTAAACTATCCTACAATAACATACGCTGACATAAATAGATAATCTTTCAGAAATATTATATTTTTTTAGAGAAAATCAGGAGCTCTGCTTTCTGATTTTCTCTTATTAAAATATATGAAAGGAGCTAAACGATGAAAAAATACTTGCTTAAAAGGTTTGGTATGGCAATAGTTACTCTATGGGCTATAATTACCATAACATTTATACTGATGCATTCTATCCCTGGTAATCCATTTGCCCAAGAAGGAAAAATGCCAAAAGTTGTATATGAAAACCTTCAGAAAAAATATGGACTTGATAAGCCATTATATCAACAATACTTTATATATCTAGGTAATCTACTTAGAGGTGATTTTGGCGAGAGTATGAAGTCTCGTGTTGAAACAGTTAATGAGATGATAGCAAGAGGTTTCCCAGTATCAGCAAGATTAGGTGCTCAAGCTTTAGTATTTGCCTTGATATTTGGCCCAGCACTTGGTGCTATGGCTGCTCTTTATCAAAATAAAATTCCCGACTACATATCGATGATTGTAGCTATTATAGGTATATCAGTACCTAGTTTTGTAATGGGTACGTTTCTTATACAGTTTGTGGCCAGAAATATCGGTTTTTTACCAATTGGAGGATGGGGAGAATTTAAACATACAATTCTGCCATCTTTTGCGTTAGGTCTTATGCCACTCGCTACAATGGCAAGGCTTATGAGATCCAGCATGCTTGAAGTTCTAAATCAGGACTACATCAAAACTGCGAAATCTAAGGGTCTATCCAAGTTTGCAGTAATCATGAAACATGCTGTTAGAAATGCAATACTTCCTGTTGTATCAGTATTAGGTATCACTATATCAAACCTATTGGTAGGAAGTTTTGTTATCGAAAAAATATTTGGTATCCCAGGCTTGGGGATGTTCTTTGTTAAATCAATCAGTAACAGAGATTACACGCTTATAATGGGAACTACTGTGTTTTATGCACTTATACTCGTTGTGATGTTACTATTAGTAGATATAACATATATGCTTGTTGACCCAAGAATAAGACTAACTGAGGAGGGGCATTAAATGACAGAGCTTACTAAAGAGATGTTTGAAAGAGCCACAGAAGAGCAACAAAATGCAGAAAAAATAAGACGACCTAGCATAAAGTATTGGCCTGACGTATGGAGAAGGTTAAAACAAAACAAATTAGCTATGGTTGGTTTAACTTTAATAATCTTAATCACATTGATGGCTATAATTGGGCCTATGATAAGTGGTTATACCTATTTTCAACAAGATTATAGTAATATAAATGTAAAACCTAATTCTCAGTTTTGGTTTGGAACCGATGAACTAGGTAGAGACCTTTTTACTAGAACATGGTATGGAGCTAGATATTCGCTTTTGATAGGTGTTTTAGCTGCTGCAATTGATTTTACAGTTGGTATATTATATGGTGGTATAGCAGGTGTTTCATCAAGGAGAGTTGACTCCGTAATGATGCGTATTGCTGAAGTAATATACAGTATTCCATATCTATTGGTAGTAATTTTGATGTCAGTAGTTTTCTCAAGCCAAGGTTCTGGTACTTCTTTATTTGTAATAATACTTGCTATGACTATAACTGACTGGGTACCTATGGCTATTTTGGTAAGAGGTCAGGTACTTCAATTAAAGGAAGCAGAATACTCTCTAGCATCTGAATCTTTGGGTGCTGATCAAGGCTGGATACTGCGAAAACATATATTGCCAAATACTCTTGGCCCAATACTTGTAAATGTTACTTTAACTATACCAAGAGCTATATTTGCAGAAGCAACTTTGGGTTTCTTAGGTTTAGGTCTACAAGCTCCCAAATCAAGTCTTGGTACACTGGCAAATGATGGATTAGCAGGAATGGCAGTTGGATTAACCTACCAGATTATATTCCCTGCACTTTTGATATCCTTAATAATGTTCTCCTTCAATGTATTAGGAGACGGACTTAGAGATGCATTAGATCCAAGGCTTAGGAAATAGGAGGGGGAAAAATGGAAAACATACTAGAAGTTAAGAATTTGCAAGTCTCCTTCAAGACCTTCTTTGGTGAAGTTGAGGCTGTTAGAGATATTAGTTTTACTGTTGGAAAAAAAGAAACCGTGGCAATAGTAGGAGAATCTGGTTGTGGTAAAAGTGTTACTGCAAGTTCAATTATGCAGCTTTTGCCTATGCCCCCAGCTTTCTACAAAGGCGGAGAAATACTTTTTAAAGGTGAAGATATAGTAAAAAAGACAGATAAAGAAATGCAAGATATCAGAGGAAGCAAAATTTCAATGGTATTTCAAGATCCAATGACTTCCTTAAACCCAACAATGAAAGTTGGTAAACAAATAGTTGAGGGGCTTATTAAACACCAAAAATTGACAAGTAAGGAAGCTCATAAAAAAGCTATAGAAATGCTTAAATTAGTTTCAGTGCCTCAGCCTGAAAAAAGAGTCAACCAATATCCTCATGAATTCTCAGGTGGTATGAGACAGAGAGTTATGATTGCTCTAGCAATGGTTGCAAATCCAGAACTTTTGATTGCAGATGAGCCAACTACAGCTCTAGATGTTACAGTTCAAGCACAAATTTTGGATCTTATGAAAGAACTTCAAGATAAATTGAATATGTCAATTATATTAATCACACATGACTTGGGTGTAGTTGCAGATATGAGCGACAAAGTCATAGTAATGTATGCAGGCCAAATAGTAGAGCAAGGAAATGTAAATGATATATTTAAAAATCCAAAACACCCATATACGATAAAATTACTTGAAAGTGTTCCTAGGCTAGATATGAAACGTGATGAAAGTCTAAGTTATATAGAAGGCACTCCTCCAGATTTATATATTCCTCCAAAAGGGTGCGCATTCTTTGATAGATGTGATTATGCTATGAAAGTATGCAAAGACTATATGCCAGACCCAGAATACCATAGTTCAGAGCATTATAGCAGATGTTGGTTAAATCACCCACTGGCTAATGACATCCGACATGAAAGGAGTGTTTAATGATGACTGAACCTATTTTATCAGCAAGAAATATCAAGAAATACTTTAATGTTAGCGGAGGAACACTAAAAGCAGTTGACGGAATTAGTTTTGATATATATCAAGGTGAAACTTTAGGTCTAGTTGGTGAATCTGGATGTGGAAAAACAACTGCAGGCAGAACAATAATAAGACTTTATGAGCCAACTGAAGGAGAGCTATACTTTGAAGGTGAAGATATATATAAATTATCAAGACATAATATGAAGCCTATTAGAAGAAACATCCAAATGATCTTCCAAGATCCCTATGCATCACTTAACCCACGTATGACAGTTGAAGAGATTATAGCTGAACCACTTGATATTCACGGTATATATAAATCAGATAAGCAAAAAAGAGAAAGAGTATTTGAGTTGTTGGAACTAGTTGGGTTAAACGAAGAGCATGCATTAAGATTTCCTCATGAATTTTCAGGAGGTCAAAGACAAAGAATTGGCGTTGCCAGATCCTTAGCATTAAATCCAAAATTCATCGTATGTGATGAACCTATTTCCGCACTAGATGTATCTATACAAGCCCAAGTCGTAAACTTGCTTAAAAATTTGCAAACACAAATGGGATTAACTTACCTTTTCATAGCACATGATTTGTCTATGGTTAGGTATATATCTGATAGAGTTGGAGTAATGTATTTAGGAATGATGATGGAGTTGGCAAAATCCGAGGAATTATATGATAATCCAATACATCCTTATACACAAGCTTTGCTTTCTGCAATCCCTATTCCTGACCCAGAGGTGCAAAGGTCAAGAAAGAGAATAATTCTAGAAGGAGATGTCCCTTCTCCTATAGACCCTCCTCCAGGATGCAGATTTGCAGATAGGTGTTTCTACGCTATAGATGAGTGCAGAAAAACAACCCCAGAGTTTGAAGAAGTTAGACCAAACCACTTTGTTGCTTGCCATAGATCAGGTGAAATAATTGAAGGTACTGCAACAATGACTAAATAGATAAAGCTCCCAATTTATTGGGAGCTTTTATTCATATAATATGAGCATAACAAATTCTAAATCTTCATCTCCAATAGCTTCTATTGAATGAAATTCTCCAGGTTTGCAGATAGTTAGATCTCCAGGTTCTAAAAAGACTTCTTCTCCATTGTCATTGTACATAGCATGCCCATCTAATATGTAATATGCTTCCTGTTCTCCAATGTGCTGATGATATCCAATAGAATTACCGGGTTTGATGACTGCCTTTCCATAAAGCTTTCCCTTACCTAAAAAGTCTTTCTCTTCAAATAATTTAATAATTGTTACATATCCTTTACCACCTTTCAAATTTTGCACTACCTCTACTTCAAAGTCATCAAAATGTTTTACCATATTATCCTCCTTAGTTTAAATCTATTTAGGCAGCCTTTAAAGGCTGCCTATAATATGCTATTTAGCTGGAATTAATATAATTTGTCCAGGATAAATAAGGTTAGGATTTTTCAGTTTGTTGTACTCAGCTAATCTTTGCCATGGAACATTATATCTTAATCCTATTCTATATAGATTTTCTCCCCTTTGTACAATGTGTTTGGTATCTTCTGATGGTTTAGTTGGATCTGTTGGTTCGGTTGGTGTTGTAGGAGCAGTAACTACTTTTATTCTTCCTTCTACTCTAGGCCCTAGCATTTCTGTTAAAGCAACATACTCAGCTAATACATCTGATAATAGCCCTCCTTCACCAACAAATGGTTTGTTAGCAAACATGGTGTAACCATCTCCTCCTGCTGCAAGGAAGTCATTTGTAGCCATAGTATAAGTTTCTTCTAGTTCAATAGGCTTGCCATTTATAGTAATAGAAACTATCCTTTCTCCTACTGGTTTTGATGGATCAAAAGTATAATTTAACCCACTTACATGTGGAAAATGCCCTGCTGGATCTGGATAAGCACTAACCCCATGTTCTAAAGCTTTCCATATTTCTTCGCCAGTCACTTCAATGACAGCGACAGTGTTAGTAAATGGGAAAGCAGTTAATATTTCTCCTAAAGTGATTTCTCCTTCATCTATAGATGCTCTAATGCCTCCGCCATTTGTAAGAGCAAAATCCGCTCCAGTAAATGATCTCATAGCATCTGTGATTAAATTCCCTAGATTAGTTTCTCCTGTTCTAACTAGTTCTCTAGTTCCTTCAAGTTTTACTTCAGTTCTTCCAACAACAACATTCTTTAAAGGCTCGTTTTTCTGAACTAATTCTTCTACCATCTTTGCTATTTCTTCATCAGGCTCAGTTTCTTTTAATTCTTCATAAGTCATTACTTCAGCAGTTCTCTTAACAATCTTACCATTGTCAAATTCTAATTTAACAAATCCTACATCTTGAGTGTATGATCCTGCTTGAACTATTAAAGTATCATTCACAAGCATACCTCCATCAAGTATATGATGGCTATGCCCGTCAACTATTAAATCTATACCTTCTACTTTTTCAGCTAACATATTTGCTGTATTTACACTTGATTCATCTATACCTAAATGTACTAATGCAATAATAACATCTGCACCTTTTTCTTTAAGTTCTTTTACACATTTTTCTCCAGTGCTTACAACATCAGCAAATTCAATGCCTGTTGTGTTAGATGGATGGGATTTATATTTTGTTTCGTCAGTTGCTAGACCAAATATACCTACTTTTAGTCCATTATCCATTTCTTTTATTACATATGGTTCGAAATCTGAAGTTTTATCAGATTCCTTGATGATATTAGCACCCAAAATTGGAAACTCTGCCATGTTCTTTAATTCTAACAACCTATTATAACCGTAGTTGAAATCATGATTCCCTGGTGTCATAGCATCAAATCCCATTTTATTCATTATCTTTACTATCTCTTCGCCTTGAGTCAAATTAACATCAATTGTTCCATGAAAAGTATCTCCTGCATTTAAAAATAATACATTAGGATCACTCTCTCTAAGTCCATTTACAACGCTTGCAAGCTTTGCAAACCCTAACTCTTTACTACCTGCATTTTCAGCAACTCTACCATGCATGTCATTTACATGAACAATTGTCAAGGTTTCATTGCCTTCTGCATGTGATATGTTTGCTGGTACAACGAGAATACTTAATACCATAGCAAATGAAAGTACAAAACTAAGAAACTTCTTGTTTTTGATACTCATAAAAATCCCCCTTTTATTATTATCACTGCTTTTTTTATATACCCAAGAGAAATAAAAAATACACAAAAATTCATAATTTATAGATAAAATATTCTCTCTTTAATAAAAAATCCTAAGTAGAATATCCATTCGGATATTTTACTTAGGATAAAATTCTTGAAAATGTATTAATTTATAGTGATGCTGAGATTTGGTACAATCACATTGTCTAAATACACAAAAACAGCAACTATCTCAGTCCCGGTCTTTGTTAGTAAGACAAACCCATTATTTAATACTGCTATATCATCATTTGGAGCTGTTCCTAATCTTACCTTTACTCTTGAGTTGTCAATGTTATTTAAATTTAATTTACCAACATATTGTCCATCTGAAAATTCTGTTGGTTTGAATCCCCATGTTATTTGTGCCATTTCTAATTCTCTAAGTTTTAGTTCAGCTTCTATTAGCTTAGCTAGGTTAGTTACTAGAGATTTGTTCTCTTGTGAAAGATTTTCATAAGCTGCTCTTGCTTTAATAATGTTATTTCTATCAGATAATTTTACATTGTCTTTAGCTGGTAGAGCATTAATCAAATTCACCACATTTTGAACGCTAGTAGTATTTTCTTCGTTTGCTACCACCCTGGTCAATTCATTATTTATCACGCCGTTTACTTCAACTGTTACTACGAAATTAGAAACATTTGAGTTAACTAAATATTTAAAAACACCATATTTAGTTGTCACTGTCTCTCCATTGACTTTAACAACAACATTTGTTAAGTTCTCTGGTATATTAATTTTCCCCGTCAATACAACTTCTTTGTTAGATCTAGTTAGCTTTGGTTCTTCTATCCATCGTAAAGTTATGCGCTCAAGATAGTTAACTCTTTCTAAAGCTTGATTGACTCTAGTTAACATAGTTTGATATTCTTGATTTGTTGAAGCACTTGAGCCTAGTAATTTCTTAAGTTGATTTAAGGCTTCTTTTGCTTCAATTATTGTTGCTTTATCACTAATTTTTATGCTTTCTAAACTAGGTATTTTAGCAACTTTTTCTCTAGCAATTTGAAAAGCTTTTTCTAAGGTCAAAATTGGTAAAGTCTTTGTGTCAATGTTTTGTTCATAAAGTTTTACTTTCCCTACATAAACTCCAAGTACTAGTTTATCAAGATTGTTTTTGTTCATAAGTTGACTGAACTTGCCTTCCCTATCTAAATTCACTACCACATTGTTCAATTTAACTTTTATCTTAGTATTGCCTTTAAAATGTGATAAATCCATACCATCAACTTTGATGTTCCCTGAGATTTGGACTAAGTTTTTAGCCTTAGTCTCTTTTAACTCGAGATTTTCAACCTCGATCTTGTTTTTTAAGCTACTAATTATCTGATCATTTATAGAAACTTTCTCTGAAATTTTAACTTCAGCTTTGCCTTTTCCTTTAGCATTTGTACTATCAGCAAAGGCTACCCCTGTGCTTAATGTCATTGCCAATGCTAAACTTAAAGATGTAAGTTTAAACAGTCCTTTCATTTTTTACACCCCTTTATATATTATCTACACCTATATTATATCACTTAGAATTAGTTTTAATCAGATTATGGAAATTGTAATAAAAATGAAATAAAGCATCATTTCTATGCATTTATGCATTTCGAAATGATGCTTTTATAAAGAGTCTACATTTATGAATAATCTTTTAAGTATAGGTATGAATATCCATAAAACTTTTCTTCTTCAAGAGGAATTTTATTTAATGCAACTCCAACTATGTTAGCTTTAACATTATTTAATAAATCTACAGTGTGTTTAGCTAATTCAAGTTTTGTCTCATTTACTCCCACAACTATAATAGTTCCATCCGAAAGTGCTGCTAATTCCAATCCATCAGCCACAAAACTAGATGCAGGTGTATCGATAATAACTTTATCAAAATTTTCTTTAGCTAATTCCATAAAACTTTTAATTTTATCAGTGTTTAGCAATTCTAATGAATTTACATTTTGAATTTTGCCTATAGGAATAAAGTATAAGTTATCACTTAAGACATTACTGAATAATAAATTTTCAGCTTGAACTTTATCTAATAGAAAATCTGCAATACCCAATTTATCTTTAAAATTGAACTGTTCACTTAAACTTGGATGTTTCATATTAAAATCTACAAGCAAAACTTTTTCTTTTGAATTTGACAATGATTTAGCTAAATTAAATGCTATATAGGACTTGCCCTCTTCTTCCATAGCGGATGTTATTACATAACTCTTTAGATCCTTGTTGTTTCCATATTTAATATTAGTTTTCATTAATCTAAAAGATTCCAATATTTTTTGATTTGTATTTTCTTTGTTTTTAGTGGTTTTTCCACTCGGTATAGTTGCTATTACTGGCAATGATAAATAATTGTTTACTTCAATTGGCGTCTTAATAGTGTCGTTAAAATATTCTATTGCAAAAGAAGCAAATATACCTATCATTATCCCTAGAATAGCTCCTATAGCCAAATTAAGCACTGTATTTTTCTCTATTGGTTCTTTAGGCTCTATCGCTTTGTCTATTAATGATATGGATTCTACTTCAAGATATCTTCCAACATTATTAATAAACAAAGTAGATAATTCATTAGCAATTGAAACTGCTAATTCAGGACTTTCATTTTTGACCGTTATTCTTATTATTGGGGCTGAGCTAGTCTGATATACACTTACATTTTCCTGATAATCTTTAAATTCTAAATCTTCAATTTCTAGATTTCTAACTAGTTGATCATATATCGATCTAGATCTCAAAATATCAATACAGGTAGCAATAAATCTCTGCTCCTTTTGAAGTTCTTGAGAATCATTCACTACCTCAGTTTTTTCGGTTTGAGGTCTTATAACCATCAAAGTTGTAAACGCTTCATATTCATAGCTTTTTACTAAACTAAATCCTAACCCTAACAATGTAAAGATAACTGTTGAAATAATTATTAGTTTCTTATGTTTACTCAGCAAAAAAAATATTTCTCTTAAGCTTATTTCTTCCAAATATGTATCCTCCCCATATATTCCTATTTTGATGTAATATCGTTTATATTATATAATAATATTGATATGTCCTCAATACCCAAATTAACTTAAATGTAATATAAAAAATCTCTGTATTGATGTATAATTAAGATATAAAAATAAAGGGAGTGATTTTATGAAGCGCATTATGTCATTTGTGCTGGCCTTGATACTATTGATGAGTACAAGTACTATAGTATCAGCAGAGAATCCATATCAATCTCAAGGTGAATTTTTAAATAAGCTTGGAGTAATAATTGGAGATGGAAAAGACAATTTAAATCTTGATGGGAAGCTTACTCGAGAGCAAATGGTGGTTATTATTTCTAGGCTCTACGGCAAAGAAGACGTTGCTAAAAACTACAAAGGAGTAAATGTATTTAAAGACCTCGGTTCTAAACAGTCAGACTATATTCCATATATTTTGTGGGCTAGAAATGAAGGCCTCATAGTAGGCATGACTAGCACAGAGTTTGGCTATGGACAACCTGTGACTGTTCAGCAGTTTCAAACTGTTCTTCTAAGGGCTTTGGGTTACAATGAAGAAGCCAAGAATTGGTCAAATGTGCCAACTTTAGCTCAAAATCTTGGGATAATGAAAGATTTAAACTTCCCTCCTTCAAAAACTCTTACTCGAGGGGAAGCATCAGCTATGATTTATAATGCTCTTGCACTGCCTGTAAAGGGAAGCACCGTTTCCCTTTTAGCAGTGCTCAATTTAATTCCATTGGATATAAGTTATGATGCAAAAGTTATTAATGATTCTTTAAATTTAAAAGGATCTGTCAAAGATGTAGATGAATTAAAATTATACTTAAAATCCAATAATGGAATACAAACTTTAAACATCCCTTTAAATTCAGATGGTTCATTTGACTTTACTAAAGATGATTTGTCTTTAGGAACATATGAATATATAATCTTTAGTGGTTCAAAATCAACTGGAATTAAGACTTTCGTAATATCAGATATAAAGTTTGATATTTCAAGCATATTTGCAGACAATTTAAAAGAGATAAAGATAAATTTAAATAAGCCAGTTGATACAAATCTTTCAAGTTTCGTATACAACTATGAAACAAACGCCGGTGCTATAAATAGAGTTTACTACGAAAATGGAGATAAAACTATTGTACTCGTATTAAACGGAACAATGGAAAACAACAAAGAATATACATTGACTGCAAGAAATATCAGATCAACAACTAATGAATTTATAGAATTCAAAGATAAAACCTTTACTGCAAATGATACAACTCCTCCTAGAGTAACTGGTATAGATGTTTTAGGAACTACTGGAATAAGAATTAATTTTTCAGAACCAATTAAAACAGTACCTTCAATGACTAACTTCAATATAAATGCTACTACATCGCTATCAAACCCAGTGCTATCATATAAATCCATAGAGTTAAGATATTCTACATCTACCACATTGGCACCGGGGACTTATACTATATTGACTCAAGGCTTGGAAGATTTTGCAGGTAACAAGATGAATATAGACACTAGATCTTTTACCATTATAAAAGATACACTACCCCCTGAAATTATAAAATCAACAGCTTCATTGGATCAATTGACATTAGAGTTTAACGAACTAATTAATCCAATGACAGTAACTAAAGAAAGCATATATTGGAAACAAGATGGAGTGTATAGAAAGTATCCAGATTCCATAACCGTAGATGGTAAAAAAGTCATAGCAGTATTTAACGAAAACCCTATTCCAAATAAAGAAACTAGCATCTTTATAGAAGGAATTGGAGATTATTCTGATAACAAGATATCACAAGCTCTAATAAAAGTAACTCCAACAGTTGACTCAAGAAAGCCTGAAGTCGTTTCAGCAGTAGTTGATGATAATGGTAAATTTATAAAAGTAATCTTCAACAAGACTGTAGTTGGAAATATACCTAATAGTTATAACGTAGTGGATAAAAATGGAAGCTTAATACTAATAAAAGATGTGGTTGGAAGTGGCAGAGAATATACTGTAAACTTCTACAGTGTGCTCCCAAAAGGTGATATTAAGCTAAGCATATCCGAAATAAAAGATATGAGTGGCACAAAGATAGAGCCATTTACTACCACCCTAAATGTCAAAGATTATGAAAGTCCAAGATTAGTAAATTATTCGGGCTATGGAAATACAATCATCATGGAGTTTTCAAAGCCTATGGATGAGAAGACCACAAGCTATCTATATAACTACATTGCAAAAATAGGCGGGACAGAAGTCTATCTAGTGCAGGGCACTCAAATAAGCTTAAGCCCCGATTTAAAAACTTTGACAATAGTATTGCCTGATTATATGTATGGTAAAAAAGTAATGATAGGTGCTGCTGATAACCTTACTAATCTTGAAATCAGAGGTTTAAAAGATACATCTGGCAATTTCACAGATCCATTAGTATTGAGTCTAAAATTTGAAGGCACTGCTACTGGAAATGGGAAAGTAGTTGATTTTTATCCAAATATATCAGGTAAACAAGCAGTTTTAGCAGAGCCTAATCTCATAAAAGTAAAGTTTAATATGCCAATAATAAAAGCTGATATATCGGATTTTGTAGTTGCAGGACATACTATTTCAAGAGTAATTGTAGATGGTTCAAATATTGTTCAAATTATACTAGCAGACAGCACGACATATATTCAACCAAATACAACTGTGATTCCAAATACGAACAAAATAATGACATCGATTGGCACAAATGTAGACCCGGGTCTATTTAATGTAGTAGATGAAGTAAGTCCAGTTCTAAAGAGCAATTTAGTGATGATAAATGGAAACAATATGGAGATAACCTTTAGTGAGCCTTTAGAAGAAGAGGGAGCTAGCCTTTATAGAAGAGATCTTCAAATAATTAGACTGGCTGACAATAAAGTATTGAGTACGGATGATTACACAACAACTGTAAAATCAACAGATAAATCAACTTTAGTAATCACATTAAAATCAAAGCCAATTCAATCAAAGTATGCTGTCAGAGTAATTGATAATCCTATATATATCAGAGATACTTCAGGAAACTTAGTAAAGCCATCTCAAATGATTGAGACTATAAATGCATTTTAAAAAACCACAGTGAACATTTCGTTCACTGTGGTTTTTTAATTTATACCATATACTTTTCTATCTTATTGTCTTTATGAAATCTTCTAGTATATATGCTGCAATAGCTCTAGTGATTTCATTTTTCCCTTTGTTCTTGATTGCCTCATTAGGAAGTTCGATAACATATCTGCCATCTTTCAAATCGATATTCTTATATCCCAAATATCTATTTAAAGCTTCCTCCATTTCATCTATAGTCACCGTTTGATTAGGTGCAAACCTCTTGTTAGCATATCCAGACATTATATTGTTTTCTACAGCCCATGCTACTGATCTTCCATAGTCATGCTCTATCTTTACATCGTTGAAATTTGTTTTGTTATATTGGCTTAAATCTTCACTATCTATAGTTGAAAGAGCTTGAGCTAACATAGCACGTGTAAATGGGCTGTTAGGTCTAAATGCTTGGCTTGGTGAATCCAATAATAAGCCCCTAGATGTAACATAATATACTGAATTAGCATACCATGAGTCACTCTTGACATCATTAAACTCTATCTTGATTTCAGGTGCTAATAATACTATCTCACTTCTGTCTCTAACTCTTATTCGAGGTAAAAATTCAGTATCTGAGGACATATTCTCACCTATAGAGGATATACCCGTTACTTCTACTCTATCGCCAACTTTGATATGAGAGAGTGAAACATTTTTAGTTATATATCCATTTATATAGACAATCACACCATCAACTATCAATTGACCAACTACACCATTTGCATCAGTCTTAATATCTTCAACTGTCCCAGTGAATTTAACTAGTCTTCCAAGGTTTTCAATCGATATAGCTTGTTGAGGTGAAACTACTAGAGGTTCAACTGGATTTATTGTGCTGTCTATGACAGTTATTTTTTGAACTTGGATCTGTCTTTCTCCTTGATATTCATCTATATTCCCGAGCACTCTTACCTTTTGCCCTACTTCTACCCCAGATGATACAGGGAATAAATTGATCCCTCCTGTTTCATCTTGAATATATATGCAGTCAAAGAATCCTTTGTTATCATCAGAACCATTGTATACATCGGTAGTAACTATGCCTTCTACTAATACTTGAGTCCCTATAGGCAAAGTATGAACTTCAGATATTGGGTTTATATCTTTTAATGAAACTAAGATATTTTCTACTATGTTGTAATTGCTATATGGCAGAGTTCCTGCATTGTCAACCTCTACCTGAACTTCAAAGTTCGACATAAATGCCCCACCTGCTGCTATTACTGTAGCTGTGTTGCCATTTTCATAAGTTATTTCCTCACTAGCCATCAAAAGCAATCTATCATTGTATTTTGGTGGAAGTGGATTTCCATCTTTGTCATCATCTGCTGAAAAAGTTGTTTCATGTCCACTTATGATTGGCAATACAGTGTTTGGTAGCACAGAAGTAGGTAATCCGTTCTCATCAACTGCATGAATAGTCGATCCTCCATATTGGCTAAATACTTGAGATGGATCTAATCCTTGAGTGAACGGATTAACATATCCATTGTGGTCAGTTAGATAAAGTCTTTGCGGTTGTCCTCCATTTAACACATTATCTTTAGCTTCATCGTCAGTTATTCTAAGCCTTGCTCCAATAGCTTCTAGTATCTTATTTTGTTGTGCAGCCATATGTTGATCTGGAGTGAATGCAGGATTATTCTTTAAATTTGAATAGCTTTCGTAGTAATCTCCCCATCCTGTTAGTATTAAAGTTTTCCCTTGCTTAGCAAAGTTTTCAACTGCTTGAATTTCAGCATCTGAGTAGCTCTTCCAAGGAATTCTTCCTGTACTTCCATTTCTTCTACTTGGCACAGTAAATATGAACATCTCATATTTTGGGTTATTTAGTGCTGAAATCAATTCTTCAGAAGTATTTAGTTCCACCACTCTGATATCATAATTTGCAGCTAATGCAGCAAAGTTCCCCATGCTAGCTTTGTAGTTTCCTGCAACATACTCGTTGTCATGCGATGCATCTATTCCAACATATATTAATCTATCCCTATCTCTTACATTGATATCTAGTTCTTTAGTAAATGTCATTTCTTCCCCGTTTGACTCAATGACTGCTGTTACATATACTGTATATTTCCCAGGTGTTGTAAATGTATGAGAAATCTCATGATTTATCATGCCACCACTTGCAGGTATTGTTTGATTTGGTGTATCACGATAAATCACTGAACCGTTCTTAAGCTGATACTCTATAGATTTTAGAGTAGCAGGAGTAGATTCGTTATTAAATAATTTTGTTGTTATCTTTAAGCTTTCATCTGTAACAGGCATCATCTGATCATAGAAAAGGCTATCTATGCCTAATTTTGGTGCGGAACCTAGCCAAATAGGCGCAGTTACAGCTATATCTCCATCTTCTTGAACCACTTGTACAAAATAGTATCCTGGAGTTGGATCTTCAATAGTAGTCTCAAATTCTATAGAGTTAGATCCTACTGTTTCTTTTACTACAGCTTTGCCCCCATTTGAAATTATTGAAAGTGTTTGTATCTTGTCATTAGGATCTGGGTCATTTACAGATACTTTGATAGTTGCACTTTCTGGAACTTCATCTAAAATTGTTCCCAATAAATTATCGTTTAATGTATAAACGATATCTAGATTGTTGTCTTCAGTAGCCCAAACCCTCATTTCTCTAAGTGCTGCATAAAGTCCGTCTAAAGAAAGATCATTTGTGTATATTACAGTTCGAGCAGTGTTAGAATCTCCCCATTTACCCTTGTGGTTGTCTTGATTGTTTGTAGGGGCTAAGTGCCAACCTTTATCCAATGCTTTTATATATTGGTCGTATGATCTAAAGTATCCGCCACTTCCTACTGCACCTTCTCCATTGCCTACTTCAATCAAACTTATTCTTTGGTCTATAACAGGATCCAAATACCCAAAGTCTGCAAAATTTCCAAAAGTTGGTCCCGGGTGATTAAATTGAGATATTGAATTCGGAGTGTCTTTTAACAACTGATAATATTGTTGAAGTCCTAAATTATTAGTCTTGTTATTAAGTTCAGTATTGTTTCTGCTTACAAAGCCAGTGGTATTGAAAGTATTTATATGTCCTGGTCCTCCTGACCAAGTCATTTCATATCCATATATGCTTATGAAGTTTTCATCTCTTGCATTTTCTGCTGCTCTTAATCCATTTTGCCATTTTACATTGTTTGAATTATAATCAACTAAGTTGTATGTTGGATATTTATCAGATGATGGTGCTGTGTCAAATGAATTCGAATGGTCTGTAACTGCAAAGAAATCTAATTTAGCTACATTTTTAGCATATGCATAAGCTTCAACCAAAGTTCCTGAACCATCAGAGTTTTCAGCAGTATGTGAATGAAGTTGTCCGTAGTAATTTCTATATGGTTCATTTGATCTTAAATAATATCTAAATACTACTGGATCGCTATCAAGATATCCTTCTTCAATAGCAAATGCAGTTATATCCATTGGTAAATCTGCCTCATTAACTACTATAGGTGTAGTGTATGTGAATTCTTCACTGATGGTTTCATCTTCTGTTCCTACTTTATAAGTTATTATATACTTAATCACAGCATTTTCAGATGCTGATAGGTTAATGATATCTCCATCAGAAACTGCTCCTACTGGATTTGCAGTGACAGCGCTTGTTTTTGCATGATGATATACAAAAGTATTTGGTAAACTTTCTTCTTCTCCTTTAACCGCTTTAGCTGTAATAGTTGCTTTATTTTCTTCATCAAATTTACTAATTACTACTTGAGCTGTGTTTGATGAAGTAACTACCTCTTCTCCACCATTTAAAGAATAAACAATATGAGCATCTTCAGTTGGAGTCGACAATGTGATAGTAGTCCCAAGCTTTATAGATGATCCATTCCCAGGACTTGCTTCTACACCAACAACTGCTGATGGTGCTGATTTAATTACATCAGTCCCGTTTGCCTGAATTTGTGGTGCATTAAAATATCCAATTACACCGAGGATATCGACATAATCACCAACTGCTTTGTCATTTATTCCGTGAGATCTTAATGTTATTTCTACTCCGTTTTGTTCCACTTTATGATTAGCTAAACTAGCTATATTTGTGCCGCCTATATGTGTAAGCTTTGCTGATGTAACTTTTACTAACATACCTTCATATACCCTGTTTGAAGAATTTATTTCTGGTATTGTTAGCGCTAAAGGTTCTGGCATAGTAGGCGATTCATTTAATATCACTATGTCAGTTGGCTGTTGAGGCACTATTTGCACCATCCCGCCATATGGGCTTATTTTCCCAGTGATTTGCACTTCTTTGCCAACCAGATTAACTAATCCAATTGAGCTATTTCCTCCATTGTCAATAGCAACTCCTCCAGTTTCATCTTGCATGAAAACTGTCCTAGTTTGAGTTGAATAAGTCACAATTCCTTCCACTGTAACTACTTCATTTGTAGGTTTGGTTTTAGCTTCAGCAATAGGTAGTACGATCACAGGATTTTCTGGATCTTCTCCTCCATTATCTCCTTTGTATTGTGAATTTCTTGGTGTTGGCGCTGCGGTATAAAAATCTTCACTGTTGTTATCTGTATCCCAGCCATTTGTTATGCCGGCTTCACTTCCGTCGTTATCTTTTCTCTGGGCACTCGTTGTATTACTAGCTGCAGAAGCTGGTTTTGTTTCGAAATCATTAGCTGTGCCTGCTCCCAAAAAATCTACTACATTTCCATTGTTGTCTAGTAGTCTTAGTTTGAAATTTGCTGCACCCATAGATATATTGGAGGTTGCATCTGGAGTAGGCAAGTCAACTGTCCCTCCTGTACCTGCTGCAGCTTGGATTAAGAAATATCCACCTGCTTTAATCACTGCATTTTGAAGTACAACATTATTGTTACCAAAACTACCAGTTGCCGATGCATATTGGACTTGCCAGCCTGATATATCGATATCTGTTGATGTTGGATTGTAAAGTTCTATGAAATCGTTTTTGTAGGTTGCGCCGCTGTTTCCTCCACCGCCATATGCTTCACTTATAACTACATGATTCGCTTTTTCAGCAAACACATTTGTAGGATTCATAGGAACCATAGTTATGAGCATAGCTATGGCAAGTAAAAGACTTGTAAATACTCTTGCTTTTTTCATCATTCTCCCCCTTTTTATTTTCTATGTATTCAGTATATCATAAATTTTCAATATATTTATTATATTATTGCATAATTTCAATTAAATTATCGTTAAACTATTTGTAGAATATACATAAAAAGAGGAGTTTTCACTCCTCAAACCTATATGTTTTTACTATTCTTTTTACATATGACCTTATTTCGTCATCACTGAGGTCATTCATTGTTTTTCTTAATTCTTTCAAATTGTTTTCAAATTCTTTATAATCAATATTTGTAGGCTTAGCTACAAATATTTTTTGATGTTTTGTAGCTGTTACACCTTCTTCGTCAAGTATTAGTTCCTCATAAAGTTTTTCTCCAGGTCTTAATCCTGTGATTTTAATTGGTATTTCAGTGTATGGTTCAAATCCTGATAATTTAATTAAATCCTCAGCAAGTTTTATAATCTTAACTGGCTCTCCCATATCCAATATGAAAATCTCTCCACCTTTTGCCATCGCACCTGCTTGAATGACTAAAGACACAGCCTCTGGTATAGTCATAAAGTACCTAACGACATCTTTGTGTGTAACAGTAACAGGCCCTCCTTCTTGAATCTGTTTTTTAAATAGGGGTATTACACTTCCGTTGCTGCCAAGCACATTCCCAAATCTTACTGCAACAAATTCTGTATCATATCTGTCATTAAAAGCTTGGATTACAAGTTCACAGACTCTCTTTGATGCCCCCATTATATTGGTGGGATTTACAGCTTTATCTGTCGATATCATCACGAATTTTTTAACTCCGTTTTCCACAGCAGCTTTAGCTAAATTAACTGTTCCAAAAACATTGTTTTTTATGGCTTCTTTTGGACTAATCTCCATTAGAGGAACATGTTTATGTGCAGCAGCGTGAAATATGACTTCCACTTTTTCTCTTTTTAATATCTCTCTTAGTCTATTTTCATCTCTTATTGAAGATATGTAAACAATTAAGTCTAAGTTAGGATACCTTTTTCTTAATTCATTCTCTAGCATATATGCATTATTCTCATATATATCTAGTATAATTAGACGTTTTGGACTTTGTGCAGCAATCTGCCTTGCTAGTTCAGAACCTATTGAGCCTCCTCCGCCTGTAATTAATACGGTCTTTTCTCTTAAATACAAGCTAATTTCAGAAAGATCGGTTTTTATCTCTTCTCTACCGAGTAAATCCTCTATTTGAACATCTCTTATAGCACTTACGCTAACTACCCCGTCTATTAGCTCGTACATACCCGGCAAAATCTTTAGTCTAGCTTTAGTATTCTTTGCAATTTCAACGATTTTGCTGACTTCAGCCTTTGGCGCTGATGGCATGGCTATGACTATCTCATCTACATTGTACTTATCAACTAGTCTTGGTATATCCTCTCTATTCCCAAGCACAGGCACTCCATAAATTAATTTTCCTTTTTTATTTTTATCATCATCTACCAATGCCACAGGTTTATATTTGTATGAGTAATGATTTTTAAATTCTTTTAATATCATCGCTCCAGCATCTCCAGCTCCCACTATCATTACTCTTGTTATATTTTTTTTGTCATCTGAAGTCCTATGATTAAATCTCTCATAAACTGTTCTTAAAGAGAATCTAAATCCTCCAATAAGTGCAGTATCAAATACTATCATCATTATATATACCGACCTAGGAAGAGAAGTTTGCAAGAAAGCAAGTACTGCAATAGAAGCTATGTTTGCAACTAAACATGCGGCTATAATTTTTAGCATTTCATTTACGCTTGCATACTTCCAAATGCTTCTATAAAGACCAAAAAAATATAGAACTAATAATTTTGATATGGATATAAATAAAAAAGTGCTCTTATATACTTCTAAATAACGTAAAAATTGTGGGTCTGATATGTTTTCAAATCTCAAAAAAATTGACAACATAGCTGTAAAGTTTATGATAAGAAAATCGATAAAAACCATTAGTATGGTATTTTTATTATACCGCATATATTTTTTCCTCCTTAAAATCTCTTAATTTATCCTACAATAAATATTATTTAATTTCAATAGATAGTATTAAATTTGTTAATATTTTACTTAAAACTAACTTTTAAATAGTGTATAATACTTATATAACATTATAAGGAGGTAGCTATGGCAAAGAATAAAAATACAATTAAAAAATCAAATAAAAAATATAAATACGATATATGGATAATATTACCACTGATAATTGCAGTTGCAATTATACCTCTTATTGTATATATGAAGGTAGTTGAAGTGCCAGCAGAACTTAAATATTTTACAAATGGACAAGACAATGCTGACTTTTTCTCGTATTACAAAATGGTTTGGTTGTCCATAACAGCTTTTATTGGGCTATTTATGTTTTTTTCAAGAAGTTATTTAAATAAAAATATTGAACTTAGAAAAGACAAATTCTATTATCCTATGTTAATTTATGCAGCATTGATAATAATTTCAGTTATTTTTTCAAGCTATAAATCAGTGGCTTTAAAAGGATTTATAGATCGCTATGAAGGAATGTATGCTCTTCTTTCATACTTGATTTTGATGTTTTTGGCATATAATACAGTCGACAATGAAAAACAGGTAAAAGCATTAATATATTCACTTTCAGTATCCTCTTTGGTTATGGCATTAATCGGATTAACTCAGTTTTTGGGAAGAGACTTCTTTATGACTGATTTCGGAAAAAATCTCATATTGCCAAATGCTTACGAGCATTTAAAAGATACTTTAAACTTCACATTTGCTGCAAGCAAAGCAACCTATGGTACGCTTTATAACATAAACTATGTTGGTGTTTATACGAGCATGATTTTTACTATAGCATTGACTATGGTGCTTTTGCTAAAAGATAAAAAGCAAAGACTATTCTTTTTGTTGGTAGGCGCTGCAAACTTCTTGACACTGCTTGGATCTAGGTCTAGAGCAGCATTGTTAAGCTTTGTAGTTTATGTAGTTTTAGCAATAATATTCTATAGAAAGCAGATCAGACACAATATAAAGTTCTTTGCTTTAGCATTTGTTTTAGTAGCAGTCATATTCTTCGGAGTTAACACTGCATTAGATGGAACAGTTACTGATAGATTGATATCAGGTGTAAAATCGTTAGTTGAAGTTCATTATATAGACTTTGAAGATATTGTATTGGAAGACAATGTAATAGACATAAAATTTACTGACCATGAAATTAAAATTGTAAATGAAGATGGTTTTTTTAGTTTTTATGATGAATACGGTACTCCTCTTGAAGTTGAGATGATTGAAGAAGGAACTTACAAGGCTACAAAAGAGCCCTACAATAAACATACCATTCATTTGATTCTGTCAGATACGCACGGACTGATAGTTCAAGCAGATTTAAATACGAATAGAGGAAGTAAATCCATTAGATTTGCATATGATGAAAGCAACAATACCAAAGCTTTAGGATACAGTGGAGAACTTTTGGGAAATGAAGAGATAAGAGCAGAATACTTTAATTTTGAAGGCAGAGAATATATGGCATCAAATAGGGGTTATATATGGTCTAGGTCTATTCCTTTAATAAAGGGCACAGTACTTATTGGTCATGGCCCAGATACCTATGGCATATACTTCCCTAACAACGATTTTGTCGGGAAAATTAAAGGATTAAACAGCATTTACTCTGTTGTTGACAAACCACACAACATGTATTTGCAAACTGCTATAAACACAGGTTTAGTGTCACTATTAGCTCAGCTTTCTATATTTATAATGTATATTATTACTAGCTTTAAAGCTTATTTTAAGAAAGATGATTATAATGATTTTATAGAGGTCACAGGCCTTGGAATATTCTTTGCGGTAAGCATGTATCTCTTTACAGGTCTTTCTAATGACAGCATAGTTTCAGTAGCACCTATATTTTGGGTCTTATTGGGTACAGGCTTTATAATAAACAGAAAAGTAATTGAGAAAGAAAAAGGGATAGCTTAGGCTATCCTTTTAATTTAGCTTTGTTTCTATGACTTTTGATAACTCTGTTATACTTTTAGTAAGCTCATTTAGCTTTCCTTCGATCCTTACTAATAAAAATAGCGATATGACGATAGGAAAACCTAAATTAGCGATATTGGTATAGAGTTCTTCCATTTCTCCCACCTCTTTAAATTAAAGGGAGCCCGTGGCCCCCTTTATTAAAATTCTATTTCTGTAGTTGATGTAGTGACTATATTGGCTTTATTTGGTGCTGTCAGCAAACCATTTCTTGATACAAACACATCAAGTCCAGCAAGATTTGTCATAGCCTGATATATTTCTTCTTGTGTTAAATCTTCTCTAGGATTGTCTAAAGATATGCTATATGCTTTGTTTGCTGCATCTAAAAACTGCATGATTAATTTTCTTTTTTCCATTAATATTCTCCTTTCTTAAATTATTCAGTTACAATAGCTTCTTCGATTCTTTTAACATTTACAAGTGCTTTTTCTTGTAATCCTGAAAGTATCTCTCCTGCTGATAATATGTTTTCGTCAGTTGCTGTAAGATTGATGTTTGAATAAGTCTTTGATTCAATTTTTTGTTTTCCGTCCACTACACCGCCATCAAGCTCAAGCTTTAAACTTTTCTTTGTTATCTCAACCATTTTCTCACCCCCCTATACTCTATATATATGATTTAGAGGCAATATGTACTACATTTAGGCATAAAAAAACCTCGGTTACCCGAGGTTTTTAGTTTAGTGGTTAGTTATTGAGCAACATGAACTCTGATTTGTGTGTTAAGTCCATCAATGAATGCATGAACAACAAAGCTTTCACCTGCTGTTAAACCAGTAGCTGTTAGAACATTTCCTGCTACACTAACTTTAGGATTTATTCCAGTGACTGGGCTTCCTGTTACTGCAAAGCTAAATCCAGTAGTTTTAGCTACCCCGTATTGGTCTATAGCAACAAATTTCAAAGCTGAACTTGTTGTTAAATTGTTTGAACCATTAAGTGCACTTGCTGAAATTTCCACTGCTCCTTCAACTGTTTTTGCCCCTGATTTTGCAACTAAAGATTGTGCTTTTGGTGCTGCATCGCTGTATACTACTTCTTTAGTCAAAGTATAGCTGTTTGTTCCAGCTTCAACTAATACTGTTATAGTTGATTTTACATCTGCGCCATTAGTTGGAACTATTGCTGATAATGTTGTTGGTGCTATATATGCTCCAGCTGTGGTAATTTGCAATCCATTAGTAGCTGTAACTAATTTTATCATATCTTGTGGTACTTCTACTTTATTCCCATTAACAAGCCCGTATATTTTTACTTGTTGATTGTAATCAGCATGATTTGAACTGTAACCTGTATAGAATTTGTTCAAATCTTCTATTCCAAATGATGTTATTGTATTTCTATCTACAACTCTAATAGTAACATCCATTTGATCGAGTAATTCAGAGCCTTTGTATAATTTTACTGTATATACGTCAGATCCTGGAGTTGCTGTTGCAGAAATCATACCAATTGCAGAACCAGTAGTTGAAGTACCTGATTTCTTTACTACATTATAACTAAAAGCACCTGAAGTACTTACTACAATTTCTTCTCCATATTGATCAAGGAATACTACATTCCCTACTATTTTTGTATTCATGTTTGGATCATTTGCTAACATTGAAACAAAGTCTGAGCTCATTCCTTTAATTGATTCTGGTACAGGTTGAGCCAGTGCATTTAAAGTTAATGTTTGAGCTTTTCCAGTTCCAGTAACTACTACTAATGATACTGGAGAAGCTGTTGGTGTAATCTGAATTGTTACCACACCAGTTGTATAGTTAGTTTTAGTACTTAAAGTAGCATTTGTTGCAGTTATAGAAGAATTAGTGTTTAAAGTTAATTGATTAGTACCTGAACCATTAATTGTTATATCTTTAAGAGCCATTTCATTGCCATATGTGTCAATTACGGTTACAGGCAATGTAGATGTCTTATTGATTTTTAATTCAGATTCTGGAGCACCTACTGTAACAACGTCTATTCTAGGATTTGCTAATATATTAAATGTAGCAGATGCAGTTTTTCCAGTAGTTTGTGCAACTATAGTTAAAACAACTGTTCCAGATATTGCTGACGGTGTTGCAGCTTGTAATTCAATTACTGTTCTTCCATCTGATAAGTCTTTAAATCCTTTTGGATTTAATATTTGTGAATTTGAAGTGTAAATATTAACTCCTGTCAATTCACTTGCCTTTAATACATTTCCATATTGGTCTTTTATCTCTACAGGAATATAGTATTTAGCTAAATTGGTATTCAAGTTTGTAACATTGATTGGTTTAGCAGCCAATGTTGCATCATCAGTTTTTAATTCGCCGATTTTTATTTCAGCTACTTGTGCTCCTTGAGCAACTTTCATAGTCTTAGTTGCAATAACTCCTGTTTGAGGATCAACTATAGTAACAACTACAGTTTCACCAACTACAAATGCGCCTGGAGATACTGTTAAAGTCAATTGACCCGAAGCAACTGTGCCTGTACCTTTAGATGAAGAAACATTTCCAGAGAATCCTGATATTTCTTCTCCATATTGGTTTAATGCTACAACTCCCGCTTTAACTTGAGTATTTGTAGGAGCATTAGAAATTACTAAAACATCTCCTTTTATTTCAATAGAAGTAAGTTTTGCAGCTTCTACTTTTAATGTAGCTGTCAATGGTGTATCAGTTAATCCAGTTACTTTTACAGTATAGTCACCAGCAACCATGTTTGTGTTGAATTCAATTACTGCTGATTTATTGTCATCAGCCCATGTAACTGATTTCACTGATGGTTTAATAGTGCCTCTTGTAATTTCAATAACTGCTTTTGTTTTGTCAACTGGTTGATTGAATGATACAGTGATTTTTCTAGCTCCTGTTGCATTTGCTGTTACTACTAGTTCATCAACAGGCATTTCAATTCCTAATGTTTCAGCTAGTGTTTTATCACTGTCTTTAACATTTGTATTAAGTGCTGTTACTGTCATAACTGCCATATGGCCTCTTGGTACTTTAGCTGTTGCAGTAAGAGTTACGCCTTCTAATAAGCCTAATTCTTTTGCTGTTGTGTAAGCATCTTCCCACTCAACATCTGTGTAACCAAGAGCTCTTAATAATACTAGAGCGTAATCTTGTACAGTTATGTCATCATTAAATCCGAATTTTGCATCATTGTATCCTTTGTAATACCCTTCTGCTTGTGCCCAGCCTAGGAAAGGTATATAATACTTGATTGTTATGTCTTTCCATGTTGGAGCGTCTGGATAATTCTCTGCTACCTCTTCTTCGCCTAGAAGTCTAGCTAGCATTACTACTGCGTCTCTTCTTAAAAGAGTCTTATCTAGCATTAAATTGCCGTTTTGATCTCCTTTAAGAACGCCTAATTGCTCTAGAAGTTCCCCTGCTTCCTCTTGAGGAGTTGCAGCTTGTGCATACACAGGAATCATTCCTAGAACCATTACTAAAGCTAACACCAATGATAGGGTTCTCTTCATGTTCTAATTACCTCCTTATAATTTTGTTTAAATTTTGTACTGTTAAGTACAGTAACTCGCACTTTACAGTTATTATAACATCTACTTTAGCTGCGGTCAATAAAATGTAAATATATTGCAGCATTACTAAAGTAGTTACTATACTTTGATTATACACCAAATTTTGAGTTTTAGTATTACAAATTTGTTACATTTAAGTCATTCAGTTGTTTAAGTAGTCAATTGCCTTCTCAAGTTGAGTATCAAAGGTTTCATTTTCTACTATTAAATCTGGTGTGACTCCTACTCCATCTATCTTTACCCACTTTGGGCTAAAATATTCAGCTACAGTTAATTTAATTGCATCTCCTTTTGGAAGTTGAACTATGTTTTGTACTGTGCCTTTTCCATAAGTCTTTGTCCCTATGATGTAGCCTGCTTTTGTGTCTTTTACTGCTGCTGCAACGATTTCTGAGGCACTAGCACTCTTTTCGTTTACTAATACTACGAGCTTATATTTGCTTTCTTCCAAATTAGAATAATAACTTTGTACATTTCCATATTTATCTTTTATATGAACAATTGGTCCTTTTGGAACAAAGAGGTTGGCTACTTTTACAGCTTCATCTAAATATCCGCCAGGGTTATCTCTTAAGTCAAGTATGACTTTATTAGTTCCAACAGTATCTATATATTTAAGTGCTTCCTTTACTTTTTCACTCGCTTCATCACTAAAGCTATTTAGTTTTATATAGCCTACTCCTCTAAATACATCATACTCCACTGGTGAGATCTCAATTTTTTCTCTTCTTACTTTAAAGACCTTTAATTCATTTTCTCGTTTTATCTCGATGCGAACTATATTCCCAGCTTTCCCTCGCAATAGAGAAGTTACTTGTTCCAAGCTAAGTCCTTCTACTTTTTGATAGTTGACGCTTACTATAACATCTCCTGCTTTTAGACCTTGAGCTTTTGCAGGTGTGTCATCTAAGACTCTATCAATTACCACTTTGTTATTTTCAAGCTTTAAGACTATGCCTATACCTGAAAATGATTGATTTAAACTGTTTATAAACTCTTCATACTCTTCTTTAGTGTAGTAGTCGCTGTGTGGATCTAAGTTTTGCAGTAGACCTTTTAATATGTTGTTTTGGTGAGTTTCGTAGTCTATGTCTTTAATGTAATGAGCATTTATATATTCAACTATAAAATCCACATAGCTATAGTCTACTGATGTTTGAGCAAAACTAAAACTTGGCAGTAGAAGTGTAAGCGTGAGTAAAAGTACTAGTATTTTATTGGTTTTCTTTTTCATTCATATCATCCCTTTATTTGATGTATTCCATGAAATAGTTGTTTTTTAATATATAATCTGATAACTCTATCTCCCTTATACCCCTTGAAGTGATATCCTTAAACTTATTTATATCTTCTTCTCTTCTTGTAAATCTATTTATGACTTTACTATTTTCATATACTCCATCTCTTGAAAATTGAAACATATAGTCCTTTGATATAAAAGAGCCTTTGTATAAATAGGTTTGAGGAAATAAATAGTTTTCTCTGGTTGGATTGTTTAAATCCATTCCAAAAGTTATTCCTTTTGTATTTTCATATCCCATGATATTTGCTATAGTTGGATAAAAATCTAGGTGACTTCCCACAGTAGTGATAGTTTTCCCCAAGTTTTCATTTGGTACATGTATGATTAGTGGTACATTCATCATCATGTCGTAATCATAAGGTCTACCTAATAAATAATTTAATATCTCCTCTTCTGTTTCAAGTCCTGCATTTATAGCAAAATGATCCCCGTAAATCACTATAACCGAATCATCGTAAATCCCGTTGTCCTTTAAGTTTTGAATGAATTCTGCGATAGCTTCATCTGTATAGTGTATGGATTGAAGGTAATTAGCTGTTAAAGAGTCTTTATGCTCTTCTTTAATATTTATTTTTTGGTATTCCTCTGGCATTTCATATGGGTTGTGACTTGTCAATGTGACTAAAAATGCAAAGAATGGGTTTTCATCTTTCTGATCTAATTGGTTTATATAAAACATAGATTGATTAAAAAAGTCTTTATCAGTTATCCCAAAGCCAATTTCTTCAGTGAAGTTAAAATTATCTTCAGCTATAAATCTTTCAAACCCCTGGTTGATATAGGCTTCGTCTCTATTCCAAAAATCCCTCTGATATCCGTGAAATGCCCATGCAGTGTAGCCATTGTCCCTCATTAGCCAAGGCAGGCCATAGAATTTATTGTCTGCGTATTGAAAATAAGTTGGTTTTTCCATGGATGGATAGAGTGAATTTAAAGATACAAATTCAGCATCTGAAGTATTTCCTTTGCCTATTAGTTGAAAGTAGTTGTTGTAATATAAGCTGTGAGGCGATGATGCTAATTTATTCAGATTAGGTGTTATCTCTTGTCCATCATAGTCCCTGAACATGACAAAATTCGCTAGAGATTCTACTTGTATGACAATGAGATTTTTCCCCTTTCCAATCCCATGATAGTTCTGCCCCTCATTTTTCATCCTTTTTTCGATTTGTTTGAGCCCATCTTCCATCGTCTGTTCCTCAGCTAAAGTTGTTCTATCAGATTTTACTATGTTGTAGAAATCCACAACTTGGTGTGAGTAAAACTCTTGGTTGATAACTGATTTTAATTCACCTATACCAAATAAATATATAAATATACTCAATACAAATACTGATGATGTTTTAAATATGTTCTTGTAGTCCTCTGATTTTAATGCACCTTTTCCGTTAAATAGTTTTTCTTTCTTGTTTAAGTAATAGTAGACAAATGGTATGTCTAACAGCAATATTATCTTACTCAAATCCAAAAGATGTTTTATGCTGTTTTTTACTGTGTTTAACTGCCTTGCTTGAGACAATACATTTATTGATAGAAGTGTATTGAAATATGAAAAATACACTGCATTTGCAAACATCAATATTGAAATCAGACTATAAAAAACCATTATATTTCTCTTCTTTTTGTCCCCACTTTTCCACGATATAAATGAAAAAATGGCACATGAGATAAAGAAGGTTAATAGAACAATATAAGCTTTATTATTATCTATCTTAATTGCATTTGCATAAATAATCGATTTTATTATCATCATCAACTCTAGCATTTAAATTCCCCCTTAATGCCAGTTAATCATTGAGTAATCTATCTATATAATTTGACTCTAAAACATAATTCGATAGATCGATCTCTTCCAAAGCCCTTTCACTTAGTTCTCTAAATTTTTCTATATCTATTTCTTCTCTTGTATTTCTATTAAATGCCCTGCTGTTTTCAAAAAGAGCTTTATCTCTTACTAACATCTCATCTTTTGAAATGACCGAGCCTTCTTTGATGTAGCCCATTGGGAAGGCGTAGCTTTCATCATATTTATTGCTTAAGTCCTTACCAAACATTATCCCCTTTTCATTTTCTATACCCATTATATTTAATATAGTTGGCAAAAAGTCTAATTGACTTCCAACGGTTGATATAGTGTTGTTTATATCTTCCCCAGGAACATGGATTAGCAGGGGTACGTTCATCATAGTGTCGAAGTCGTATCTTTCTTTTATTACTTTTTCTACATTTACTTTTTCTTTTTCATCATATGATGCAATCCCAAAGTGATCTCCGTAAATGGCTATTACTGAGTTTTCATATAAGCCTTCTTCTTTTAAGTTTTCGATAAATCTGCCTATTTCCATATCTGCATAGTGAATTGCATGAATGTAGTTTCCTGTGAGGCTACCTTCTAATTCTCCTAAGTCTGTGTAAATCTCGTTTGGCGGCATCTTAAATGGAGTGTGGCTTGTAAGTGTGATTAAAAATGCAAAAAATGGGTTTTCGTCTATTCTATCAAGCTCTTTGATGTATTCAAGTGACTGCTTGAAAAATTCCCTGTCGGGTATGCCAAATCCAATGTAGTTGTCAAATACAAAATCATCTTGGGCAATAAATTTTTGAAAACCTTGAGCTTTAAATGCTTTATCTCTGTTCCAAAACTCTCTTTCATATCCATGAAAAGCCCATGAAGTATAACTGTTATCTCTTAATATCCATGGTAATCCATAGTATGAATTGCTGTGATAAAGATTGTTAGTTGGCTCAGTTAAAGATGGATATAGAGAATTTAAAATTGCCACTTCTGCATCTGATGTATTTCCTTTCCCGACTAGTTGGAAAAAATTATCATAATATAGAGTACAAGAATCTTTAACGAGTTTATTTAAGTTTGGAGTGATCTCAAATCCGTTGATTTCTTCAAACAGCACAAAGTTTTGAAGGGCTTCTACTTGTATAACTATCAAGTTTTTTCCTTCCCCGATGCCAGTGTATTCGTTTATAGGATATTCTTTATCTAAAAGTTCTTTTAACTTTTCCTCTTTTACAGATACATCTTGTAAATTATCATCTTTTTTGATCAAACTGATAACATCATTGACATAAAAAGAATAGATTTCATCAGCTACAACTGCTTTCATTTACCCTTTTGAAAACATGTATACAAAAAGGATTACGACCATAAGCACAGAAGTTTTTATTAGCTTTTTTGCTCTATTTTCGCTAATCTTAAAAACTTTATACGATATTTTTTTCTTTTTTAAAAGCCACAAATATATACCAATAATTGGTATGTCAAGTAAAAGCGCTAATTTTTTAAAGCTAATTAACTCTTGAATGCTTTCTTTAACATCTCCAACAAGCCCTACCTGTTTAAACACATCTAAGGAAATAAGTCTATTAAAATAGCTAAAGTACATCGCATTTGCAAACAATATTATTGAAAATACAGTATAAAACAAAAATACCAGCAAGTATTTTTTGTTGGTTTTTAAACTCAATATAACATATATAAACGATAGTGTTATCAAAGATGTTAGAAGGACTATGATAACTCTATTGTTATTAACCTTAATTAAATCAGTATATATAATTGTCTTAAAAATAATAAATAATTCTATCAATAAATCACCTCAAAAAAATAAAGAGTAATTGTTTTTCCAGTTACTCTTTTATAGTTTAGCACTAGGCTATATTTATTTCAAGTTTTTGAAATTCTAAAGTTTTATTTTTGTGTCTTCTTCTAATAAGATGTGTTTCAACTTTATGGGTAAAGCTTTTTCATCATCGGCTTCATAGTAATTAATTAGAAATCGATTTTCTAAGCTTGAAACCGCTCCATGCTTAACATCGCTTAGTAAAATCAAAAATTTTTCATTCCTCCAAATTGTAAATACATCGCTTTTCCTAAAAGTTCTAGTAATTAGAGTTGAAGTGAAATCCTGCCATATTTTCTTAAGTGAATCATATTTTTTAAAATCGTCGAGTTCTACTATTAAAAGATAATTCCCTTCGTTTGGATTTTTTCTTCTAATTTTAGTTACCTGATAAATAACTTTAAATTCTTCTTCATCTAATTTCATTGCACCTTCTAAATATTTTAATTTTTCAATTTCAATTGATTCATTATTGTTATTTTCTTTTTGGTGCTTTTCAAAGATATCCTCAAGCCGATTTATGGTGTCTATAGTAAATATACCTGTGCCTTTTGTAAATTCATTTTGTAAATATTTTATATGATCTACCGCTTGTTTTATTTCTCCATTAGCTAATAGGCTTTCGATAAGATACTGGTGAAGCTTTTCTTCATATGGTTCCTTAGATAATGCTTTTTGGCAAATATTTATAATCTCATCATTCATTCTTTCTTTTTTATATTGTTCAACTACATTTTCAACTGCATTTACATATAATTTTCTAAAATAATTTCTTATTGGCACTAGCCATAGTTCATATCCAAAGTTATCTAAATACTGGTTTTCATATATCTTAAAAGCTTGGTTGTATAATATGAATGCTTCATTGAAATCATTTGTGAGATTTCGATTAGCTTCATCTATCAATTTTTCAAAAATATCGCTATCTACTATAACATTACCATTTGTCTTTAATATATAGTATCCATTTACAAAATCTATCGTCATAGTATCTTCATCTATTGAAGCTTCTTTAAGGCCTTTTTTTAATCTAAAAATCTGTCCTTTAATCACATTTTTAGTATCCATTGAGTCATAATCATCCCAGAGAGTTTCATAAATGGTTTCAGGCAATATTTTCTGGTTTTTAAAAGTAATAAAATATTGAAGGAGCTTCATAATCTTATAGCTTCTTTTTAGATTATCTATGATTGATTTTTCACCAAGTAATATGTCAAACTCACCAAAAGTTTTTATATAAAGCTCCATCAGTATCACCTCTATTATTTTAATATACCCCTTTTTATTGAAAAATACTATCATTTTTAGTCGAAAACAAAAAACTTCCACATATAATCTGTGAAAGTTTTTTTGTCGTATTATTTATTTATTAAATTTCTCTTTACTATTTCATTTACTATAAATGTCGCTACATCTTCTGCGTATGATCCACTGCCAAAACCTGCATCATAGCCGAGTTCTTTTGCAAGTTCATAAGTAATTCTTGGACCTCCACAGACGAGTACAACCTTGTCCCTAATGCCTTCTGCTTCCAAAAGTTCAACAAGCTCTGTTAAATTTGGAATATGAACATCTTTCTGGGTTACTACTTGAGATACAAGGATTGCGTCAGCATTTAGTTCTATGGCTTTAGCTACCAGTTCTTCATTTGGTACTTGGCTACCTAAATTGTATGCTTCTATGCCTTCGTATCTTTCAAGTCCATAGTGTCCAGCATAGCCTTTCATGTTCATGATGGCGTCTATTCCAACTGTATGAGCGTCTGTTCCTGTGCATGCCCCTACAACTACTATATTTCTCTTGATATGTTCTTTTATGAAGTTTTCTATGTCTTCTTTATCCATGACTTCTACGTCTACTTTAGGAACTTCAATTGAGGTAAAGTCAACAGTTTGCCTTGTCTTAGCATACACTATAAAATAAGTGTACTCTACTCCTAAGTCATGTGCGTATACCACTGAGGCTTCTTCAAAACCCATTTTCAAGACGATTTGCCTAGCTGCTTCTTTAGCCTCATCTCCATATGGCACTGGAAGTGTAAAGCTTAGCTGCATAACTCCATCGTTTAAAGTGTCACCATAAGGCATTACTTTTGTTAAATCCACCTTTTGAGCTTCAGTCATTACTTGTCACCTCCAAGCATCAATTCAATGAATGGGTTAAAGTACCCGGAGTCTTTTTTGCAAACTCCATCTAATCCTTTTCCACCATCTCTCATTCTCTTAACTCCGCCAAATTTGCCTTGTTCTATTGTTTGGAACAATCCTTCTTTTTCAATTTGAGCCAATAAATCACAAGCTTTATCCAATACTTCACTAGCTCTTTGCTGGATTCTTCCATTTTCTTTAAACTCTATTTCTTCACTTAAATGTCTTGCGTTGTTGAAGATGTATTTAGCATTTTCAATTGAAAGATATCTATCATGCAAATGAGGTGTGTGTATTGCTTCAGTTAACATCCCAAGTAATTGTATACCTTGGTTAGTCATGATTGAAACCATATTGAACATTGCATTTTGAACATGACCTTTAAATATGTTCCCTGTCATGTATTTTGTTGGTGGCATATATTTTAGTGGTGCTTTAGGGAAAATCTCTCTAGCCATTTGAGCTTGTGCCAATTCAAGTAAAAATCCATCTTCTAGCGAAGGATCCATTTCAAATGCATGACCTAATCCCATTTGTTCCTCTTTAAGTCCTGCTTTTAGAGCAAATTGCTCATTGATAAATTGAGATGCCAACACCGTATGAGCTGCTTCAACAGCATCGTCTGTTGTTAAGTAATTATCCTCTCCAGTATTTATTATGATTCCAGCAAATCCGTTTATTACTCTTGAGAAATACTGATCTATCAATGTTCTTTGCATGTTTATATCTCTAAAAAGTATCCCATATAGTGCGTCATTTAGCATCATGTCAAGTCTTTCTACAGCACCCATTGCTGCGATCTCTGGCATACATAAGCCTGAGCAATAGTTGGTAAGCCTTATATATCTACCTACTTCTTCTCCAACTTCATCTAATGCTCTTCTCATTAGTCTAAAGTTTTCTTGAGTTGCATATGTTCCTCCAAAACCCTCTGTAGTTGCCCCATAAGGAACATAATCAAGCAATGACTGACCTGTTGTCCTTATAACTGCTATTACATCTGCACCTTGTTTTGCTGCAGCTTTAGCTTGAATGATGTCTTCATAGATATTTCCAGTTGCAACGATTACATATAGATATGGCTTTGGACCTTCTCCAAGAGTGTTTAGATAATGTTCTCTGGTCTTTCTTACATTTCTAATTTTATCAACTGTTTGATTTGCAATCTTATATATATGTTCTCTAATTTCACCTTCATCTTTAGCAGGAAGTCTAGTT
Source organism: Tissierellales bacterium (assembly GCA_014360205.1). Classification (GTDB taxonomy): domain Bacteria; phylum Bacillota; class Clostridia; order Tissierellales; family Tissierellaceae; genus Soehngenia. Next base: position 135,049 of record JACIXZ010000005.1, read on the forward strand.
ATATCTACTTCGCCTTTTGAGATTTTTTCAGCTATCTCTTGAGGTGTTAGGCTTAAATTTGCAATTGCATTACCTATCCAGTAGGCTGCTCCTCTTTGAAGTCCTCCTCCTTCTTTTATGTTATCAACTACTACATTTGGTAGTGGTTTTCCTATTTCATCCACTCCATCTACACCAAGTAGCCTCACTACTGTTCTTTCTGTAGCTACAGTTGTGTGTTGATCTATAAATTTTTGAACTTCATTTGCTATGTTTTTAGCGGATTGCCTTGATTTGTTTATTTTCTCTACATCAAGATTTAGTTTTCCCACTTTAACACTCCTTTCATTGGTTCTTTTTTAAATTTTTTTCGGCTAAAGAAATTATTTCTTCATTTAAACCCATTATACGAGCTATATTTAGTGCATCTCTTGGTATAGGAGTATCTTTGTCTACTTTTCTTAGCCTATAATCCATGTGTTTGTTTATTATGCCAAAGCCTTCTTCAAGGCTTATCTCATCCTTTAATTTATTTATATCCAAGTTTGATAACCCAACTACTTGCAAATGGACTACTTCTTCTAAATCAGCAACATTGTCATAGTGGGTAGTCAAAACTGTGATTGCATTTTTATCTTTTAAATATTCCACTATTGCTTTGGATATAGCGTAGCCTTCTTCGGGGTTCGTTCCTCTTGCCAGTTCGTCAATGAGTATCAATCCTCTTTCACTAGCTCTCTCTATGGCTTCCTTCACAACTTTCACTTCTCCACCAAAAGTGGATAAGCCACTGTCAGTAGATTGCATATCGCCTATTGATGACTTTATGTATTCATTTAATCCCAGAGTCATCTTTTTAGCAGTTACAAACATTCCGTATTGAGCCATTGCAGTCAATAACCCTACCAATTTTAGCGTTATAGTCTTTCCTCCCATGTTTGCACCTGTGATGCAAGTTACACCTTTTTTTAACGAAATCGATATCGGTGTGAATTTTAAATCTTTCTTAGAAAGCATCTCAGCTACTTTTGGGTGAATCCCGTCTTCAATTTCGATTATATGTTCTTTCACTATTTGAGGTTTTACACAGTTGTAGTCAACAGCAAATTTTGCTTTTGCAATGAGCAAATCCAATTTCCCAACGCTTGATATGTTTCTGTAAATTGCCCTTTGGTGTTTTTTAATTTCTTTTGTGAGGATTTCTCTAATCCTCATCTCTTCTAGTTCTTCTTTTTTCCTCAATAAATTTAATTCCTTTTCTAATCTATCTATCACCTCAGTAGTTTTTATGCTAAATTTAACATTTAAATAGGTTTCAGATACATAGTTTAGATTAGGGTTTTCTTTTATTTTATCTAGTATATCTTTCTTGTCTTTTGAAATAACGACTGTGTTATCCGGTCTAACATCTAGTTTTAATTCCTCTTTGATGCTTTCTCTTATGTTTTTTAGCTCTGTCTTTAATTTCTTATCTATTTCTCTTTTTTTATCTCTTATGTTTTTTAATTCTTCAGAGTATATATCATAGATATAAAAGGATGATATTTTAGTGTTTTCTGGATCTAAAAGTTTCTCCAATGGTTCAATCGGAATTATCTTAGTCTCCTCGTATACGGGTATATTATTATCTTTTATAAATTCACTAAAATCTCTTAAGAAATAAAGCATTGATTTTATCTCGAAAAATTCAACATCATTTAATATAAATCCGTCATTAGCTCTTTTGATGGATTGCCTTAAATCTTTAAAATGACTCAAGATATTGTTAAACCCACTTCTTATTGATGTATCCTTGATAAATGGTATGAATGACTCGAGCATCATAAACTGCTGGGAAAGAGTCTCCTCTTCCCCAGGCTTGTAGCAATGCATTCTAGATTTAAATATATTTCCATAGGGAGTTATGCAGTCTATCTTGTCATAGACATACTGAAAATCCAATGCATCAATAGTCTTTTGATCTAAAAACATATTTTAACCCCCTATCATAATATCTATAACTGGAATATCTTTGATATAATTTCTCATCTTTTTTAAAAGCTCTTCTGGCTCAAAATAATAGCCATATGGAGAATAGGGATTTACTGTTACTCCAATTAAATTGATTTGATAAACTACCTCTAGCTTTAAACCCATTCTAATGAAATGTAAATAATCCTTGGGGGGGATAAATATTTTAGTTCCATCAGATACTGCAATTGTTACATTTTTAAAATGGTGTGTAGAGCTTAAGAGTTCACTTACAGTCGATTTAACTAGAGAACCCGGTATCAAAAGGTATTTTGAATTTTCTTTTAAATGCTTGGAAATTTCTCTTCCCATTCCCAGAGCAGTCTTATACTTTAAACTTTCGACTTTTAATTCTTCATCAACCACAGCTATTGTGTTTTCTAATAAAAGACTCTTTAAAATTTCTTCATATCTATCTTCTACTTTCTTTAATCTGAGTAGGTTTATAGTATGAAGTGTTTCTTCTACCACTCTGTTTAGATCTCTTGATATGGCTGCTCCAGTAGCTAAAATAGTTGCATCTGAAATAGTAGGAGCTGCTTGTGATTTTCTATCAAGGCTGCCATCTATGATTACAAATCTTGCACCTAAGCCTAGCATATACTCTGAAACTTTTTTCATTTCCTTTAAACTCTGTGGGCCTGCTAGTTGAATATATCCAGCTGACCTTACTTTCCCTATGACAACTTCTCCTAAGGGTGTTCTGTAATTTGTAGTCATCATTATCTCCACATTTGCATCACTTAAGAGCAGAAGGCTTTGAGCTGTGGCAACATATGTGTTTTCACTTACCCATATCTTTGGCTTTTCAGTTTCCGTAACTATATCCAAGCTTTCTCCATCTCTGCCAATAGAGCTTATCCCTATTGGTATATCCTCTTCATAAGCTTCAGCGATAATCTCATTTAGAGTGGTTGTCTTTCCTGCATTTTTACTCATCCCAATTATAGATATTATCTTGTAATCATCTTTAATTAAATTTAGAATTCGCATGACTATTTATTGTATTTCTTGCTTCTTTCATGTCTTTCTAAATAGCTTGGCTCGAGATTTTTAACTTCATTTCCTTCAAGTATTCCAGCAACACCAGTGGATTTAGATTCTTTTTTACCTTGGCATACATCACAATGGCATTCTTCTTCAAGGTGGTTAGGCTCTACATATGTTGTGATTACTCCTTCATAGTTTCTAAGAACAACTTTTGTTGGAGATTGAGAAATCAAATATTGTGGCATAACTGGAGTCTTTCCTCCTCCACCAGGAGCATCCACTACAAATGTTGGCACAGCATAACCTGAAGTATGTCCCCTTAGAGCTTCAATTATTTCAATCCCTTTGGCTACTCTAGTTCTAAAGTGTTCTATTCCCATTGATAAATCACATTGGTAGATGTAGTAAGGTCTAACTCTCATTTTGACAAGACCATGAACTAAATCTTTCATAATATGAGGGCAGTCATTTACTCCTCTTAATAAAACAGATTGGTTTCCTAATGGAATACCAGCATCTGCTAGTTTCCTACAAGCTTCCATTGATTCAGGAGTTATTTCTTTTGGATGGTTAAAATGTGTATTTAACCAAATTGGATGATATTTTTTAAGCATGTTAACTAAATCGTCAGTAATTCTTTGTGGCATAACAACTGGAACTCTACTCCCAAGTCTTATTATCTCAACATGAGGTATTTCTCTAAGTTTACTGATGATGTATTCTAATCTATCATCTCCAACTAATAACGCATCTCCACCTGATAATAAAACATCTCTAACTTGTGGAGTGTTTCTGATGTATTCGATGCATTTGTCTATTCTTTCCATGGTCGCTGGAGAGTCATTTTGTCCTGCAAATCTTCTTCTTGTGCAGTGCCTGCAATACATTGAGCATTGGTCTGTTATTAGAAACAACACTCTGTCTGGGTATCTGTGTGTAAGGCCTGGAACTGGTGAATCTGCATCTTCATGAAGTGGATCTTCCATGTCAGCAACTGATATGTGAGTTTCAGCAATAGTTGGTACAGCCTGCATTCTAACAGGACAATGAGGATCGTTTGGATCCATCAGTGATGCATAGTATGGTGTTATTCCCATTCTAAATTTTTTTAAAACTTCATTTATATCTTGTTTTTCTTGTTCAGTTAAATTAATGATTTGGCTTAGAGTTTCCACATCAGATACTCTATTTCTTACTTGCCATTTCCAATCATTCCATTCATTTTCTGTTACATCTTTCCACAACGGTATTTCGTTGTATTTTCTCATCTTCATACCTCCAAATATTTTAACTATGCATATAGCTCTGTGAATATTTTTCTTAAGGTTTCTGATTCTCTCATCAAGTTAAGAGCGATAGCGGCATGGCCTTTAGTATATCCATTTCCGATTATCATGGTTACATCTTTTCCTACTCCTTCAGCTCCCAATGCAGCTTTTGTAAAGCTTGTTGCCATAGAGAAGAAATATACCAATCCATCATCTTTAGTAGCAAGAATCGATGACATTTCAGTGTTTGGAATATTTACAGTGTTAATAACTATGTCTGCCATTTCGCCGTTTGTTGCTTCTGCTACCTTTTCCATGACTTCAACAGCATCTTGTGCATTTGCTTTGATGTATACGTCAGCTAAATTTGCGTCTTTTACTCTCTTTATAGTTTCATCTCTACTTCCTATGCAGATTACTTTTCCTGTTACTCCTGCTCTTTTCTTTGCTTCATATAAGCAGAGCATTCCTGATTTTCCTGTTCCACCAAGTACAACTACAGTGTCTCCAGGTTTTACTAGTTTTGCAGTTTGTGCTGGTGCCCCTGCGACATCAAGTACGGAAAGGGCCAAGTTTTCTGGTATGTCATCTGGCAATTTAGCGTATATTCCTGATTCGAACAGTATCGCTTTACCCTTTATATCAACTTGATCAATATCTTTTCTTACTTCCAAAATCTCGTCTATTCTAAGTGGAGTAAGTGATAGAGAAACTAAAGTCGCGATTTTGTCGCCTACTTTTAAGTCAGTTTTGCCCTCTAAAGCTGGTCCAATTTGTTCAACAGTTCCAATCAACATTCCACCTGAGCCTGTAACAGGGTTTTGGTGTTTCCCTCTCTCTGCAACAATACCCATCATTATTTTTTTGATTTCTTCAATATCTCCATTAGCCTGTTCTTTTATCTGAGTGAAGCTAGCTGAGTCTACATTAAGCGTTTTTACATCAATAAGTATTTCGTTGTCATAAATTTCCATAGTGTTATCAATTTTTAATGCCGGTTGTGGCAGCACACCTTTTGGCTCAATAACTCTGTGCACTCCATATGGACTTCCTTTTTTCATTGGCAACTCCTCCTTAAATTATTTTACAACTATTAATAATGCAATTTTCGTGCCAATAATCTTTGTTAAAAAAATAGCTATTTTACTCTACTCTGTTTGCTTTTTCATCAGGAAAAGGTTTTTCTGCTGAATATTCGGCATTAAAAGGATAAAAAAAGAGCCTAATGGCTCATTTTAAGTCAATATTGTATTTTTGTATTTTATATTGCAATGTCTGTCTAGGAATTTTTAAAGCTTCACTCGCTTTTGATATATTCCCATCAGTAGCCTGAAGTGCTTCAAGTATTAGTCTTCTCTCTGTATCTTGAAGAACTTGATTAAGATCAATCTCTAACTTTTTTTTGTTTTTCCTATTCGCAATTCTCTTCATCTTCTCTGGCAGATGTTCTATATCTATAATCTCAACATCATATATGCTCATAACTCCTTCTATGAGATGCTCCAATTCTCGGACATTTCCTTCCCAAGTATAGCTTTTCAATAAGTCTAGAGCTTTTTTAGATATGCCTTTGGTTTCTTTATTTAAAATCATATTGTATTTTTCTATAAAATGATTGGCAAGTGTTTCTATATCATCTTTTCTATCTTTAAGCGGTGGTATATCCAATGTGATTACGTTGAGCCTATAAAAAAGATCTTTCCTTAGCATTTTCTTTTCTATTGCTTCCTCGGGAGAAATATTTAGTGCAGTGATAATCCTTACATCTACTTTTTTAACTTTTGTATCTCCCACTCTTCTTACATTGCCATCTTGAAGAACTCGTAAAAGCTTTGGTTGAAGCTCTAGAGGCATTGAGTTTATTTCATCTAAAAACAATGTGCCTCCATTTGCTAATTCAAACAGTCCAGCCCTGTCTTCTGCCCCTGTAAAACCTCCTTTAGACGTGCCAAATAATATACCCTCCAAGAGATTTGCTGGTAGTGCTGCACAATTTTGTGCTATAAAAGGCCCATGTCTTCTCTTGCTTCCACTATGGATAGAATGGACAAACAATTCCTTTCCTGTTCCAGTTTCTCCAGACACCATGACTGGAGCATCTGATTCAGAAGCTTTTTTAGCTAATGCTTTTAACTTCAATATTTCTTTGTTGTTGCCGACAATATCATAGAATGTATATTTGGCATATTCATTGGTTGGATTGAGTTTATCGTTTTTCTTGAATAATTGACTCTGCAGGTCAACAACTTTTTCAGATAGTTCTCTTACTTGCGTGATATCTCTAGATATCTCAATTGCACCCATTATCTTGCCTTTGCTCTTTATTGGAATGGTAGAATTTATAGTTGTGATCTTTTCACCTTTGTAATTTACAAAAGTCTGTTCTTTTCTCAAGATAGCTTCCCCAGTTCTAATGGCTGTAAGCAATGTGCTAGATTCTTCATCTAATGAAGGATAAATCTCAAGCAGATGTTTCCCAATAGCTTTATTAAGCTCAACCCCGTCTATCATTTGGGCGAAAGAATTATAATATATGCTCTTACCAGAAGCATCTATTATATGTATTCCTTCTTCTAAATAGTCTAGTACTTCAAATATGTTTTCTCTTAAAAAAGTATCTTTCATAACCGCACCTCCGTGCCTAATTTTAGGCATTTACCGCCGAATATTAGGCAGGTATCCCCTGCCAAAATAGTTGTATTTGCTCATACTTTTCTGAATTTATATAGTTAAAGTGTGGAAACAATATGGATATTTTTTCTCCATTTTCATCTTAGTGTATTCTAACTTTTCATAATCTTCATATATCGCGAATACACTAGCCCCACTCCCGCTCATCAATGCTCCTAATGCTCCATTATTAAGCATAAAGTCCTTTATCTCATTTATTACTGGAAATTCTTTTAACACTACTTTTTCCATTTTGTTTTCAAGTCTATTTGCCACTTCGTGAATATCGTTCATCTCAATAGCTTTGATGAGCCTATCAATGTCAATTCTATTATCATCAATCTTGATTTTACTGTAAACATAGGGTGTCGAGATCTCAAACCCGGGATTTACAAGTAGTATATGTTTGTTTTTAAATGATTTAATGTCTCTTAACCTCTCGCCTTTACCCTCAGCTAATTTTGTGCCACCCACTAAGCAAAATGGGACATCAGACCCTAGCTCTTCTCCTATCTCCATAAGTTTTTCGATCGAAAGCTTCAAACCCCACATTTGATTTAGCGCAAGCAAAGTCGAAGCCGCATTTGTGCTACCGCCAGCAAGGCCAGCTGAGAGTGGTATATTTTTAGTTATTTTTACTTTGATTCCCGTTTTTGTATTGGCAATTTCCGCCATTTTCTTGTACGCTTTACAAACCAAGTTGTTTTCATCAATCGGCAATTTATTGTTGTTGGTTGTGATTTCCACGCCTGATTTTATCTCTTCAAATATCAATTTGTCACATAGAGATATTTCCTGCATTATTGTTCGGATTTCATGGTATCCGTCTTCTCTTCTACTTAGTACATCGAGTGCAAGGTTTATTTTTGCGTTTGCATCAATTTCGTAAACCACTATATCTCTCCTCGCATTGTTTTATATAATTATACCATATGCAAAATATTTTTTAAATGAAAAAGGACCTGCTTTGAGCAGATCCTTAAACTCGATTTATGTCGTCTTATAGTATTTCTTAATCTTCTAAAATTGTGATTTCTACAGTAGATGTGAGCACATCAGAATAAGTGTAACTAACCATTCTGGTGTTGTCATAGTCGTTGTTAATACGGACTACGAAAAGACTGGGATATGCAGATTCTAGTATTCCCTCTCTAACAGTTGTCTTTTTTCTACCTTTGTTTGCTTTAAGTCTTACTTTTTTTCCAATGCATCCCTCTAAATCTTCTCTGATTTTGGTTATACTATCCATACCTATTAAAACCACCTTCCAAAGGAATCTCCCTTAACGGGGCAGAAGGAGTGTAGGGACACTCATCATAGGTATAGTATAACACAGGGTAAACAAAAAGTCAAACGTTCAATATTATACTATTTATACCCTGATACTGTCAATAATAACTATTGTTTATTTTATTAAGATTAATTAATAATTTATATGTGTAAAATCAATCTTGCAAAGTAGAAATAAATTGTCAAGCTTATGGCATCGGCAATTGTTGTGATAAGTGGTCCCGCCATGATTGCTGGGTCTATTTTAAATTTCTTTGCAATAATTGGCAGTATTCCTCCTAATAGCTTTGAGATAACTATTACCACAATTAGAGTCAGGCAAACCAGAAGCGAAATATTAAAATCAATCTTTTCTAGATAATACAATCTCAAGAAATTTATAAATGAAAGTACTACACCTACGATTATCGAAATTCTAAACTCTTTCCACAATACCTTAGCGAAATCTTTCATTTCGATTTCTCCTGTTGCCAGACCTCTTATAACGAGTGTCGATGATTGGCTACCTGAGTTTCCTGCTGTATCCATTAGCATTGGTATGAATGAATTCAAAACAATCATAGCTGTCAGAACTTCTTCAGCTCCATTTATTATCCTGCCTGAAATTGTGGCTGATACCATCAATATCAATAGCCATAATATCCTATGCTTTGCTAATTCAAATACGTTCGACTCCAAATAGGCTTCATCTGATGGCGCCATTGCTGCCATTCTTTGAAAGTCTTCAGTTGCTTCTTGTTCCATTACATCCATGATGTCGTCAACGGTTATGATTCCTGTAAGTCTGTTTTCATTGTCAACAACCGGAAGAGCTAAAAATCCGTATTTTCTAAATATGTTGGCGACAGTTTCTTGATCGTCATGAGTGTTTACATATATGACATCTCTTTCCATTATGTCCTCAATTCTTTGATCCAGCTCAGATGTGACTAGCTTTCTAAGGGAGATAATTCCCTCCAGCTTTCTATTTGCGTCAGTTACATAACATGTATAGACCGTTTCTTTATTCAACCCTGTCTCTTTTATATGCTCTAAAGCTTCTCTTACTGTCATGTTTTTATTTAAATCGACATACTCTATGGTCATTATGCTTCCTGCAGAATCAGGTGGATATTTTAGGAATTGATTTATCAAATCCCTTTCTTCCTTGTTGGATTGCAATAAGATTTTATTTACAATATTTGCAGGCATCTCTTCTAAAAGGTCGATCATATCGTCAAAGTATAGCTCTTCTACAATGTACTTGAGCTCCTTGTCTGTTATGACTTTTATGATTTCCTTTTGCCTTTCTGAAGTCAAATGCGCAAATACATCAACCGCAAGGTCTTTGGGGAGCATTCTAAATAACAGCACAGCAGTTTGAGCATCAATTTCATTCAAAATATCAGCTAAATCTACTTCGTTCATCTCTTTTAGGATTTCTTTGAGCTCCACATATTTCTTTCTTGCAACTAGATCCAAAATTAGCTCTAATTGTTTTTCTTTGTCCATAGTATTCCTCCTTATTCAGTTTTCGAGGAACCACAGACAATGGCTGTGGTTCCAGTTATTAAGCTTTTACCTTCGGGCAGCGGACTAGAATCCACAGCCATCACTCCTTTCAAAATAAAAATGCAACTATATTATAGCACAAAAAAAGGTGGTCATCCCACCTTTTTTTGTTTAGCAGCTCGATTCTTTAGCCATGCCATTTGGCAAAATGCTGAAACCTCGTCTTAGCCAATTGTCACTATAATCTATAGTGAATGAATCAAAATTTTCAAAAGCTAAATCTTCTAAATAAAATTTGAATCCATCAGCCTCTACTTCAACGTCTCCTTCTTTTGGCTCATCCAGAGCCATACCAAAGCTTGGGCCGCTTCAACCATAGCCAGCTAAAAAAATTCTCAATGCTTTTGCATTGTCTTTTCTGCTATCAAGAACTTTTTTTAGTTCTTCCTTTGCAGAATCTGTCAACATTATTTCCATTTTATCACTCCTATACCCCCTTATGGTATATTAATAATAAATCTTTTTATTTGTTTTGTCAATATATTTTATACTCTTCTTCCAGGGAGCAGCGCATCTACTATGCCTAAAACCAAGGCGCCTATAATTGCTCCCAGTATTGTGATATTGTAACCGTCGACAAAGTATCTGGTCAAGTATAAAACTAGAGCCGTCACAATAAAACCTATAGCCCCTGCTCCAAATGGAGAAGCGTTAACCCCTACTACCTTTACAGCTACCCAATTTAGCACTCCTATTACTATTGCCGCAAGAATCAAAGTCCCAATCCCAGATGTGCTAAAACCGGGTGTGAAAAATGCTGTTATCCCTAAAACAACAGCTGAAACTATTATCTTAACGATCAAATCTAAAATCCCTGAATTATTTTTTGAATCACTCATGATATCGCCTCCTATGTATATTATTCCCAAAAATTGATTTTTGAAACAATTACAATTTAAAAAAACACTAGCCAAAATTTAATTTATATGCTAGTATTATAGTATGAATTAAAGGGGGTTTTGAATATGGAAATTAAAAAAGATATGCTAATCGGCGAAGTTATCAGGAAAAAACCTGAAGCAATAGAAATACTTCTTAGACATGGAATGGGCTGTGTAGGATGCCCTTCAAGCCAAATGGAAAGCCTTGAAGAAGCAGCTATGGTTCATGGTCTTGATTTAAACAGCCTTATGAAAGATCTAAACGCATAAAAAAATAGGGTAGATAATCTACCCTATTTTTTTATGCTCCCAAAAGAGCATCTATTTTGTCTTTGTCAAATCCAACTATTTCTTCGCCATCAATTAAAATGACTGGTACACCCATATGTCCCATTGCCATTAATTCTTTTCTTGCTTCATTGTCAGTTGAGACATTTTTTTCAACATAATCTACACCTTTTTCTTTTAGATGATTTTTTGCCATGGTGCAGTATGGGCAAGTGCTGCTTGTATATACTACGACATTTTTCATAGTTATCCCCTCCAATTATTTAATATATCTGTTACATTTATTATACCCCCATAGGGTATTGTTGTCAATACAGTCTTTTTTTACCCAATAATCCTACTTTTAAACTCATGTCCCATATTTTAGTTAAATTTATATATTCTTCTATCGTCAAATCCTCTGCTCTTCTATTTTCGTCTATGTCTGCTATATATAGAATTTCCTTGATGCTTTGTTTGTCCTTGTCAATACCCTCATAGCTCGATAGAGCGTTTATAATGGTCTTTCTCCTCTTTGAAAAAGCAGCTTTTACTATTCTAAAAAAAAGTTCTTTATCCACATCATATGATTTGTTCAACTCCATTTTTACAACAGCGCTGTCAACTTTGGGCTTGGGCATAAAAACTGTGTTTGGCACTTTAAATTCAATTTTCGGTTCAGAGTAAAATCTGACAAAGACAGACAACGAGCTGTAGTCTTTTGCCCCTGCTTGCGCAGTCATTCTCATTGCCACTTCCCTCTGTACCATCACTGTTATTGAATCGATTGGAAGATCATTTTCAAATAGCTTTTCCAATATGGGTGTGGTCACATAATATGGAAGATTTGCAACTACTGAAATTCGCTCACCGTTGAATTCTCTTTCAATAATCTCTTTTAAGTCGAGCTTTAAACAATCGCCATATATCACATTTACATTTTCAAAATCTCTTAGAGTTTCTTCAAGTATAGGCTTTAATCTCTCGTCCAATTCTATTGCAACTACCTTTTTGGCATTCATAGCTAATTCCTCAGTAAGCGTGCCTATTCCCGGGCCTATCTCAAGTACGTTTGTATTTTCATCCACTCCCGCTGCATCGCAAATTTTTCTTACTATATTCCCATCAATTAGAAAGTTTTGACCAAGCGCTTTGGAAAAATTAAACCCATGTTGTTCGAGAATATCTCTTATTTGATTTGGTGAATAAAGTCTTTTATCGTGCATTGTTATCTATCCTTTTTAAAGCGTCTATGAATTCTTCTTTAGTTACTCCAAAGGCGTTTAGTCTTTCAAGAAAAGTCTTTGAATTTGCATAGCCTATGCCTAATATGTTCCCCAACTGTTCTCTCCTATATTTTGCGCCATTTCCATTTGCGAGGTTATTTGCTATCATATCTTTCACTGTAAATATCTCTTCTTTTTCTATCATCGTAGGTCTTACTTTGCTTATAGCCTCTATGATGTCTTCTTTATTCGCATTTTCTATTCCGATATCTCCATCTTTAAGAGCTTTCTCTTGAGATAAAAATGCATGTTTTGCATTTGGAAACAATTTCTTTAATTCCCGTCTTATTTTTTCTCCTTGGTAGTCGGGATCTGTAAAAATGATTATTCCTCTTTCTCTGTCGATCTTCTTTAATATGTTGATGAATTTCTTGCCGTATGCAAAGCCATTGGTAGCAATACATTCGCATTCAATTGCTGATTTAACTTTAGCTATGTCATCTTTTCCTTCTACGACGATGACTTCTTTAATCATTTGCATCACCAGTCGCTATGCCAAAGAGCTTCTTTGCATTTGCGCTCGTGCTGTATGCTATTTCTTCTAAATCGATCTCTTTAATTTTAGCAATTTCTTCTGCGGTGTATTTAATGTACTTCGGTTCATTCCTTTTGCCTCTAAAAGGTTCTGGCGCTAAATAGGGACAGTCTGTTTCAATCAGCAGATTTTCTAGTGGTATAAATTGGGCTACCTCTTTTGTGACTCTAGCATTTTTAAATGTGACAACTCCTCCGATTGCAATGTAAAAGCCAAGTTTTATATATTCTTTAGCAATTTCTACACTACTAGAAAAGCAGTGCATGACTCCTCTTAAATTTGAGCTTTTCTCTGATTTTATTATATCCAAGGTGTCCTTTACTGCCTCTCTCGAGTGGATGACTATTGGTAGATCAAGCTTTTTAGCTAACCTAATCTGCTCTATAAAATATTCTTTTTGAATATCTTTTGGAGAATTCTCATAATAGTAATCTAGCCCAATTTCCCCTATTGCTACTACCTTTTTTCTTTTTGCCAAGTTTTCTATTTCGTTTAATCCAACCCCAATTAGTTCACTAACTGAGTGGGGATGAACTCCTACAGATGCATAGATGTTTTCATAGTCTTCTGCTAGTTTTACTGTGCTTATGCTCGATTCTATATCTGCTCCAATATTTATAACTAGGTCTACTTGATTTGATTTTAAATCCTTTATAACATTTTGCCTATCTAAGTCGAATCTTTCATCATCTAAATGTGCATGACTATCAATGAACATATTTTTTCTCCCTACTAAGATATTGTTGCTCCATCATCAATTTCTTCTAATGTTGACAACAATGTCAATTTCCCGTTTTCATCCTCAGCAGCCAGTATCATTCCCCTTGATTCTATACCTCTTAATTTTACTGGCTTTAAGTTTGCCACTACAATGACTTTTTTGCCGATCAAATCTTCAGGTTTATAATATTCTTTTATGCCAGATACAACTGTTCTTGTTTCATCGCCTATCTTTAATGTCAATACCAAAAGTTTATCTGCCTTTGGATGATTTGTGCAATCTATTACTTTTGCTACCTTTAATTTGACTTTTGAGAAATCGTCAATTGTGATAAAGTCCTCTTTTTCTTCTATTTCTTTGACTTCTTTATTCTCTTCCACTCTATTTCTCTCCTTTAATTCTTTTCGTCTTTCAATCAAATCTGAATTTGCTTTTTCAAGCTTTTCTAATTCTTTTTCAATGTCTAGTCTAGGAAACATTATCTCTTTTTTATTTACCTTTAGACCCGATTTTAATTTACCCCAAGAGCTTGCATCTCCCCATGTCAAATGTTCATCTATCCCTAGCTGAGCCAATATGTCTTTAGAAGTTTTTGTCATAACTGGATTTATCAATATCGATACAATCCTTAAGCTTTCAGCTAAATTATATAAAACTGTGTCTAACCTATCTTTTTTGTTTTCTTTTGCTAAAATCCATGGCATAGTTTCGTCAACATATTTGTTTGTCCTTCTGATTAACTTCCATATTTCTTCAAGAGCATTTGAAAAATTAAATGCCTCCATATATTCATCTACTTTTTTGTATGTCGAAAGTGCTAGTGATTTTAGTTCTTCATCTATGCTTTCTTCAATCCCTATTTTGGGTATAATTGATTCATTATATTTCTCAATCATTGTAATTGTTCTGCTTACCAAATTACCTAAGTCATTTGCCAAATCAGAATTAAGTCTTTGCAAAAATTTCTCCCTAGTAAATGAGCCATCTTGTCCAAATGAAAATTCCCTTAGCAAAAAGTACTTGAATGCATCTATTCCATAAAGCTCTATTATTGGTTCAGGATATATAACATTCCCTTTAGATTTCGACATTTTGTCATCATCAAACAAAATCCAGCCATGTCCAAAAACTTTTTTAGGAAGTGGCAAATCCAGCGCCATGAGTAATGCAGGCCAAATTATTGTATGAAATCTGACAATTTCTTTCCCAACTAAATGGACATCAGCCGGCCAGAATTTCTCAAAATTTTCCTCATTTTCAGTTCCATATCCCAAAGCTGTAATATAGCATGATAATGCATCTATCCATACATATATTACATGCTTTTGATCGAACGGAACTCTTATTCCCCAATCAAAAGTGCTTCTTGATACGCTTAAATCGTCAAGACCATCTTTAAGAAAATTATTTATCATTTCATTCTTTCTAGATTCTGGTTGTATAAAATCTGGATTTTCTTCATAAAGCTTTAAGAGTCTATCTCTATATTTTGAAAGCCTGAAAAAGTAAGTTTCTTCTTTTTCTAGATGGGTTTCCCTTCCACAGTCAGGGCATTTGTTTCCATCAACTAACTGGCTTTTTGACCAAAATGATTCACAAGGAGTACAATAATATCCTTCATAATAAGATTTATATATCTCATCTTTTTCATATAATTTAGTAAATATCTTTTGGACGCTTTTCTCATGTTCTTCATCAGTGGTTCTTCTGAAATAGTCGTAATCAATTTCAAGTAATTCCCAAAGTTTTTTTATATCTTTTACTATACCGTCTACATATTCTTTAGGTGTTAGTCCACTTTCTTTAGCTTTCTCTTGAATTTTTTGACCATGTTCATCAGTTCCTGTGGTAAAGAACACATCATATCCTTTTAATTTCTTGTATTTTTTTATAGTATCTGCTGCTACTGTTGTATAAGTGTGTCCTATGTGAAGATTATCACTAGGATAATAAATTGGTGTGGTTAGATAGTATTTATTCATTTTCATCTTCCCTTCTTGGAATTAATAAAAAAACCTTCCATCTCAGAAGAGACGAAGGAAACGCCGTCTTATTAATACATATATTATAGCTTAAATATAAGCTTTGTCAAGATATTGAACAGTTGCATTTTTTAGAATATTGCGCCTATTTACCCAAAAATTTGACAAGTTTTGATTAATCGTTTAGAATACTAAAATAGTCTTAAAAAGTTACAAAAAGGTTACAAATATAAACTTTTTGTAATACTAAAAAGGAGGAAAATATGGACAGAATAAAAACTGATTCTTTCAGTAAAATAGCCGTCCTCGTACTCTTAGCTATAGCAATGTTACTGTCTTTGGGAATGACATTTTTACAAAAAAACAATGTCATTTTAAATGTAGATGGGGAAGTTAATACTATAACCACCTATGCCCAAACAGTAAAAGAGTTGATTGATGATGAGGGAATAGTTATTGAAGAAGGTGCTTTTGTTAGTCCTTCTATCGATACCGAGATTGAAAACAACTTAGAGATTATCATAATAAATCCAAAAGATTACACTATTTTAGTAGATGGTAAGAGCATAGAAATAACGACCATCAAAACTAAAACCAAAGACATTTTAAAAGAGGCTGGAGTGGTTTTAAGCTCACTTGATCAAACAAACCCTAGCCTTGAATCAAAAGTAAATGACAAAGGAACTATCAGAGTTTATAGAGTTGAAGAAAAGATAGTAACAACTGAAGAAAAAATACCTTTTGATAAACAAGTAATTGATAATTCAAGATTAGATGTTGGTATAACAAAAACTCTTCAAACTGGAAAAGAGGGATTAAAGAGAACCCAAGTAATTGAAAAGTATGTCGATGGCAATCTTGTATCAAGCATAATAATAAGCGACAATATAATTGAAGAACCAGTAGCTCAAGTTATTGAAAAAGGAACAAAAAATGTCATTTCTACATCACGAGGAAGCACAAGATTTAAAAAATCATTGATTATGACAGCAACCGCATATGACAACTCGTATGCTAGTACAGGAAAAAGACCTGGCGATCCTTATTATGGGATAACTGCTTCAGGTACTTATGCTCGTCCTGGAACTGTTGCTGTGGATCCGAGAGTAATCCCTCTAGGCACAAAGCTTTATATTGAGTCACTCGATGGATCCAAAGACTATGGATTTGCTATAGCTGAAGATGTAGGAGGCGCTATCAAAGGCAACAAGATTGATTTATTCTTTAATACATCTTGGGAAGTTAAAAACTTCGGAAGAAGAAAAGTAAAAGTATATATTTTAGAATAAAAAATTCGGGATTTCTCCCGAATTTTTTTATTCTATAACGTTGACTTTGTATACATATGTTGAGATAGCTTTTGTCTGAACTCCATGCGGATGGTTTGAATTGATATTTCCCCTTACTATACCATTTTCATCAAACAAAATTCCAACGGTCATATCTTTGAATTTTTCTAAATAACATTCAGCTATATGATTTTTAATGTTCTGATATGTCAATAAGCAAGAAGTTCTATTTGCGTTGTGTATGACCAATAAAAATCCGTCTTTTGACTTTATCGTATATGCAATGGTCGGGCAATTTTCAACATGCTTAAAAAACTTTAACTTCTCTCGTATCTCATCGTCATCATCAAGTCTAAAAGCTTCATTGGCTTTCCTAAATTCTATCAATTCCTTTATATAATTATAAACATCAATATTTTTTTCCTTCAATGACCAATCTATAGCATTTATTTTTAGAGGTGCATTATATGAGTTGTGATTTCCATTTTTGCTCCTTAAGAATTCATTTCCTGCATGTATAAAAGGTATGCCTTGGGATAAAAACAATATGGAATGAATAAATTTGTTGTAGTTTTTAATTTCAGCTTCTGTTTTATTTGGGAATACCTTCAATATCTTATCTTGTAAAATCAAATTATCGTGAGAATTCACATAGTTAATTGTTTCTCTTGCCTTTTGAGTAAAACCTATTCTTGCAGTGTCATAAAAAATGCTTCCTGCTATTCCAGTTTCTACATTCCTTATTTCATCTAAATTGCCCTGTGCAAATCCTAGATAATATCCATCGTTATCACCTTTTACGGCATTTCTAAAATTATCATTAAATAGTGCAAAGGACATCTTAGATTGAGTTCCCTTAGAAGTTGTCTTGTTTGACGGTAGTGGTGTATTATCTGCCATCCAAGGTTCACCGTATATTAAAATATCTGGTTTAATCTCTCTCAATTCCTTTACTGCCATCTCTATAGTGTCAATATCTATTAGAGCCATTAAATCAAATCTAAAGCCATCGACTCTGAATTCTTTTACCCAGTATTTTAAGCTATCAATTATGAATTTCCTAGCCATGGGCTTTTGAGTGTCAAATTCATTTCCACAACCAGAACCATTTGAAAAAGTTCCATCAGGCCATTGTCTATAGTAATAATTGGTGGCTAATACATTGAAATTAGATACTTTCCCTCTAAATGTATGGTTATAAACCACATCCATAACTACTTTGATGCCTTTTTCATGAAATCCCATAATTGCTTTCTTGAATTCTAAAATTCTTTTTTTAGGTTCATCAGGATATAATACAAGACTTCCTTCTACTACATTGTATAATTCAGGATCATACCCCCAATTATAATTATCATCATCAAAAGCAAATTCCCTTTCCTCTCTAACAGTCAAATAATCATATATCGGCATTAAATGAACATGAGTAATACCAAGTTCTACTAGGTGGTCTATCCCAGTTTTATATCCATTGTATTGAGTATTTTCTTCAACCATTCCAATTAAACTAGCTTTATTCGTTATATTTGAAGTTGGATGTGAGGTAAAATCTTTAACATGCACTTCATATATAATTGAGTCTGTAGGATTAATAATCGGAGGCTCTTTGTGCTGTAAAAACCCCTCTGGGTTTGTCTTTGATAAATCTAATATGCAAGATCTATTCGAATTAATTGATGAAGCTATAGAATAAGGATCAGTTACTTCATATTCATTTTCAACTATATATGTGTAATAATACTCATCTAAATCTCCATTTATTTCTACTTCAAATATTCCATTTAAATCTTTTATCATCCTATATTCAGTAAATTCCAAACTAAGCGCATCTTTAAAAAGCCTTAATTTTATGTTGTTTTTATCTGGAGCAAATGTCCTAAATATAGTTTTGTTTGATTGATATATTGCCCCTAATTCTTTATCACAATAAAGTTCCAAGCTGTGTTACCCCTTCCATGTTTAAAATAATTCTTCAAACTGCTTCTTAACGACTATATCTGAAGAATATTCTCCAATCAAAGATATATTTGATGTTGATTTTTTATACCAGTCTTCTTTGTTTAAAAAGTCCGAATCAATTTTTCTTCTAGTAGTCACATAGTCATCAAAATCTTTTAGTACCAAATTTATATCGTTGTATTTAATTAACAAATCAAATAAATCTTTGAACTCATCTTGATTAAAAAGTCCATATGCCCCATTTAATGCGTCTAGACTCTTTCTTAAGTTAATATTTTTATAGTAGTAATCATGGGAATTGTAGCTTAATTTTTCATATATCCCAATTACTTCTTTTTCCTCTAGCCCGAAAAGATACATAGAGTCCTTTGAAAATTCTGCAAAATCTAAATTGTACTTATTTTTTGATCCAATTGCAAGACTTCCATTTATCATGCTTATCAGTATAAATAGATTGACTTTCTCTTTTGTCGGTATAGATAGATTTTCAGCTATATCTATAGATGTATATATTTTAGATAAATTTCTCATCCCAATGTCATCTAGGAAAAATAATTTCAACTTGTCTTTAATCGTAAAATCTTTGTTGATCTTTAGAGACAATTTAAATAGCAATTTTATTATTGATTTTCCAATTATATCGTTTGAGTCAGCCTTTCCAGCTATAAAAAACACCTTAGGAACAATATCCCTGTTAGGGTTTTCCAAAAGATTCATATACTCATTTATGATATATAAGGCTTCTAGCAATTGCCTATTCTTTTCATCCACCTGCATGATATGTGCATCAAACAATGCATATGGATTTATTTTGATTCTATATTGATCGAACACCATTTGGGCAATTTCAAATTTATGTTTCTGTTTTATCTTGCCTATTTCATCTACTATAATGGGATCTTCTGATAGTTCTAGTAACTTATTTATAGAATTTATATCTTTGGAAAGATTATCTCCTATCTGTCTTTCTAGGAATTTAAATAGGTCAGGGTTTCCTTGTTCCAAAAACTTTCTGTGTGAAATAGCAATTTTGGGATCAATTATCTTTATTTTAGTGTTAGTAGCTTTAGCCAAATTTATTAGCCTTACTTCACCGTCCCAAAGAATTGATTTTTCTTCGATCTGCCCAGAAGGATTTTCATTAGTTATTTTCCTAATATATCTATGATGAATTTCATCTAGAACCATCCAAACTCTAGGCAACACTTTCATCAAAAGATTGCCCTCGGTTTGCAAATAATCCTCCTTTAATTTGATATAGCTAAAAGCATTTTGAGTTATTTCCCAAGCTTCATCCCATTCTAAATTGTATTCATCTAATAAAATTCTCATAAATTCAGGAAGAGCTATCAATAAATTTGAATCTGCCAATAAAACATTATAATATGATGCAAAATCTCTTATATCTCGATTCGTATCTAAATATTCTCTGATGGAATCTTTAAGGCTAGAAGATACCAATATATATCTCTGAATGAGTTTTCTTTCTCTGTCTGATTGGTTGGCAGATTTAGGCATCATCTTATTAGTGTAATTAAGATCTTCAAATAGCCTGATTTTTAAATAAAAATCACTTTCTTTAGAAGCATAAGGTAGATCATAACAACGAATATCAAGTTTCTTTGTCTCAACCTGATCGAATTTATATTTACCATCTATAAATCTGGTTTCAACTCTACCATACAAATCTACCGAATATCTATGTTCTTTTTTATAAAGCCAGTTTTTACCTCTACTCCACCAATCATCTTTTAACTCATTTTGCCCATTTTCATCGACTAGCTGTTTAAAATAGCCATCTCTATACAATAGTCCATACCCGCTACAATTTATCCCGAGGTTTGAAAAGCTATCCATTATGGAATCAGTATATAATCCCATATAGCTCTTCCCAAGTTCTATGCTTCTATCTTCTTTTAAAATCGAATCTAAATTTACAATTTCTTTAGATAGGGCTTCTTGAATCTCCTCATAGACTTTCATATAATTTATATGCTTATTCAATAGATCCCCTGGCAAATACTCTAGCGATAAAAATACATATCTTTTTCTGTCTGCCATAGCTTTTTGAGTATCAAATATATTCTTTCCTATGGTCTGCCTTAAATAATAGCAAGTTGCACGATAAATCTCCCCTTTAGAAGCTTCTTCGAGCACTGTTGCTTGATGTTGATATAATATGTCTTGTATGTCTTTTCTTATGTTCCTTATTTCATTTTGCATTCATTCACCTTCTATTTGTTTAAAAGAGATTCATATAATTTGATGTATTCAATCGATGAATTCTCCCAATCGTGTTTTGCTTTCATTGCCTGTATTACTAGGTTTTCCCATTTGTCTTTATCTTTATATAAATTAAGCGCATCTTTAATAGCAAATAACAATTCATGTGCATTATAGTTTGCAAAACTAAAACCTGTCCCTTCTGATGTGTATCTGTTATATGGTATTACAGTATCTTTTAAGCCACCAGTTTCTCTAACTACAGGGATAGTGCCATACCTCATAGCTATAAGCTGTGATATCCCACATGGTTCAAACAAAGATGGCATAAGAAAAATATCTGAACCTGCATATACCAAATGAGATTCCTTTTGATTGAAATGAATATGTGCACTCAGTTTGTTTTCATATTTCCAAGCATACATTTTAAACATATCTTCATATTCTCTGTCCCCTGTACCAAGCACTACAAACTGAATGTCTTCTTTTAATAGTTCATCCAATATATATCTTATTAAGTCGAAACCTTTAGAGCTAACTAATCGAGACACCACTGATATGACAGGTATGTTTTCATCTTGAGGAAGATTATATAATTTTTGTAATTCAATTTTGTTTTTTCTTTTATTTTCCAAATTATTTGTAGAAAAATTATAAGGAATATTTTTGTCTGTCTCAGGATTATATATATCATAATCAATACCATTTACTATGCCTACTAATTTGTATTCATTTTGTCTGATTATGCCTTGAAGGTTTTCTCCGTAAAAATCATACCTTATTTCTTCTGCATAAGTCTTTGATACAGTGGTTAAAGAATCAGAGTAAACTATCCCTGCTTTTAAAAAGTTAACTTTATCGTAATACTCTATTCCATCTTTTGTGAAATATTCAAAACTTAATCCAGCTATAGAGAGCACTTCTTTGTCAAATACACCTTGATATTTTAAATTGTGTATTGTAAATACAGTCTTGATATTTTTATAAAAAGAGTCTCCTTTGGCAAAATCTTTGATATAAAGTGGAATTAACCCAGTATGCCAATCATTTGCATGAACTATGTCTGGTTTTAAATTCAATTCCTTAAACATTTGACACACAGCTTTGTTAAAGAAAACAAATCTTTCTCCATCATCAAAATATCCGTATAGTCCATCTCTTTTGAAATAATATTCATTATCTATAAAATATACATCTACATCATTATCTTCATCTTCATATTTTAGTATGCCCGCATACACATGTCTCCATTGAAGATCCACGAAAAAATGTTTCACCTTAACCATTTTTTCTCTAAATTTATCGTCAATTTGAGAGTATAAGGGTATTACCAAAGTTATTTTTTCTCCCTTTTCTCTGATTGCTTTAGGTAACGAACCTGCAACATCTGCTAAACCGCCAGTCTTAATAAACGGCGCTGCTTCCGAGGATACATATACTATATCCATAGACTTCAATCCCTTCCTATTATCTGATTTTTTTCAACTACATAAGGTATAGATCTAGTACCTGCTATCCTTACTCCTTCTGTTATAATTACCTGTTTATCTAAAATAGAATTTACAACAGATGCATTTTCTAAGACTTCTGACTTTTGCAAGACTATAGAGTTCCTTATTATAGCATTTTTGCCTACTTTAACACCTCTGAAAATTATAGAATTTTCTACTTTCCCTTCTATGATGCATCCATTAGCAATCAATGAATTTTGAACATGTGCAGTCTCTGTATAAATTGTTGATGGTTCATCTTTGGTTTTAGTAAGGACTACTCCATTTTCTTGAAATATTGAATTTGAGATGCTCTTTTTAAGTAGATTCATATTAGCGTCATAATAGCTCTTTAAATTTCTTATATTTTCGACATGCCCTTTGAATTCATAAGTGTTTATCTTATATTTATGTCTGTTCTTTATGATCGCTTCTTGAATATAATCTGCGTCTCCTTTCTCTATCGACTCTTTTACTAATTTTATAAATACCTCTTTTTTAATATATCCCATTCTCAAATACATGTTAAAATCAATTTCAGTCCCCAAATTTAAACCTATATTTATCATATCTCCATTTTCTGATATACTCATCTTTTCACAATTTATATAATTCCCGAGTGGATCATGTATTCTCTTGTAAAACAATGTTATGTCAGCATCAGTTTCAAGAAAATATTCCATAGCATCATCCAAATCAACTTTAGCTATTATATTGGGTTCGTTTATCAATATTACCTTTTCTCTGGACTGTTCTATAAACTCTAGAGTGCTGAAGAATTGTGGAATATCTCCATATCTGCTTATAGTATATCCATGTGTAATGGGCGGAACAATATAGAGTCCATTTATTCTTCTATTTAAATCCCATGGTCTACCATCTCCCAAATGGTCCATAGTTGATCTTATCTTTTCGCCAGTGTAAACCGCTACTGTTCTAATCCCATGATTTACCATATTCGATAAACTAAAGTCTATGAGCCTGTATCTGCCGCCATATGGAAGCATATATACTGGTCTGTGTTTACAAAGCACTCCGAAATTGTTTTCTATATTTGCTGTACTGATAATCCCAAGGCCTCTTACCATTTTTCTCCCCCCTATTCTGCTACTACCTTGTCATTTGTTACCATGTATATCTTGTCATCATTTTCTATTCCTATTTCTTTTCCACTTTCAACAACGACACCTTCCATGACAACAGAATTATAAACTTTAGCATCTTTTTTAATTATAGCATTTGATAGTACAACTGAGTTTTTAACAACTGCTCCTTTTTCTACTATTACATCTCCAAATAATACGCTTTTTTCCACTGTACCTTCAATGTAACAGCCTTCGTTGATCATCGAATTTACTATTTTTGCAGTCTTATGAATGTATTGAGGTGGTAAATTCCTCGTCCTAGTATAAATTTTCCAATCTCTATCATATAAATTCAATGTATTGTCTGGATTTAATAAATCCATGTTGGCTTCCCAATAACTTTTTACTGTCCCAACATCTTTCCAATATCCTTTAAACTCCCAAGTATACATCCTTATGCCTTCTCTCAACATAAGAGGAAGAACATTTTTGCCGAAATCATTATCTGAATTCTTGTCTTCGTTATCTTTAATTAAATATTCTCTTAGAATCGGCCAATTGAACATGTATATTCCCATACTAGCCAAATTGCTCTTTGCTTTTTTGGGTTTTTCTTCAAACTCCACTATTCTATTGTCCTCATCTGTATTGATTATTCCAAATCTATTTGTCTCTTCCCATGGTACTCTCAGCACTGCGATAGTAACTTCTGCATTTTTTTGTTTATGTCCTTCTAATAAATCATTGTAATTCATCTTGTAGATGTGATCTCCTGAAAGTACTAGTAAATACTCTGGGTCCTGTTCATCTATGAAATTCATATTTTCATAAATGGCATTTGCAGTACCTTTATACCATCTTCCTCCCTTTTCAGACATAAAAGGCTGGAGTATTCTTAATCCACCTACATTCCTGTCATAATCCCAAGCAGAACCTATGCCAATATGTGAGTTTAATATGAAAGGTTTATATTGAGTCAATACCCCAATGTCCTCAATCCCAGAGTTTGCCGCATTGCTAAGTGCAAAGTCGATAATTCTATACTTGCCTCCAAATGGTACAGCAGGTTTAGCTATGTTTTTAGTAAGCTCTTTAAGCCTAGTCCCTTGACCACCCGCTAAAAGCATGGCTACAATTTTGCCTTTTCTCATATTATCCCTCCTAGATTTTTGGCTCCTTTTTCTTTAGATACATTCCTCCAAGGGGAGGTAAATCTACCCTTATGCTTTGTTCTCTGCCATGAAATGGCTCATTAACTGTCTTGTAATTTTTAATTCTTTTGGTATTTCCTCCATATCTTTGGTGGTCGCTTGTTATTATCATCTGATAAACTCCCTCTTCTGTCACGCCAATAGGGTAATTCTCCCTAGGAACTGGAGTA
This sequence comes from Tissierellales bacterium, assembly GCA_014360205.1. GTDB lineage: Bacteria > Bacillota > Clostridia > Tissierellales > Tissierellaceae > Soehngenia. The sequence goes on from JACIXZ010000005.1 coordinate 159,906, forward strand.
AAATTAAAGATAGCTATAATTCTTTCTCCTTTTTTATTTATTCTTTCAAAGGATATTATGCTCTCTAAATAATTTTCATGCTCTATCCAAGAAAACCCCTCATAGCTTGTATCTATATCGTAAAGACAAGTTTCTTCCTTATATATCTTGTTTAAATCCTGAACAAATTTCTGCAGTTTCTGATGTTTTTCATAATCTAACAAATGCCACTCTAAGCTTTCGTAAAATCTCCATTCAACGAATTGTCCAAACTCGCCACCCATAAATAGAAGTTTCTTTCCTGGATGAGCGAACATATAAAGGTATAATAATCTTAAATTAGCAAATTTATCTTGATAATAACCGGGCATTTTATCGATTAAAGATTTTTTCCCATGGACTACTTCATCATGGCTTAAAGGCAAAATATAATTTTCAGAAAAGGCATACATCATGCTGAATGTAAGGGCATTGTGGTGATCTTTTCTAAATAAGGGGTCAAGTTCCATATATTTTAATATGTCGTTCATCCATCCCATATTCCATTTGAAATTAAATCCTAGCCCTCCATCTTCTACAGGATATGTAACTTTTGGCCATGCTGTAGATTCTTCTGCAATCATCATAGTATCAGGGTAGTATTTAAATACAGCTGTATTTAACTTCTTTATAAAGTCTATGGCCTCTAAATTTTCTCTTCCTCCGTAAATATTTCTAACATTTTTACCCCCAAAATCCAAATAGAGCATATAAGCTACTGCATCTATCCTGAGCCCATCTATGTGATAATAGTCGTGCCAGTAGATAGCATTTGAAATCAAGAAAGAATGAACTTCAGGTTTAGTATAATCAAAGTTTAAAGTTCCCCACTGCTCATTTTCTGCCTTAGCTCTATCCAATGATTCATATAAATATGTGCCATCAAATCTTGCCAATCCGAAATCATCTTTGCAAAAATGAGCTGGTACCCAGTCTAAAATTACACCGATATCATTTTTATGGCATTCATCTACAAAATACATAAAATCTTTAGGAGTTCCAAAGCGACTTGTTGGAGCAAAATAGCCTGTGGTTTGGTATCCCCATGAAGCATCGAGCGGATGTTCTGTTATAGGTAATAATTCAATGTGAGTATATCCCATTTTTTTAACATAATTTACGAGTTCTTTTGCGAGTTCTCTATATGAATAGACCACACCCCCCTCTTTTTGTTTCCAAGATAAAAGGTGTACTTCATAAATTGAAATTGGCCTATTGTATAGATTTTTCCCTCTTTTCTTAAGCCATTGTTTATCATTCCATTTGTATCCTTTGATATCATAAACTTTTGAGTCGGTAAGTGGTCTAGTGTCAGAGTGAAAAGCAAATGGATCAGCTTTATATCTTACTTCTCCGTATTCAGTGATAATTCTATATTTATATTTGTCGTATTCTTCTACTCCCTCAACCACTATATGCCAAAGTCCGCTGTTTTCTATTCTTTGCATTGGCAGTGATGTTTCATTCCATTCATTAAAGTCTCCAGTTAAATATATCTCCCTTGCTCTAGGTGCCCATACTACAAATCTATAACCTTTAAAATTTCTCTTTTTGTATGGATGAGCCCCCATGAATTCATATGCTTTGTAATAAGTGCCTTCATGAAATAGATAGGCATCGAGTTCACCCTCATTTGGATAAAAAAAATTCAATTCACTCATAACCAAAACCTCCTTTGTTGGAATTGCTAAAGTTTTATATATCTATACCCAAAAATTGTTTCTTCTCTTCCTATTAGTTTCTTTTTATATAGGTTTTCTAACTTTTGTGTAAATTCTTCTATAGTAAAACTTACCTTTTCGTCTTTCTCTATCTCTCTAATAGTGTCTAAAATATCCATCTCTGCAATCGGTAGTTTGTCTAATACTATCCTCATAAGTTTTTCATCATCTTCGTCTTTTTTCATCTTCAATTCATCGAATGGATTTTGTGTGTGAGGACTAATAGTGTATGCTGCTCTTATTCTGGCAAATATAGTTCTGCCTACTACTGCAGATGATATGAAAACATCCCCTGTTCTCAAATATGGAAGTCTTTTGGCTTCTTCTGAAGTTATGTCCGTTTCCTCTTTGATGGTGTCGATATCAGATGCACGAACAGTTCTAAATATTAGCTTTGTATTAAGTTGTGCAGTTATGGTTTCATCTAAAAGCGTAGGCCTCTGTGTAGCCAAAGCTAAAAACACTCCATATTTTCTTCCTTCTTGAGAAATTTCTTTTAATATTGATTTCGATGGAGATTCATACCCTTTAGGAGCAAAATTGTGAGCTTCATCAGTAACGACAATAAATGGAGGAAAGTATTCTGCTTCAGCTTTTTTGTATTGAGCATCTTTGAATTCTCTTCTCTTATGATAGATGTTATTTAACAAATATGTGCTATATACTTGTAAAATTCTCGTGCTTCCTTGAATAACTACTAAAAGTCCATCTTTTAAATAGTTCTCTATATCTCTTGAATCTTTAGAAAATATACCCTCATTATAAAGTCTTCTGAGCCTCCAAAGTATCCCTTTTACTGAATTGTATGGGCATGTTTTATCATATTGTGTGAATAGATCTTTCCTAAATTCCCAAGCTTCTTTTTCATCATTGTTTTTTGCATTGTCAATTTTTTGCTGAATACGTTGAATAGAACCTTCTTCTTGAGCTTCTGTAAGTGCTTGTAGTCTATTCGAAAAGCTTAAATACGAATCCCTGTTTTTAAATAAAACATCTACTACATTGTTCATCGCATCAGAGAGAGGACTTGAAGCATCTAATAGATTTTTTAAGTCTCCTGCAGATAAATCTTCAAATTTGACCCCCACATGAACTCCTACTTGGAGACATTTGAAGCTTCCTTTAAAGTCTTTCTTCTCCTCCTTTAAGTATTCAGGAGTATCTGAAAAATCCATTTCATAATGGGGATCTAGAACTATAGTAGGAATTCCTTTTTGCATGAGTTCTTCTAAAAACACTCTAAGTCCAAATGATTTTCCTGAACCAGAGCCACCAAATACGCCTATATGAGGATAATGATGCATTGACTTTAAATCCATAATATAGGGCAATTCTTTCTGTTTTACAAGCCCTTGTTCTTCAAAGGTATATAATAAATCCTTATACTCTTCTTCGCATTCTTCATACAAAGTGTCTGTGTTTCGTATAACACCCAAACATAGTCCGTCCTCTATTTTAGTTCTAAGCATCAAATTTTTTATTTCACTAAACCTTGGAATCCTTACATCTGAGCCGGTTTCCACAGGATACAGCGCTTCCTCAAGCAATCTAAGTTTAGCTACATATATTGTCTCTTCATCTACATCATATCCTAGAGCTTTCATGCTCTCAATGACTGAAGCATCTATAAAATCCCCATACACATTTAAAGGAATATATCTGTTAAAAGTTTGAGCTTCTACAACTTCTCCGATTAAATCTCCCTGTACGTCTTGCACAACTAAAAATTCGTTTATCCTAAAATTTCTCTCTTTCGAGCCAACATAAAATTCTTGTTGAGTAGTTATTCCCAATACTTTCATCTTTACACCCCTTATAGATTTCTTTTGTCTCTCTCAGAAATGAATAACCTTTCATAAATGCCCCGGTCTAGATACTTTTCAAGCAAAGCTTCAATCAAATCATCTGATATCTTTACCTCTTTATCCACTATATCTAGAAACAGTGGAACTCCTCTTGAGTTTTCAGGTGTCAGCGTTATGATAAGCCTAGCCATATCGATTAATAAATCGCTTTGTTCTTCTATTATATCAATACCCACAACATTTGGGCTTAATGAGCTTCTAATAAACCCTGAACTAAATCCACTTTGCTCTTTTTTGTTTAATTCATCATAAATTAGCAGCATTTCTTTATATTGAAGGGTTCCAAATAGCATTTCCCTATCGTAAATTAGCCCTTTAACATCTTTATTTTTGTTTTTTATTTCTTCTCCAATAATTTGAGTTTTTATGTCTTTAATCGTTCCAAATAATATCACGTTATTTAAAATACAATAGTCTACTAGCTCTTTCCAAAGGTCTTTAGCATAAATTTTATACCGAATAAGGCCACCATCCATTATTATGGCAAAAGGTTTCTTTCTCTTGGCACTTTCTAGTGCTACTTTTATTTCAATTTGTGCTAATCTCCTGTTTTTTTCATCTATTTCTTCTTCAGCTATAATTTCAAGAGGATTGTTTTTTTCTTGTGATAATAGCGGAGTATATATATCTGTAAGAAATACATCTTTTACTTCTCTATCAGTAGATTTTGCAAGCCCTTGGAAAAGTTCAATATAATGAGGAAAGCTACCGCCTTTTCTGTTTGTTGAACCGTCTACTGCAACTATTCCACCTTTTCTTTTTATCTCATTTAACTCATTCAAAGTTAATTTTTCCAATTTTAATATTGAGCCAATATTTTCTTCCAAAAATTTTCTCAAATCAAAATTTTTATCTAATATAGAAGAATATTTCCTTGTAATAACCTCATTTAGGCCAATTATCTTCGTTTTTAATTCCTCATTGATATCAAGCATACTCAGACCCCACTTTAATATATTATCGGCTAAATGCAAATTAAAATGAAACACTTTTATCTCTGTTAATATGTCATTGTTCATATATCTTGTGAACTCTTTTACTTTAGTTGATGTTCTTCTCCCCTAGGGGAGAAGATTTTTTGCTTTTACTCTATGAATATTTTTTTAATTCTTCTTCAAACACTTCTCTTGCGCTTTTTCCATTTAATATTTTTCTCGGATAGTTATTTAGCCATTCTTGAATCTCTAAAATCTCTTTTGTACTGTATTTTGA
>JACIXZ010000050.1 GCA_014360205.1 Tissierellales bacterium
TCCCACCCCTAAACATAATTAAAGAGTAAAATTTGAGATTTTACTCTTTAATAGTCTAACACTTGTTTAATTTTTATTCAAGTTTCTAGGGTTTATAGTTTTACTTTGGTATCTTCTTCTAGTTCTATTAATCTTAGCTTTATTGGAAATGCTTTATTAGAATCAGTTTCATAATATTTTATAAAAAACCTATTTTCAAGATTTGACATGGCCTCTATCTTTGCATCATTTAAAATTATTAAAATGTATTTTTCTTCCCACACAGTAAATACATCACTTTTTCTAAAAAACTTTGGTATTGATTTTTCCATATAGTCAAGCCATGACAATTGCTTTGAATTTTCTATATTCTCATCTACTAACTGTACTATAAGCAGATAATTAGCTTCGCCTTCTTTTTTCCTTTTTCGTTTTGATATTTGATATGCAACTTTAAATTCTTCATCTTTTAGTTCTAAAGCACCCTCTAGGATGTTCAACTTTTCTATGGATTTTGAATCAGGATTGTTTTTTTGATAGCTATTTACCATTCTTTCAAATTTATTTATAGTATCAGTAGTAAACATCCCATTGACTTGCATAAATTCACTTCGAAGATATTTAATATGCTCTGCTGCATCTTCGACTTTTCCCTGTGCTAATAGCGCTTCTATCAGATATTTATGGAATTTCTCTTCATATTCAACCTTTTCCAATGTCTTTTCACATAGAAGTAAAATGTCGTCATATCTTTTTTCTTTTTTATAATGATTTATTACCTTTTCTACAGAGTTTGCATATAATTTCCTATAATAATTTCTTATAGGAACTAGCCATACATCATAATAAACATCATCTAATAGCTGGTTTTCATATATGTTAAATGCCTTTTCATAAAGTTTTATAGCTTCATTTGGCTCTTCATTTAAAAGCTTATCTGCTTGTTTAGTTAAATCTTCAAATATATCCAAATCAACTTCTACATTTTCATTTAACCTTAGAATATAGTGCCCATTTAGAAATTCTATATTTATACTGTTTTCAGGAATATTCATATTAAGCCCTTTTTTTAGCCTAAAAACCTGACCTTTAATCACATTTTTAGGGTCAATTGAGTCATTTCCTCCCCAAAGGGTTTCATATATGTTTTCTGGCAGTAGCCTTTGCTCTCTAAAAACAATAAAATACTGGAGGAGCTTCATGAGCCTATAGCTTCTCTTTAAATCTTTTATCATCGAATCTTCTCCATTTAATATGTCAAATTCTCCCAAAGTCTTAATATAAAGCTTCATAAGCTCCACCTCTATATAATTTTATACCCTATTTTAACATAAAATATTTAAATATTATTTATTTATCAAGTTCCTTTTGACTATTTCATTTACTATAAATGTTGCCACATCTTCTGCGTATGAACCACTGCCAAACCCAGCATCATAGCCTAATTCTTTTGCTAATTCATGAGTGATTCTAGGTCCTCCACAAACCAATACAACTTTATCTCTGATACCTTCTGCTTCCAAAAGTTCAACAAGTTCAGTTAGGTTTGGAATATGAACATCCTTCTGGGTTACTACTTGAGATACAAGGATTGCATCAGCATTTAGTTCTATAGCTTTAGCTACTAGTTCTTCATTTGGTACTTGGCTTCCTAGATTGTATGCTTCTATGCCTTCGTATCTTTCAAGTCCATAGTGCCCAGCATAGCCTTTCATGTTCATGATGGCGTCTATTCCAACTGTATGAGCGTCTGTTCCTGTGCATGCTCCTACAACTACTATATTTCTCTTGATATTTTCTTTTATGAAGTTTTCTATGTCTTCTTTTTCCATGACCTCAACATCTACTTTAGGAACTTCAATTGATGTAAAGTCCACAGTTTGCCTTGTCTTAGCATACACTATAAAATAAGTGTACTCTACTCCTAAGTCATGTGCATATACTACCGAGGCTTCTTCAAAACCCATTTTCAAGACGATTTGCCTAGCTGCTTCTTTAGCCTCATCTCCATATGGCACTGGAAGTGTAAAGCTTAGCTGCATAACTCCATCGTTTAATGTATC
>JACIXZ010000051.1 GCA_014360205.1 Tissierellales bacterium
GAAATCCATTGTCTAGTTGGAGAAAATGGTGCTGGAAAATCAACTCTTATGAAGATATTATCTGGGGTTTATCCTTATGGTTCTTATGAAGGAGATATAGTTTTAAATGGAGAGATACAGAAGTTTCATAGTATTCAAGACAGTGAAAAAGCAGGAATTGCTATAATTTATCAAGAATTAGCTTTAGTACCTGAAATGACAGTTTATGAGAATATATATTTAGGCCATGAGATAAGAAATGGCATCAACATTGATTGGAATGAAACTATAGTTCAATCAAAAAAAATGCTTGAAAAAGTAAGATTAAATATAAATCCAGAGATGAAAGTAAAATATCTTGGTGTAGGAAAAATGCAATTAGTCGAAATTGCAAAAGCATTCAGCAAAGATGTTAAACTTTTGATATTAGATGAGCCAACTGCTGCTTTAAATGATGATGATGCAGATAATTTACTTAATTTACTTGTGGGGCTTAAGAATGAAGGAATTACATCAATCATGGTTTCCCATAAGTTAAAAGAAGTTATAAAAGTGGCGGACACAGTAACTGTATTAAGAGATGGGAAAACAATATGTTCGTTAGATGCGCATAAAGATGAAGTTTCTGAACCAGTTCTGATAAAGCACATGGTTGGTAGAGAAATCACTGATGTATTTCCAAAGAGAAAAGTAAAAAACGTAGGTGATGTAATATTTGAAGTAAAAAATTTAAATGCATATGACCCAACTACTTCAAAACAAATTTTAAAGGATGTTAATATCAAGGCAAGAAGTGGAGAGGTTGTAGGGATTGCAGGATTGATGGGAGCAGGTAGGACTGAATTAGCATACAGTATTTTTGGAAATCCTAAAGGCTATAGAGTTAATGGTGAAATATATGTAGAAGGCAAACTCATGAATTTTAAAAATCCATCCGATGCTATTGGAGCTGGGGTTGCATATGTAACAGAAGATAGAAAAGGTGAGGGATTGATATTAATTCAGGATGTGAAATCGAACATAACTCTTTCAAATTTAAGAGAGATTGCTAATAATTGGATTATTGATGACAATAAAGAGATTACAGTTGCTGATGAATACAAAATATCTCTAAATATAAAAACTCCATCAATTGAACAAAAAGTACAAAATCTTTCTGGAGGGAATCAACAAAAAGTCTCATTGGCAAAGTGGCTTTTTACTAAACCTAAGATATTGATATTAGATGAACCAACCAGAGGGATAGATGTAGGAGCAAAATTCGAGATTTATAATATTATAAATGATTTAGTTAGCCAAGGTATGTGTATATTGATGATATCATCAGAATTACCTGAAATTCTTGGAATGAGTGATCGTGTTTATATAATGTCACAAGGTCGAATTACTGGGGAATTGCCCATTGAAGAAGCAAGCCAAGATAAAATAATGGAATTTGCAACAGTTTAATATATGCGAGAGGGGGACAAATAATGGGCTTTATAAACGAATTAAAGAAGATGTTAAAAGAAAATATTAGAGATTACGGAATGTTTATAGCTTTGTTTGCTATAATAATTGGGTTTACAATTTTGACAGATGGTATGTTCATCTCACCTAGAAATATTAGCAACTTAATAAATTCGGTTGGATATATTGCAGTATTGGCAGTAGGAATGACTTTGATAATTGTTATTAGGCATATTGATCTATCAGTAGGATATTTAGCAGGATTTTCTGGAGCAATAGTTGCTATCTTACTCACTAGATATAATATGTCAATGTTTATAGCTATACCTATCGTATTAGTATTAGGAATAGTTGTAGGATTATTCAATGGATTTTTGGTAGGTAAGGTTAAAGTGCCAGCTTTTGTAGTATCCCTTGCAGGGATGATGATATTTAGAGGAGCTTTATTGCAGGTAACTAGTCAAACGGGCACTATTATAGTTAATAATAAAGCTTTTAACAATATAGGTAATGGATTTATACCGGATTTTCCATTTGTAAACATTCCAGGGTTACATGTAGCTACCTTGATTATAGGGGTTTTAGCAATTTGTTTATA
>JACIXZ010000052.1 GCA_014360205.1 Tissierellales bacterium
GTTTCCAAAGATACTAGGTAGTACATATAAAGGTGAAAAAGCTACAATCAATGCTATCAATCGTCAGACCAGAGAAATTGTTGAGGAAGGTGGAAAATATGTAGCAAAACCTTTACGAATAAAAAATAAAACTGCTGATTTTTTATTAAATAGAGTAGGTCCATATTTATTTGCTCCCAGTGAGGCATTTGAAGAAGGGTCTCAATATGCTATTACAAAAGGTACACAAGATTATTACGACAAAGCATACAAAGGAAAAGATGTTGATTTCTTTGAGAGTTTAGCAGAAGGAGTTAAACAAACTCTCACTACCGATGAGGGTATGGAGAATATTCTTATTGGTGGATTTAGTGGAGGATTAATGCTAGGTAGAGGAGCTAATAGAGAATTAACAGAAAAACGAAATAACACAAAAGAAGCTGTAGCTGCTTTAAATAAAAAGAAATTATCTGACTTTACAAAAGAGACTATTAACTCTGTTGCCAGAGGAACACAACTTCAGGAAGAGAGAGAATCACTATTAAAGAATGGTGATGTTCGTGAAAGTAAGGATTTAGAAACAGATTATATTATAAATTATCTTGCTCCAAGGATTAAGTATGGAAGATTTAATTTGGTGAAAGCTGATATTGATGAATACAGACAATTAGCTTCCACGGATGAGGGGTTTGCACAACTTCAGAGTGAGGGGAAAGCTTTAGAGAGTGATACAAGAGAAGCTTATCTCCAGAGACTTGATGGACTTGAAAGTACAGCTACTAATATGCAATCTCTATATCAGAGTTTGAATCTTCGATATGGGGGAATGGTTGACAAAGATAAGAAGCCAATTTATTCATCTGCTGTTATGGATAAGATGGTGTATGCTGCTATGAAAGTAGCTGACTATGATATAAGGATTCCACAACTAATTAGTCAATTATCATCCTTAGGAGTAGATATTAATACAATATTAAAAGATGTAGTTAATGGAAATACTGATTCCTATAATCAGGCTATTGCTAAAATTGATGGAGATACTACTCTGAATGATGACCAGAAAATTGATTTAAATACAGCTCTAGAAGACGCTGCTCACCTGTCAGTATATAGAGATTTCTATTTGAAAGAATATAATGATATACAGAGTAAGCCAAAACAATATCAGGAAGTAGAAGCACAGCCTACTAAAACTAAACCCGGAGAACCTATTCCTACAGTGACCATTAAAACCAAGAAGGGAGAAAAGGATGTAGAAATCGGAACAGAGTATTTTTTAGGAAGAGTAGTGAAATATGATAAAGATGGAAATGAAGTATACAGATCTCCTAAAATTACTATTCTTGGAGAGAATGAAGATGGTACAATAAGGATAAAAGATTCTACAGGAAAAGTAAAAGATGTTGATCCTAAGGAATTAGAAGACTATAATCTGGCTAAAGTTAGTGACACATTAAAGAATAAGAAAGCCAAGTTCTTTATGGAGAACTGGAATAATGTATATGAATTTAACTTTGGAAAGGGAAAGAAACAAAAAGGCAGACTTGAATACTCTCCTAAGGAAGGAATATTATTATTTACATATAAAGATAAGAAAGGGAGAATTAGGAGTATTGAGGTAACAGGGGACCAGTTTGTTCCAAAGAAGGGATATACTAATCCCATGATTAAAGCTGTAAGAGAACTTACCCCTGCACAAAAGCAAGCTCAGGATGAATTTACAGCAGAGAATGATGAAAGAATTGCTGCAAAAAGAGAAGCTCGTTTAGGTATTCTTAATGATTTATTTGAAGAACTCTCAGGAAAACAAAAAAATATTGAAAAACTTATTTCACAAAAGAAAGGTGAAATAGCAAATATCCAAAAAGACATTGCTTCTCTTAAAAATCAACTTGAGAAATCAGGTGAAGATATTGATAAGAGAGTTAAAGGAGAA
>JACIXZ010000053.1 GCA_014360205.1 Tissierellales bacterium
AAAAGACCAGCTAATTAAAGTCAATAGATTTTAGCAAAATAATATTAAATATTTTTTGAAAAACTAATAATAAAAAAATGCACACCTAATAAACCAATGATTATTGGTTTAAAAAACCAAGCTGTTATTTAAAATTGTTCTTTGAAAACTAAACATTAAATACAGATCATTAGGCTACTAAAGACCTAGTAAGAAGTAGTTCCTCATGCTCTTCTGGGGTTCTTAGCTCAAAAGGCTTTTTGTCTCTCATGACGGCGAATATAATATTTACTAATTTTCTCATTACAGCACCTAATGCAACCTTTTTGGGCTTGTTTGTACACTTTTTTTGATAGAACTCATAGAGAACTGGATTAGTTTTGTCACCATTTCTCTTACTTCGAATATTGGCTAAAGCAGTTGTAAAGATGACCCTACGAAGCAATCTAGAGCCCCTTTTAGACATTTTGTTACGAGTTCCAATGAATTCACCCGATTGATTAACAGAGGGGTCAATTCCAAAGAAAGCTACAAGTTTATTGGGGCTAGAAAATGCAGAAAAATCACCAACCTCAGCAAGTATCGTGGCAGCAGTTAGTATCCCGATACCAGGAATACTGCATAGCAGATTAATAATAGGTGCCAATACAGGATTATCTTCTAAAGAATCTGCTAAAATAATTTCATTAATTGCGTCAAGTATGTCTTTTTGGGCATCTTGTAAGGTTCTTACCATGGAAATATTAACTTTGAGAATGGCTAGATTTCCAGGGTTACTGATGCTTAAATCTTTAAATTCCTTAGCTTTTAAAACCAAAAGTTCATATTTTTCAGTGGACCACGCTAAACCTTTTTTAGAAGTTTTTTCAATAAGTGATATTAATGTTTGTTTGTTAGCCTTTAGAATTTGCTTAGGTGAAGGATACCTATCAAGTACTGCTAAGGCAGTCTTTGAATATACATTTTGGAAGACATCTGTAAAGTTTAGCATTACTTGATCAATAATGCCAATAAGCCTATTCTTGTAAGTAGTAAGTTCATCACTTAACTTGTAATATTGGCGACAAAGGCTTTTAAGGCAGTCAATAACATCATCAGGAACAACAGTAGTCTTAATAAAAGAAAACCTATAAAGCAATGCAATCTTATGGGCATCAAATTTATCATTTTTTACTTTCCTTATTCCAATATTTTTGATAGAATCAGATTGGATGGGGTTTATGATAGAGACCTCAAATCCAGAATCAGAAAGATAGTGGAAGAGGATTTTGTGATAGTGCCCAGTGGATTCTAAGACTACGACAGGCCTAATTGCAAAATCCTTTTCTGCTTTTTGCAATAGACCTATAGCCTTTTTAATACTGCCAATTGAATCATGATAGATCTTAATACGATGATAAATCTCATTATTAGGGGACAAAATACACATCTCACTAAAATTTTTACCAACATCAATTCCAGCTACAGGTGGATAATCCATAAGAAACCTCCTAAATAAAGTATTTGGATTTAGAAATCCATTCCTTCTCAAATAAGTACACAACCTTGCATGTGACACGAGGAACCAGTGTTAACTGGCCTCAACCAGCCAAATAATGTAATCTTATGAGAATGGATAGATACTCTTTTTTACAGGTAGTCGCCTAAAGGCGTCCTAGGAGGAATTGCATCAACCTCCAAATCCATAAATTAATTATACAATATTGTCATGGTTCAGGCCAAATTAAACTGGCTTTATGGCTAGGGTGAGAAGCCAAAGAAATGTATTTAATGATTAGAAAAGAAGACTATATTATTATTTAAGAAATTGATAATTATTACAGTGGAAAACTGTAATTTGATTATAACTATATTGTACAAG
>JACIXZ010000054.1 GCA_014360205.1 Tissierellales bacterium
GAAACTGAATATAGTTTGTAGCAGAAAGAAGAGCAACATTTAAGAGATAGGAACTATTACCAACTTCTTCAGCAGCAGCATTAATATTATCTAAATCAATTCCTATAGGTTCTTGTCCTTCATGTAATTGTTTATATTCTTCAATAGCTGCGTTCCTATAATCATTCATATTATTGTAGGCTTCAAAGCTAGCTTCACCACTAGTAGAAAGCCCAGCAACCAAAGCCCTTCCACCGGGATTTAGTACCTTATAAGCAGAAAGGAATTTATCAGAAAGAGCTTTAATTTCTCCATAACTTCCTGCAACTTTATCAGCAGCCATTAGTCCTTTCTCTGTAGCAGCTAAAGCTTCAGCAGCTTTTCCTACAGAGAATAGTCTTGCTGTAAGAGGAAGAGCTCTTAAAGCTCCTGCAAACGTCATTCCTGATAAAGCAGCTCCTGCAGAGAACCCTAAGTTCTTAACAATCCCATCCCATAGAAAGTTAGCAGAGAAGATTTTTGATGGACTATACCAATGTGTACTCTTTTCAGCTTCTGTATAATAATTAGGTAGTCTGTCTTCAAAGTATTTATTTACCTCATCTACCCATTTATTTAAATCATTATTATAAAATGAGGAAGCTTTTCCAGTTTTCCCCCATTGATAAAGCCCATTTAACGCACCAATAGTAGTTTGCAAATAAGTAGTACCTGTTAACACTAAACCTTTTCCTACACCATTTACCATTTTAGACCCCCAACTTTGCCCCTGTGCATATGCCTCTTCATTATTATAATCAGAATAAGCATTAACTCCCGGATATCTTGGAGATGTTAATTGAGCAGCAGTTCTTGGAATACCACCACCTTTTAAACTAGGATCATCTTTACTGGAATTAAATACTCTTAACTTTTCGAGAGGAGATAGTTCTGGTTGATTCTGTGAACCAAAATTAGGAACAGGAGTAGAAAGACCTTCAAAAGGTATACCCATTGGAGCAGGAATAGAATTTGAAGGATTATATCCTCCATATTCTCTCTCCATTAATAAGCGATTTATAATTGGTGTTCCGTCTGCCATTAGAATGGATTTTTAGATGCTTTTTCTAATTCTTTTTGATATTGGGGAGTGTAACCATCAAGATCACCTTTCAGTAATTGATATAAAAGTTCATCGGTTATAGCAAGCTTGTTGCTATTCACCTTCTCTTCAGATATATATCCTTCAGGAGGAAATCCTATATTCTGATGCCATATCTTTTCAATAGGGTCATATATATTAAGTCTGAATTGATATTTAGTCTGTCCTCTTCTATCATTTACTTGTTCAAGATTTCCAGAGATGCCATAGTGGGTATTTGGAAATTCTGATCTATCAATGTAGGCATTATATAGATTTGTCTCACCTCCATCGTAAGCAGTAGTTCCAGTTCCTGTTTTCATTATCTGATATTGATAATCACGTATAGCTGATACATTTTCTGAAGGTTCAAACTGATTCCCTTGATAATCTAACTTCTGTTGTTGTGTTAAATTAAATTCTATTGTTCCTTCTTCTCCTCCAGTAATACTATATCTATAAGTTGGTTCTGGATTAAACTCTGTTCCTTCTACTACCTCAATGAATGCATTAGTTACTTTTGGTGCAATCTTTCTTGCTTGTTCTGCACTAAATCCTTCAACTTTATCGAGTCCTCCATTTCCTCTATCCGCATCCTGTGCCATCATAAGAAGCAGGTTTCCCATATTTATTTGTCCTTTTTTATCAGAAGTATCAATATTATATCTTCCTCCCTGCGACATACCAACT
>JACIXZ010000055.1 GCA_014360205.1 Tissierellales bacterium
ATTTTAAGATATGGCTTGTATTTACAAGATAGAGAATTTAGTAAATGGTAAAATTTATATAGGTAGTACTCAGAATGTCTTTAACAAGAGAAAATACTTTTAAATTTAAATAAAATTAACAATGGCGAGTTTTACAGACAGACCTATCACTTTTACACCATATGTTCAGCAATTGCCAGTTGAACAAATGTACCAAGTTGGTGCAACTAAGCAGAATTTATATAATCAAGGATTACAACGTATACAATCGCAAATTGATAGTGTTGCTGGGCTTGATGTAGCAAGAGATGTAGATAAGGCATATCTTGAATCAAAAATGAACAGTTTAGGGAATTCTCTTAAACTTGTTGCTGCAGGGGATTTCTCTGATTTTCAACTTGTTAATTCTGTGAGGGGGATGATTAATCAAGTGGGGAATGATGAGAATATCAAAAATGCTGTAGCATCTACACATAATTATAGACAAGGTTTAATGGATATGCAAGCTGCTATAAAGGAGGGGAAGAGTTCTCCTTCTAATGAGTGGGATTTTCAAACAAGAGCTGCAGAATGGTTAAATAGTGGAGATATTAAACAAACTTTTAGTGGAGGATATCATCCATATACAGATTATAGAGGAAAACTTCTTGATGCGATTAAACAACTAAAACCAGATGTTAATGCAACTGATTTATCTTTTACAACAAATAGCAAAGGAGAATTAGTTCCTACAGATGCTACTACAAGACAAAAACTTTCCGGTATTCCTCCTGAGAAGATGCAACAAGCAGTAATGTCTGTTATGACTCCTTCTGATTGGAGACAAATGGAGATTGATGGTAGATATAGTTATGCTAATATTCCTCCAGAAGCCTTTGCTCAATCAGTAACAGAATCATATAGTGAAAAGTATGATGCATTTACAGATCAAAGAGACAAACTTAAGAATGCGCTTAATAGCACTACATCTGCAGGAGAGAAAGCAAACTTAGTAAGACAAATAGCAGATATTGATAAAACAATTAATGGACTTGTTAGTGAATATTCAAACATAGCTGAAACCTTTACTAAAGGTGATGTTGAGTCAGCAAAAGCAAGACTTTATACTACAAACTTTATTAATGGGTTTTCAAAAGCCTTTTCATATACAGAAGCAGAGAATACACAGGAAACTAATCCTAATGCTGTAATTGCTATGCAACGAGAGGTTAAAAATCAGGATTGGAAGAAATTCATAATTACAGAGGAGAGGCTCTGGAAACAATTTGATTTAGATAGAGAAAAGCTCGCATTTGAAAAACAGAAGGAAGCAAATAAATTATTAGGAGAAGGTGGTACTGGTGGTGGACTAGGTTCTGTTACAATGAGAGAAGATGTTCCAGAGATAACTAAAGGAACCTTTACTGATAAGCTTGCTCAGGATTCTGGACAACTTGCTGGAAGTGATGCTGCATTTATTAAGAAAAAGGGAAAAGATGAACAATGGTTTGAACAACAATTAGAAGCATATACAAGAGGAGGAGGAGATAGTGATGTAGTTGAATATTTCAATAATACTGCTGAACTCCGCAGGAAGGTAAATTCTAATTATTCTGTTCTTAAAGATATTAACCAAAAGATGGAACAGAAGTATGGTAGTATATATGACAATATTCCTACCAACTCTTCACCTGCTATAATTATTAATGATGGTGGAAGAGGAAGTACTAAATTTAATCCAAGGGAAATAGTTGATTTTAACTTAGCATTAAACAAAATAACCTCCTCAATCCCCGGACAGGTATACT
>JACIXZ010000056.1 GCA_014360205.1 Tissierellales bacterium
TAGCTCGTTGCAGAACTCTACAACTCGCATATTTACTGCCTTTTTTTATATTGAAATGGCTAGATTCCCCCCATTTTGGGTATATATACAGTGTCAAAATGTGTATAACTCAAAACAAACAGAAAGGAGAATCTTATGCCAGTTTCAGCTAAGCAATTAAATCTTTGTGATATTTCTAATGATTTTGATAAGTTTTATAATCAAAATCAAGATGACTTTATTTCTCTATTAAACCAATTTATTAATATTAGTGATTTTATACCTTTTTCTTTTTATCGGAAATATTATTCACATTTTGGTACAAAAAGGGACTTTTCACTTGAATCTATGCTTAATGCCTTTATTATTAAAAACATTTTATCTATTCCTTCTGTTGATCTTTTAATTACATTTCTCTCTATTTCTTCTGAACTTCGTAAGTTTTGTGGGTTTTTAAAGATTCCTCATAAGTCACAGTTTTCTAGATTTAAATCCGAATTCTTGGATGATCTTAATGACTTATTTAATAATTTAGTTGATTTTAGTGAGGAAATATCTCAGGAAATTAACCCCTTTTTATCTTCAATTTTAATTACTGATACTACTGGAATTGAGTCCTATGTTGCTGAAAATAATCCTAAGTTCTATCAGTCACAGCTAAAGAAATCAAAATCTCATGCCAAGTTCTTTGCTAGTACCAATCCTAATTCAGTTTTTGATGTTGAGAAATATGCTCAGAGTCAAATGCCTAAGTTTGCTTCTTCCAATCCCGATGCTAAGCTTACTTATCTTAATGGGCATTTTGGATACTTTTTAAAATGCATTATCTCTACTAATGCTCTTGGACTTGTTAGAAACGTTAACTTCTTTGATTCTGATAACAATCTTTATGAAGATTTAAGACCTCAGGATGTGAAGAATTCTTTTGATGCAAAATCATTGATTCCATCTTTAGAAACTTTTTTTCAATTACATCCCAATTTTACTTATAATTATTTTTTAGGTGATTCTGGTTTTGATGCTGATGATAATTATGCTTACCTTCACAAGAAAAATATCATGCCTATTATTAACCTCAATCCTCGTAATTCTCAAGGTTTACCTGAGCCTGGATTTAATGAATTGGGTGTTCCTCTTTGCCCTAATGACCCTTCTTTACCAATGACTTATGATGGTATTTGTAAAGAAAGAGGTCGTGCTGATAGAATTAAATATTTATGCCCTAAGTCAAAAAAGGTTAATATTAATGGTAAACTTCAATATGAACTTAGTTGCGAAAACCCTTGCTCCACTTCAAAATGTGGAAGAATTAAGAACATTACTATTCATCACAATTATAGATTTAATACTTCAATGCCTCGTGATAGTGTCAAATGGCAAAAATTATATAGGCTTAGAACTATTTGTGAAAGATCAATTGCTCAGATTAAAAACTTTATTCAAATTAACACTTCTAAAGTTAGAAATACTGTGTCTTTAAAATCAGATATACTGCTTGCCTGTATTTCTCAATTAATATCATTTATTCTAATATATAAAAGTGGTAATTCAGATAAGCCACTCGCTATTAAAACTTTGATTTCTTAATTTAAAATTAAAATTTGAATTTTTAAAAAGGGCTAAATTTAACCTTTAGTTTTCTATGCCTTTTTTTCTGTGCTTAAGTATAATGTTTATAATTAATTAATTGTTTAGTTGCAAAATTTATTGCAGAATCTATTAATTTTTAATTTTAGCTGTGGATAACTCTATATATTTTTAATTTTGTATTCTGCAACTACCTA
>JACIXZ010000057.1 GCA_014360205.1 Tissierellales bacterium
ACTCTATATATTTTTAATTTTGTATTCTGCAACTACCTATGTTATTATTTCTTCTTTCCTTTTAAAAAATTCAATCTTTCTTTTATGACTGATTCATATCCCAAATCAGTAGGTTTATAGTAGATTTTGCCAGAGAGATTAGCTGGTAAATAATCTTGTTCGACATAATGATTTTCATAGTTATGTGGATATTTATAGTTAACTCCACGTCCTAAGGCTTTTGCTCCTGAATAACTAGAGTCCTTTAAATAAATAGGTATTTCAAACGAATCGCTATTCCTTATATCTTCTAATGCTGAATCTATCGCTAAATATGAACTATTGCTTTTTGGAGCACAAGCAACGTATATTGCTGCCTGTGATAAAATAATCCTTCCTTCCGGCATTCCTATGGCATCTACTGCATAAAATGCATTTGTGGCTATAACAATAGCATTAGGATCTGCATTACCAACATCTTCAGATGCAGCAATTATAATCCTTCTTGCAATAAATTTAGGGTCTTCTCCAGCATTTAGCATTTTTGCTAGATAATATACAGTAGCATCAGGATCTGAACCTCTCATACTCTTTATAAAAGCAGAAATAGTGTCATAGTGTTCATCTGACCCTTTATCATATTTAAAAGATTTTATTTGAATTGAATTTTTTATATCCTCTATAGATATATATCTTATTCCATCATCGCCTGGATCAGTTGATAAAACACCTATTTCTAATGAATTTAACAAAACCCTAGCATCTCCATCAGCAACAGTGATTAAGTATTCTTTGGCTTCTTTATCAATATCGACTTTAAAACTTCCTAAACCGAACTCTTTATCTTCTAAAGCTCTATTTAACAATACATCCAAATCATCTCTATTTAAAGGCTTCAATTCCAATACCATCATTCTAGACAATAGAGCTTTGTTTATTTCAAAATAAGGATTTTCAGTAGTCGCACCTATAAGAATTATAATTCCTTTTTCTACAAAAGGCAATAAAGCATCTTGTTGTGATTTATTAAATCTATGAATTTCGTCTATAAATAGGATTGTCCTTTTATTGTTAAGCTTCAGAGCTTCTTCTGCTTTATTCATTATATCTCTAATCTCTTTTACCCCTGAGGTTACAGCAGAGAGTTTTTCAAAATTCATATTGGTCGAATTAGCAATAATCATTGCTAATGTAGTTTTACCAGTACCTGGAGGTCCATAAAAAATCATCGAAGTTATCCTATCCGCCTTTATAGCTCTTGTCAAAAACTTCCCTTCCCCAATTATATGACTTTGTCCAACAAAATTTTCTATATTGCTTGGTCTAAGCCTATCTGCTAATGGAGCATTCTTACTTAAAAAATTATCCATAGACATTGAAAATAAATCCATAATTTCACCAACTAAATTTTAATTATATTATTATATCATAAAATGACATATAGTTAAATTTATTAATATATTCTATCATTTTGGTAATCTTTTGTGTATAATAAGGATTAGATATAGTTGTTATATCCTAACATTATTATTATACAAGGAGATGTTACCCTTGAATATTTTGGTCTGTTTAGACTCAAATTATATCAATCCATTGAAAGTTATGCTTTATTCTTTGTTTTGTAACAATGAAGAAAATACTTTTAAGATTTATTTAATGCATTCTAGAATACCTGACATTGAGCTTGAAGAATTAAATAATTATATTGTAAAAAATTGGCCTAATAATTCATTGATTCCCATTAAAATTCCTAATGATGATTTTAAAAACGCACCAGTT
>JACIXZ010000058.1 GCA_014360205.1 Tissierellales bacterium
TTATATCCTTTTTTCTCAAGAATTTTTATACCCTTCTTATAGATAGGAATAGTTCTCTTATATATGACAGGAAACCAATAATTATCATCATATTTCCATTCTATAAGCTGTTTCTCATATTTCCCAAAAGCGCATTTAATAGTTGGGATTTTTTCATATCCTGTACATAAGAATAATATAAGATATCCTAAGGGTTCTCTTTTCTTAAACCATTTCATTTATCAATAGTTTTTCTAAGTGTAATTTCAACTCTCACTGTATCATTCTTCTTCCTTCCAAAGGACATTTCATCTCCTTTATGAATGGTATATGTAACCTCATGATCTGTACTTTCTATTATAGTTTTTATTGCTTCTATAATAGCAATATCTAATTTTCTATTCATAATCCAAGTTTTTCTTTTAGTCGTTCATATTGCTCCACATCTCTTCGTCTTAATTCTTCTTGCCAAGCTTTATCTTTACTAAGTCTTTCCTGATATTCTTCAGGAGTCTCCATTCTTCTGGATATTGCTTGATAGACAATATAAGGAACATCATAATTAGATTGTGGTTCTATATCAATATGTGTTACTCCTAATGCTCGTAATTCATCTAAATCTTTTTGCAAGTCATCTATGGAAATACCATAGCTCCAATCAAATTCATATTCAATTTCAAAATCTCTTATTTCCATGTTATTTTATCCTTTTAATCTTACACCAAAATTTCTATACCAATAATTAAAAGCTGAAATAGCTTTCCTTTTATTAATCTTTAAAGCCTTCTGTATCATAAATACTCCATCTTCTTTAAATCTGGAATATTGAGCTCTTGTTAATGGATTATTAAATTTCCAATAAGGGTCTTCCATAGCTGATGGTTCTATTTTCCCTACTTCCATCATCTTAAACAATAAATCATCAGCTATGGTTTCTCTTTTTGATTTCATTAGTTTTACATTTTTTATGAGTATGACTTATTAGTTCTGATTCATATAAAGTTTCAGGTTTATAATAAGTCTCTATCTCTTTCTTTTCAAATTCATCATACCCTATGAACCTACCACAAATATCACACCTGAATGGGTTACCCCTTTCTCCTTTATAATCTGTACTATAAGCTTTCATTTTAATTTACTTCAATATCTTTTAATTCTACATCTTCTCCCTGAATATGTCTATAAACTGTATCAAAGAATTCTGATAATATTTTATAGTCTTCAGGAATCATTTTACAGTAATTAAAAGCAGCAATATTACTATCTTCAATATTATGCTGCTTTACATATCTCTCCTTAGGAAGGTATTCAAATACAACATTTCCTCTAAATATATATTTCATAATTATTCAATTTTAGTCCCACCATCCTCTAATATGTCTTTCTAATAATTTCCATACAAGCTTATGAGCTTTTTCTTGTTTAGTAATAGATTCTTTCATCATATCTACATAGATTTTGTTAAGTTCTTCCTCAGTTTTTCCTTCTATAACAGGAAATTCATCCTCTATAGTAAAGTATTTTCCATTAGGAGTATATTTTATTTTTACTTCTCCATATTTCTCTTTAAATCTATCGTGATATTCCATTAAGAATTTTTCATCTTTAACATCTTTCATTAATCTAATAAGCCTTCTTATAGAAGAAGCATTAGCTTTTGCAGATACAGTGTATGCTCTATCACTATCCAAGAAATCAGCTATTTTATTAAGCTGAAATATAAATACGTCAAGAGCATACTCATAATCAAAATCATATTGATTCCATATCA
>JACIXZ010000059.1 GCA_014360205.1 Tissierellales bacterium
GAAGCAGGTATAGGCACATTCCAAATATTCCAAGAGACATATCATCACGAAACCTATAGTTATCTTCACCCCGAAGGCGACATGAAAGGAGATTATTCATATAGGCTATATGGGCTTGATAGAGCAATGGAGGCTGGGATAGACGATGTTGGCATAGGAGCACTTTTCGGTTTATATGACTGGAGATTTGAAGTCATGGGGCTTTTGTTTCATGCAATTCATTTGGAAGAAAAATTTGGAGTTGGACCTCACACTATTTCATTTCCTAGAATTGAACCCGCTTTAAATAATGAGTACTACAATCAAACACAATATAAAGTATCTGATGATGATTTTAAGAAAATAGTTGCTATATTAAGGCTGTCTGTTCCATATACAGGCATGATCCTAACTGCTAGAGAAACTAAAGAAGTGAGAAAAGAAATAATTCCCTATGGAATTTCTCAAATAGATGCAGGCTCAAGAATAGGAATTGGTGGATACACGCTAGATACTCTAGTTCCTACAAAAGAACAATTTCAATTGGGGGATACGAGAGAACTAGATGATGTAGTAAGAGAGATGTCAGAGATGAACTTTCTAAGTTCATTTTGTACAGCTTGTTACAGATCTGGTAGAACTGGTGAAGATTTTATGTGCATAGCAAAGCCCGGAGATATTCAGCATTTTTGTGCAGCAAATGGAATATTGACTTTTAAAGAGTATTTAATTGACTACGCAAGCCCACAAACCAAAATAATGGGTGAGAAGATGATTGAAAAAGAACTAGAAAAAATAGGAAAAGAAAGTCCAAATAGGAGAGAGTTGATAGAGAATAAGATCAGACTCATTGAACAAGGACAAAGAGATGTTTACATTTAGAAGGAGAAATCATGGAAAAGACACCAAATTCAAATAGAGTTACAATTTCAATTTTCGGGAACAGAAATGCAGGTAAATCATCATTATTAAATGCTATTGCAAATCAAGAGGTTTCGATTGTAAGTGATGTAAAGGGAACAACTACAGATCCTGTAAAAAAAGCAATGGAATTGATTCCGGCAGGTCCAGTATTGTTTATAGATACTGCTGGGATCGATGATGAAGGGGATCTAGGAAATTTAAGAATAAAAAAGAGTTTACAAATTTTAAGAAGAACCGACATAGCTTTATACATCATAGATGGATTAGATGAAGATGATAAAAACATAGAAAATATTGAAACAGAGTCAAAGTATTATGACATACCTCTGTTAAAAGTAGTGAATAAAACAGATTTATTGGATGAAGAAAGGATAGCTAAACTAAAAGACAAGTATCCTGATGCAATATTTATTTCCACTAAAAATGAAAATGATATAGAGCTATTAAAAGCAAAACTCATAGCATTGATACAATCGATAGATGAAGATAAACCCATTGTAGGAGATATGTTAAAACCTAATAGCAATGCAATCTTAGTTATACCAATAGACAAATTAGCTCCAAAAGGCAGACTTATTTTGCCACAAGTTCAGACTTTGAGGGATTTACTTGATCATGGCATAAAGAGCTTTGTGGTGAGAAATACAGAATTAGAAAATGCATTGAAAGATATTAAAAAAGTAGATTTAGTTATCACAGATTCACAAGTATTTAAAGAAGTTGATGAAATTGTGCCAAAAAACATACCTCTTACTAGTTTTTCAATTCTATTTGCTAGGCAAAAGGGAGAATTAAACGAATTTG
>JACIXZ010000006.1 GCA_014360205.1 Tissierellales bacterium
GTTTTCGTCTGGTGGCGATAGCAAGAGGGAAACACCTGTACCCATACCGAACACAGAAGTTAAGCCTCTTAACGCCGATGGTACTTGGATGGCAACGTCCTGGGAGAGTAGGTAGCTGCCAGACTTTAGAAACCCCACTGTCATTTGATAGTGGGGTATTGTTTTATACTCATATTTTCAATATTCTGTAATTAATAAAAACATATATCATTTTTGAAATACATAGGATATAATACATATGAATATAACAAATTATAATATATAATTTGTTGAATTTTAGCGGAGGTGTAAAGCTTGGAAAAAATATTACGAGAAGAAAAAAATGTATGGAAGGAATTAGATGAAACACAAACTAAAGAGGTATTTGAATTTGCTGAGGATTACAAAGATTTTTTAAACAATTCAAAGACAGAAAGAGAATGTACTGAGGAAATTATCAAGAGAGCCAAAGAAAAAGGTTACAAGTCAATAAAAGAAGTATTAGAATCTGGGAGCATAAACTCAGGAGATAAAATATATGCTAACAACAAAGGAAAAGGTGTAGCATTATTTGTAATAGGAAAAGAAAAAATAGAACAAGGAATGAAAATAGTAGGAAGCCACATGGACGCACCTAGATTAGATTTAAAACCAAATCCTCTATATGAAGATGGCAATTTAGCAATGTTTAAGACTCATTACTACGGTGGAGTTAAAAAATATCAATGGGTTGCACTTCCATTGGCATTACATGGAGTAGCTTTCAATAAAGCTGGGGAAAAGGTTAACCTAGTAATTGGCGAAGACGAAAACGATCCTGTACTTTATATAACTGATCTATTGCCACATTTAGCAAAAGATCAGATGCAAAAGAAATTAGAAGAAGGAATAGTTGGAGAAGATTTAAATGTAATCATTGGAAGCATTCCTTTCAAAGGAGAAGAAAAGGAAGCTATAAAATACAACGCTATGAGATTATTGAATGAGAAATACGGAATTGTAGAAGAAGACTTCCACGTATCAGAAATAGAAATAGTACCAAGCGGAAAAGCAAGGGATGTTGGTTTAGATAGAAGCCTAGTAGCATCACATGGACATGATGACAGAGTATGTGCTTATTCATCACTAAGAGCTATATTTGATATAGAAAATCCAACATTCACAACAGTAGCTATATTTGTAGATAAAGAAGAAGTAGGAAGCATGGGAAATACAGGTATGCAATCTCTATTCTTTGAATCACAAGTGGCAGAGCTAATGAATCTTCAAAACAGTCAAAGTCTAGTCGCACATATGAGAGCAATGGGGAGATCAAAAGTACTTTCAGGAGATGTAACAGCAGGATTTGATCCAAACTTCCCAGAAGTATTAGATAAAAGAAACGCAGCTATGATAGGTGGAGGCGTAGTATTATCAAAATACACTGGTTCAAGAGGAAAAGGCGGCTCAAATGACGCAAATGCTGAATTTTTAGCTGAAGTCAGAAAATCATTTGAAAAAGAAAATGTAATTTGGCAAGTTGGTGAACTAGGGAAAGTTGACCAAGGAGGCGGAGGAACAATAGCATATATTTTAGCAAACAGAGGAGCAGAAGTAGTAGACTGTGGGACACCAATGCTAAGCATGCATGCACCAATCGAATTATTAAGTAAAGTTGACTTATACATGACATACAGGGCTTATAGAGCATTTTACAATAATTAATGACAA
This sequence comes from Tissierellales bacterium, assembly GCA_014360205.1. Taxonomy (GTDB): domain Bacteria; phylum Bacillota; class Clostridia; order Tissierellales; family Tissierellaceae; genus Soehngenia. The sequence goes on from JACIXZ010000006.1 coordinate 1,690, forward strand.
TTAAAACCAGCTTAAGGATAATTCTTAAGCTGGTTTTTTAAGCTATTAAATTTTTTTATTCTTCATACACTATAACAGCTTCTTGTGTACTATTTATCCAGTCGACTTTGCAATTTAAATTTTCAGCAGAAAAACGTACAGGCACATAAGTTCTACCATTTTTTATTACAGGAGCGACATCCATCTTTTTATTAACACCATTGACTTTTATATCCAGTTTTCCAATCCACATCTCAACTTTATTACCTCTAGCATTTAAAGTAATCTTTTGAGTATTTCCGTCCCAACCAACAGTACCATCCATTGCTTCTACAATCGCTCTGATAGGAACCATAGTCCTATTAGAGATCATAGCAACTACAGTACCTCTTCCAGGGTCTATTTCCTTAACTATACCGTCAACACTCATGTTAGGATCACCCATTTTCAATAAAATGAAATGTTTAAATTTAGTATTACTACCTACATCATTGCCTGTTTTTACAGTAAATGTAGCTATTGCTTCTCCCAATTTCTCATCTACATTTTCTAATGGCTTAGCCTCAGATATCACAGGTTTTACAGTATAATAATAGGTAGTGTTAGGTTTTACATTTACATCTGCAAAAGAAGTATTCTCAATATAAAAATCTGTTACAGAAACACCTAATTCTCCCATAACCTCAGATCTAAATACCCTATATCCAAGTCCACTAGCTGGCTGCCACATAATTCTAACACCATACATGAAGGGATCTGCACTGTTTACAGGTAATTTAGATGCATCTTTCCATTCATATACGTATTTTACACCTACATTATTACCATCATATACACCAAAAAATAAAGCTTTTTTAGCACCGGCAGTTCCTGCACCACTAAAATTAAGAGTCATTTTTGCAGTTGTAGTCTTTTGAGATTCAGCATCTTTATATGAACCTAAACCAAAATTCTTTCCTTCTACGCCATTTGGATAAACTACTTTAGGGATAACTTTACTAGAAGTGGCATAACCTAAATCCAAATCTGCTGAATCTAGATGGAAAAAAGGCGAAAAAGAAAGACCATAATTTCCATTTTTATTGCTAATCACTTCTTGATCGAAATTAATCGTTACTGCCTGATTTGCTTTGATAACTTGAGGTGGTTCACTCCAGGTATATTTGGCATGCATATTAGCTGGATTGTTATAATCAGCAGACGCATAAGCACCAAGACCATATGGTGTTGTTATTTGAACTTCAATAGTATTGCCAGTCATATTATAGGTATGAGTATAATGACCTGGTTTCATCTCTGGTAATGGAAATACATATCTCTCAACTAAAACCCAAGCATAGTTTTCATTCGCAGCTACAGCTTCATTTGAAAAGGGAGAACTAATGCCTAATAACATCAAGATTGCTAAAAATATTGATATTCTTTTCATATTTATCACTCCTTAAAAATACAAATATTTTAATATTCTATCAATTTAATTGTAGCATGTATTTAATTGAATAACAGTGATTTGAACAAACTGACATTGACAATTCTTGTCATTTTAGTTGACAAAAACATCTTTTACTTGTAATATTAAGAGATAAAATGTGAATGGGGTGAAAATATGGAATTTTATGAAAAATTAGACTTGTTGATGAATATAACCAATACAAAGAACAGTTCTCTTGCTCATTACCTAAAATTAGACCCCTCGTATATAAGTAGATTGAGAAGAGGAGAGAGAAAATTTCCAAATAACATCGAATACATTGACATGATAGCCTTGTATTTTACGAAAATGCTTAAAATTGAATCCGAAAAAGATAGTAAAGTATTTAAAGAAAATATCATCCAATGGCTAAGTGATGAAAATGACGAAAGCATTGACTCAATTTTGATTAAGTATGTTAATTTAGGAAATGAAGAAAATAAAAAGCATATAATGACAGAGACAATAGATAAGAGCATGATACAAAAAGATTTTGAGGTATACTTCGGTATTGAAGGAAAGAGAGAAGCTGCTTTGAAATTTCTAAATCTTGTAATAGCAGAAGAAAAACCCCAGACATTACTTTTATTTAGTGATGAAAACTTAAGTTGGCTCATTGATGATCTAAATTTTTTTAGAGAATGGAGCATTCTCATGCATGAAGTCATAGAAAAAGGTAATGAAATCGAGATTATACACACGATAACAAGAAACTTTGATGAGATGCTATCTGCAATTAGAGGATGGATGCCGTTTTATTTAACTGGCCATGTTAAACCTTATTATTACCCTAAAAAAAGAGATGGTGTCTTTCAAAGGACATTGTTTGTTGCACCAAATACCGCTGCAATAGAAGCAACATCTGTATTTTATGAAATAAAAAACACAGCAAATATATTGACTTTTGATAAAAAAACAATTGATGCATTAAAAAGAGAATACTTAAACTACAAAGCCCTTTGTAAACCTTTAGCAGAAATATTCACGGAAAAGACAAAGATACAATACTATATAAAATTATTTGAATTTGAAAAGACTCAAAGAAATACAGTATTTAAATCCTCATATCCATCAATATTGACTATGCCAATAGAATTATATAATTCTATTTCAGACAAACAAACTTTAAATCTCCCTAAAGATCTTATAGACATATATGAAGAAAACATCCTTAAATTACCTGAAACTTTGAATAGTTATTCATTTACTGAAATACTAGAAAGCGAGATATTAGAATCAAAAGAAGATTTTTCTAAAAAGAAACCATATAATTTTCTTTCGGGGAAAGATTTATATGATTCTAGGGAAGAACTGTTATTGCACTTTAAAAATTGTGTTTATTTATTAGAAAACCATCCTGATTATAATATTATGCTCTTAAATGATGAAAATGTCAGAAACTATAATTTTTATTTAAAAGAAGGTGTAGGATTATTTGTTTGGAACGCAAATGATAATGGTGTAGTAATCTACTTTGATGAAGAAAACATAGTAGAGGCTTTCTGGGATTATATAAACTACGAACTAAAGCTAGATAAATTAAATAAGGATGTTAAAGAAAAAGTAATTAATACACTTAAAGAAAAAATATAATTTTGATTTGACTAATCAATTAATGACATATTCATACCTAGTATGAGAAAATTATCACCATCAACTGGCTATTTTGATGCGTCTCCAACAGAGGAGGAGCTTGCAACACTTAAGAACATAAAAAAAGAGATTGTAGAAAGAGGAATTTTCGATTAAAATTTAGAGAAATTTTGGGGAAACAGGATTTATTCAGGAATTCATGGAGTAGACTATGAAAATTCAAATAAAGTATAAAAGCAGCCAAATCTTCTAGTAAGTGTGTTTAGCTCTTCTTGTTTATATAGTTTGTTAATGCAAGAGTCATAAATTAAAAAAGTGACCGAATATAAAACGGAAAAGTGACCGAATGAAAAAGGGAAAAGTGACCGAATGAAAAAGGGAAAAGTGACCGAATGAAAAAGGGAAAAGTGACCGAATGAAATCTGGGAGATCCTGCTGGAAATTTCCAGAACAAGTCTTTGGCAAAAATAGATCCCAAACTAGTTTTGGAGGGGGATACACCAAGGCTGATAGACGAATGGCAAGAAGTTCCTGAACTGAAGTATCTTTTACTATCTTTGCATTACTATATTATTTTGTTTTTATCAAAGTAAATGGAGGTTTGCGATTGATTAAAAATATTAGATTTTTATATAAGTATATTAAGCCAACAGAGCTTATAAATCTTTATGTTTTATCACTCATGTCAGTTTTTATAACATTATTTAATATTTTCCTATCTGGGAATATAGTTCAAGAAGCATTAGAATTACGACAATTAAATCTAAAAATCGGTATGTTTTTTATAGGGTTTACTATATTGAAGATTGTAATAGATAGAACCAAGGATTATATGTCAACAAAGATTTCATACACTGCAGAAAATCAATTATTATTAAACACTATGAATTCATTAACAATGATGAATCAAAATATGATTGATAGTTATGGGAGATATGAAATTAATAATATACTGACCAGAGATGGATTAAGAATTAAACAATTCATAGAAAAAAATATTGAAAAAATATTTTTCTACCCTATTTCATTTATTTTTTCTTTTATATTTATGATAAGAATAAATTATACAATAGGGTTAATTTTGATACCAATAATTATAGTTTCATCTTTACTAAATATATTAATTTCGGACAAAATCAGAAAGGAATTAAAATCGAATATTAATATAACTCACAACTTAAATTCATATGAACAAGATATTATGCAAAATCAGGATTTTGTTAGATCACAACGCATATATGACTACGTGCTAAATAAGTTTGATGACTTATTAAATATAATGTATTCAAGTGACAAATCAACCTTAAAAGTTAAGTACATATCCTATATACCTGGGCTGATAAACGAGTATCTACCTATATTGGTACTTAGCTTTGTATCCCTAAAACTAATATTAAATGGAGAGTTAAACTATGGAGATTTTATAATGATGGTTGGATTGACCAATCAGGTTTCTTTACCATTTACCAAGTTTTTAAGAATAGTTTATGAACTAAAGATACTGGACGTATATGAAGAAAACTTTACTAAGCTTAACACTGCTAAAACTTATAATAATCTTCCAGCTAACAATGAGGAAATTCATGTAGACATCAGTAACATGTCTTTTGCTTATGAAGTCCATTCAAGCTCTACTCTTAATCAAATTAATTTATCCATAAATAAAAACGAAAAGGTTCTTATCACAGGACCTTCAGGTATAGGGAAGTCCACATTGATTAAACTTATATATGGGCTAATAGAACCAACAAAAGGGAATGTTAAAGTATTTGGAGTAGATCCATATAAAAATGAAAGAACTATATATAAAAATATTGCAATTGTAGATGATCATCAAGAATTTTTTAAAGAAAGTGTGGAATTTAATATAGCACTGAAAACTGATTTGACTGATGATGAAGCTATTAGATTAGAAAAAATAATTGAAGATTTAGAATTAAAAAGCCTCTGTAAAGAGAAAGAATATATAGAAAAAAATGGGCAAAACTTATCAGGTGGTCAAAAATTGAGAGTTTTAGTTGCTAGAGCTTTGTTTTCACAAAGAAAGTTAATGCTATTAGATGAACCTGATTTTGCTCTAGATGTTAGTGGAATAGACAAAGTATATGAATTAATAACAAAAGCTAACTCTACTATAATAGTTATCACTCATAATAAAAACATAAGAGAATTTTTTGACAGCCATTATGTTTTCAATATGGATGGTACCTTAATTAAGGAGGCTTAATTTGAATACAAATAAAATACTTAAGAAAGTTTTAAATCCTTTAGCAATAATCAGTTTTATTTTAAACATACTTCAAACGAGTTTAGCTAATATTTTATTAGGTTATATTTATATGATTTTATTTGGTAAAGATATAAATTATTTAAAATTATTAGTAATCATAATTATTGCATGCATTTATTTCTGGATAGTTATCCCTTTAGTGGGCTATATCATGGAGAATACAGAAGCTAAATATAGAAGATTATTAAAACTTAATGTCATGGAGCATCTAATAAAAGCTAGGAAAAATATAGAAAATAATAAAGGACTATTTTTACTCCAGCAAGATTCTGAAGCTGTATCTAGCTTATATAGCTGGCCTTTAGCAATATTCTTACAGGCCATAAGCGCAGGGATAATTTCTATTATAATATTGAGTAGATATTCAATAGTTATGGCTTTTCTTATATTAATGAGTGGAGTTTTCTTTATAATTATTAATCTTTTTTTTCAAAAGAAATTGAGAAAAATCATGAACGATATAAGAGAAAGGAGAACTGAGAGAAACCAGTTTCTATATGAAATGTCGAATAATCTTAGAACGATAAAATTGTACTCTATGGAAGAATATATAACTAATAAACTAACAGATTTAAATAAAAATTTAAACAAATATGAACACATATATAGTAAATTAAAAACTAGATTAGGAATAATTGAAGGAATTTTGTTGGAATCTTTTTTAACTATAATAGTTATAGTGTATGGAAGTTATTTGATATCTATTGGTAAAATGCCATTTAACTCCCTACTTATGATTTTACAAATTTCTACTGGTCTTACGTTCTTATTTAGCTCTATAACAAGTTTATATAGAGGAGTACAAAGTCTACTTTTATCAAAGGATAAAATAAATGAATTTATCTGTGAAAATCCTATAGTAAACATTCAAATAAAAGATGAAGATGTTGAAAATATTAACATAAAGGATTGCACTTTAGGTTATGATAATAACATCATACTAAAGGATTTAAATTTATCTTTTGATTTTCCTAACAACTACGTTTTATCTGGGAATAACGGTACAGGGAAAAGTACAATTTTAAAATCAATAATAGGAGTATTGCCTCCAAGTGCAGGAAATATTATGATTAATAACTATAATATTTATAAAGAGAATATATTATTTACAAATAAAATTGGATATATTCCACAGAACACCTATATTTTTAATGATACTTTAGCTAATAATGTTTTGTTAGGAAGGGAAATAAGCCATGAAATATTATTAGATATTTTCTCATATGTAGGTTTAAATAGTTATTTAAAGAAAATTAACTATGATTTAAACTATATGTTAAATATAGATTCTATTGGATTATCTGAAGGAGAAAAAAAGAGATTAGCAATAGCACGTGCTTTAATTACAAATCCTAATATATTATTAATAGATGAATTTGACTCAAATCTAGATGATAAAAGCATGAATTTTTTAGTTGATAAATTGTCTAGTCAATATTCTTTTATAATGGTCACTCACAATAAAATGTTGAAAAATCAGTTTAATAATATTGACTTAAATGCTATAGCGATAGTTGAATAATTAGAATTGTAAATTAAAATATTATGATTATGAATATTGAAAGCAAATGAGGTATTTTTAGAGAAATTTCCTGACTATAAGTAAATTTTGTTATTTTTAAAAGAAGAGAGGGCAAATAAGACTTGCTCTCTTTTTTGTATGTAACATGAAAATTTAAACTCAAATGAAAAAGGGGTCTAATTTACTTTTACAATTAACTTTATTTTAAATTAAATAATAAAAAAACGATTTCCTATTGACATACAAATTTAAAGAATGTACAATATACATAAAGTGTGCACGAGCACAAAAAATAATAGGAGGTTTCATGTATGAAAAGGTTTATCGGAATAGCATTAGTCGTAGTAATGGTAATTTCAATGGTGGGCTGTACTACAACAGAAACTGATACTGGTACTGATTCTAAAAAAGTAACAGTTGGGGTATCAATGCCTACAAAATCACTTCAAAGATGGAATCAAGACGGAGAAAATATGAAAAAGATACTAGAAGAAAAAGGGTATGAAGTAGAACTTGAATTTGCAGAAAACAAAACTGAATCTCAAATCTCTCAAATAGAAAATATGATAACAAAAGGAGCAGAGGTAATTGTAGTAGCAGCAATAGATGGTAGTGCATTAACTAATGTTTTGGACAGTGCTAAGAAAGATGGAATTGAAATCATAGCATACGATAGACTTATCATGAATACCGATGCAGTTAGTTATTATGCTACCTTTGATAACTATAATGTGGGGAAAATTCAAGGCGAATATATTGAAGAAAAGCTTGGTTTAAAGGATGGAAATGGGCCTTTCAACTTTGAAATTGCTACAGGACCATTGGATGATAACAATGTTGTTTTCTTCTATGGAGGAGCAATGGATGTTTTACAAAAATATATTGATAATGGACAATTAGTTGTAAGATCAGGTCAAACTACTAGAGAACAAGCAGCAACACCTAATTGGGATGAACAAGAAGCGCAAGCGAGAATGGATAATATCTTAACAGCACATTATACTGATGAAAGAATAGATGCAGTACTATGTTCAAATGATTCTGTGTCCCTTGGTGTACAATCAGCATTAAAATCAGCAGGTTATGGAACTAGCGATAAACCAATGCCTATATTAACAGGACAAGATGCTAATATAGCAAATGTAAAAGCAATAATTGCTGGTGATCAATCTATGTCAGTATTTAAAGATACAAGGGCCTTAGCTGAAAAAGTTGCTGAAATGGTTGATGCTATAGTCAATGGTGAAGAAGCAGAAGTAAACGATACTGAAACATATTTTAATGGAGTAAAAGTAGTTCCAGCATACTTATTAGAACCTAAATTTGTAGATAAGACTAATTATAAAGAGCTGTTAATTGATAGCGGTTACTATACGGAAGATCAGTTAAGATAATCTTATTACATTTCATACTAGCATTGCTAGTATGAAATGTAATTTAATCTACTTTTATGATTGAATAGTAGGAATGGTGATATAAAATGGATAATGTTTTATTAGAAATGAGAAATATAGAAAAAGAATTCCCAGGCGTAAAAGCTCTTGATAATGTGAATTTAAAGGTAAAGAAAAATACTATTCATGCTATAGTTGGTGAAAATGGAGCAGGAAAATCTACATTAATGAACATACTAAGTGGCGTCTATCCAATTGGTAGCTATAGTGGGCAGGTTATTTTTGAAGATGAATTATGTGAATTTAAAAACATAAAGGATAGTGAAAAAAAAGGTATAGTTATTATTCATCAAGAACTTGCCCTAGTACCAACTCTTTCGATAATGGAGAATATGTTTTTAGGAAATGAAAGAGTTGAAAATGGTGTAATAGATTGGGGGAAAACTAGAGTAGATGCCTTAAAATACATGAAGATGGTGGGCCTGTTTGAGGAACCTGATACATTAGTCAATCAAATAGGTGTAGGCAAACAACAATTAGTAGAAATAGCAAAAGCTTTAGCTAAGGATGTAAAACTATTAATTCTTGATGAACCAACAGCATCATTAAATGATGAAGATAGTGATAAGATGTTAGATTTAATTCTAAGATTGAAAGAAAATCAAGGGATGACGTGTATAATTATTTCTCATAAGTTAAACGAGATAGAAAAAGTAGCGGATGAAATTACTATAATTAGAGATGGAAAGACAATAGAAACTTTAAATAAAGAAAAGGATAAAATAACTGAAGATAGAATCATTAAAGGAATGGTGGGTAGGGAAATCACAGATAGATTTCCACCTAGAAATAATAAGATAGGTGATATCTATTTTGAGGTAAAAAACTGGACAGTATACTCTCCTCACATTCCAGATAAAGTAGTAATTGATAATATAAGTTTTTATGTTAGAAAAGGAGAAGTTATAGGAATTGCAGGGCTCATGGGTGCTGGAAGAACAGAATTAGCAATGAGTATTTTTGGGAAATCATATGGGTCTAAAATAAGTGGGAAAATTTTTAAAGATGGTAAAGAATTGACAATAAATAATATTTCTGATGCCATAGATTATGGAATAGGATATGTAACAGAGGATCGTAAAGAACAAGGATTAATGTTAATGAATGATATTAGAAAAAATATTACATTGGCAAGTTTGGACAAAATTAGTAATAATGGAATATTAAATGAACATAAAGAAATAAATGTTTCCAAGGAGTATCTAGAAAAAATAAATATTAAAGCTCCAAGTGTTTTTTATGAAACTGGCAATCTTTCAGGTGGAAATCAGCAAAAGGTTATGTTAGCAAGATGGATTTATTCTGATCCAGATGTGTTGATATTAGATGAGCCTACCAGGGGCATAGATGTAGGAGCAAAATATGAAATATATACATTTATAAATAAGTTAGCAGAATTAGGGAAGGCTATTATTATAATTTCATCTGAACTCCCTGAAGTGCTTGGATTAAGTGATAGAATATATGTAATGAATGAAGGACGTTTTGTTGGAGAATTTACCAGAGATGAAGCTTCTCAAGAAAATATAATGAAATGCATAATACAAAGTACAAAGGAGGTATAGCTGTGGATATAATAAAAAATAGGGATATTAAAATAAATTTAAGAAAATATGCAATGTTTATAGCATTGATTTCTATAACCATATTATTTCAGATTACTACAGATGGTGTCTTGCTAAAACCGATGAATGTCTCTAACCTAATTATGCAAAATAGCTACATACTTATTTTAGCTATTGGAATGTTACCAGTTATATTGACCGGGAATATTGATCTTTCCGTAGGTTCAGTATTAGCTTTTGTTAGCTCAATAGCGGGAGTTATGATGGTTACATATGAGATGCCAGTGTGGTTAACTATCATAGTAGCCTTAATTGTAGGGATTTTGGTAGGCGCATGGCAAGGTTTTTGGATAGCTTATGCTAGAATTCCTTCTTTTATTGTAACTTTAGCAGGAATGTTGATTTTTCGAGGCTTAACCCTTGTAATCTTAGAAGGAAATACTTTATCTCCTTTTCCAAAATCATATCAGTTCCTTGCAGCTGGTTTTTTGACCCAAAATCCAGATATGATAATGTTAGTTTCCCTAGCTGTAGGGGTATTATTCTCTATACTAGTAGTTTTTATTGAGTTTAGAAACAGAGAAAAAGAAAAAAGATATGGGATTGAAACAATGCAGTTTAATATTTTTATATCAAAGGTTGTTGCTGAAGTATTTTTAATTATGTTTTCATTATATTGGTTAAGCTTATATAATGGAGTACCAGTAGTGTTGTTGTTATTGGTAATTTTGATATTGATTTATAGTTTTATAACAAATAAAACCGTACTAGGTAGAAGTATATATGCATTTGGAGGAAATGAAAGGGCTGCTGAACTTTCTGGGATAAAAACAAACAAAGTTTTCTTTTTGACATATGTAAATATGGGACTTATGGCTGCATTGGCGGGAATAGTATTTTCTGGTAGACTAAATGCAGCAACACCATCTGCTGGGAATGGGTTTGAATTAGATGCTATTGCTGCATGTTATATAGGTGGAGCTTCAGCTTCCGGCGGAGTGGGAACTATAATTGGTGCAGTAGTTGGTGGGCTTGTTATGGGAGTCTTAAATAATGGTATGTCAATAATGGGTATTGGTATCGATTGGCAACAAGCTATTAAAGGATTAGTCTTGTTAGCTGCTGTTGCTTTTGACACTTATAACCGAAGAAAGAGAGCATAGCCCAAATTTAGAGGTGATTTAATGAATGTGACTATAAAGGAAATAGCAGAAATTTGTGGAGTATCAAGAGGAACAGTAGATAGAGTTTTACACAATAGAGGTAATGTAAGTAAGGAAACGGAAGAATTAGTAAGAGAGACCATTAAAAGATTAGGATATACTCCTAATATAACAGGAAGGATTTTAGCTGCAAAAAAGAAGCAATTTAAAATAGGAGTTATTTTAATTTCAAAAGGAAATCCATTTTTCGATGATGTATTAAAGGGCATTAATAGAGCCGCGGAAGAATACAGAGAATATGGAGTATCTGTTTTTATTCATGAATTAGAAGGGTATGATGTTGAAAAGCAAATAAAAAAAATGGATGAGCTAAGGGACAAAGTGGATGCTATAATCTTAAATCCAATTCAGGACAAATTAGTAGTGGACAAAATTAATGAGTTGGTTAAACAGGGCTTAATTATGATTAATGTAAATACAGATGTAGAGAATAGCGATAGATTATATTATATTGGAAGTGATTATATAAAAGGTGGAGAGACATCTTGTGGGATTTTGGCTTTATTGACAAAGGGAAAAGCTAAAACAGCAATATTAACAGGTTCTAAAAAGGTATTAGGGCACAATCAGAGGATTGAAGGTTTTAAAAGGATTAAAGAAATAAGGTATCCAGATATAGAGATAGTAGCGATTGCTGAAACAAATGATAACGATAAAATAGCTTATATTGAAACTAAGAAAATTTTAGATAATTATGAGATAGATTCTATAGTAATCGTTGCTGCTGGAGTAGCTGGTGTATGTAAGGCTGTACTGGATATGAAGATGGAAGACAAAATTACTATAGTAAGTTTTGACGCTATTCCTGTCACAAGGGAGATGTTAAAACAAGGAGTCATTAAAGCTACAATATGTCAACAACCTTTTACTCAAGGATATAAATCCATTGAATTGGCATATAATTATTTTGTTACTGGCAAAAAATCTAAAAAAGATAAACATATAGTTAAAAATGAAATTAAAATATTAGAAAATTTATAAGGAGCTGAAGAATATGAACACTTATTTTCCAAATGTACCAAAAGTAAAATATGAGGGTAAGGATTCTAAAAACCCTTTTTCTTTTAAATATTATGATGCAGAGAGGGTTATACACGGAAAGACCATGGAAGAACACTTGAAGTTTGCTATGTCTTGGTGGCATACAATGGTGGCAGGTGGTACTGATCCTTTTGGAGATGCAACAATGGATAGAAGTTATGGAAAAGGAGAACCTATGGATATTGCAAAGGCTAGAGCAGATGCTGCCTTTGAATTAATGAGTAAGTTAGGGATTAAGTATTTTTGTTTTCACGATGTAGATATAGCTCCAGAGGGGAAAGATTATTTAGAAACACGTAAAAACTTCCATGAAATGGTGGACTATATTGAATCTAAGATGAAGAATACAGGCATAAAACTTCTTTGGGGCACAGCAAATGTATTTTCACATCCAAGATATATGCATGGAGCAGGGACTTCACCTAATGCAGATAGTTTTGCATATGCCGCATCACAGATTAAAAATGCAATAGATGCAACCATTCGCTTGAATGGAACTGGATATGTCTTTTGGGGTGGCAGAGAAGGATATGAAACTCTATTAAATACTGATATGGAATTTGAACTTGATAATATGGCTAGACTTATGAGAATGGCTGTAGATTATGGACGAAAAAAAGGATTTAAAGGTGATTTCTATATTGAACCAAAACCAAAGGAACCAACAAAACATCAATATGATTTTGATTCAGCTACAGTATTGGCATTTTTAAGAAAATATGGACTAGAAAAAGACTTTAAATTAAATATAGAAGCCAATCATGCTACATTAGCAGGACATACTTTCCAACATGAACTAGCAACTGCTAGAATAAATGGAGTATTTGGTAGTGTTGATGCAAATCAAGGAGATCCAGTTTTGGGTTGGGATACAGATCAATTCCCAACTGATGTGTATAGTGCAACTCTAGCAATGTATGAAATAATTAAGGCTGGAGGATTTACAAATGGTGGCCTTAATTTTGATGCAAAGGTTAGAAGAGGCTCTTTTGAATTTGACGATTTAGCATTAGGGTATATTGCAGGAATGGATACTTTTGCCTTAGCTTTAATAAAAGCATATGAAATAATTGAAGATGGTAGAATTGATGAGTTTAAAAAAGCTAGATATTCAAGCTATAATACAGGCATAGGTAAGAAAATTGTCGACGGCAAAACTTCTCTTGAAGAACTTGAAGAATATACTATTAAAAATGGTGAAGTTACTGTGGAGAGTGGAAAACAAGAGTATTTAGAATCAGTACTCAACAATATATTATTTAAGTAAAGGAAATTTTGGTAGGACTTCATTGACTTGAAGTCCTAAATTTTAATTATTTTATAGAGGTGATTTTATGGATTATTTAATAGGTATAGATGTGGGGACTTCAGGAACTAGGGCAGTCTTATTTGATGAAAATTTAAATATTATAAGCTCAACCTCTGAAGAATATCCGCTTTATCAACCACAAAATGGATATGCGGAGCAAGATCCTGAAGATTGGGCTAAAGCCACAATTAAAGCTTTAAAAACTATTATGGAGAATAGTGGTGTAAATAAGAACAATGTCAAAGGAATAGGATTATCTGGGCAAATGCATGGTCTAGTTATGTTAGATGAAAACAATTCAGTTATAAGACCAGCAATTATCTGGGCAGATCAAAGAACAGAAAAAGAATGTGATGAAATAACAGAAAAAGTTGGTAAAGAAAAGTTAATTCAGATAACAGCTAATCCAGCTTTAACTGGTTTTACAGCTTCTAAAATACTTTGGGTAAAAAACAATGAACCAGAAAATTACAATAGATGCAAACATATATTATTGCCAAAAGATTATGTCAGATTTATTTTAACTGGAGTATATGCCACAGATGTATCTGATGCAAGTGGAATGCAATTACTAGATGTACCTAAAAGGCAATGGTCTGATAAGATATTAGATATTCTAGAAATAGATAAAGATAAATTAGCCAAGGTATATGAATCACCAGAAGTAACAGGCAAAATAAAAAAATCCATAGCTGAAGAAACTGGACTGAGTGAAGATACAATAGTAGTGGCAGGTGCAGGAGATAATGCTGCAGCTGCAATAGGGACAGGTGTAGTCACTGATGGAAGTGCATTTACAACTATAGGAACTAGCGGGGTTGTGTATGCCCATAGTAGTGAAGTTCATATAGATCCAAAGGGACGAGTACATACATTTTGTTGTGCAGTTCCCAATGCTTGGCACATAATGGGTGTAACGCAAGCTGCTGGTCTTTCTTTAAAATGGTTTAAAAATAACATTTATGAAGGTTTCAATCCTTTAGGAGAAAAGGCATCTTATGAATTAATTAATAAAGCAATAGAAGAAGTAGAAATAGGAAGTGAAAAACTCATTTACTTACCATATCTAATGGGTGAAAGGACCCCCCACCTAGATCCTAATGCGAGAGGAGTTTTCTTCGGTCTTTCTGCTAAACACAATAAAAAAAATTTAGCCCGTTCAGTAATGGAAGGTGTATCCTTTTCTTTAAGAGATAGCTATGAGATTTTATTAGAAATGGGGCTACAAATTGACGAAATGATGATTACAGGTGGAGGAGCACGAAGTAGAGTATGGAGACAAATGTTAGCAGATATTTTTAATTGTAATGTAAGAACAATTGAGTCTGAAGAAGGAGCCTCTCTTGGCGCCGCTATATTAGCAGGTGTAGGAGCTGGAATATTTGAGTCTGTAGAATCAGCATGTGAAAAACATATTAAGAAAGTGCAAAAAATAATACCAAACGAGAAAAACCATGAGATATATAATAAATACTATGAGATTTATGGAGAATTATATAGAAATTTAAAAAACTCTTTTAAAAAATTAGGTAAAATATAATTGTGGAGTTGAGTTTTGTGAAATATGTAAAAAAAGACTATTTTGGAACTACAAAAAATTTAAATAATGTATATAAATTTACTATTTTTAACAATAGAGGGACAGAAGTAGATATTATCAATTATGGAGCTACTGTAACATCTTTTAAGATAAAGAATAGTTTCGGACATGTTGACGATATTGTTCTGGGATATGATAATTTAAAGGACTATGAGAATGGGAATAAATTTTTTGGTGCTATTATAGGCAGATGTGCAAATAGAATTTCAAAAGCATCCTTTAGATTGAATAATAAAGTATATACTTTAAAGAACAATGAAGGAGAAAATCATATACATGGAGGAGACGGTGGATTTCATAGAAGAATTTGGAATTATGAAATAAAAGAGCGAGGAGTCTGTTTTACCTATGTAAGTGAAGATATGGAGGAAGGCTATCCAGGAAGATGTACTTTAAATGTAGAATATACATTAACAGATGAAAATGAATTATTTATAGATTATACTGGGGAAACTACAAAGGATACGGTACTAAACCCGACAAATCATTGCTACTTTAATTTGAATGGGCATAATAATGGGACTATTTTAAAACATAGATTGATAGTTAATGCTGATAATTATACTCCCATTGATTCTTATAGTATCCCAACTGGAGAAATACATGGAGTAGAGGATACACCTTTTGATTTAAGGAAATCTAAAATAATAAATGATATTATTAATAAAAAGCACAAACAACTTTTATATGGCAAGGGCTTGGACCATAATTTTTGTATAAATGGATATAAAGATGAACTAAAGCTAGGAGCTATTCTTGAAAGTGATAATAAAGAAAGAAAACTTTTAGTTTATACAACTTTACCAGGGATACAAGTATACACAGGTAGTAATATAGGAAAAGAAAAAGGGAAAAATAATAGTATTTATGAAAAACACAGTGGAATATGCTTGGAAACGCAATATTATCCTAATAGCATAAATATACCGGAATTTGAAAGTCCTATACTAAAAGCAGGAGAGATATACAGTAGTAGAACAATTTATAAAGTAGAATAAAAAAGTTTTCAACTTATTGAAAAATAATTGTTGGACAAAAAACAAAAAAATAGGGAAAGATTCTCCTTTTGATATAATGACTCGAGGGAAGAATTGTTATTGCACTTAAAGAAAAAATTTTAATTCTATCTTGACTAATCCCTTAGGGAATAGCTTATAGTTAATCTAGGAGGTGTTTTTATGAAAATAAATGAAGTAGCAAACATTACTGGATTAACAAAAAAGGCTATAAACTATTATCAAGAAAAAGGAATCATAAATCCAAAACAGGATGAAAATGGGTATAGGGAATTTAGCGAATCTGATATTAATAAATTAAAAGAAGTGAGTCTATTTAGATCGCTAGGCTTATCATTAAACGAAATAAGAAAAATCACAGAATCAAAATTTCCCAAAGAAGAATTGAGAAAATGTATTATCAACAAACAAATGGAAAATGAATTAAGGAACAAACAAACTGAATTGTTAGAAAAACTTTTATACAATGCAGACTTAGAAGAGATAAATGAAGAAATTAGAGAATTAAACAAAAAGAAATCTATAAAGGAAAGGCTATTAGAGATATTCCCAGGGTTTTATGGGAGGTTTTATTTAATTCATTTTAGTAGATTTTTGGAAGAACCCATCAAGACAGAAGAACAAGAAGAAGCTTATAACACAATTATTGATTTTTTAGACAGCATAAATCCTCCAGAATTACCACATGACATCCTAAATGAGATTGATGAAGCACTAGATTTTTGGACAGATGACAAAATTGAAGAAATAGAAAATAACAAATTACAAAGCATTGAAAACCCTGAAAAATTTCTAATGGATTACTCAGAAGAAATCAAAAAATACCAAGATTTTAAGGATTCTGATGAATATTTATCTTCTTCTTATGGAATTCTAATGGAAACCATGAAGGTTTTTGGAGAAAGTAGTGGATATAATGACATATTTATACCTGCTATGAGAAAACTATCACCATCATATGATAAATATTATGAAAATCTATTGAAAGCAAATGAGGTATTTTTAGAGAGATTTCCTGACTATAAGTAAATTTTGTTATTTTTAAAAGAAGAGAGGGCAAATAAGACTTGCTCTCTTTTTTGTATGTTAGCATGAAAATTTAAACTTAAGTAAATGGAAAGTATACTTTACATTCATAAAAACAATTGATATAATACATGTAAAGCATGCTTTACTTTTTTAGGAGGTAATATGGAAAACAAATTGGAAGAACTTAGAAAGAAAAAAGGAATCACCCAAGAAGAATTAGCATCAGCTCTTGAAGTATCTAGGCAAACAATTGGATCGCTAGAAAATGGCAGGTACAATCCATCAATTATTTTAGCATTTAAAATTTCTAGATACTTTGGCGTGCCAATTGAAGAAATTTTTATTTACAAGGAGGATGAAAATGAAGAATAATAAAATATGGTATTTAGGATACTTAATTTCATTAGTTTTGCTAATAGTTATTTTTACTCTAGATTTAAATAGATCAACTCAAACGGCTGTCACTATTTTATTTTCTTTTGTACTCGCAATTACACATGTAAATATCATTCATAACAAAATGATTGCAAAAGATATGGAATATAATATTCTCTCAAAAGATGAAAGAAATGAAATGATAAGAGATAAAGTAAATGCTATGAACTCAGTTGTTTTAATTTCATTCATTGGAATTATAACAGTTGTATTTATAGTATATGAATGGTATATACCTGCTATTATAACAGGTAGCATGATAATACTAGACCCTATTATTATGATTTTTATCAGCCGTTTTTATGAGAAAAGATATTAAGGGTAAATAGCCTTTATGCATATTTGGGAACTCTTTTTGATGTAGAAAAAAGTGTTTCATTTTAACTTGGATATAGCGATTAAGACAGCAGCAATAAATGGTTCAATTGAAATTAGTAGAGCACCAGGAACTGTTACAGTGACATTTTTAGCACTTGTAGACGAATTAAAAGCTACAGGATTATATGAATTAGTCAAAGAACAATATAATTTATTAGATTAAAAAACAAATATTATTTGATTTGTCATGTAGTTATCTCATCACTTTGGTGGGATAACTTTTTTATATGAAAAGCTCTTAAGAAATTTAAAAGTTAGCTAATTTATATTATATTATTAAGAAAAAATGATATAATTAAAAAAAGCAAAAAATAGTAACAAACAAGATAAATTAGAGGTTACTAGAGATTTCCTAGTGTTTTAGGAAATTAATTGGTAGAAATTACTAAGATTTTAATGATTCTGATGAATTTTTTCTTTTTCTTATGGAGCTTTGGGAGAAAATTGTATATACAATTACATAAGTTGATTATTGGGTAGAAATGTTTAAGGCTCAGATATTAAATAAAAAAGTATAAAACTGGTGTTGAGGAGGGGAAATATGCAAGTTCTCGATAACATTAATAAAACCGTGAAAGATGATTTGGTAAAAACTATCTCAAAAGGTGATAAAATATCAATAGCAGCAGCTTGTTTTTCAATTTATGCTTACGAAGCTTTAAAAAAGCAACTGGATGGTGTCGAAGAATTACGTTTTATTTTTACCTCTCCGACATTTCTGAAAGAGAAAGCACCTAGAGAAATGCGAGAGTTCTATATTCCTCGGCTTAATAGAGAACGTTCTTTATATGGAACAGAATTTGAAGTAAAACTACGAAATGAATTAAATCAAAAGGCAATAGCACGTGAATGTGCTGATTGGATCAAAAAGAAAGTCCGATTTCGTTCTAATATAACTGGTGGAGCGATAGGGAGCTTTCTTAGTATAGTGAAATACGACAAATCTATAGCTTATTCCCCACTGAATTCATTTACCACTACAGACTTAGGGTGCGAACGTGGGAACAACATTATGAATCTTGTAAATCGAATTGACACTCC
This sequence comes from Tissierellales bacterium, assembly GCA_014360205.1. Classification (GTDB taxonomy): domain Bacteria; phylum Bacillota; class Clostridia; order Tissierellales; family Tissierellaceae; genus Soehngenia. Next base: position 20,636 of record JACIXZ010000006.1, read on the forward strand.
TCTTGCTGATGAATATGTGAAAATGTTTGATCAGATTTGGAATGACAAGAATCTTTTACAGGACGTAACTGATCAGGTTATTGAAGGTATTACTGCAGCCTATAATGAAAATTCACCTGAGTTTATTTATTTTGTTGCAATTTATAATATTTTTAATGAGTTCTTAGAGGACATTAATGAGGATGTACTGCCTAAAGAGGGCACAGGGTTTAAAGAATCTAAGATTTGGGGGAAACTCTACGATTTTCAACAAGATGCTGTTCTTGCAATAATCAATAAGTTAGAGAAATTTAATGGTTGTATTCTTGCGGATAGCGTTGGATTGGGTAAAACCTTTACCGCCCTTGCTGTTATCAAATATTACGAACTGCGAAATAGAAATGTGCTTGTTCTTTGCCCAAAGAAACTGGGAGATAATTGGCTTACATTTAAAGAAAACTATCTTAACAATCCGATCGCAGAAGATAGATTAAGATATGATTTACTCTATCATACAGATTTGTCTCGTGAACACGGGAAGTCTGGGAATATAGATTTAGCTAAATTAAATTGGAGTAATTATGATTTGGTAGTTATTGATGAAAGCCATAATTTCCGAAATGGCGGTGATTACTCAGGTCGTGGTGATAACAAAAGAGAAAACCGGTATCTACAATTATTAAATAAAGTGATAAGACAGGGTGTAAAAACCAAGGTACTTATGCTTTCTGCAACACCTGTAAACAATAGTTTTTCTGATCTGAGGCATCAGCTTGAACTTGCGTATGAAGGCAATCCAAATTTAATTAATGATAAGCTAGATACTGTAAAACCAATCGATCTAATATTCAGAGGGGCACAAACAGCTTTTAATAAATGGAGTAAGCTAGACATTGAAGAACGAACTACAGAAAATTTATTACGTTCACTTGATTTCGACTTTTTTACTATGCTTGATAGTGTGACAATAGCTCGTTCAAGAAAACACATCGAAAAGTACTACGATATTAAAGCTATTGGAAAATTTCCAGAGCGACTTAAACCACTGGCGTTAAGACCAAAACTTACTGATTTACCAGATGCAATAGATTATGACGAAATTTATGATCTACTCATGAAGCTCAATCTTTCTGTGTATGTCCCAACTGATTTTTTGTTAGAAAGCAAAAAATACAAGTACATAGATTCAAATGTCAATATTGATCGTGCAGGACGTGAGATAGGTATTCGTCGACTGATGTCTATTAATCTCTTAAAAAGACTTGAGAGTTCTGTTGTTTCATTTAGAATTACATTAGAAAGGGTTGGACGACTCATTAATGAAACAATTAAGGCTATTGATGATTATGAACATGGAAACAGAAAGACACTTAACACGATAGAGATTCTTGAAACTGACTTTGACGGAGATGACCGAAACACGATATTTTTTGAAAACAATGCTAGAAAGATTGATATAGATCTTGCGGACATGGATTATATTACCTGGAGGGAGAAGTTATCAGAGGATTCTGAGATACTCCAGCTTCTATCTCTTATGATTCAAGAAATTACTCCTGAGCATGATACTAAATTACAAACATTGATTGATTTGATTGCTGAAAAAATTCAGAAGCCTTTTAACACTGATAATAAAAAAGTTCTTATTTTTTCAGCATTCTCTGATACAGTAGATTATTTGTATGCAAATATAGCACCGATAGTAAAAGATAGATTTGGGCTTAATACAGCTATGATCACAGGAACAACAGATGGAAGAACTACGGTTAAGCTTCCACGAACGGATATGAACACAATCCTTACGCTGTTTTCACCACGTTCCAAAGATAAAGAGTTGCTAATGCCGAATAACCCAGCTGAGATAGATATTCTTATCGCTACAGACTGTATTTCTGAAGGACAAAACTTACAAGATTGTGATTACTGTGTGAACTATGACATTCACTGGAATCCAGTTCGCATTATTCAACGTTTTGGACGTATTGACCGTATTGGTAGTCAAAATCACACAATTCAGCTTGTTAATTTCTGGCCCAATATTGGTCTTGATAAATATCTTGAGTTAAAAGGAAGAGTAGAAACTCGTATGAAAGCTTCTGTTATGACGTCTACTGGTGACGACAATCCAATTGATCCAGAGGAACTGGGAGATTTAGAGTATCGTAAAGCCCAACTTGAAAGGTTGCAGAATGAAGTAGTTGATATAGAAGATATGCAGAGCGGTGTTTCCATTATGGATCTAGGGTTAAATGAGTTCAGACTTGATTTACTTGACTATGTTAAAAACCATGACCATCTTGATAGAGTACCCTTTGGACTTCATGCTGTAGTAAATGTAGATGAGAGCATTCCTAAAGGAACCATATTTATCTTAAAGAATATAAATACAAGAATAAACCACCACAATAAAAATCAAATTCATCCTTTTTATATGGTATATGTGCGTGATGATTCAGTGATCCATATTGACCATCTTCAGCCTAAAAAGCTTCTTGATGTATTTCGCAAACTTTGCAAAGGTAAATCAGAGCCTATGCTAGAGCTTTGCAAACAGTTTAATGATGAAACAAAAGATGGTAGAGATATGCAACATTATTCAGATTTACTATATTTTGCTGTCAAGTCTATTGTCGATCTTAATGAGGACGACTCAATTGATAGTTTCCTTTCCGGTAAGCAAATATCTTTAGCAGAGAACTCGATTGATGGACTGGATGATTTTGAATTAATTTGTTTTGTGAATGTGAGGTGAGCTTATAGACAATGTTTGAACTACCTAAATCTACTGAAATAAATAAACAGCTTCCGAAGAAGGCGATTTTTGAGAAATTCAAACTAAGTGCATCTGATAGAAAGTTGTTTGATGAACAAATTAATCGTCTTTCAATTGTTGCTGAAATTTCTCCTCAAACAGTTAATATAGCAGCAGATGAAGAGGTTGCAGCAATTTACATTATTTTGGTCCAGATGAAAACGGCTGATTGTGATAAAAAGAATATCATTCTTTTATCAAAACTTATTAATCAAAAAATGATTTTTGCACTGCAGTATAAGGATACAGTAAGGTTCGCAGTGCACCAAGCAAATAGAGTTTTGATGTCAGATAACAGACCTATTAGTGAATGGAGATTTAAGCTTAAAGGTCTAAACCTAAAAGCTACATGGGATGCTCTTATTGCTGACATTGCTAAGATTGAACTGGTAGAAGGTAAAGACTTGGATGAAATTATTATTCAGAATGAGTTGAAAGAGAAGCTTAAAAAACAAATAGCTTTACTTGAGAAAAAGGCCATGAATGAAAAACAACCTAGGCGGAAATGGGATTTATCAGAAGAAATAAAACAATTGAAAGAACAACTTAAAGGAGAGTAATTATGGAAAAACAAGAAAAGTTAACTATGCATACGGAAAATATTGCAGACGCTAATTTTATTGCTCTAGCTAAAATGTTTCCAAATGCAGTTACAGAAACAATAGATGAAAATGGAGAGGTTGTTAGAGCTATTGATGCAGACGTTCTGGCTCAAGAGATTAATACCAAAGTCGTTTCAGGCAAAGAAGAACGCTATCAGTTTACTTGGCCAGATAAAAAGAAATCGGTGTTATTGGCAAATGCTCCAATAGCTGCTACTTTACGTCCTTGTAGGGAAGAAAGTGTGGACTTTGATAATACAGAGAACCTTTATATAGAAGGTGATAATCTTGATGTATTAAAACTTCTAAGAGAAACTTACTTAAATCGGGTAAAGATGATTTACATCGATCCACCTTATAACACAGGAAATGATTTCATATATGAAGATGATTTTGATGAAGATACAGGGGAGTTTTTACGTAGAGATGGGCAATATGATGAGCAAGGTAATCGTCTTACAACAAACTTCGATAGTAATGGACGATTTCATACTGACTGGCTCAATATGATGTATCCAAGACTAAGAGTTGCAAGGGACTTGTTGAGAGATGATGGGGTTATTTTTATTAGTATTGATGAAAATGAAGTTTCAAACATGCAAAAAATATGTAATGAGATTTTTGGAGAAAAAAATTATGCAGCCACTTTTATTTGGACTAAAACATCCACTCCGCCAGCCTTGTCATATAAATGTCGAAAAACTGTTGAATATGTCCTAGTTTATGAAAAAAAAATTAACACACAAAAATATTTTGGAAGTTTGTTAGAAAATGGAGATGCACCATTATTGAATTCAGACAATCCTATAAAAACTATTCGGTTTCCAAAAAAAACTGTTAAATTTAACTTTATAGAAAATGGAACCATAAAAGCTGGGAAAAAAGAAAAGGCCTTACTTAAAAATGATATTTTTGTTGTTAATAGTGTAAATGAGAATGAGTTTGAATTGACTGCACAATTCAAGTGGGGGCAGGAAACTATATTCAATGAAATTGCATTAGGGACTTATTTTTTGATTAAAACTGATAAGTTCTCAATTAGATTTCAAAGAGTGAATAGTAAAGATGCATACAAAACCCCAACTAACTTTATGAATGTAGAACTCAATACCTCATGTGGAGTAAATACGAATGAAAGTGCAGTAAAAGAGCTAGAAAATATTGGTCTATCCCAATATTTTGACTATCCCAAACCCACCTCATTAATTAAAGCCCTATGTTCAATGGTTTGCAAGTTTGAAAAAGATGCATTAATTTTAGATTTTTTTTCTGGCAGTGCTACCACAGCTCATGCAGTTATGCAACTTAATGCCGAAGATGGTGGTAACCGCAAATTCATCATGGTGCAAATTCCTGAACCGTGTGATGAAAAAAGTGAAGCATACAAAGCAGGATACAAAAATATCTGTGAAATCGGCAAAGAACGTATTCGTCGTGCCGGAGCAAAAATTAAAGAAGAGAATAAGGACAAGGAAGGAATTGAAAATTTAGATACTGGTTTTCGTGTGCTTAAATTAGACAGCAGTAACATGAAAGAAGTTTATTATACACCAGAAGAGTATTCACAGATGAACTTTAATTTAGATGGTTTTATAGATAATATAAAACCTGATCGTTCGGATGAAGATTTATTGTTCCAAGTAATGTTAGATCTTGGCATTCCACTTTCTGCTAAAATAGAACAGAAAGACAATATATTCAGTGTCAATGACAATTATCTAATTGCATGCTTTGATAAAGTTGATACTTCTATAATTACCCAAATTGCAAAAAAACAACCATGTTATGCTGTTTTCAGAGATAGCAGTTTCATAAATGACAGTGCCCTAGTTAATGTTGAACAGATCTTTAACACTTACAGTCCAAACACGAAAAGGAGGGTATTGTAGATGAAGTTTAAGTTTAAAGTACAGGACTATCAGACTGAGGCTGTTGAAAGCATTGTCAAAGTATTTATTGGTCAACCTAAACAAGGATTTTCAAAATATCGTCGCGACATAGGCAAACAAAATCTACAGGCTACTTTAGACGATCAATATTCTGAATTTGAAATGGGTTATCGTAATGCTGATATAGAATTAAGTAAAGATCAATTGCTGAAAAATATTCGAGCGGTACAGACAGCAAATAACATAAAGAATTCAACTGATCTAAAGGATGGACTAGGTCTAGTATCTTTAGATGTTGAAATGGAAACAGGCACTGGGAAAACATATGTATATATTAAGACAATGTTTGAATTATATAAGACTTATGGTTGGAGTAAATTCATAGTTGTAGTGCCTAGTATAGCAATTCGTGAAGGGGTAAAGAAATCTTTCGAGATAACACAAGAACACTTCATGGAGCTATATGGTATCAAGGCGCGGTTCTTTGTGTACAACTCATCGAATTTACACCAGCTTGATGAGTATTCACAAAACACTGGAATCAATGTAATGATTATCAATACTCAGGCTTTTAATACAACAATGAACGAGGAAAAAAATATTGAAGGCAAAAAAGGAAATGAGGCTGCTCGAATTATATATACAAAACGTGATGAATTTGGATCCCGTCGACCAATCGATGTTATTAAGGCGAACCGACCTATTATCATTTTAGATGAGCCTCAAAAGATGGGTGGAGCAGCAACACAGAATGCATTAAAAAAGAATTTCAACCCGCTATTTTCAATTAATTTTTCAGCAACTCATAAAACATCTCATAACCTTGTATACGTTTTAGATTCACTTGATGCTTTCAGAAAGAAACTTGTCAAGAAAATAGAAGTAAAAGGATTTGATCTTAAGAATCTGAGCGGGACCAATGGGTATATGTATCTTGCTGAAATCGTCATTGATCGTAAGAAGCCACCTCGTGCACGCCTAGAAATTGAAGTAAAGCGCGGAAGTGGTATTAAAAGAGAGATGAAGCTATTAAGTGTAGGGGATAGTTTATATGTAGAATCAAATGAATTAGAAGAGTATAAAGGGATCTGGATTGCTGAAGTAGATCCAATTCGATCTATAGTGACATTTTCAAATGGAGATACTTTGGAGCCTGGTGAAGCTAGTGGAAACGTAAATGAAGATGACATTCGTAGAATACAAATCCGCGAGACAATAGTTTCTCACTTTGATAAAGAGGAGAAACTATTTAAACAAGGAATCAAATGCCTATCGCTCTTTTTTATAGATGAAGTAGCGAAGTATCGACAGTACGATGATAATGGAAACGAAATTATGAGTGAGTATGGAAAGATTTTTGAGGAAGAGTACAATGCTGTTTTGAATGAACGTTTGGCCAATTTCTCTCCTGATTATCAAAAATACTTAAAAGAAATTGATACATCAAAAACTCACAATGGATATTTTTCTATAGACAAAAAGGGTAGAGCAATTGATAGTAAAGTTAAAAGAGGGAGCGAATTTTCAGATGATATTAGTGCTTATGATCTCATTTTGAAAGAAAAGGAACGATTGTTGTCGTTTAAAGAACCTACTAGATTTATTTTCTCGCACTCTGCACTGAGAGAAGGCTGGGATAATCCTAATGTATTCCAGATCTGCACTTTAAAGCATTCTGATAACGCAACTGCAAAAAAACAAGAAGTAGGACGAGGATTGCGTCTTTGTGTGAATGAAAATGGAGAGAGACAAGATATAGATGCTTGTGGAGAAACAGTTGTACACAGTTTAAATGTGCTTACAGTTGTTGCAAGTGAAAGCTATGCAGGATTTGTATCAGACTTACAGAAAGAAATTAAGGATGAACTTTATGAACGTCCAACTAAAGCAAGTGTAGATTACTTTGCCGATAAGGCTGTTGTGATTGGCGATGATATTCATTCAATTACAGTTGCAGAAGCTACTTCTATATACAACTATCTTGTTCGAAATGATTATGTTGATGATAACGGGGGAATAACTGATGCATATCGAGCTGCTGCCGAGTTAGGTAGTTTTGCACCCATTAAGCCAGAGTTAGAACCTCTTTATGAAAACATTCATAAGCTTGTACAGGCGATATATGATCCTAACATTCTCAAAGATATGATAGGGAATGCTCACGAAACCAAGGTAAAAGAGAACCCACTAAATGAAAACTGGAAGGATTTTCAGGAACTTTGGGAAAAGATTAATAAAAAGTATGCATATATTGTTGATTTTAACAGTGAAGAATTAATTGAAAAATCAATTACAGCAATTAATAGTGATTTAAGAGTGGCAAAGTTGGCATACACATTAACAAAAGGTGAACAAATTGGTGCGGAGTTCAATGTTGAGCATACAGTTACAAAAAAACTTGATCGAGCACATGGTAGCTTTGTTGAATATGATCTCATCGGTAAAATTGCTGAAGCTACAACACTAACTAGACGCTCAGCTGCAGCGATTTTGTCAGGAATAAAAAAAGATAAACTCTGGCTATTCAGGGAAAATCCCGAAGAATTCATTACTAAAGTAGCCGATATAATTAATCACCAAAAGGCGGCAGTAGTCGTAGAGCATATCACATACACTCCAAGCGCAGAGGAACCATATTCTCAAGATATTTTTAATATGAGTCGTGGCACAAATGAGTATGCAAAAGCCTTTAAAGCTAGACATGCCATACAGGATTATATTTTTACAGATGGAACTACGGAAAACAGCGTTGAAAGACGGTTTGTGGAAGACTTGGATAGCGCCGATGAAGTAGTAGTTTACGCGAAACTTCCAAGAGGTAAGAAAGGATTTTATATTCCTACTCCCGTTGGGAAATATTCACCAGACTGGGCAATTTCATTCAAGAAAGGTTCAGTAAAACATATTTTCTTCATTGCAGAGACAAAGGGTACCATGGATAGTCTTCAGTTGAGGCCGATAGAGCAAGCAAAGATTACATGTGCAAAGAAGTTATTTAATGAATTATCTACAAGTGAAGTGAAATATCATGACGTGGATTCCTATCAAAATTTGCTGTCAATTATTGATTCGCTTTGATTATAACAAAAAAGAATAGTATGTTAAAATAGGAGGATGTTATTATAAAAATAAAACAGACAATCGGCATCCTCCAATATCAAATTAAAAGAACATTTCCTCAAGCCGTAGTTCCTTTTGTAATAAAAAATAATGTTTTTTATTTCTAATTAGTAGAAAAACATCTTTTAGTATGATAAATTAGGTATTCATATTAATAATATTTGAATTTTTAGAATATAATGACTAGGCAAATAACATCTAATATGCTATATTTAAGTAAATAATTAACTATTAAAAGTTGAAAGATACCTTAAGTCAAAAAATTGAGATAAATCCTATGATTATTATACATGATGATGAATTATCTCTTATAATTTTTCTTAAAAAGCACGCTTTCTTATTTATAAAAGCAACAGAGATAATATAGAAATCTCGCGTTTTTTAAAGATTTCTAAATGGTACGGTGTTACTCAAATACTAACTATAAAATATAAGAATGGAGGTAGTTTTATCTATTAATCAAACATTAATTCAATACCGATTTTAGCAAGTAATATTGGAGGTATTACATAAAAAAGAAGGGGGTGAGCAAATGCTAGTTGTTTGTTAAGAAAATTAAGGAGGTAGTTAATGAATTTAATTGAAATCGGATATAAGGAGTTCTTTGGAACTGAAAAGATTGAACCATTAGTAGGACGAATCTCATTTGCTAATCGAAATAATTATAAGGTTATTTGTGAAGAGAGCGAATTTTCTTGTACATTAAAGGGAAGCTTATTATATGAAATAACCAATGAATCGGAGTATCCTGTTGTTGGTGACTGGGTAAAAATTAAACCTATTGATGAAGATAAGGGATTGATTGTAAAAGTATATCCTAGAAAAAATAAAATAAGTAGGAAAGTTAGTGGAGTTAAAGTAGCAGAACAAGTTTTAGCTGCAAATCTTAATAATATTTTTATCTGCACTTCATTAAATGAAAACTTTAGTTTTAGTAGAATAGAACGTTACTTATTTGCCTTTTCGTATGAAGTTAATCCTATTATTGTGTTGACAAAAAGAGATTTAGAAGTAAATTATATGGAATATTTAAAACAGATCAGGTCTAGATTTCCTAATGTTAATTCTGAATGTGTAAGTGTAGTTGATGGTAGCATTTCAGTGTTAGAAAAGTACTTTACTGAAGGCTCAACGTCTGTTTTAGTTGGGTCATCAGGGGTAGGGAAATCTTCCCTAATTAATTCTTTGTTTCAAAAAGAGTTGCTAAAAGTTGGCGAGACAAATAAAAAAAATCATAAGGGGAGACACACTACTACGTTTAGACAATTGATCTATATTGGTGAGGGTAAAGGTTGCATTGTAGATACCCCAGGTATGAGGGAATTATCAATTTGGAATTCTGATTCAGGAGATACATCTTTTTCAGATATTGAAGAGTTATCAAATTATTGTAAATTTAGAGATTGTACGCATACTGTTGAAAAAGGGTGTGCAGTCATAGAGGCATTACAAGCGGGCAAACTACCTAAAGAAAGATATAATAATTATTTAAAATTAGTTAGTGAGGAAGAGTTTATAAATAGTCAAAAAAATTATTTTACCAGAAAAAAACATAACAAAAAAATAAAGGAAAGATCCAAAAAACACTAACAAGTCCCAGAAATTAGAAGATACAAATCTCACTCAAATTTAACTGAAAGGATCCCTGCTTTTGATAGCATAGATCCTTTCTTTTTAGATTAAATTTCAAATAAAAGTATCTTCAGTAGTTAAAATAAAGCATTGATTCTATTATATCAAATAAATATCATCTTTTTGGTGATATTTTATTTTTTTTGATATACTTGATTTATAAAATAAAAAGTGAGGGTTTTTTATGCCAGAGAAAAATATAACTTCATATGAGGTAGCAAATGCTTTTGAATCTGGAATCATAATTCTAGATAAGATGTTTAAAGTTGTGTACATAAATAAAAGGGCTGAAAGACTTCTTAGAAAAGATACAAATAAGTTAGAATTAGATTTATTATTGAACGAGATAATTGCGGAGATAAAAAAGACTGACTTCACGAACGAAACGGCTATTAGAAAGAAAATAGAGTATCTCGACTCTGAATACATGTTTCATATATCAAGAGTTGAAATAAAAAAAGATGTATATCTATTAGTTAATTTTAATGCATTGGATTTGTGCAAGAGTGTCATAGGAACCATGAATACTGAAATGGAAGCATCTTCACTGTTAAAAACTATTATGGAGGCAACAAATGATTGTATTGTATATGTTAATAAAGATGGCTATATTGAGATGCTAAGTAAAGCTTATGCTGAATTCTTAAATGTCGATAGAGATGCATCAATAGGCAAACATGTCACAGAAGTTATTGAAAATACTAGGATGCATGAAGTTGCTAAACTGGGAGTCGAGGAAGTTGCACAAGTACAAGAAATTAGAGGCAGAAAGATGATAGCAACACGTATTCCTGTTTATGTCAATGGCAGGATTGTAGGCGCTGTTGGCAAGGTGTTGTTTAGAGATTTAGATGAATTGGAACAGCTTTACACAAAAGTTTATAAGATTGAAAAAGAATTAAATATGTACAAAAATGAGTTTAAAAAAATCAACTCTGCAAAATATGAAATTAATAGCATTATTGGCGAAACACGAGAAATAAGGGGACTTAAAGAGCTTACTAGAAGAATTGCCAACACAAATTCAAATGTCTTAATATTAGGAGAGACCGGAACAGGCAAAGAATTATTTGCAAATGCCATACACTCATTGAGCAGGAGAAAAGATGGCCCATTTATTAAAGTAAATTGTGGGTCAATACCTAGTGAACTTTTGGAGTCGGAATTATTTGGTTATGAAGAAGGTTCTTTTACTGGAGCTAAAAAAGGCGGAAAGATAGGAAAATTTAAAGCAGCGGACGGAGGGAGCATATTTTTAGATGAAATCGCAGAATTGCCAATGAATATGCAAGTTAAGTTATTGAGGGTGCTACAAGAAAAGGAAATAGAAAAAATAGGGTCAAATACACCTGAAAAAATAGATGTTAGGATAATTTCAGCAACCAATAAGGACTTAGAAGAAATGATAAGAAAAGGTGAATTTAGACTTGATCTATATTATAGACTAAATGTAATAAGCATGGTTATACCACCACTTAGAAAGAGAAAAGAGGATATTCCAGAGATAGCAAATCACTTAATAGAGAAAATATCAAAAGATGAAAAAATTAAAGTAGATGGAATTAGCAAAAGGGCAATGGATTTATTGAAAAAATATGATTGGCCTGGAAATGTAAGGGAATTAGAAAATGTTTTAGAAAGGGCGATTAATTATTTAGATGGTGAAACAATTATAAAGATTAAGCATTTGCCAATAAAAATATCAGGGTTAAAAGAAGATAAAGAGTTAAAGAGTTTAAAAGAAGAAATGGAAGAATATGAAAAGGAGATAATATCTAATGCATTGCTAGCTTCGAATGGAAATAAGACAAAAGCTGCAGAGATTTTAAAAATTAGCAGAACTGCGTTATATGAAAAAATCGAAAAATATAACTTAGAATGATGTTATATATTTATCATAGTATATAAATTAAAGTATTATTTACAATGCTATGAAAATATAGCAAAAAATGTTAACTTTAGTTGACATTTTAACATAATAAACCGATATATTGTAAATTAAACATTACAATTTTATTGTTTTTTGTAATTCATAAATATTCGAAAATATTGAAAAGCACGAATATACTTTAGACTACTAAAAGACTTTGTTAATGTCTCTGAGTAGTCTTTTCTTTTTGTGAAAATATTGAGGTATTTTATACAATTTTAATGAAAACGTTGGCACAAATCTTGCAATAAATATAAGAAAAAAGAGGAGGTAATGATATGTTAGAAAACAAAGTTTGTATTGTAACAGGAGCAGCTAGTGGTATAGGACTTGCCATAGCTAAGAAATTTGCAGAAGACGGAGCAAATGTAGTAATGGCTGATATAAATGAAGTTAAACTTATGGAGGAAGCTTCAAAGCTAAACGCTAAGTACATCAAGACTGATTTAAGTAAACGTGAAGACTGCAAGAAATTGGTAGATTTCACTGTGGAAAATTATAATGGCGTTGATGTTTTAGTTAATGTAGCTGGAATTCAAACTGTTTCACCAATTGAATCTTTTCCAGAAGACAAATGGGATTTCATGATTAACTTAATGCTTACAGCCCCATTTTTATTGACTAAATATTCATGGCCATATATGAAAGAGAAAGGCTGGGGCAGAATAATTAATTTAAACTCTATTCATGGACTGGTTGCATCTGAGTTTAAATCTGCTTATATATCTGCTAAACATGGTTTAGGAGGACTAACAAAGACTGCTGCATTAGAGGGAGGACCTTTTGGAATAACAGTTAATTCTATCTGTCCATCTTATGTTAGAACCCCTTTAGTAGACAACCAAATAGCTGATCAAGCAATAACTCATGGAATAAGTACGGATGAAGTAATCGAAAAAATAATGCTTTCAAAATGTGCTGTTAAAAAATTAATCGAACCAGAAACTGTTGCAGATGTTGCTATGTTCTTATGCTCAAGTGCAGGAGATCATATTACTGGCTCAATGCTTACTATTGATGGTGGCTGGACTGCCAACTAAACAATAATTTAAAGGAGTGATATGTATATGTTAGGTATTTTTATTGGTCTTGTTCTTCTTATGTTTTTAGCATATAGAGGCTATTCAATTATTTGGGTTGCTCCTTTAGCTGCTTTAGTAGTTGCCCTTACTGGAGGTATTCCACTATTAGAATCGTATACAGAAGTATATATGACGGGGTTTGTAGGATTTACTAAGTCTTGGTTTCCAGCGTTTATGTTAGGGGCTGTATTTGGTCACTTGATGGATTATACTGGTGCAGCAAGGTCAATAGCTCATTGGCTAACTAAGATAATCGGTGCAAAAAGAGCTATATTGGGAGTTATATTAGGCTGTGCAGTATTGACTTATGGTGGAATAAGTTTATTTGTAGTTGTATTTGCTATGTATCCTTTAGCATTAGCACTCTTTAGAGAAGCTAATATCTCTAGAAAATTGATTCCCGGTTGTATTGCTTTAGGTTCTTTCACATTCACAATGACAGCTATACCAGGAACACCACAAATTCAAAACCTTATCCCAATGAAATATTTTAATACAACTCCAACAGCTGGACCAATTATGGGGATTGTAGCCGCTTTGTTTATGTTTATTTTAGGATATTTATATTTAACATGGAGAGAAAAGAAACTCAGAGAAAAAGGAGAAGTATTTACTGAGCCAAAAGTAAAAAGTGAAGGTAATACTTTATCAGATGAAGAATTACCAAATCCATTATTATCAATTTTACCTTTAATCACTGTTATAGTAACACTAAATGTATTTGATTTAAATATAATAGTTGCACTTCTTTCAGGTATAGTTTTAAGTATGGCTTTAAATTACAAAAAATACAAAGGATTTACAAAGAGCATCAATAATGGAGCTAGTGGATCTGTTCTTGCTATAATCAACACATCAGCAGCAGTAGGCTTTGGCTCAGTAGTAAAAGCAGTTCCAGGATTTCAAAACCTTACTGAAGCTGTTATGAACATAAAAGGAACCCCACTTATTTCTGAAGCAATAGCAGTTAATATTTTAGCTGGAGCTACTGGATCAGCATCAGGTGGTATGGGTATTGCGTTAGAAGCTTTGGGAGAAAAATATTATCAAATAGCTTTAGAAACAGGTATTAGTCCGGAAGCTTTTCATAGAGTTGCATCACTAGCATCAGGTGGTCTTGATACACTACCACATAATGGAGCCGTATTGACTCTATTAGCAGTAACAGGCATGACTCATAAGGAATCATATATAGATATTTTTGTAACATCTTTGTTATTGCCTGTATTATCATCTATCCCAGCAATCATTCTTGCTAGTTTTGGAATATATTAAATTATATACAATTAGTTTATGTGCTATGATATACTATAAATTGGGGATGGGATAAATATATAGAAAATGGAGTTAAGGAGGAAAGATTAATGAAAGAAGTAGTAATAGTAAGTGCTGTTAGAACTCCTATTGGAGCTTATGGTGGCGCATTCAAAGATTTTAGCGCTGTAGAATTAGGAGTAGTAGCAGTAAAAGAAGCTCTCAACAGGGCAAACGTAAACCCAGAGATGGTTGATGAGGTGATCTTTGGAAATGTACTTCAAGCTGGTCTTGGACAAAATGTTGCTAGACAAGTATCTATGGGCGCTGGAATACCTGAATATGTAACTAGTTTTACTGTAAATAAAGTATGCGGATCCGGATTAAAAACAGTAGCATTAGCTGCTCAAGCTATTAAGGCTGGAGATGCAGACATAGTAGTAGTTGGTGGTACTGAAAACATGTCACAAGCTCCTTATCTATTGAAAAATCATAGATGGGGACAAAGAATGGGAAATGGTGAAATACTTGACTATATGGTTGATGATGGTTTAACTGATGTATTTAATCACTATCACATGGGAATAACTGCAGAAAATGTAGCTGAAAAATACAATATAACAAGAGAAGAACAAGATCAATTTGCACTAACAAGTCAATTAAGAGCAGAAGAAGCTATAAAAAGCGGAAGATTTAAAGATGAAATCGTTCCAGTAGTTATACCTCAAAGAAAAGGAGATCCAAAAGTAGTTGATACTGATGAATATCCAAGATTTGGCACAACAATCGAAGCATTGTCAAAATTGAGACCTGCATTTAAAAAAGATGGAACTGTAACTGCAGGCAACGCATCAGGTATCAATGATGGTGCTGCTGCTTTAGTTGTAATGAGCAAAGAAAAAGCTGATGAATTAGGGATTACTCCTTTGGCTGAAATTGTAAGCTATGCAGCTGCTGGTGTTGATCCATCTATAATGGGAACAGGACCAATTCCTGCAAGCAGAAAAGCTTTAGAAAAAGCTGGTCTTACAATAGAAGATATTGAGTTAGTTGAAGCTAATGAAGCATTTGCATCTCAAGCTCTTTCTGTTGCAAAAGATTTGAATTTAAATTTGGATATCACAAATGTAAATGGTGGAGCTATTGCTTTAGGTCATCCAATTGGAGCTTCAGGAGCAAGGATTCTTGTTACTTTAATACATGAGATGAAAAAAAGAGACAATAAACTTGGCTTAGCAACTCTTTGCATAGGTGGCGGACAAGGTATTACAATGATAGTTAAAAGATAATTGAAAGGTGGGAAATAGATGAATAAATTAATCAGCATTGATGAAGCCGTAGACATGATTAAAGATGGTATGACGATAATGGTAGGCGGTTTTCTCGGATGTGGAAACCCACATAAAATAATAGATAAACTTGTTGAAAAAAATGTTAAGGATTTAACTTTAATTTGCAACGATTCAAGTTTTCCTGACTATGGTGTAGGCAAATTAGTTGTAAATCATCAAATTAAAAAACTAATCGCATCACATGTTGGCACAAACCCTGAAACAGGTAGACAAATGAACGCTGGAGAGATGGAAGTTGTATTAGTACCACAAGGCACATTGGCTGAGCAAGTAAGAGCTGGTGGAGCAGGACTTGGTGGGATATTGACTCCAACAGGCGTTGGCACTGTAATTGAAGAAGGAAAGCAAAAGATTACAGTAGATGGTGTAGAATATTTACTCGAAAAACCACTTAAAGCTGATGTGGCTTTGATTTCAGGGCAAAAGGTAGATAAGTTTGGAAATATAGTATATTTTGGAGCAACAAGAAACTTCAACACTCTAATGGCAACTGCCGCTGATACAGTGATAGTTGAAGCTTGTGAGATAGTTGAAGTTGGAGACTTAGATCCAAACGATGTTGTAACACCAGGTATATTTGTCGACTACATCGTTGATGGAGGTGCAAATTAATGGATAAAAATGAAATAAAGGCATTTATAGCTAAGAGAGTTGCCAAAGAGTTAAAAGATGGAGATGTTGTAAATTTAGGTATAGGACTTCCAACAATGGTAGCTAACTATATACCTGAAGGCATGAACATATTTCTTCAATCAGAAAATGGATTTATTGGTTTAGGACCTGCGCCAGAGCCAGGTAAAGAAGACATGAGAATTGTAAATGCAGGAGGGCAGCCTGTAACTATCATTCCAGGTGGAGCATTCTTTGATTCAGCTACATCATTTACAATTATTAGAGGCGGGCATGTAGATATGACTGTGCTTGGAGCATTGCAGGTTGATGAAAAGGGAAACCTTGCTAACTGGATGATACCAGGGAAGATGGTTCCTGGCATGGGTGGAGCTATGGACTTGGTTACTGGAGCTAAAAAAGTAATCATAGCTATGGAACATACTGCAAAAGGTGCACCTAAAATTTTGAAAGAGTGCACACTTCCTTTAACTGCTGCACATCAAGTTGACATGATTATCACTGAAATGGGAGTAATGGAAGTAACTGACAAAGGAATTGTATTAAAAGAAATAAACCCAGAATTTACCATTGAAGATGTACAAAATAGTACTGAAGCTGAACTAATTATCGCTGAAGATTTAAAGAAAATGGAAATATAATAAAAGGCTGCGTAAAGCAGCCTTTTATTTAAAGATGGGAGAGATAATTGTGAAGTTAAAGGATATAAATTTGATAGGTATTGCTGGTGCAGGGACTATGGGTTCTGGCATAGCTCAAATATTTGCAAGATTTGGTAAAAATGTCATAGTAAATGATATAAAAAATGATTATTTGGATAAGTCTAGAAATCTAATAGAAATATTCAATAAAAGCTTAGTTGAAGAGGGTTTGATGGAAGAAAACCAAGTAGATGATATTTTTACGAAAATAAAATTTTCTACTGACAAGAATGAATTTAAAAATTGTGATTTAATAATCGAATGTATAGTGGAAAAATTAGAAGTAAAACAGGATTTTTGGCAAGAAATTGAACAAATAGCTAAAAAAGATGCCTATTTTGCTACAAACACATCAGGTCTTAGCATCAATGAAATTTCATCTAAACTCAACGATAAATCCAGATTTATTGGCATGCATTTTTGGAATCCAGCACATATTATTCCTCTAGTTGAATTAATAAGAGGCCAAGAAACTAGTGATGAGATGGTAATCAATCTAAAAAGCCTTCTTGAAAACATAGGGAAACAAGCTGTCGTTGTAAACAAAGATGTCCCTGGATTTATAGGAAATAGACTGCAGTTTGCAGCTTTTAGAGAAGCTTTGCATATTGTGGAACAAGGGATTGCTAGTATCGAAGATGTAGACAAAGCAATGAAATATGGGCCTGGATTTAGATATCCAATAATAGGTCCTTTGGAAACTGCTGATCTTGGAGGGCTTGATACATTTTATTTTATATCAAGTTACCTTTTTAAAGACCTAGGGGATGAAAAAGAAGTTCCTAAAATCTTGAAAACTTTAATTGAAGAAAATAATCTCGGTGTAAAGACAAAAAAAGGATTTTACGATTACTCGAATGGAAGAGATGAAGAGGCAATTAAGAGGAGAGATAAGCTTTTATTTGAGATGGTTAAACACATATCCAACAAATAAAAGGAAGAGATCCCTCTTCCTTTTATTCAGCAGTATTTAAATATTGGCTCATGTAGAGATTAAAGTATGCACCTTTTTTTGCTATCAACTCTTCATGTGTCCCTTTCTCAATTATTCTTCCATCATCTATCATCATTATTATATCCGCATCTCTTATTGTTGAAAGCCTATGGGCTATGATAAATGTGGTTCTATTTTCCATCAATGCAATCATAGCTTCTTGTATTTTCAATTCTGTTCTTGTGTCTACATTTGAAGTAGCTTCGTCTAATATTAGGATTGAAGGATCTTTTAAAACTGCTCTTGCTATTGCTAAAAGTTGCCTTTGACCTTGACTTAAATTAGTTCCACCTTCATTAATATAAGTTTCATATCCATTTGGCAATCTCTTTATGAATTCATCGGCATTTGATATCTTACAAGCCCTAATTATTTCTTCGTCGGTTGCATCTAGTTTTCCATATCTTATGTTTTCTTTTATACTTCCTGAAAAAAGATAGGTATCTTGTAATACTACACCAAACATATTTCTCAGTGAATTTTTTTTGTATTTTTTTATATTTATATCATCTATTAAGATTTCACCTCTAGTTACTTCGTAAAAATTGGTCAAGAGATTTACTATTGTGGTTTTTCCTGCTCCAGTTGGCCCTACTAAAGCTACATTCGACCCAGGTTCTACCACGAAATTTATATCTTTTAAAACTTCCTTATTTTCGTTATAGTTGAAATACACATTTTTAAACTCCACTTTTCCATCTACATCTGTTGCTTCTACTGCATCAGGGGAATCTTCTCTTTCATTAGCTTCATCTAATATGTCGAAAACCCTTTCTGCTCCAGCTATTCCAGATTGGAGTTGATTAAATGTTGAAGCTAATTCATTGATAGGCCTTTGAAACTGCTTAGAATAAAAAATGAAACTAGTTACTACTCCTATGGTTATGATGCCGTTTAATGTCAACAATGAACCTGATAATACTATGATTACGAAAGTCAAATTTCCTATTGCATTCATTATGGGCATTATAAACCCAGACCAGATTTGAGCCTTGATACCGGCTTCTTTGAGCTCATCATTATATTTTTTGAAATTATTAATCATGTCTTCTTCTTTGTTAAACATTCTTACTACATCTATCCCACTTATTGACTCTTCTATATGACCATTAAGATCACCTAAAAATTGCTGTTGAGTTTTAAAATACTTTCTTGTATTCTTTGCTATGGTTCTAGTTACTAATAAAACTATTGGGACAGTTGACAATGTGATTATAGCCATGATTCTATTTATATAGAACATTATAAACACAGTACCTAAAGTGCTAATGAGGGTATGCATAAATTGTATCATTGTCTGGGATATGGTGTTGTTTATATTGTCTATGTCATTGGTAACTCTGCTCATCAGCTCTCCATGCGTTGTTTTATCAAAGAATATAACAGGCATTTTTTGAAATTTATTGAATATGTCCTTTCTTATGTTATATACAACTCTTTGTGAAACACCTGCAATTATAAATTCCTGCATATACATAAATATAGAGCTAAAAAAGTAAAAGAGAAATATATAAATTATCATGGTTCTTACATAATAGAGGTCTACATTGCCTTTTGGCAATGCGAGAGCATCAACAATTTTCCCTGTATAATAAGGGACAAGAAGAGTTAAAAACGTATATAATATTACCAAAATAAAAGCAAATACTATTTTGCTTTTTTCTTCTCCAAAATAGGAGAATAACCTTCTAAGAGTTGAAGTGCTATCCTTTGGTTTTTCAAGCGGGATCATTGAATGAGGAGCATGAATGCCAGTGATTTTTTTATTATTACGCTCCAAAGTTTGACACCTCCTCTCCCAATTGGGAGATATATATAGATTTATAAATACTAGAATTATTCAATAGAAAATCATGAGTTCCGATAGCTTCTATTTTGCCATCGTCTAAGACTATTATGTTTTCAGCATCCATTACAGATGTTATTCTCTGGGCAATTAAAATAGTTGTAGTTGACAGATTTCTTTTTAAACCTTCTTTAATTTTTCTTTCTGTGATTAAATCGACACTAGATGTCGCATCATCTAATATTAACAGCTCAGGATTTTTCACTAAAGCTCTTGCTATGGATAACCTTTGTTTTTGGCCTCCTGAAAGATTTACACCACCTTGGCCTAAATAGGTGTTATATCCATCTTTAAATGTCTGTATAAATTCATCAGCCATAGCTATTTTAGAACATTTAATTATATCTTCATAAGTAGCATTTTTATTTCCCCAACGAAGATTTTCTAATATTGTTCCTGTAAAAAGCAAATTTTTCTGAGGAACAACAGCTATTTTTTCTCGGTATTTTTTTAAATCTAAGTCTTTGATATTTTTACCGTAAAATTTAATTTCCCCACTATTTGGATCAAAAAATCTCAAAATAAGATTAACTAATGTAGATTTTCCAGATCCTGTTGTGCCGATTATTGCAAGTGTAGTATTTGGCTCTACTTTAAAATTGATGTTTTCTAGCACATAATTTGTCGTGTCAAAATATTTAAAATATACGTTTTTAAACTCAAGTACAGTATCATTTTTGTTGATTTCAAGTGGGTTATCCGGACTGTTCAATGTTTCTTCAGCATTAAATACCTCGTCTAATCTCTCTGATGAAGCTTTAGAGCGAATGTACATGTTGATTATTCTAGTGGACATGACTAAACTGAATAAAAGTTGTGTCATATAGTTTAGCACCGCAACGATTTTACCAACTTCAAAATCAGCATTTACAACTAAATCAGAGCCTACCCAAAGAATCACCACAATACCCAAATTTACTAAAAGTGTGACAAGTGGGCTAAATATAGCTAATCTTCTCATCCCGCTGATTGAAACTTTTTTAAGATCTTCATTTACTTTATCAAATCTTTTTTTCTCATAGTCATATCGGTTAAATGCTTTAACAACTCTTATCCCTGAGAGATATTCTTTCAATCTAGAATTTACTTTGTCTAAGGATTTTTGAATTCTTATAAAAATAGGATAAGATAGTTTTAAATTTATTATTATGGTGAATATAACAATAGGCACTATCAATATACTAATCAATCCGATAGTTCTATCCAACAATAAAGCCATGATTATAGAGCCTATTCCCAAAAGTGGAGCTTTGACGAAGATCCTCATAAGACCATGAGCGAAGTTTTGAATCTGGTTTACATCGTTTGTTAGTCTCGTAATAAGTGATGCTTCAGAAATTTCTGTTATCTTACTAGCACTTAATTTGTTTATTTTTATGTATAAGTCTTCTCTTAAGTCTTTACCTATACTTTGAGATACTATAGAAGATTTTATGTTTCTAACTACTGCAAAGCTAGTACCCAAAAGCGTGATTATAAGCATATAAAGCGAGTATTTCAATACATAGTCTAAATCGTTGTTTTTTACTCCATTGTCAATGATAAAACTCATTATAGTAGGCAGTATCAAGTCTACGAATGTTTCCAACAACAAAAATAATATTGCTAGAGTAAAATCTTTTTTATATTTTTTTGCGTATTTAAATATATAATTCAATCTAGATCACCTTCATATACGATATAATATATATATTAGTACTTTTTTTAAAAAAATAAAAGCTTTGATTTTCGAAATAAATTGAAGGAGTAAGCTATGTGTCCCATAAAAACTAAAGATAATCACAATATAAATTTAGATATTGAAGGAAAAGGGAAAACTTTATTATGCTTACATGGATTTTTAGGTAGCAGCGATGACTTTAGGATTTTAAAAAGGCTACTTAAAGATGATTTTAAGATTATATCTTACGATCAAAGGGGATTTGGCTGCTTTAATTATGACGAGCCCTTAGATATTAAAATACTTGCAGATGATTTATGCGAGGTACTCAAATGGATAGATGAAAAGGTAATCGTTATAGGACATTCAATGGGAGGAAGTGTCATATTAGAATACCTTAAAAACTACAAAGATGAATTTATAGATGATTGTATTTTTATAGAGTCTTCTCCTAAAATGCTAAATGATGAGAAATATAAAGATGGGTTATTTAAAGGCACTTATACAATAAAAGATTTAGATAGAGACTTATATTTGATAGAAAATGAGTGGGAGAGCTTTCTTTCCTTATTTATAGATAAGCTTTTTTTAAATAAAAAAAGAGAAAAAGAGATTGCACTTCAAAAAATGAAAAAAATACCCAATAAAATCATGAGCTCTCTTTGGAAGTCGTTAGTACTTAGCGATTATTTAAATGATTTAAAAAATATAAAAAAGGGTGTCTGTGTAATAAGAGGAGAAAAATCTTCTTTTTACACTAGAGAAGCTCAAAAGAATTTTAGTAACTCATTTAATAAATCTTCATTTGGCGAAATAGAAGATGCAAATCATTTAATTATGCTAGAAAAGCCAAGAGAACTATCAGAATTAATAAAGAAATATATAGTGGCTAACTTTTAGTTAGGCACTATATTTAAACAAAAGGCATATATGTTTTTTTGTCTCCATTTTTTATATTGTTTAATACATTTTTTAATATAGAAAATCCTAAAGGAATTTCCTCTAACTTAGGAGCACTAAAACTTAATCTCAATGCATTTATATTTGAGTTTATATCTATTGAAAATACATTTCCCGGAACAGTGGCTAAACCTAGTTTTAAACAGTCTTCATACACTTTAGTTTGGGAGATATTTTCATCTAGATTTACCCATATGCTTAAACCACCATAAGGTTTAGCATAACTAACCCCAAGATAAGTTAATTTATCTAATTCATTTGTAAATAAATCATATTTTTTCTTATAACTTTCTTTAATATTTTCAATATAGTTTTTCCAATATCCTTTTCTCAAATACAAATCGAATGCTCTTTGCAGATATCCAGAAGAAGATATATCAGTAGAGTGCTTTGCTTTGTAGACATCTTTAAATATTTCTTCTGGTACAGTTAAAAAACCTACTCTTATTCCAGGCATGAATATCTTTGAAAAACTTTTAATAAAGATTACCTTATCGCTTCTGTCATAGGATTTAATAGGATAAAGAGTAGAATTATTGAAAGTTAAATCAGTCAAGAAATCATCTTCAACTATATAGAAGTCGTGCTCGATTGCAAGCCTTAAAAGCTCTCTTTTCTTTTCTTCGCTGTAACAAACTGTTGTAGGATTTTGAAAATTTGGCATAGTATATATAAATTTTGGAGAGTATCTCTTTAAATATGATTTCAAAATCTCTATATTTATTCCATCTTTTTCTATGGGGATTCCAATAATCTTTGCTCCTCTGGATTTAAAAGCTTGATATGCCCCTGGATAAGTTGGATTTTCAACAAATACAACATCTAATGGCTCGATAAGAGTCTTAGATACTATATCAAGACCTTGCTGTCCTCCTGAAGTAATCAATATTCCATCTTCTGATACATTAATCAAGTAATTATCTGATAAAAATTTAGATATAGATTCTCTGAGAGGTTCATAACCCCTAATTTCAGGATAGGAAAAAGCATTTCCTCCATCTCTGTCAAGAATTTCAATCAATGATTCTTTAAAATCTCTAATTGGGAAAAGATCAGGCGATGGAGTGACGCTAGCAAAATCTATATTTGGCTTAGAGTGTGGGAATATACCAGAAAGCATCAGCTCAAAATCTCCTTCTTCCAAATCAAGCGATGCGTAATTTTTTAATGGTTTTCTCACATATGTTCCACTTCCTTCTACTGTGTAGACTAAACCCTCTTGCTCAAGCATCTTATATGCGTTAATGACCGTTACATTGTTAACTTCCAATGCTTTTGAAAGAGATCTAATAGATGGAAGCTTTTCACCATCGGGAAATTTATCTATTGCCATTTTTAAATTTTCATAAAGCTGAATATACAACGGAATATTTGAATTTTTATCTAATTTGAAATCTATATTCATAATTTCACCTCATTGTATGGATACACTTATTATATCATTAATATAAACTGTTGCAAAATTAGTTAACATCTTTATTTTTTATCAATATAATATATTATATATGTATATAATATATGCTTATAGGGTATAAAAAGACAATGAAAGGAGAGATAGAATGAAAGAGATTGATGCAAGAGGATTAGAATGTCCAAAACCAGTAATATTAACTAAAAATGAATTAGATAAAATAGAAGAAGGTAAGGTAAAAACTACAGTTGATAACGAAGTAGCGAGAGAAAACCTGATAAAGCTTGCAACAAGTATCAACGCTAATTACGAAGTAGAATCACTTGAGGGTGGTCTTTTTACAGTAACAATTGAGAAGAAATCAATTGAAGCTAAAAATACAACAAAGAAAATGGTTGAGGTAGATGAAAACTTTGTAATAGCTATACAATCAGAGCATATGGGCAGGGGAGATGACAAACTTGCCAAAATATTGATTAAGAGTTTTATTTATACAGTTAGAGAAACTAAACCATATCCGAACACTATGGTGTTTTTCAATAGTGGTGTAAAACTTACAGTTGAAGGTAGTGAAGTTTTAGATGATCTAAAGGCATTAGAAGAAGCAGGAGTTGAGATAATTTCATGTGGGACATGCCTTGACTATTTCAATTTAAAAGATAAATTAAGCGTAGGGAATATATCAAATATGTATACTATTTATGAAAAAATTAGAAATTCAACTAATGTGGTGACGATTGGATAATGGAAAGAGATAATAATTTTTTGATTTTGACTTTTGATTCTACTCATCATGCAATGAGAGCTGAAGATGTACTAAAAGAAAATGAACTATCAATAAAGACAATTCCAACACCAAGGGATATAACTCTTAGTTGTGGACTTGCTATAAGAGCTAATATTTTAGATAAAGATAAAATAATCTATTTATACAATGAAAAAAAATTAGACTTTATAAATTTATACGAAATTTCGATATTAAACAATGAAAGATTTCTTAAAAAAATTATCTAGGAGGTGTTTTTTATTTCGGTTATAAATACTTTTTTTAAAGATGATTTGGGGAATATAAACTTCCTAGGTAAACTGGCTATTTCTCTATTGATATTTATTTCGGTTTATATAATAACAAAGGTAATCAATAAAATTATTGACAGAACAATATTAAATAGGAAAACTATTACAACAAATGAAGCTACAAATAGAATAAGAACAATGATTGAAACCATCAAAAAAACAATAAAATATCTACTCTTTTTCTTTGCGATAATTATAGTTTTAGACTTGTTTGGGGTAAATACTGCAACGCTTATTACAACGCTTGGTATTGGTGGTTTTGCTTTAACTTTTGGTGCACAATCTTTAGTTAAGGATATGATAACAGGTTTCTTTATATTGGTCGAAAATCAATATTCAGTAGGAGATTATGTACAAATAGGCTCAAAAGAGGGAATTGTAGAAGAACTTGGAATTAGAATTACTAAAATCAGGGACTTTTCTGGAGAACTTCACATTATTCCTAATGGCTCGATAACTGAAGTAACCAACAAAACTAGGGGTGGAATGAGAGCACTGATAAAGGTATCGGTGGCATATGAGGAAGATTTAGATCATGTAATAGATGTATTAAATAGAATTGCAGAAGAATTCAAACAAAATGATAAAATAATCGATGGGCCCAATGTATTAGGAGTTACTCAACTGGGCAGTTCTGGTATAGAAGTTACAATCGTCGCAAAGACTCTTCCAATGGAACAATGGGCAATTGAAAGGAATCTTAGAAAGAGAATAAAAGAAGAATTTGAAAAAGAGGACATCGAGATACCATATCAGAAAATAGTCATTATTGGAGGAGAAAAATCATGATTTTAAAATATGAGGTTGGAGATCATGTTACTTTAAAAAAAGGTCACCCGTGTGGAGAAAACAACTGGGAGATACTTCGTACTGGAGCGGACATTAAGCTTTTATGCACAGGGTGCAATAGACAGGTTTGGCTTACAAGGATAGAGTTTGAAAAAAGAGTTAGAAAGATTTTAGATGGCGATAAATGGGTCAGCATAGTTCATTATAAACAAGAAGAAGAAAATAACAATTAGAGAAGGTGTATCGTATGTTGGTAGCAAGACAGCCTATTCTTGACAGAAGACAAAACATCTTTGCTTATGAGCTGTTATATAGAGATGATGAGAAGATAAATTCATTTAACAATGAAGTTTCTAGCTTAAGTGCGACTGCTGGAGTTGTGTTAAGCTTGTTTGAATCTGGTGCAGAAAAAATAACTGAAAACAAGAAAGCTTTCATAAATTTTGATGAAAACTTACTTAAATCAGATGTATTTGAAATAATTTCACCGGATAAACTAGTAATAGAAGTTTTGGAAAATGTAAAAATAGATGATGAACTTGTCAATAGGTTGTTTGAACTAAAAGAGAAAGGATACACCATAGCTTTAGATGATTTTTTTCATTCTAGTGAGGACTATGCCCTAATAGATGTTTGTGACATAATAAAATACGATTTTTTAAATACAGATATAAAAAAAATAATCATTGATTCACAGGTAGCGCAAAGAAAAGGGAAAACCATTTTAGCAGAGAAAGTTGAGACTAAAGAAGAATTTGAAATAGCTAAAAAAATAGGATTTACACTATTTCAAGGGTATTTTTTCGAAAAACCCAAAATAACGAGTTCATCCAATGACAAAGTGCGTCCAATTCAATACACATCTGTGATCTCTGAGTTAAACAAAGAAGAGCCATCATTTGACAGATTAGCAGATATCATTGAAAAAGATTTAAATCTATCATACAGACTTATGAGGATGATGAGCATTAGGAACTTAGAAATAAACAGGGAAAATATAAAGAAATCTCTTACTTACATGGGTTTAAAGGGAATTGAGAGATGGATAAATATTGTGCTGGTTCAAACACTCGGGAAAAACTGCCCGAGAGAGCTAGTTAAAATCTCTCTAATTAGAGCTAGTTTTGCGGAAAGAATTGCTTTAAATGTACCAAAATATGAAAATTTATGTTATCAAGCATCGATAGTAGGATTGTTTAATGCTTTAGATGCAATATTAAATATGCCGTTAGATGAAGCACTTAAAGATTTAAAACTAGATGAAATTGTAAAAGATGCTTTGCTTAAGGATGAAGGTATTTTAGCACCAATAAAAGAACTATATTTATCTTATGAAAAAGGAGAATTTGACAAAACTTCTTTTATTGCAGAAAATTTGGGTTTAGATGATGCTATTTTAACTGAACTTTATATCGAATCAATAGAATGGGCAAATAGAATGATGCAAATAGTATAAGGAGGAGTGTTTTATGAACAATTTTAGTATTTATCTTCCTACCAAAATTAAATTTGGGAAAGGAACAATCAATAAATTATCTAAACTTGTAAAAGGAAACTATAAAAAAGTACTCATTCACTATGGTGGAGGCAGTATAAAAAGAAGTGGACTTTACGATGAAGTCATAAATGAGCTTAAAAAAGCAGATGTAGAAATATATGAACTTGGAGGAGTAAAGCCAAATCCAAGGTTGAGTTTAGTTAGAGAAGGCATTGAATTAGCTAAAAAAGAAGGCATTGATTTAATACTTGCGGTTGGTGGAGGAAGTGCTATTGACTCCGCAAAAGCCATAGCTTTAGGTGCTGTAACTGATGAAGATGTATGGGATTTTTATTTAGGAAAAATAAGACCTGAAAGAGCATTACCGGTAGGAGTTGTACTCACTTATCCAGCTACTGGAAGTGAAGCGAGCATGGGAAGTGTAATTACAAATGAAGAAGAGGGCTTAAAGCTTTCTGTAAATGATGATTTGATAAGACCTACTTTTGCAATAATGGACCCAACATATACTTTGACATTGCCAAGGGATTTGACATTTGCAGGGATATCAGACATATTGTCTCATGTCCTTGAAAGATATTTTACAAACACACCAAATGTTGACTTGACAGACCATTTATGTGAAGCAACCATGAAAAGTGTAATTAAAAATGCGAGGATACTCAATGAAAACCTAGATGACTACAATGCTAGGGCAGAAATCATGCTAGCTGGTACAATCGCTCACAATGGTATACTTGGAGTTGGTAGAGAAGAAGATTGGTCAAGCCACAATATAGGACATCAACTAAGTGCCTTATATGGAACTACTCATGGGGTTACATTGAGCATAATATTCCCTGCATGGATGAAATATGTATACAAAGACAATTTAGATAGATTCAATAAATTTGCAGTAAATGTATTCGACATATCTGATGCAGGTATGTCAAAAGATATTGTTGCACTTGAGGGAATAAAAGCTTATGAGGATTTCTTAAAGGAAGTAGGACTTCCAACAAGCTTTAAAGAAGCAAATCTTCCAAGTGATAGAATAGAAGAAATGGCTCATAAAGCTGTAATAAAAGGTAAATTAGGCGGACTAAAAAAATTGGATGTAGAAGATATAATTAAGATCTACGAATTAGCTTTATAACATGGTCATATTTAAATAATAGATACAAAAAAACCGAAACCTCACAGAATAAAGTATGTGTAGTTTCGGTTTTTTTCTACATTAGTTTAGTTAAAAATCATGAAATGAACTCTATAATATAATAATTTTCAATCAGATTAATTTTTAATATCAATTATCGATGTATCAAAATCATATGACAAGCTGTCTGATTTAACCCAGAGCTCAGATTCCTGCATTGGTATAGACATTTTTACCCAGTCTTCCTTGCGTTCCAATATATAGCCTGTTCCATATTGTATTCCTTTTTCATTGCCATCAATCCCATCATAACTCATTGCCCCATTAACAATAGCTTGATTAGCATTATCTTTAAAAAGCGATTCATCATAACTTAGTTTGCTTTTATCAATTGTACCACGGATTACTGGAATGTCACCGGATGCCTGAGCAACTCTGCATTCATTATCAACTTCTTCAATTACGATTACCATGTCATTTTTATTTAAAGTATATTCTTCATTTTCTAAACTTTGATAAACTGGATTGTTATCAGAATCCACAGTAATCACATATGGATCTTTTAAAACAACATCTTCAGTAATTATAGCTATTTTACCTGTATATTCAGCGAATTGATCTTCAGGCTCTTGTTGTGGCTCAGTAGGACCTTTGTCAGTACAGCCAACAACTAGAATAGCTATTAAAGCTATCATTAAAGTACTCAATATATGTTTTTTCAACGGTATCACCTACTCGTATTTTATAAAATTCTTTTATAATTGAAATGTTCTATTACTGCCTTGTAGTATTCATTGATACTTTTATTACAAACATACCCTGCAATTTAAAAATTAATCGTTATGTATATGATTACACAAAATGGCTAATAAACTCTTATAATTTTTGAGAATTATTTGGTATAATTAAATTAAATGGAGGTGCCAAATGGAGTATAATTTTGAATACTATAAAAAAGCGGCTGATTACATATTAAATATAGTTGGACACGATGTTGAAATCGGGCTTATATTAGGTTCGTCAATAGGCAGTGTAAAAGAGATAATTGATGTTGAAAAGATTATAGATTACAAAGATATCCCAAACTTTCTCATTTCTACGGCAGAAGGTCATGAGGGAAAGCTCATAATAGGAGAAGTTAAAGGTAAAAAAGTTGTAGCAATGAGCGGAAGATTTCACTATTATGAAGGGTATACATTTGAAGAGCTTTCAATACCTATAAGAGTATTTAAACTTTTGGGAGTAAAGAAAGTAATTTTAACAAATGCAGCTGGAGCAATAAATAGAGATTTTAAACCCGGAGATATAGTTCTAATCAAGGATCATATAAAATTAACTGGTGCTAGTTCTTTGAGAGGAAAAAACATTGATGAATTTGGGCCTAGATTTTTTGATGTAACAGATATGTATACAGAAAAATTAAGGAGATTGGCAAAAGATATTGCGAAAGAACAGAATATCGATATTAAAGAAGGAGTTTATTTTTTTGCCACAGGTCCACAGTTTGAAACAAAAGCTGAGATTAAAGCTATGAATATACTCGGGGCAGACTTAGTTGGAATGTCAACTGTCACAGAGGCATTGACTGCAGCTCATGCTAGTATTGAGGTATTAGCCATGTCATTAGTTACAAACATGGCTGCTGGGATTTTGGATAAAAAGATAACTACCGAAGAAGTTGAAGAGATAGGAAAACTCTCAAGGGAGAAATTGAAAACATTTATTTCTTCAATAATAGAATATTTGTAGGAGGGAGCCATGGAAAGATTTGATGAAGGCTTAGCGTTTTTATTGAGGTATGAAAACATCGCATGGTATGAAAATGGAGTTGTGAGGATTTTAGATAGGAGAATCTATCCTAATGAAATCTCATTTGTTGAGTGTAAAAGTCATAAAGAGGTAGCAAAAGCAATAAAAGACATGGTAACACAAAGTGCAGGTCCATACACAGCATGTGGCATGGGAATGGCACTTGCGGCATATGAGGCTAGGAATCTGAATAAAAATGATTTCATTAACTATTTAAATAAAGCAGCAAAGACGCTTTATACTGCTAGGCCAACTACTACTAAAAGAATGAAGCTCATCACAGATGGATGTATTGAAGCTGCTTTAATAGCACTTGAAAAAGGAGAAAGAGTCGACGAAAAGATTTTTCTACATACAATAGAACACAATAACAAAAGATATAGCAGAATTAATGATGTGGCTAAATATTTAGTGGATATGTTTCCGAAAAAAGGTACCATAATGACTCAGTGCTTTGGTGAAACAATAGTGGGCATGATGTTAAAAGAGGCGAAAGAAAGAAATTTAGATATAAAAGTAATCTGCCCTGAAACAAGACCATATTTTCAAGGCTCAAGACTTACGGCGAGTGTATGTCATGATCAAGGCTTTGATGTAACTGTCATCACAGATAATATGCCTGCTTATGTAATGGAAGAAAAGAAAGTAGATTTGTTTACTTCAGCAGCTGATGCTATATGCATGGATGGGTATGTTGTAAATAAAGTTGGGACTTATCAAATTGCAATAGTAGCGAAATATATGAAAATTCCATATTTTGTAACAGGGATACCAGATATCGGACATGAAAATATTTCTACTGTTACTATAGAAGAAAGAGACGGAGATTTTGTGCTTCAAGCAATGGGAGTAAAGACAGCTAAAGACGGTGTTAAAGGGTATTACCCATCGTTTGACAAAACACCTCCTCATTTAGTAAGTGGAGTCGTCACAGACAGAGGTATATTTTCTCCATATGATTTAAAAAGATATTTTAGGGGGGATGAAAAAATAGAAATGATTTTGTAAAAGATATAGACATTCAATTGTTTTAAGTGTAAACTATATATAATAGTAGGAAAAGGTTTTCCGAATATATGGAGGTGTGTTTAATGAATTTAAAGTACGCAAACAGGATGAACTATGTTAAGGCGTCGGAAATCAGAGAATTACTTAAATTAACAGAACAACCAGGAATTATTTCGTTTGGCGGCGGGTTCCCTGCACCAGAGCTATTTCCTGTGAATGAAATGATTGAAATTAGCAAGAAAGTAATTGAAAAAAATGGAGCACAAGCACTTCAATACGGACCAACTGAAGGATACAGACCTCTAAGAGAAGCTATAGCTAAGAGGATGAAGAAAGTACAAGTTGATGCAGATATAGAGAATATATTGGTAACCAGTGGATCTCAGCAGGGATTAGATTTTGCTGCAAAAGTGTTTGTAAATCCAGGAGACTATGTAATTATTGAAAAACCAAGCTACTTAGGTGCAATCAATGCCTTCAGAGCTTATGAGCCAAATTTCATTGAAATTGAACTTGAAGATGATGGCATGAACATGGAGGAATTGGAGAAAGCCCTTAAAGAAAATGACAATGTTAAATTTATCTATGTGATACCAGATTTTCAAAATCCTTCAGGGAAAACTTGGTCAGTTGAAAAACGAAAAAAACTAGTTGAATTAGGAAATAAATACGACATAGCTATCATTGAAGACAATCCTTATGGCGAGTTAAGATATGAAGGTGAGTTATTGCCTGCAATCAAACATTTTGATACTGAAGGCAGAGTGATTTTTTTAGGAACCTTCTCAAAGATATTTTGCCCAGGACTAAGATTAGGATGGATTGTCGCTCATCCAGATGTACTTAGAAAATTCATATTGATAAAGCAAGGTGCCGATTTACAATCAAGTACAATATCACAAATAGAAGTCGCAACTTTCTTAAATGAATATGATATCGATGCACATATTGAAAAAATAAAAGAAGTTTACAAGAGAAGAAGAGATTTAATGATAGGGGTAATGAAAGAGAAATTCCCAAAAGAAGTAAAATATACTATACCAGATGGTGGACTATTCACTTGGGTGACTTTACCTGAGCATATAAATACGAGAGATTTAGCCGTAAAAGCATTGGAGAAGCAAGTTGCATTTGTACCAGGAGGATCTTTCTATGCACTTCCAGGACATGAAAACGACATGAGATTAAACTATTCTGCAATGCCTGACGATTTGATTATTGAAGGAATGAACAGATTAGCTGATGTAATTAATGAAGCTTTGAAATAAAAAAATTCGGAAGGCAACCTTCCGAATTTTTTATTTAGGCAGTTTTACTGTTATTGTAGTTCCTTCTCCTATTTCACTTTCTAAGGTGATTAAACCATTGTGGTATTCTACAATATGTTTAACTATTGAAAGGCCTAACCCAGAGCCTTCTATTTTTTTTGACCTCGATTTATCTATTCTATAAAATCTTTCAAATATTCTATCCTGTTCTTCTTTTGGGATGCCTATACCAGAGTCCTTAACAGAGATGACACCATAATTTCCTTCATTATAAACAGAAACCAATACCATACCATTTTCAACATTGTATTTAACAGCATTGTCAATTAGATTATATATTAAATCTTCTATCATTCTTCTATTAGCAGATATGAAAACAGCCTCTCCTCTAACATCTAAATTAACTTTATGGGATATTGCTTGAGGATTGACTCTGTTTACAATTTCATTAGCGATTTCATAAAGGTCTATATCTTCATAAGTTTTTTCTATAGTTTCATCTTCTAATTTAGAAAGGTTCAAAATTGACTCTATCAAAGTTAAAAGCCTTGTACCTTCTTTTTTTATGATTCCGGCGAATTTTTGTACTTCATCACCTTCTACCATCCCATTTTCAATCATTTCAGCGTAACCATTTATTGAAGTTAAAGGGGTCTTTAACTCATGACTTACATTTGCTGTAAATTCTCTTCTTATCTTTTCGGCTTCTTTGAGATTTTCCATAGCCGTTTCTATTTGTTTTTTTTGTCTCCTAATCATTTCAACAAAAGGTTTAATTTCTGGATAAATCTCTGCATCCTCAACTTCCTCTCCTGATAAAATGCTCTCGATATTGTCTGCTGCATTTTTTATGGGAGAAAGTATTGTTTTAGAAATATTAGTTGATAGCATATACAATACAACTAATATCAACACTAAAATAGCTACCATTGGGGGTAAACTCGCCGTAAAGACTTCAAAAAAAGTTAAATCACTAACAGCCATAGCCGAAAAATATTCATAGAACAACACATCAAGTACCAATGTTGTTATAAATAGAGTAGCTATGACTATAACTGTAAGATATTTAAATATTCTTTTCTCCATGTTAACCTCCAAATTTATAGCCAACGCCTCTTACTGTTTGAATATTTTCTCCGGCATCGCCTAATTTCATACGCAAAGTCCTTATGTGCACATCAACTGTCCTAGTTTCGCCTTCAAAATCAAAGCCCCAAACTTCATTCATTATTTGATCTCTAGATAATACTATATTCATATTTTTCATTAAATAATATAACAAGTCAAATTCCTTTAGAGTCAAATATATTTGATTTCCATCAACTTTAACTTCGTGTTTATCAACATCTAAGACTAGTTTTCCGCTTTGTAATACAGTAGGTTTGTCTGAACCAATATATCTTCTTAAAACTGCTTTAACTCGTGAAATGAGTTCCATTACGCCAAAGGGCTTTTCAACATAATCATCTGCACCCATATCAAGTGCCCTTACCTTATCAAACTCACTAGTCTTTGAGGTAAGCATGATTACAGGAATAGATTTTGTTGACACCATAGATCGAATTTTTTTTAGTATTGTATAACCATCTTCTCCGGGAAGCATTATATCTAATATATACAAATCAGGTGGGCTTTGTTCAAATAATTCTTTTCCACTTTCGAATCCCTTAACTTCAAACCCTTCTTTTTTCAAAGCATATATCACTAATTCCCTTATTGCTTCATCATCTTCAACTATATAAATTGAATTCAAATATATCAACTCCAACTAAAGTGTTCACCAGTGATAGCATAGTATACCCATTCAGCGATGTTTTGAGCATGATCTCCAATTCTTTCAAAATATTTAGCTATAAGTATAAAATCAACTGATTGTTCACTTGAATATTTTTGATCTCTTATATATTCTATAAGCTCATTTTTCACCATATCAAAAAGCTTATCTACTTTATCATCATGATAAATAATTTCTACTGCCTTATCCACATCTCTCTTAACAAATGCATTTATTGCTTCTCTAACCATATATATAGTTTCTTCAGCCATTTGTGGTATATCAATTAATTCTTTAAAGTATTTTTCGTTTGCCATACGAATTGTTAATTCGGATATATCGGCAGCTTGATCTCCTATTCTTTCCATGTCAGTTATCATTTTTAATGCTGATGAAATCAACCTTAGATCTTTCGCCACAGGTTGTTGCTGAAGTATTAATTTTAGACATAAATCCTCTATATCTCTTTCTTTATCATTAACTTCCTTATCTCCAGTTGCCACTCTTTTAGCAAGGTCAACATCTTGATTTACAAGAGCAGACACTGCTGTCTCAATTCTACTTTCTATAAGATTACCCATTTCAATCAATTCTTCATTCAATTTCTCGAGGTCTTGATCAAACTTACTTCTCATTGTCATCATCCCTTTTTATGATTTATACCACTATTATAATAGAAATAACAAAATTTTGTTAAAATATATGATAAAACAAAGTAAAATTAGTGTAAAAACAAGTGTGTATTAGATTATTATAATGAAAATTTTATTTGCAGCAAAATATTTGTTATGTTATACTATTTAAGTGTTCCTTGCTCTATTACAAAATAGAGCCGATAGTCCATAAGGAGGTGAAAAAATGAGAAAGTATGAAATGATGTTAATCTTTTACCCTGATTATGAAGAAGAAAAAAGAAATGCTGTCATGGATAGATTAAAAGGTATCATCGAAACAGATGGTAAAGTAGAAACTATTGATGAATGGGGTTTAAGAAAACTTGCATACCTTATCAATGATTATGCTGAAGGGTACTATGTATTGGTAAACTTCGAAGCTGGTCCAGATATTGCTAAGGAATTAGACAGGGTTTCTAAGATTTCAGAAGGCATTATGAGACATATGATAACTAAGATTGAAGAGTAAACCAAGGGATGGTGAAACATATGAATAATGTTGTATTGATTGGTAGGCTAACAAGAGATCCAGAGTTGAGATATATACCTAATACTGGTACCGCAGTTTCTACATTTACACTAGCTGTAGATAAAGGTCTTTCCAGAGATAAAAAGAGCGAAATGGAATTAAAAAATCAACCAACAGCTGATTTTATAAATATTGTAGTTTGGGGAAAAGTTGCAGAAAACTGTGCTAATTTTCTTACAAAAGGGAAATTAGTAGGTGTTTCTGGAAGGATTCAAACTAGAAATTATGAAGCGAAAGATGGTACAAAGAGATATATCACTGAAGTAGTTGCTAATAGTGTAGAATTTTTGGAATGGGGAGACAATACCAACAAATCAAATGCAAATTCAGATCTTGACGATGATTTTTTCAATGGAATTGATGGATTTCATCCTGCCGACAATGACGACATCCCATTTTAGTCAAAGGAGGGGAAAAGATGCAAAGAAGATATAAGCCAAGAAAAAAAGTCTGTGCATTTTGTGCTGACAAATCATCGCATATAGATTATAAAGATGTAAATAAACTTAAAAAATATGTTACTGAAAGAGGCAAAATATTGCCTAGAAGAGTTTCAGGAAATTGTGCAAAGCATCAAAGAGAACTTACAATTGCTATAAAGAGGGCAAGACAAGTCGCTTTATTGCCATATACACAAGACTAAGAGAGGATAACCTCTCTTTTTTTATTATTTAATTGTGCTTTTAATTCTTTCCTTAATATAATATAATCAATAATAGTACATAAAACTTGAGGTGAAAATTTTGAATAATGACAGAAAAAACAATATAAATATAGAACTGATATTAGAAACATTGATTGTAATACTTATTTCATTGTTTTCAAGGCTAGGTTTTGGCAGTTTAGCATTTTTGATACCTGCCGTAGCTTGTATTTTTACCATCAGACATGATTTTAATAAATCTATCATTGCTTTAATTATAGGTTTAGCTGCAATTATATTAATCGACAGATTTTATGGTCTTATGCTTTTAATTCAGATTTTGCCTATTTCTTTGGTATTTAGCTATATGGTTAAATTAAGAAGAAGCCCAAGGGATGTTATTATATCATCTACAATAATACTTTTTATGAGCTTATTGATATCTCTTAGCTTATTGACTTCTGGAAGTGAGCTTGATTTTACTAAGCAATTTGAGGTATTTTTAAACAACCAATTAGAAACTCAAGTTAATATTTTAGAAAATATGGATTTAGATTCTGAATTCATAGAAAGCTTCAAAACATCTCAAGAAGGAGTATATAACTATATATTGCAGATATTTCCTAGCTTGTTATTGCTCTACTCCGCATTAATTGGGTATATAAACTACATAATATCAAAAAATATTTTAAGACGAATTGGATTGGGAATAAGAGAAATAGCTCCATTTAGTAAATTCAGCGTGCCTTCAAATTTTGGAATAGGCATAGCATCAGTTTTTGTTTTAACGCTGTTGTTGAGAAATATCGATGGAGCAATATATGATGTATTGCTAGTAAACTTGACTGCTATATTAAGTTTAATTTTCGTTGTACAAGGGTTGAGTGTTGTAGACTTTTTTCTAAAAAAAAGGAATAAAAAGAGGATTACTAGGGTTATTATTTTAGCCGTTATAATATTATTTATTCCTATGTTAACACCTATTACTATAATAGGGGCAATAGATATGATTTTTGATGTTCGAAAGATAAGAAAGCCTAGAAACTCTTAGGAGGTTTGAGATGAAAGATAAGCTGTTTTCGTGGAAAGATATATATTTTTATATATTTGTTACACTCGCTTTCATGTTAATCATGTTGTTTTTTCAACCCATAATAAGCTTTATAATGGCTTTGATTGTGGGCTATATGGTATATTACAGCTACAAGTTGATCGAAGACAAAAATATCGCATATATTAAAACGATTGAGAATTTATCAAATACTTTTGATTCTGCGACTAAACATGCAATTTTTAACATGCCTTTTCCTATGATATTCATAGATGATTTAGGGAAAATAAGATGGTATAATACACCGTTTTTAAATTTGTCTCAAGAGGAAGAATTGTTAAATCGTCCGTTGATTGATTTAGTCCCGACATTTAATGTAGATTCATTAAAAAATGTGAAAGAAAATGAACCTATTGATATTGATTTTAGAAACAGGCATTATAAAGTATTTCCTAATTTTCTTGAGGACAGGAGTCTAAATGAAAATGGCAAAATAAACATATTGTATTGGGTAGACGATACGGAATTCGTTGAACTTTCTAGAAAATATATTAATGAAAGACCAGTACTTGTTTTAGCATTTATAGATAATTATGATGACATAAAAAATTCAACACCTGACACGCATAGACCGATATTGATGGCTGAAATAGATAGAATGATTAATGAATATTTTAATGAACAAAATGCTGTTGTAAGAAAATATGAAAATGATAAATATTTTATAATAATAAATCAAATGGATTTTGATAAAATAAAACAGAAAAGATTCGACTTACTAGACCAAATAAGAGAGTTGAAAATGGGAAATGCTATTCCTATAACTCTCAGTATAGGTGCTAGTCAGAAAAAAGAAAGCCTCTTAGATTGCTATCAAGAGGCAAGGGCAGCTATTGATGTTGCATTGGGTAGAGGTGGAGACCAAGCTGTAATCAATACTGGAAGTGGATTTGAATTTTTTGGAGGCAAATCTAAAGCTGTTGAGAAGAGAAACAAAGTAAAGGCTAGGGTAATGGCTGATGCTCTCAAACAGCTAATAACTCAGAGCAACAAAGTATTTATAATGGGACATAAAAATCCTGATATGGATGCAATAGGTTCAGCTATTGGAACTTTAAGAGCTGTAATTGAAAATGAAAAAGAAGGTTATATAATATTTAATGAAGAAAATCCATCAATTAAAAACATGCTCAGTTTGATGGATTCTGAAAGCCCTGAACTTAGAGAGAGATTTATTTCAACTCAGAGAGCACTTGAGATAATTGAGGAAAACGACCTATTGATAAATGTCGATAATCACAAGCCAAGTTTAGCTGAGTCTAAGGAAATAATACAAGCTATATCAAAGATTGTAGTTATAGATCATCACAGAAGAGGAGCAGAGTTCATAGACGATCCTGTTTTAGTATATATTGAGCCATATGCATCAAGCACATCTGAGCTAGTTACTGAGATAATATCATATATGGGCTTTGAATATGACATTACGAAATTTGAGGCTGAAGCGCTTTTAGCAGGAATTACATTAGATACTAAAAACTTTACTTTCCAGACTGGAGTGAGAACATTTGAAGCTGCCTCTATTTTAAAGAGAGCAGGCGCAGATACTTTGGTCGTAAAACAACTATTTAGAGATGATTTTAATACTTTCGTAAACAAAGCAGAAGTAATCAGAACTGCAAAAATTGTTAATGGCTCAATAGCTATAGGTAGACTTGAAAAGACAATGGAAGATTCAATATTGATAGCTGCTCAAGCAGCTAATGAGCTCCTAAATATAAACAATGTAGAGGCTTCTTTTGTGCTGTGTAAGCTCAAAGACAGTATTCATATTTCTGGGAGAAGTTTAGGAGAAATAAGTGTTCAACTAATATTAGAAAAGCTTGGAGGGGGAGGGCATTTAACTAGTGCTGGAACTCAACTTCATAATATAACAATGGAAGAAGCAGAAAAAAAACTAATTGAAACTATTGAAAAATACTTACAAGAGGGTGAAAATAAATGAAAGTAATATTATTAAAAGATGTAAAAGGATTAGGAAAAGAGGGAGATTTAGTAAATTCAAAAGATGGATATGCAAGAAATTATCTTTTCCCCAAAAATTTAGCTGTTGAAGCAAATGAAGAAAATCTTAAGAAATGGGAAGAAAGAAAAAAAGAAGAGGCTAAAAAGATACAAAAAGAAATTGAAGCTGCAAATGAGTTAAAGAAAAAATTAGAAAGCTTCACAGTAACATTGAAAGTAAAGACTGGAAGCCAAGGCAGACTATTTGGCTCAATCACAGCTTTAGATATTGCCAACAATTTAAAAGAACAATATGGAATAGATATTGATAAGAGAAAAATAGAATTAAAAGATAACATAAAATCACTTGGTGAGTTTGAAGCTGATGTAAAACTATATCAAGACATAACAGCTAAGTTGAAGATAAATGTAGTTTCATTATAGAGGTGGTAAGATTTGGATACTACACTAGGAAGAATTCCGCCAAATAACATTGAAGCCGAGGAATCGGTTATCGGTGCTATGCTATTGAACAAAGAAGCAGTTAATACAGCTCTGGAAATACTAAAGCCTGAGGATTTTTACAAGGACACAAATAAAGAAATATTTAAAGCCATTATCGCGTTATATAATAGAAACGAACCTGTTGATTTGGTAACTCTAGCAGAAGAGCTGAGGAAAAGACAGACTTTAGAAAGCATAGGGGGGATTTCATACCTAGCGGATTTATCAACAAGTGTTGTCACTACAGCTAATACCAAATATTATTGTGAAATAGTAAAAGACAAGGCTATACTTAGAAGGTTAATAAAATCAAGCGATGAAATAATGAGCTTGGCTTATCAAGATACAAAAGAAGTAAACTTAATTTTAGAAAAAGCAGAAAAAGACATATTTGATATAACACAAGGAGTTCACAATAAAGGGTTTTTCCCTATTAATGATGTGTTGCTTAAGAGTTTTTCGCAAATAGAAGAAAGAGCAGCAAAAAAAGGAGAGCTTACTGGCTTAACAACAGGATTTGTTGATTTAGATTTGAAACTATCAGGGCTTCAAAAATCAGATTTGATACTACTAGCTGCAAGACCTTCAATGGGGAAAACAGCATTAGGAATTAATATAGCAACAAATGCGGCTATAAAGGGTGGAGCAAATGTAGCAATATTTTCATTGGAAATGTCAAAAGAACAGCTTGCCCAAAGAATAATAAGCTCCTCTGCTCATGTTGATTTACAGAAGATAATCAGTGGCAATTTATCAGAAGATGAATGGATTCAAGTTGTAAACTCTATGTCTCCACTTTCAAAGATTAACATATTTATTGACGATACAGCAGGAATTTCTCTGATGGAAATGAAAGCAAAGTGTAGGAGAATGAAAGTTGAAAAAGGACTAGACTTAGTTGTGATTGATTACTTGCAACTAGTTGAAACTGATTCCAGGGCAGAAAGCAGACAACAGGAGATTTCAGCGATATCTAGAGGATTAAAGGCTATAGCCAAAGAGATGGAATGTCCGGTATTAGCTTTATCTCAGTTATCTAGAGCACCAGAATTAAGAGCAGACCATAGGCCTATACTTTCTGACTTGAGAGAATCAGGAGCTATAGAGCAAGATGCTGATGTTGTACTTTTCTTATACAGAGATGATTACTATAATGAAGACTCAGAGAAGAAAAATATCGGAGAAGTAATCATTGCAAAACACAGAAATGGACCTACTGGCAAGGTTGAATTAGCATTTAAAAAGGAATATACTAAGTTTTTAAATCTTGAAAAGTACATGGCTAGCCAATAAAATCAACAATTTGCATGTGACTAATTAAAGGCTTCGAGGTCAAACTTCGAAGCTTTTTTGGAGGTTAATATGAAACTTATAGGTGATAGGATCACTATAGAGGATTTAAAACTTGAAGATGTATATGAAATGAAAAATTGGGGAACGCATGAAAATATACTTTTGGATGATTACAATTTTCCGTTCAGTGAAGATGCTGATATAAAGAGATGGTATTATGTAAAAACAAAACCTTTTGGAAACCATTACTACAGTGTCAGAAACGAAAATGGAATTTTAATAGGATATTTTGGGATAAAAAACAAGAGATATCTTTTAAGATATGCATATCTCGGCATAGTATTTGATCCTAATTATCTAGATAGAGGATATGGCACAGAGACATTTATGACATTTCTTCCCTATTATTTTACAAAAATGAAAATGAGGATACTATATTTAGAAGTTGCAGAATTTAACGATAGGGCCTATCATCTATATCAAAAGGTAGGTTTTGAAAAGATAGCATACTATTTAGATGTATTTCCAAATCAAAACATAGATATAAGAAATCCATACTTTGTTCAAAAAAGAGATTCTTTTGTAATAGAAGATGGTATAATATATCAGCAGATATATAGGATGAAATTGACAAAAAATAGATTTTTTAGTCTATTTAAGGATGGGGATAAAAATGGATTTTACACTCGAAACAACTGATATGGATTTAGGGGATACCCCTATTGAGAATATATTTTTAAATGATTTTATGCCGATGGCTAATGGAACTTATGTTAAAGTTTATTTACTAGGATATAAATATGCCCATGATAAGGACTTAAATATCGAGGTGAACAATCAGACAATAGCCAAACATTTAGATATACCTCTAGAGGATGTTCTTAGAGCGTGGGATTTTTGGGAAAGCAAAGGAATAGTTAAAAAAGAAGGAGAAGGCGTAAACTACAAGGTTACTTTCTTGAATTTAAAACAGCTTTATATAAAAAATAATTTCAATAAAAATGAAAATGACAATGACAAAAAAACAAATAAAAATACTTTAGAAAAAGAGGTAATTGAAGCAAATCAAATACCTTCTATAAACAATATGTTCACAAATATTGATTACCTGATGCGAAGGAATATCCAACCTAATGAAAAAATGGAGATTATAAGGTGGATAAAAGAGTATAATATGAATCCTGATGTAATTGAGAAAGCTTTTAATTACTCATGTGAAATCAAGGGGAAAAGAAGCATTAAGTATGTCGAAGGCATCATAAGAAATTGGTATGACCTTGGATTAACTAATATAGATTCAGTAATCGACTATTTCAAAACTGAAGATGAGAAGTACTTTAGATATCAAAAGGTAATGAAAGCCTTGGGACTTTCTCATAAGGGAGTTAATGTAGGTGATTTTAAAATAGTAAATAAATGGTTTGAAGAATATGGCTATTCACTAGATATTGTTTTAAAAGGATGCGAGAAGGCTAGCAATGTGATGTATCCTACTGTAAAATACATAGATGGAGTGATTAGCGACTGGTACAAAAAAGGTTTTAAAACTCTAGATGATATTGAAAGCTTAGACCAAAAGGTAGTTAAAGAAAAAGTTGTTACTAACACTCAAAGCAAGAAAAAGACAACTAATAATAGATTCCACAATTTTGAGCAGAGGAGTAAAAATTATTCAAATGAAGAACTAGAAGAAATTTTCAAAAAGAAAAGAGAGATTTACAAAAAAAACACTAAAGGTGATGTAGATGGCTAATCCCCTGTTTAAAGAAATAGAAGAGGAATTTGAAAAAAAACGCGACAAAAATAGAAGACTGCAGATAAGTAGACAAAACAAGGTTTACAAGATGATACCAAAGGTTAGAGAAATAGATGAAGAAATAAGGATTGTTTCTTTGAAAATGGCAAAAGAGATCTTGCTTAATCCAGATGAAAACGAGAGAATAATAAATAAAACTAAAAAAGAAATAGACCGTTTAAAAATGGAGAAAGCATATTATTTAAGTGAAGCAAATATCCCGATAGATTATTTAGAATTAACTTATGACTGTTATAAATGTAAGGATACTGGATATTTAGAAGACGGCAGTAAATGCAATTGTCTGATTCAAGCACTTATCAACAAAGCCTATAAAATGTCGAATTTAGAAAACATACTTGAAAAAGAAAATTTTAAGAACTTTGATATTAACATATTCAGCGATGAACCATTTGAAAATGAGAAATTAACACCTAGGGAGAATATGTTAGACATATTGAGCATAGCCGAAAGCTTTGTTTCAGAATTTGATAAACCTAACAATCCAAACCTATTGTTTTATGGAACGACGGGATTGGGAAAAACTTATTTATGCAGCTGTATTGCAAAAGCGCTGTTAGATAAAAATAAAATAGTAATATATCAGACAGCATTTACCATATTGGAATTGCTAAGCAACAGGCGATTCAGAGCTGAAACGAGTGAAATGAGCGACTATGAATATAATCTGCTATTTGAGTGCGACCTCTTGATAATAGATGACTTAGGGACTGAAATAACAAACACTTTTACTAATGCTGAGATTTTCAACATAGTAAATACAAGAATATTGAAGAATAAAAAGACAATAATATCAACAAATTTAACTCCTAATGAATTATCTAGAGTGTATACGGATAGAGTTTTTTCAAGAATTTCAGATAAATTTTTACCTCTTAAATTTTACGGAAAAGATTTAAGATGGGAATAAACTACAGGGGGAAAGGAATGGCTAAAAAAGGTTCTTCTATACAAAATTATTTTGTGAAAATATTGAATGGAATGGCTCAAGGGCTCTTCGCATCACTTTTAATAGGTCTCATAATAAAGCAAATTGGAACATATGCAAATATACCTCAACTTATTATATTTGGAAATATTGCTCAAAAACTAATGGGGCCAGCTATTGGTGTGGGAGTAGCATATAGCGTAGGCGCACCTGCGCTTGGAGTGTTCGCATCTGCTGTAACTGGTGCTATTGGAGCTAATTCTATAATATTTGATGGAGCTGCTGCAATTATTCAAACAGGAGAACCTGTAGGAGCATTTGTTGCAGCATTAGTAGGAGCAGAAATATCTAAATTAGTAGGTGGAAAGACAAAATTCGACATAATTTTAATACCACTTACTGCAATACTTTTTGGCGGAATGACTGGACACTATATTAGCCCGTATATAGCCAACATGATGAATGGATTGGGAGAATTTATAAATATGCTAACTGAACTTCATCCGATTCCAATGGGGATAACAATATCAGTAGTCATGGGTATGATACTAACACTTCCGATAAGTTCAGCTGCGCTTGCTATATCTTTAAATCTATCGGGATTAGCAGCTGGAGCTGCAACTGTTGGGTGTGCCGCAAATATGATTGGATTTGCAGTAGCATCATATAGAGAAAACAAAATGGGAGGACTAATTGCACAAGGCTTAGGAACATCAATGCTGCAAATTCCTAATATAATTAGAAATCCCCGTATTTGGATACCAGCAATAGTGGCATCAGCTATACTTGGACCTATTTCAACGGCTGTATTGAAACTTGAAAGCAGTGCAATAGGGGCAGGCATGGGTACAAGTGGCTTGGTTGGCCAAATTGCTATGATAGAAACTATGGGAGTCTCTTCTTATGTGATAACTTCAATAATTCTAAT
Organism: Tissierellales bacterium; assembly: GCA_014360205.1. Taxonomy (GTDB): domain Bacteria; phylum Bacillota; class Clostridia; order Tissierellales; family Tissierellaceae; genus Soehngenia. The sequence goes on from JACIXZ010000006.1 coordinate 65,218, forward strand.
GCATTTTATACTGCCAGGTATTATTGCCTTTTTAGTATCTGAATGGATGAGGAAAAAAGGATGGATAAGAAGAGGAGACATGCAACTTTAGAGGAGGAAAAATATGGACAAAAGACCTATTGGGGTAATTGACTCTGGGATAGGAGGATTGACAGTAGTTGATTCCATACAAAAAATACTGCCAAATGAAGATATAATTTACTTTGGAGACAATATAAACGTACCTTATGGAAATAGAGATGAAAAGGAAATCTATGATCTAACAATGAAGATGCTGAAATTTTTGGAGAAGAAGGATGTAAAATTAGTAGCTATTGCTTGCAACACTATTTCAGCCATATCAAAAGAATTTGAAGGGAATTTGAGTTACCCCATAATAGACATAGTAGAACCTACGATTGAACATATAATAAAGAGTGGCATTGGGAAAATAGCCATATTTGGAACAGAATTCACAATAAATAAAAAAGTTTATGAAAAAAAACTCAAAGAGAGATCTGAAAACATAGACATTGTAAGTGTAAAGAGCAGAGAATTAGCTAAACTAATAGATGAGGGGAAATTTGATTCCGATGAAACCTTTGAGTGCTTGAAAGAGAGAATTGATGCAATTAAAGAACTTGGCGATATTTATAATGTTGTTTTAGCATGCACACATTATCCAATAGTAGAGGACCTTTTCTATAAAGCAGATTCCAACCTAAATTATATCAACCCTGCAATACATGAAGCGGTTGCTATAAAACATTACTTAAAAGACAATGATATGCTTAACACTGAAGGAAAAGGCAACATAAGCATATACACAACTGGAGATGTAGAAATATATAAAAAAGTATTTAAGAAGCTAAATCTAAAGAAAACCAAGAAGATGAAAAAGGTGGAATTGTAATCTGCGAGATTTCTAATATTCACCTTGACAATGATATTTTCTATGATATAATTAAATTTAATTAAATATAGTGATGAAGGGATATAATGAGTAATAAAGCCTTAAAGAGAGTCAATGGTCGGTGTGAATTGATAGGTGGAATTATTTGTTTCCGACCCTGAGCTAATTTCTATTCGAGTGAGCTTTAAGCTAACTAGGGTGGCAACGCGGGTAACTCTCGTCCCTAAGATTTGGGATTGAGAGTTTATTTTTTTATAAGGAGTGATTATATGTTAGATATTAAAAGAATTAGAATGGATGCAGAGAATGTCAAAAAAGCATTAGAAAAAAGAGGTGGCGAATATCCGATTGATAAAGTCTTGGAATTAGATGAGAAAAGAAGACAGACACTTGTTGAACTAGAGAACCTAAAGAGCCAGCAAAACAAGGTTTCTAAAGAAATTCCAAGACTAAAAAAAGAAGGAAAAGACACCTCGGCAATTTTAGAAGAAATGAAAGAAATCGCAGAAAAAACAAAGTATTTAGACCAAATTGTAAAGGAATTAGACGACTCAATAAAGGATTTACTGCTCAATATACCTAATACACCACATGAATCTGTAGTAGAAGGAAAATCAGATGCAGATAACATCGAAATGAGAAGAATAGGAGAAGTAAAAAATTTTGATTTCGAGCCAAAAGCCCATTGGGATATTGGAACAGAACTTGGGATTCTTGATTTTGAAAGAGCTACTAAAATAGCAGGCACTAGATTTAGTGTATTTAGAGGCGATGGGGCAAGATTAGAAAGAGCCATCACAAATTTCATGCTTGATTTGCATACAGGCAAACACGGTTATACTGAAATGGCAACACCTTTTATGGTCAATAGAGATTGTATGATTGGAACTGGACAATTGCCTAAATTTGAAGAAGATATGTTTCATGTTCCAAGTAAAGACTTCTTTTTAGTGCCCACAGCCGAAGTGCCTCTGACTAATCTTTTAAGAAATGAAATAGTCGATGAAGATGATTTACCAATGTATTTAACTGCATATACCCCATGTTTTAGATTGGAAGCAGGTTCTGCTGGTAGAGATACAAGAGGACTTATTAGAAATCATCAATTTGACAAGGTCGAGATGGTAAAATTCGCATTGCCAGAGAATTCATATGATGAATTAGAAACTTTAACTAACGATGCAGAAGAAGTATTAAAACTTTTAAAGATACCTTATAGAGTTGTGATGCTTTGCTCAGGAGATTTAGGATTTTCATCAGCTAAGACTTACGATATAGAAGTTTGGATGCCGAGTTACAATAGATATGTTGAAATTTCTAGCTGTAGCAATTTTGAAGACTATCAAGCTAGAAGAGCAAACATTAGATTTAGAAGAAAAGAAGACAAGAGAGTTGAATATGTACACACATTAAATGGTTCTGGACTTGCTGTTGGTAGGACTTTCGCAGCAATACTTGAAAATTATCAGCAAGCAGATGGCACCGTTGTAGTACCTGAAGTTTTAAGAAAATATATGGGCGGAAAAGAAATAATAGACGGAAAATAAATAATAGACGGAAAATAATATCCTCATGAAATAAGGTTTTGCAAATTAAAAGATCAATGAATTTATATATTAATATTATTGCATTTATCGAAATAGTAAGAAAAAAAGATGGCATAATTGATGGATATATTATATAATATTATCAATCAATTGCAAGCTGAACAAAAGCCTAACGAGGAGGGATAAAATGAAAAAGAATTTTTCTTTATTGCTAGCAATGATATTGATATTGAGTTTAGTTGCTGGATGTACTTCAGGTGGAGACAATACAAACAATGATACTGGAACAAAACCGGGCAATGTATTCATATCAATTGCAACAGGAGGAACTGGTGGGACATATTATCCTCTAGGTGGAGCGATGGCTAAGATATTCAATGAGAACATAGAAGGTGTTACAGCAAATGCTCAATCTACAGGTGCTTCCGTTGAAAATATCAATTTAGTTTCCCAAGGAGAAGCCGAAGTTGGATTTGTGCAAAATGATGTTGCTTACTATGCTTGGACTGGAACTGAAACTTTCCAAGACAAAGAAAAAGTAACAAACATAAGAGGAATGGCAATGCTTTATCCAGAAGTAATTCAAATAATTGCTACTAAAGATTCAGGTATACAATCTGTAGAGGACTTAAGAGGGAAGAAAGTCGCTGTTGGTGCACCTGGTTCAGGAACAGAAGTTAATGCTAGACAAATTTTAGCTGAGTATGGAATTACTTACAATGATTTAGCTAAAGCGGATTATCTATCTTTCAATGAAGCTGCAGATCAATTGAAAAACAAACAGATAGATGCAGCATTTGTAACAGCAGCTGTTCCAACATCAGCAGTAACTGAAGTAACTCAAACTGCAGACATAGTTGTAGTATCTTTGGATTCTGGAAAAATTGCATCATTGCAATCCAAATATCCTTTCTATACTGAAGTAGTCATACCAAAAGACAGCTATAAAAACCAAACAGAAGATGTAATAGCTGCAGCTGTAATGGCTATGCTAATAGTTCCTGAAGATTTAGACGAAGATTTAGTTTACAATATGACAAAATCGATTTTTGAAAATCGTCAAGTCATTATAGACACTCATGACAGAGGAAATGACATAAAACTTGAAACAGCACTTGAAGGTATGCCAATTGATTTGCATCCAGGTGCAGAAAGATATTATGTTGAACAAGGACTCAAATAATAAGGAAAATAAGGAAGACTCTTCAAAAAGAGGGGTCTTCCTTAAAGCAATTATTTCATTTATTTTAATATTGATGTTAATTTATCCTTTAAATGTATTAGTAGCAAGTGATTATAAAAGTGGAGAAATCTTAAAAATTTGGATTTTAACAGAAGATAATTTTAAAATTTCTTATATTCACTCTGTAGAGCTTACTGAGGTAGAGGAATATTATGAGATAAAAGGAAAATATATAATCCTAAAGGAGACGACTTTCAGATCATATGGAGCTGGGCTTCCATCAACAACTGAATATGATTTTGAGCAAACTAAAGATGGATTTAGAATTTATAATATTGACAAGAAACTTGAAGAGCTGGTATATAGGACAGGTGCTGTTAGGGCAAATCACAAATTGATAATAAACAATAAGCAATATTATTTTTTAGACTTTTCAGATCCTATGGAGGCGATCAAATTCAGTCCCGATAGAGTCAGCTTTTTAAGATATTTGACGAGGAGGTTATGAAATTGAGCGAAAAAGATGGTTCTAACATTGATCAAAATGTAGATGTAGATGAGTTACTTGAGTCTTACGATAAAGAGACTGCTAAGCTTAGAAAATTAAAGGGAAATGTCATAATGATAGCTAGGATAATTGCTATAGCCATGTCGTTATTTCATTTGTATACTGCAGGATTTGGAACACTCCTATCGTTTAAACAAAGATCGCTTCATATAATGTTTGCGTTCGTACTTGGTTTTTTGTTCTATCCTTTTGGGAAAAAATCAAACAAAGAAAAACCATCAATACTAGATTATATTCTTATTGCACTAACTATAATAGTATTTGGATACATATTTGTATTTTCTGATACTATTTCAGCAAAAGGAGGAAGTGCGACAAATCTAGATTTAGTTTTAGGATTATTAGCAATACTTATAACCTTAGAGGTTACTAGAAGGGCAGTAGGGCCAGAACTTCCAATAGTTGCAATTCTTTTTTTGCTTTATGCTTATTTTGGGCCATATATGCCAGGATTACTTGCTCATAGGGGCTTTTCTATACAGAGGATAATTTCTCATATGTATCTAGGATTAGAAGGAATTATGGGGATACCTCTTGGGGTCTCGGCTACTTTTGTGTTTATGTTTATACTGTTTGGTTCAATTCTTGACAAAACAGGAGTAGGTAAATTTTTTATAGATTTAGCCTACGGATTAACTGGCAGTTTCAAAAGTGGGCCGGCAATGACTGCGGTAGTTGCAAGTGGATTTATGGGTTCAATTTCAGGTAGTTCTGTAGCTAACACTGTAACTACTGGAGCTTTTACCATCCCATTAATGAAAAGAACTGGATACAAACCATATTTTGCTGGAGCTGTAGAGGCAGCATCTTCAACAGGTGGACAGATCATGCCACCGGTCATGGGAGCTGCTGCATTTATAATGGCAGAGTTTACTGGAATCCCATATTCAAGGATAATCATAGCAGCTGCTATACCTGCAATATTATACTATTTTGCAGTAGGAACTATGGTACACCTTGAAGCTTCAAGACTTGGATTAAAGGGATTGCCAAGAGAAGAACTTCCTAGTGTTTTAAAACTGTTATTGAGTAGAGGCTATCTACTGATACCATTGATATCCATAATAGTGTTTTTGATATCTGGAAATACACCTACTTTAGCAGCTTTTAAAGCTATTATAATAAGCTTAGTTTTAGCTGTAATTGTATCGTTTATTAAGAAAGATAAATCATTTACTTTCAAGGATTTTTTAGATGCACTTGAAGCAGGTGCAAAGGGCGCTGTAACTGTAGCATGTGCATGCGCATGTGCTGGTATGATAGTTGGAGTAGTAACTTTAACTGGATTGGGTTTAAGAATTGCAGAAATCATAGTTACATTAGCAAATGGGAATTTGCTACTCACTTTATTTTTTACAATGATAGCATCTATAATTTTGGGAATGGGGCTACCTACAACAGCTAAATACATTGTTTTAGCTACTATGGCAGTACCAGCTTTGATAACATTAGATGTAAATTTAATAGCCGCTCATCTATTCATACTATATTTTGGAGTAGTAGCTGACATAACACCACCAGTAGCATTAGCAGCTTATGCAGGAGCGGGTATAGCAGGAGCAAATTCTATGAAAACGGGGGTACAAGCAGTGAAGTTGGCATTAGCCGCCTTTATAGTACCATATATATTTGCTATCGACCCACATTTAATACTTGTAGACAATGTAGTAGGTGCAGAAGTTCAATTTATATCATTGTTCCAAGCTTTGCCTGTAATATTGAGTGCAATAATAGGGATTGTATGTTTGGCAGCAGGAGTTGAGGGATATTTGCTTAAAAAAACAAATATTTTTGAGAGAATACTTTTATTAGGAGCTGCTCTATTGCTGCTACGACCAGGCATTTTTACAGATTCATTTGGGATAGTAGTATTAGTCGCAACCTATTTATTGCAAAGAAATAAATCGAAAAATCCCCCTGCTTTTGAATAAAGACTGTGGCTTGCCACAGTCTTTTTATCATACTCTAAATAATATTGGATTGTGTGAAAGTTCAATTGATTGGTCTTTAACAACAACCTTTGAACCGTCATATAGATTTTCATATTCACCATTTGCTATATCTGGTATATCGAAATATCCTTCAGAATGTGAAGAAAGTTTAAGTTTCCCAGTTTTTCCTTCTACATTGAAGATACCAAATAACCATTCATCATTTAATACATATGTTCCAAATATAACACCTTTTTTATCAATATTGTGCAGTTTATATCTTCCGTTAGCAAAAATAGGTGATTTCTTTATTTCGGCAAATTTTTTAAGCTTTAGATGAAAATCTGAGCTTAATCCACTCCAATCAATAGGATCTTTATCAAACAAAGATGGCAGTTTTTTATCCATTGCTTCTTGACCAGCGTAGATTAGAGGTGTACCTTTTTCAAAGAACAAAAATGCACTCCACTGTAAAAGCAAATCTTCTGGAACCATGGAAGCAATTCTTGGTCTATCGTGATTTTCAAGATATCTTAGTTTGACATAATTATCTGGATAAATATATTCTTGCATTCTTTTCTTTTCTAAATAATCTTCAAGTGTAGCCTCTCCATTTAAATATTTCAAGAATTCTCCATGGGTGTCATAATCGTAGCATATGTCAAAAGCTTGATACACTTCACAATCAGATGCAGCATATATACCTTGATTTCTAACATATTCTAAAAATGAGCCTTCAATAGTTTCTGCAAGCATTATTATATCAGGATTTATTTTTTTCAACTCTTCTCTTGCCTCAAGCCAAAACTCTAATGGCACCATGCTGGCAACATCACATCTAAATCCATCAACCCCAAGGTGAGCCCAATATTTTAAAGCATCAATCTGTTTATCCCAAAGGAGTCTATTGTTATAATCTAAGTCTATGATATCTGACCAATCAGCAACTTTATTTCCCAGTGAGCCATCGCTTTTTCTATAATAAAAGTCTGGATTTTCTGTTAAATATACTGAATCGTGAGAAGTGTGATTATAGACGACATCTATCATGACTTTTAAATTCAACTGATGAGCTCTATTTAGTAAGTTGGTAAAATCATCTAATGTGCCATAATCTTCATTTATCTGCATATAGTCATAAATAGAGTAAGGAGAACCTAAACTTCCCTTTCTATTTATTTTGCCAACTGGATGTATTGGCATAAGCCAAACAATGTCTACCCCTAAACTTTTTATTCTTTCTAAATCATTAGTTACAGAATTAAAGTCACCTTTTTCAGAATGATTTCTTACATATACTTCATAAATTATCTTATTGCGAAGAGTGATATCCGTATCTTTTGCCATAGCTAAACCCCTTTCATATAATACTTTTATTAATTAATAATTATAGCATAAACAACCTGAATATTATATGATAAGAGTAATAAATTAAGAGGTGATTAAATGGATCAAAAAGAAAGAATGCTAAAACAACTCCCATATAAGTCAAGCTTAGATGGACTATTGGAGGATAGGCTAAAAAACAAAAGAAAAATTTATGATTATAACCATACATACCCTGATGATTTAGAAAAACTTAAAGAGATGATTAAAGATATAGTAGTTGCAAATGGGAATATACATATTGAGCCTCCATTTTACTGCGATTATGGATACAACATAGAGGTAGGCGATGGATTTTACTCAAATCACAACTTAGTCATACTCGATGTAGGGAAAGTAACCATAGGCAAGAACTGTTTATTTGCAACCAATGTCTCGATACTCACAGCAGGACATCCAATCCACCCAGACTCAAGAAATTCAGGATACGAATATGGTATCCCTATAAAAATTGGTGACAATGTATGGCTAGGCGGTTCAGTAGTTGTTTTGCCAGGAGTAACGATAGGAAATAATGTAGTAGTTGGAGCAGGAAGTGTAGTAACAAAAGACATTCCTGATGATGTGATAGCGGTAGGAAACCCATGCAAAGTCATTAGAAAGATAACAGAAGAGGACAGAAAATACTACTTCAAAGACCGAATATTCGATATAGAGGATTATAAGTAATTGACAAAGGCCTTAAATTAATGTAGAATATTATGGTAGTAAGCACCCGTAGCTCAGTAGGATAGAGCGGTGCCCTCCTAAGGCATGTGCAGGGGTTCGATTCCTCTCGGGTGCACCATAGGTGATTTTATGGATGAATTTTTCATGCGAAGAGCTATTGAACTAGCAAAACTAAGCACCTGCGATGTACCTGTAGGTGCTGTTATTGTGCATGAAGAAAGAATAATAGCAGAAGGATACAACATGAAAGAAATCACGAAAGACCCAACAGACCACGCAGAAATAATAGCTATAAAAAAAGCATCACAGGTTTTGGGTGGTTGGAGGTTATTAAACTGCACAATGTATGTAACTTTAGAGCCTTGTGCTATGTGTGCAGGAGCTTTAGTAAATGCAAGAATCAATAGACTTGTAATTGGAACAATGGATGAAAAAAGAGGATTTTGTGGCTCGGTTGAAGATTTGACAGCTCACCCTAATTTAAATCATAAAATAGAATTAACCAAAGGAATATTAGAAGACGAATGCAGGCAATTGCTTGTTGACTTTTTTAAAGACTTGCGAAAAAACAAAAAATAATATGGAGAAGTATCGAAGTGGTCATAACGAGCCTGACTCGAAATCAGGTTGCCTTCACGGGCACGTGGGTTCGAATCCCACCTTCTCCGCCAATAAATTAAATATTGATACAATAGAAACTCCTTGAAATCAAGGAGTTTTGTTGTTTTTGGTAGAAAGCAACAAGAAAATAAGGTCAGAAAAGATACTATAGATACCTCTACGGATATAGATTAGACAGTTATAGAATATTATAATAATATAATATTTTTCTTTAGAGATGAAGCAGAAATAGGAATATAAAGATTTAGAACCCACTGGTTTAAAGGTTATAAAACTTTAGACTAGCTGGTTATTTTTTGTTTTGAATAAAGCTAAGTAGAAATTAGTTAATTTATTTGATAGAATATATGGAAAATCAAGGATATATGATTAAAATAATTATTGTACATATGTAATGAGCGTAGCGAAGAATCTTAAAGGGGTGATGAATTTGTACTATGTATATATGTTAACAAATTGGAACAACAAAGTTTTATATACAGGTGTTACAAATGATTTAGAGCGAAGAATATATGAGCATAAAAATAAGTTAGTAAAAGGTTTTACGGAAAAATATAATGTAAATAAATTAGTATATTTTGAATATACTTCAGATGTAAATTCAGCTATAGCAAGGGAAAAAGAAATTAAAGGTTGGACAAGGCAGAAGAAAAATCAATTAGTAGAGGCTGCAAATCCATCATGGAAAGATTTAGCGGAGGAGTTTATAAGATAAGATTCTTCGCTACGCTCAGAATGACAGGATTCTGTAATATACTTAAAATTTTGGGCTTGTCATCCTGAACAAAGTGAAGGATCTTATTATACATTATTAATGGAATATGCAGTTTTCCTCAACTATTTGGTGGAATCTTTAGAAGATACTATGAATAATATGGAAGCTAGCAAGAAAATTAATCCAGCTTTGCGTGATAGAAATTGATGGTAAACTTGCAAAAGATTACTTTATCAATGCTATATCCAGATCCAGTAATTTTCTTAGTGCAAAATAATTGTTCAAAGAAATATATAAAAGATGTGGGAAATGATCCTTCATTTGATATAATGAAGTAAACGCAACTATAAAAATGAGAGGATGTTATATATGGATGATTATAAACAGTTAATATCAGAAAAAGTAAAGGCTGAGATTGAAAATAGTATAGCAAAAGTTCTCGAAGGTGAAGGAAGCCTAGAGAGCATTATAGATTCAGTTGCGGAAATTGTAAATGAGATTGGTATCAAAACTTTTCAAGAAATAACAAGTCAATTAAATGAAAACATTGAACAAGCACCTGAAAAAAATGATATTCAAAAAGAAAAGTAGAAATAACATTAATCAATAGATTTGTACAACTGGAATTTGAAGAGTATATTTTAGAGATTTATTTTGAGAAGCCATGGGATCAAAGTATTCTACTGATGAAAAAACAATAAATCCACTATTTTCATGGACTGTAAACTGGACAAATGTGTGGAGTAATCGCAGGACTGAGCACATGCTCGTTTTAGTGAACAACGCAACTTGATTTACAGTAGCTATTTACCAAGTCAAACGCAATGATCTAAAAAGCGCTGAAGAAATCATGAAGAATGCTATTTCGAACACATTTCTTTACATGAATATAAACACTGAAATAGTGAGTGTATATATGCATGACTAAAACATTGAACAGCTTTAGAAAATTGGGAAGCCAATTACTTAAGAGGAGTATATTTAGTAGTAAATTCGGTAACTCAAATTATATTAGAAAATGGAGCCATTTGGATCTGGCTCACATCAAACATTTAGTATTCCAGTATCGGGAACTTCTTTAATTTAAAAATATTATATAACTATGAACAAGTTCTAGGAATGACAACGCATAGATTTACTCAGGATATAGGGTCTATGAGTTCGACTGGTTTTACTCTGGGACTAGACATAAGATATTTCTTGTTTATCTGCAATATCATTTTGTGGAAGTAGTATTATGACAAAACGTAAATGTACAATTGATTATTTCATTGTAGATGGTTCACTAAAGGTTTGGTCAGATGATTTTGAAATGCAGCATATTGTTTCATAACAAGTGTAGTTTATATGTTAGATAAAATATTATTTTATATACTACTATTATGTAATTGGGGAGGATAATTTAGATGTTAGATAAAATATTATTTTATATGCCTATTATTAATGCTATTGGGCTGATATTAATTTTATTTTTTTTAGTAAATTGGTTTATTAAAAAAAATAGAAATAATTAAGACCTATTTTTTAATCCCGTAGAGTAAGTTGCCTATTTATTCGCTAAAGGGATGCGGTCAAAATATATATTATTAGAATTAGTTATTGTTACTTTTTTAATTTTTGTTCTATAGATCTTACAAGTATTTACTTTAAATCCTAGATCAATCGAAAAGTCTTAAAGGGATAAATCTCTTTTTCTATATATTTTATATGAAGCAAAAGAGCAGATAATAATTGTAGACACTCCAATCAGCCATTCTATAGTATATATACCTTCTGTCATTAATTTTTGTGTTTTGATCCAGTCCATCGGGGAGAAATAGGATAGGAAACTTAATTCATCAATTATCACACCCATGACTCCTAAAATGAAAGATCCAAAAACAATCGCAATAACGATACCAGAAGATCCTTTATTGTTTTTTAACAAAGAGGATACAAGTATTCCTAAACTCATAAAAATAAGACCTACATAGAAAATAGAACTATATAATTTTCCTACCTCTTCAACACTTTCCAAGAAATTATACTCACTAAAGGAGATATACCCGATTAATGTTATAATACTAAGAGCTACTATCAGAAAAAGAAATGAAAGAATATTTGCTAGCATTTTTTGTATAAATATTTCGTCTCGTGAGATTGGCTTGCTATATAAAAATTCAATAGTCCCATCGGTTTCTTCTTTAACAAGAGAAGTTACAGCCACTTGAGTAACAAAGATTATGATAGCCAGTGTTATATATTCAAGCACATATCCAAAGAAATTCGTTATCACTGTAAAATCTATAAGAGTGCTTAATCCCAGTACTTCCAATAATACAGGATCTATTCCTTCAATCTTTGCACCGGTAAGTTCTTTCATAGACTCGGTTTGCATTGAAGGGAAAAGGGCTAGAAGCATAAAGGTAACACTACAAACAATTATCGTCCATTTTAAAGTGCTTTTCCAAGTATTTTTTAATTCTATTCGAAAAACATTCATTGCTGTACCTCCGTTTCATAAAGATTCAGAAAACGTTCTTCCAAGCTCTCATTATTAACAGTGAAATCATCCGGATTAGCTTCTTGTAACAATTTCAGCAAAAGAGCACTATCACCATTATAGCGAAAGGTTCGTTTCATCTCATCTTGTTCCAATATTTGAACTGAAGTGTGAATTATTTCTTTTCCACCAACGGTTGTTATTATTTTCTGATGACGAAGCATTTTATTTAAATCTGTTATTGCAAGGACCTTTCCCTCTTTAATAAAAGCAACCCTATCGCAATATTCCTCTACTTCGCCAAGATTATGACTAGACAAAAGGATAGAAACACCATTTGCAGAGCGTTTCTTTAGCTCAGCAAATAATCGTTTCTGCATCATGGGATCAAGCCCATTAGTCGGCTCATCTAATATCAAAACTCTCGGGCTTGAGGCTAAAGCACATACAATTGCTGCTTTTTTCTTGTTTCCCATAGATAGTTCAAAAAACTTCTTAGAAATATTAAGTTCAAAAATATTGCATAACCGTTCTACTTCTTTATCATGAGAACCCTCGTAGAAATCGTTACTTATCTTAATAATTCCTTTACTGTCATGTTCCCATAAAATCTTACATCACTAGGAACATATCCTGTAAATTTTTTTATTTCATGGCTTTCCTTTACAACATCTTTACCATAAATTGTAGCATTACCACTATTGGGGAAAATAAAATTAAGGAGTATACGTAATGTAGTTGATTTTCCTGCACCATTTGGGCCAACAAATCCCAATATTTCACCTTCCTTAACCGAAAATGATACATTTTCTATCCCAAGATTTTTCCATAATATTTTTTCAAGTTGTTCACTTGAATAATGTCCATTACCTTACCTCCTTAACGAAATCTCATTATTTTACTCTAAAACAATTTAGGCTATAATTAATTCTATTGTTGGTAAATAACCTTAAAGAATCTTTCTAATTTTTAGGGACTTATTTAATAGTATTATTTAATTTTATTATTATTGCTTGTATAGTTTTGAACTTAATATATTTTGCCATTTCTGCAAGTGAATCAAAAATTCTGTCAAAGTTATCTTAATCATGGAAAATTTTTGCTAAGTTATTTTCAATTTCAGCCTTAACCTTTTCTATTATTAATAATTCATAATCACCCATAGATAATAGCTTCCTTTTTAGATTTAATTTACTTGATTATATCAAATGGAAAATAAATATATATATTTTTAATGCTTTGTTAAAATATTTATTGGCACACTTAATTATAAAATTAAACTAGACTAAATATTAGAAAGGGGTCTAATTTAGTTTTACAATTAATCTTAAATATATGCTATATAAAATACTACACACCATAATGCTAAATAATGCACATGGATGTACATTTTTTTATGATTAGTACTTGTAGTCTTAAGAAGTTAACACAGCAACAGCTGTTGACCATATAGAATCCTATAAAGAAGTTTAAGTTTTTAATTAGAGATGGAGAAAAAATATCGTATAAATGGTTTGTGAGATTTACTAGAAACTAAAATACAAAACATGGGAGTTAGGCTTATTTTTATTTAAAATTCTTGAAAATCAAATAATTAAATGATATAATTGCATCAAAATACCCGCATTGCTAATCGTAATGCGGACAATGGAGTGCAATTATGATTGAAAAAAGTGTTATTTATGAAGAATTTAAAAATCACGGTGGAGTACTAAGAACATCAGAACTTAATGCATTGGGGCTTTCAAGTCGGCAAATAAAGAAACTTGTAGAGAGTGGAGATATTACTAGAATTAAACGTGGCTATTATGAAATATCTGATAATATATATCCGCAAGAAGCTGTAATAGCAAGGTTATTTCCAGATGCAGTAATCTTTCTTGAAAGTGCACTGATGCATTATGGATATACAGATAGAATACCTCAAGCGTGGCAAATAGCTGTTGATAGAGATAGTGAAAAAAGTCAGTATAAAATTGATTATCCATTAATAGAAGTTTTTTATATCGAACCAAAACTACTAGAAATCGGTTTGGATGTAATTAAAGTAGAAGAGGTTGAGGTGAGAATATTTAATCGGGATCGTACTATATGTGATGTACTCCGTTATGAGAATAAGTTGGAGAGAGAAGTATTTACTAATGCCATAAAGCGCTATATAAGAGATCCAAAGAAAAATGTGAGGAACTTGTTTGAATATGCTAAAGTTTTTAACATTAACTTTCGAGAAATTATTATGATCCTGAACATTCGAGATACAAGGAAATGAATGAGTGGGCGAGATTTTGGACACCGGAGCTTTATGACAGGAAAAAAGGCCAAGGGTAATTTATGACAGGAAAAAAGGCCAAGGGTAATTTATGTTTGAATGATCTAAGAGAATGTCTTTAATTTGGCTATATATTTTTTTATCGTCATCACCATAACCAGATAATGTAAGATAATCTCAATTTATTCAATGATAGTATAAGGGTTTAAATAAAAAAAGAGGTGTGTCTTATTGACACTACCTAACAGGTTAGGGGAGATAAATTATGAGATTGAAAAACAGTATACTTTTAATATTTTTAATTCTTGTATTAATATTTTTTGCAGTATTTAACAATCGGGAAAATATTTCAGAAGACCAGATAGAAAAAATTACATTAGAGTATTTAGAATCGCTTAAATATCACGATATAGAAATGCATAATAGTATAGTTGGTGAGAATTTCAAAATTGATGTAGAAAAAGATGATCCCAAATATCAAACATATTATGCTAAAATTATTGATTGTCGGTTAGAAGATATAGATTTTTCTAATAAAAAGAGTGAAAATGATTTATTAATTGTACCAATTACTTATATATTGGAGTTTAGTGAAGATTTTATTCCAATAGGAACACTTGAACCAGGTGTTAATAAAATTACAGAGTTATTTACTTTTGAAAAAGATGCTGATGACAATATTAGGATAGTAAACCGAGAATTATTTTATTAAATTTAGATTTATATAAGGAGTAGCCTAAAGGGGTTGCTCTTTTTAGGTTCTCTTACAGAAATATTAATAGAATAGAAATCAGCAATTAATTGTAAACAAGTAAAGCATATGATAGAATCAAGTAAATATGTATTATCTGATAAATATATGTATTTCCTATATTTATCTAAAAACAATACGAATATTTTGGGAGGGTGCCATGAAAGACATAGTTAGGCTTAGTTTAGAGGATTTAGATTGTTTTTTGGAATCACTAAGGATTTATTTTCCAGAAGATAAGATCAATCGAGAAGTATGGATCGAATTGTTTGAAGATGAGAGAACCTTTGCTTATGCTATAAAAGAAAATGAGGTCATTAAATCTTGTATTGCTATTTATAACTGGAAAGGGGAAAATGATTATATTAAGATCATGACCATTGGAACGGATCCTGAATTTAGGAATAAAGGATATGCTCATATATTGATGCAGCATATTATAGATGAATCTTTAAAAGATGATATGCATATATTTAAAGCTGAAACGAGAGAATCAAATATAAAAATGCAAAGGGTATTTGAAGATTTTGGATACAGTGTTACAAATAAGGTAGAAGGGTATTTTGAAGATCCAGTTGAAACGGCATATAAATATTCTTTAGAGGTATAAGGATATAATTTGAGGCATAACAATGACCAACTTTCTTTAGAATTTGTTGCGGTAACTCAAATAATATTTGAAATATTTAAACTCTGTAACCCTTGATAATATAAGGTTTTAAATAAAAAAGAGGAGTGCTTTATTGACACTACTTGCGTAATATAGAGGTGAATAATGAGAAAAATACTTTTTTATACACCCATTATTAATATTTTTGCTTTGATATTAATTATATTTTTTCTAGTACGTTGGCTTATAAAAAGGCATAGAAATAATTGAAACATAATAATTCGCGAATAGATTTTTTAATATTTATTTTTATTTGCTATAAAACAAAAAACCATCAACTAATTCGTCAAATGTCAAGAGCTCCTATTTTGGCCGTGTTTTAAGGTTGTTGACTTTCCATTTATTTTTCATACAATGGTGTTTTATTTATTCGCTAAAAGCATAGATTCTATTGATGATTTGATTGAGGAGTATAATAATGTTCAAATTCATAAGATTTGTTTCTAAAAAGACACTAAATACATACATATTTATTAAAGCTGTATTGAAAGTTTACTATTTAATTGCTCCATTGATTACAATGAAGTTTATTGACAGTGTTATGCAAAAGGATCTTGAACAACTAAAGTTTTTTGCTTTGTTAAACATATCTATTTTTTTAGTGGGGCAATATTTAGATTATTTATTAGATGTTTTTATGGGAAAAGCTTATAGTGAAAGCTACATCAATATTTTTAAAGAAATAAATTATAATCTTGAGAATTACAATTTAATAACTGAAAAATTAGATGAAGAAAAAATCAATCAAGAAATAGGACAAAATTTTGAACTGATCAAGCCTTTTATCTTTGAATATCCAATAAATATAGTATTTTCTGTAATTACCATAATTTTGATTTTTTTAATTTCATTCCAATTGTCTCCTTTAATTGCAGTGTTGATGATAATAGTAGTTCCAGTGTCTGCTTACATATCGTATAAATATGGACGAATCATTTCAAATTATGCATCAGATCATCTAGAAGATATGGAAGAGGTTAAAGGGTACATGGTTGATCAATATAAGCTTACAAAAGAAGAGCGGTTCTTAAATGTTAAGCAACTGACACCTTTGGATAAATTTTTCAATAGATTTTCAAATAATTTATTAAAAAAAACGAAGGCGGAAGCCTTTGTAAATAATATATTGATTTATGGGATGCTAAACGCTGCAATATTGGCAACAGGAATCTTATCTGGTTGGCTTGTATTCATTGATAAAATAACTATTGGAGTGTTTACTGCTTTTCAAATTTACATTTCTCAGTTTTGGACTCCCATCGAATTTCTATTTGAGGCTAGAAGTAATTATTTATCCGTAAAACCTGCCATAAATAATTTTCAAGAGTTTTTAAATCTATCTAAAATTGAACTATTCGACGAAAAAATTAACAATATAAAATTATTTAATTACGTTGGCTTGGATGAAAATGGAGTTGAACTTCATAATCCATTAACATTAAATTTGGAGCGCAATACTTTAAATGTGATAATGGGCGATAATGGTGTAGGGAAAACTACATTAATAGAAGGAATACTAAATATAACGGATAGATATGAAGGCAAAATTTTAATAAATGATAAATCACCTGAAAAATTATCAAATGATATAGTATACATACCTGGCAATTCTTATATAAGTAAATATGGAATACTCAAAAATAGATATAATGGATCTTTGGGACAGAAAAAATTAGCACAAATAGAGTTAGCACTAAAAACAGACAAATCGGTTTATATTTTTGATGAACCTACAAATTATTTAGATGTTAACAACAAAATCATAGTTTTAAATAAAATCAAGGATTTATTATCAATGAATAAAATTGTCATTATTGTCACTCACGATGAATTAATAACTAAAAATGATAATATTAATTTAATAAAAATAGGTGCAAAGAGATAGATTTCAATCATGAAGCTGTATATTGAACACAGGTTGTATAAAAGAATTAACTTGCTCAATAGACAATTTACAATCATTAGGCGATACAAAAATAGCGTGACAATCTCAAATTAATTGAATAATCTCTTTTGTTTTGGTATCATTATATTGCTTAAATCTAACTATAGGAGAGGGATATGGATATAATTAAAACTAAAGACTTAGTTTTTGAAGATTTTATAAGATACCCAGATATTTATATCAAGAAAGGGAAAGTAGTTTTTCTAGTTGGAAGTTCAGGTAGCGGTAAAAGTACATTGTTAAAGTTATTCAATGCGACTTTATCACCTAGTTCGGGTGCTATTTTTTACGAGGGGAAAAATATAGATGAAATAGACACGTTAAAACTCAGGCAAGAAGTACTATTAGTGGGGCAGTCGGTATATTTGTTTGATGGAAGTATAAAAGATAACTTCAACAGATTTTATTCATATAGAGAAATGAATATGCCAAACGAAGAAGAGATTAAATATTTTCTTTCAATATGCCAGCTTGATTTTCCACTTGAAACTCAGACTAGTATTCTTTCTGGTGGAGAAGCTCAAAGGCTTTATACTGCTATATTTTTGTCGTTTTTACCTAAGGTGATTATGCTTGATGAGCCAACTAGTGCATTGGATACGCAAAACGCAAAATCTTTATTGAGAGATATCATAAAACTTGCTAAAACCAAAGAGATGACTGTAATTGTGGTAAGTCACGATAAAAATCTTTCTGATGAGTTTGCAGAAGATATAATAGATATCGAAGGGAGTAAGACAATATGACAAATGCTGGTATAGTTCAATTAAGTATTTTTCAGTTTTCACTGATATATCTATTGCTGATAGTGGTTTTAGCGATCATGAAGAAAGCAAATGTAAATCAAACAAAGCTTCTAATTGTCGCAAGTGTAAGAATGACTGTGCAATTGACACTAGCGGGTTTTGTTTTAACTTATATATTTGAAAATCCAAGCCCGTTGTTTACTAGTCTTTATTTGCTGACCATGACATTGTTTGCAATACACAGAGCATTATCGAAGAATAAATGGCTTAATAAGTCTTTTAAATGGGCAGTAGCTTTATCATTGGCTGGCTCAGGCTTAATCATCTTAGCATTTTTTGTGATAGTGGTTGTGAGAGTTGACTTTTTCAATCCTCAGTATACAATTCCTCTATCTGGGATGATAATGGGAAATGCTATGACTGGTGTAAATTTAGGGTTAAAGAGTTTTAAGGACAATTTCAGTTCTCAGAGAAAGCGAGTTGAAACTCTATTAAATTTAGGAGTAAAGCCTAAAAAGATACTCTTGCCATTTTCACAAAATGCTTTAGAAACAGCTCTACTTCCAACTTTAAACAATATGGTTGGAATGGGTATAATTTCACTTCCGGGGATGATGACAGGTCAAATTTTATCAGGTACAGCACCTACCACTGCGATTCTTTACCAAATAGCAATCATGATTGCCATAGCTACAGTAGTCTGTTTAGCTACTTTTTCCACACTCAATCTAGGAATTAGAACTCTTTATAATGATAGAAATCAAATTGAATTTTTACATGAGAATTAAAATAAATAATAAAAATCTCAGAGTGCTCTCTGAGATTTTTATTGGTGACTACAGCTTATCTACTTTCATATCCATTATCATATATTTGTCATTTGATAGTGCGCTACAATTGTCTTTGCTAACCCCTCTAAAAGAATTGCCAAACATATCAAATAAATGTGAAGAGATGTTTAATTCAGGGAGTCTGCCAATGAACTTCTCTCCATCGAATAGTAAAGCTAATTGAACTGGTGCTGCAAAATTTCCTTCAGGTGTAAAATCTCCACCAGATGTCATTAATACGAATACACCCATTTCTCCACCTAAAAGCTCTTTAGCAGTTTTTTCAGATTCTTTAACTTTAAACGCTGGTGTACCTAAAGTTGGGACACTGTCATATTCGCAAGTAGCTGACCCAGTCAATGGGAGATTATATTTTTGGGATACCCTCTTGTTTGTATACGGTGATATAACAACACCGTTTTCTATCAAAGAGTATCTATAGTTCTCGTTGACAACTCCTTCTGCATCAAAGAAAGGCACAGGGAGATCTTTTGGATTGTTATTTTGATAAAGTGTAAAATTATCATTGAATACTTTCATTCCCATTTTCTGACTCAATAGTGAGCTTCCACTACCAAAATTATTACCGTCTAGAGCTTGCATGAATTTTAGAAATGGAACTTCCTCACTTGTTACAAATACAACTGGCAGAGTTTTTTTATTCGGGAGATCTACTTTGTTTTTATATGCATCTAAAATATGAAACATATCATTTAACGCTAAAGTGCGATCATATTTTCTTCCCTCAAAGCCAACAAAACCATCCATTATATTTAATGAAGTCTTCTCTTTAAATATCAACCCAAGAGAGATAAATCTGTCTTTATGATATAGATCAAGGCCTTTTTCATTGATTAATTTTACACTGTAATCAGATAGATTGAATTTATGAGAGAAATAAAAGTCAGAATATTTTTCTCTTAAGACACTTAATATAGCTTCTAATTCATCTACCATCTTAGTTTCATCAAGTGTATTTGATGAATAATCTTCATATATTTTCTTATTAGTTTCGATTTCAAAATCATATGGTATTTTATTTTCCAGAGTTGATATCGCTTTATTTAATAAATCTGATTCCTCAAAATTTCCTATTGCTCCTGCATATCCAATATATCCGTTATCATAAAGTCTTAGACCAGTTCTAGTTATATTTTTATTTCGAACTGAGTCAATTCTACTTTGGCTTACATTTAAAGATATTTCTTTTACATTAGTTATATATTTTTCCTTTATCATCTTTTTCACCACCTATTGAATATTTAAAGACTTTACTCTTACAAAAGGACCACCAAAGCCAACAGGCAGAGGAAATTGCTCCATTTTTCCACATCCACCTAATATAAAGCTCATGATTTCAACTTCATTTGAAAGACCATCTATTTCGTTTAGAGTTTTCATAACATTGCCAGTCACGACTGATATATTCACTGGTTCTGCAATTTTTCCATCTCTTATATAATATGCGAGCGATGGTGCAATCGTAAATGTGGACATTCCCGAACCATGTTTTATATCATCTATAAATATGCCATTTTTTACTTCACTAAACAATTCTTCTTTTGTCATATTTCCTTGTTCTATATAAGTGGTAGTCATTCTTACAATTGGCTCAAATTCAAAATTTACAGCTCTAGCATTTCCAGTTAAATCTTCATCAAGATAATATGCAGTATTTGTACTGTGAAGACGTCCACTTAGGAGCCCATTTTTTATGAGATAAGTTTTTTCAGCTCTTGTGCCTTCATCGTCATATGGCACATATCCGCTACCATCTAAATTGCCATCGTCGACTATATTTAAAAATTCTTTTCCTACAGTTTTTCCTATTGCCCACTCTTTTTTCATAGTTTCATCACCTATCATAAAGTCCGATTCACTTTTATGTCCAAAACTCTCATGAGCAAACACACCTGCAGCAATAGGTGACAAAATGACAGTGTATTTTCCAGGTTCTACTGGTTTAGAGTTTATTAAGAAATCATGGCATTTTGATATAAATGACTTACATTCTTCTGTTTTTCCTCTTAGATCATTTATGTAATTTGAAGCTTTTTGAAAAGTTTCTGATAATAGTTTATCTCCTTTTACAAACTGCATTTTAATAGCTAAACCAGCTGTTTGGTTATCAAATTTAACTGATGAACCTTTGCTTGAGTAGAATTCCTTATATATTTTTCTATCTACATAATAAGCTTTCCAATGTTTTATAAATTCGTATTCTTTTAATACAGGAAAATATTCTTTGAGAAGATTTTGCTTTTCTTTTATACTGATTTTTTTTATATCGTTATGTTCAAATTTTAATAATTCGTCTTTATTCACTTGAAATTTTTTAACGACAGGATTTTCTTCAATTTGTTCATTTGGTTTTGCATATTGAGAGAGTAGATCAATTTCAGCTTGAATATCTTCGGCATTTGAAATAGAATTATAGTACCATTTCTCTCCATCAAATATCCTTATGAAAGCAGCTCTGTGAGTTCTTTCTTTTGATTCTTCAATTTCACCCATTGAGTAAATTATTTTAGTTTCGTAAACATCTTCAATCCGTACATCTGTGTATAAACCTTTGGGAAATTTAAACATAAAAAAGCCCCCTTGCTCTTATTTTCAAATTAATTATATCACATTTGATTTTCTATATTGGTTAATACTTTAACTATTTTTAAAAATGTAATATAATTAAATCAACTTATGGGTCTATTGAATGCCCTACAACAGTTAGGAGGATTTATATGAAAGTAAAAGTGTGCATGGGATCAAATTGTACTTTGTTAGGAGCAATGAATCTATTAGATCAAATTGAGAGTTTAAGGGAATTGATTGAGGAAAACAAAGAATACAAAGATGAAGAGCTCGAAATCGAATCTATTAAGTGCTTGGGATATTGCAAAGAAACAGATGAAGATATTGCGCCTGTTGTCATAGTAGATGAAGATGTTATATTTAAAGCTACAGGACAAATTGTAATGGAAAAAATAATGGATAAGATGAGAATAAAATCATAAATTTAATTGCGGAGGAATAGAAATAAATGAAAGAAAGTTATGTTGACCTTATAAATATACGAAGAAAGGTCTTTGTAGAAATTGCAAAAATGGCATATGAGGACACAGATCTTAATGAATTAGAGAAAGCGGCTTACAACATTATACCTGGAGAAGTTGCAAAATACAGGGAAAATATATTTAGAGAAAGAGCTGTAGTTGAAGAAAGGCTAAGACTTACTATGGGACTTAACGTAAGAAGTATGAGCGAGTTTACTAGAGTAACAGAGGGAATTGATGAGGTAAATGTCGATGAGACCAAGTTTATTCCTGATTTAGTGAATGTAATAACTTTTGCTTGTGAAGCATGTCCGACTAGAGCTCTTAAAGTCACGGATAATTGCAGAAAATGTCTTGCTCATCCTTGCACAAATGTTTGTCCTGTAAATGCAGTATCAATTGGGAAAGACAGGGCTATAATCGATCAAGACAAGTGCATAAAATGTGGTAGATGTAAAGAAGCTTGTCCATATAGCGCTATAGTCGAATATCAAAGACCTTGTGCCGCTGTTTGTGGAGTAAATGCTATAGAGAGCGATCATTTAGGCAGGGCAAAGATTAATCAAGAAAAATGTGTATCCTGTGGGAGATGTATCATACAGTGTCCTTTTGGAGCAATAGCAGATAAATCTCAAATCTATCAACTGGTAAAAGCTCTTAAGAAGAAGGGGAATATGTATGCTATGATAGCACCTTCATTTATTGGACAATTTGGTGCTTTGACTACACCAGAGCAGATCGTAGAGGGCATAAAGAGGTTAGGATTTAAAGATGTGGTAGAAGTAAGTTTAGGCGCGGATATAACTACTTTACACGAGGCTAAGGAATTTCTTCAAAAAGTTCCTAATGAAATACCTTTTATGGGGACTAGTTGCTGTAATTCATGGGCACTAATGGTAAAAAATAAATTTCCAGAGCAATATAAATATATTTCAGATTCAGCTTCGCCGATGGTTGAAACTGCGAAGTACATAAAGAAAAATAACCCAGATGCGATTATAACATTCATAGGACCTTGCATATCAAAAAAATTGGAAGCACTGAGAGAAGAAGTAAAAGACTATGTCCATTTTGTAATTACATTTGAAGAATTAATGGGAATGTTTGTAGCTAAAAATATAGAGTTATCTGAGATTGAAATATCTAAAGAAATACAGGATGCTTCAACGCTTGGAAGAGGGTATTCTGTAGCAGGAGGAGTTGCTGAGGCTGTTAAAAAAACAGCTCAAACTTTAGATCCATCGAGAGAAATAAATGTAGAATCAGCATCAAATCTAGCAGACTGTGTAAAGCTTATGTATCAAGCAAAAGCAGGTAAGAAAAATGGGTACTTATTGGAAGGAATGGCTTGCCCAGGTGGTTGTATAGCTGGACCGGGCACAATAGCATCAACTACTAGAGTTAGGAAAGCAGTTGAAGAATTTAAAAATAAAGCTCATTACAAGACACCACTTGACAACGAATTAATTGATGAGGAATTAAAAAAATAAAACATGAAATTTATGAATACCTTCAAGTAAATAGTCTAGTTGAATTTAGATTATATACTTGAAGGTATTCTTTAATATATAATTTTTTTAATGAGCATTTTCCCTTGAAAATAATAATAGTATTAAATCAGTCTATGTGTTTATTTTGTGATCATGTATTTTTATTTTTTCATGAGTGTAAGTCCGTCATATAAAAGAAATTGCCTTAATTCTATTCAGGATAGGATACAATTATTTCAAGATTAGATTTTGCATCTTCTATAATTGAAGGATCGTCTATTCCACACTCTTTAAAGGATTTTTCAATTATTGAATCAATATTAGCTTCATAATCTTTATCTACTAATATATATTTCCTAATCGTTCTAAATATTTTAAATATTTCTTCATCACTATAATCATCAGTTAAAAAGTCATAATTACCAATTGAAAGACCAGAAATATTATTCACTTGTTTTTTAAATAACATCCATTTATTATCAAGTAAGACCACAATATCATCTTCATACTGTGCATACTTAGCACCCTTAATTTCAAAATTTGCTTGCCCATTCTCAGTTGGAACTCTATCTCCCTCCACAGTTGATTCAACCTTTCCCAAGATGTCACTCTTATCAATTTCGATTGGAACTTCATATCCCATATACACGTATATATCATCATTTACCATAATCAAACCATCGAAATTTTCATCCGGCGGTTCCGTTTGAATATTACTGCAACCTGTCATAAATATTACTATGTAGATAAAAAATATAGCAAATAAATTAAGCTTTTTCATAATATCACTCCTACTATTTTTAATCTCAATCACTGTAAATTTCAAAACTTACCTGTGCCTAGATTTAATAAATTGGGTGTTCTTCTTTACCAAAATAACTCTTCTCTACCAATGGTTTATGATGGTATTTGTAAAGAAAATATAATTAATTGATTAATCGCAAAATCTATTAATTTTTAATTTTAGCTATAAATAACTCTAAATAACTTTTTTAATGAGCATTTTCCCTTTATAAGTTTCTTCTAGTTCTTCTATTAGACTATCATAATATAACTGAGCAATTTTCATTCTCTTTGAAGCAATTTCTTTAGCTTTTTTAGTGTATAGTTTTTCAGCTACCTTTTCTATCTTATATTTATATTCATGCAAAAAAGAATTATTTTTATCGTCTTCTCCATGAATTAAATTACCTTCTTCATCTAAATTATATAAATTAGAATGGGTTTGGGTCTGATACATTATAGTCCTGGCTATCCCAATCGCCCCTAAGACATCTAATTTATCTGCATCAAATAATATTTTCTCTTCAAGAGTTATAGGAGGATTACCAGATCGAAAGCTGTGCTTTTTTATACAGTTTGAAACTTTCTTAGCAAATTCTTCGCTATAATCATTATCTAATAAAAACTTTTTCGCCATTTTAGCACCTTTTTTAGCATGATCTATATTTTTGTTTTTTAATTGAGCTTTTCTGCCAATATCATGAAGGATGCTTGCAGCTATCAGTACATCCATATCTACATTTTCTTCATCGTTGGCTATTTCAATTGCTAAATATAAAACTCTAAATATATGATCTATATCATGTACTTGGTCAGAATTATGCTTTCTCATATATTTTACAATGCGGTTAAATTCTTTTTCGTTCAATCTACATCTCCACCTTTAAATAATTTAAAGAAAAAATGAAATCTACTTTTTAAAGGACGATTTTCATTTTGGCTTAGAGCTAAGTCAAGTAGATATTCTTGACTATTTAATTTTTCATTTTGTACTTCTTTTTTTACATAATCTCCACTGCTAGTCATTATTCTTGATTTTTGATTATCTTTTAAATTTAGATCTAAAAATTTTTTGATTTTTTCTTTTATAGCATTGTCATAAACTGGGGCTGCTATTTCTACTCTTCTATTTAAGTTTCTAGTCATTAAGTCAGCTGAAGATATATATATACTACATTTATCTCCTTCACCAAACAAATAAATTCTGGAGTGTTCTAAAAATCTACCGACGATATTGGTAACAGTTATATTTTCAGTTTTGCCTTGGATATTTGGTAAAATACAACATATCCCTCTTATGATTAAATCAATTTTTACACCAGCACATGAAGCTTCCATCAGTTTATCGATTAAATCTCTTTCAGTGATAGAATTTGCTTTGATGATTATTCTTGAAGGATTATCGTGTTTTGCATTTTCAATTTGCTTATCAATTTCAAATATCAATCTATTTTTAAGTGAAAATGGGGCAACAGCTAAATTTTTATAATCTCCATCTAAGTAACTTATTGCCATATTTTTAAAAAATTCCAATGCATCTAATCCAATTTCTTTATTTCCGGTAATTAAAGATAGGTCAGAGTATAATTTAGCGGTTTTTTCGTTATAATTACCCGTTCCAATTTGAGTTATATAGCTGATTCTATCTTTTTCCACACAAGTGATTAAACAGATTTTTGAATGTACTTTATAGTCTTCAATACCATATATAACATTGCAGCCAGCTTCTTCAAGTTTTTCTGCCCATTCTATGTTGTTTTCTTCATCAAATCTTGCTCTGAGCTCTATTAATACCGTAACATCTTTTCCGTTTTCCCTAGCTTCACACAAATATTCAACTATTTTTGATTTGTTTGCTAATCTATATAATGAGATTTTTATTGATTTAACTTTTTTAGATTGAGAAGCCTCTTTTAATAAATCAAGAAATACTTTAATATCTTCGTAAGGATATATAGTCAATATATCTCTTTTTTGAATTTGTGAAATAATGCTTTTCCCTGGATTTATTTCCGGTGGATAAAGGGAATAAAAGTGATGATAAGTTAATTTTGCTTTTAACATTGGGCTTAGTTTGTCTTCAAGTGCTAATACATAGTCTAGTATAATTGGACTTTGGGTTTTAAAAATCTGGTTTTGAGATATATTTAATTTTTGAATGAGATAATTTTTTAAGTCTTTATCTAATTCTTCATATATTTCTAAGCGAACTGGTGCAAGTCTTGATCTTTTTTTTAATATCTGTTTCATGTGGATCTTAAAGTCTTCTTCATCAAAGTCAAAAGCTTCATCTTTTGGATTTATATCAGCATTTCTTGTTACAGACACTATCGACTTTGTTGAAACTTTATAATAACTAAAAACAGTATTAAAGAAATGAAGGACTATTTTTTCTATCAAAATATATCTTAAATTGTCATTGCCTAAATACAAGACTCTAGGAATCGATTTTGGAATCTCGATTATGCCAATTAGATTGGTTTTTTCTTTTGAACCTAGAGAACCTATTACATATAGATTTTTATTCCAAAGATGAGGGAAAGGATGATGTGAATCAATTATTTGGGGAGATAATAATGGCATTATATTTTTTTTAAAATAATCTTCTACATAGCGGAATTCACTATCCGTAAGTTCATTCACATCAAGATTATAAATATCATATCCTCTAAGTAGATTTTCAACTTTAAAAAACAAATCATCCTTTTTCTTATATAATGGTTTCACGTTTTCAAAGACTTTGTCAAGTTGAGCCTGTGGTGTTAAACCGGTTTTATTATCTATGGGTGGATTTTTAAGTCTTGATAAATCTAATAGACTACCAACTCTTATCATAAAGAACTCATCGAGATTACTTGAAAAA
Source organism: Tissierellales bacterium (assembly GCA_014360205.1). Taxonomy (GTDB): domain Bacteria; phylum Bacillota; class Clostridia; order Tissierellales; family Tissierellaceae; genus Soehngenia. The sequence goes on from JACIXZ010000006.1 coordinate 92,609, forward strand.
ATAGATATGAATTTTAGCCTTTCAAAAACTGGTACATTTTCATCTAATGCTTCTTCCAAGACTCTTTCATTAAATTTGAGCCAAGATAATTCCCTATTTTGAGTGTAGCTAGTATCATATGAAAGTTGAGTTTCTGCCATATTATCTTACTCCTTCAGAACTTTATCAAATAAATAGCCTTCTCTTACACCATAATCACTGACGATAATTTCTTCTGAATTATATTTTTTAACTATTTCATTTAATATGATCATACCTGGCAAAATTGTATGAATTCTATCAGGAGATACTTGTAAAATAGTATCTATAGCCTCTTTTGAACCCTTACTTAAAAATTTGACCATAGATTTTAGATTTTTCGAAGAAATTATATTGTTATCAGATGGAGTCTCATAAATCCAGTTGTTTAGCTTTCTTGTAGCTCTTATACTACCTCCAACACCACATAAGACTTTGTAATTTCCTTCTTCTATTTCAGAAAGACCGCTCAACTCTTTTGCTAAATGATTTTTTATTTCCTTAATTTCTTTTTTATTTGGTAAAATCTCTTTTACATACATTTTATAGCTGTTTAATGAACCTAAGGGAAAGCTTATTGCGTTAATTATATTTTGATTTTTAAAAGTTACTATTTCTGTACTTCCTCCGCCGATATCAACTAAAATTCCCTCTTTTAAATCAAGGAGTTTTGTGGCACCAATGAAGTCTAATCTCGCCTCTTGCTCACCAGATATTACGTCTATATCTAACCCTGTTTTATTTTCTATTTCAGATACTGCTGATTCACTGTTGTAGATATTTCTAAGAGCGGCAGTTGCAAAGACATGCATTTTATCTACTTCAAAGTGATTTACAATCTCTAGGAAACTTCTCAAAGCATCTGTAGCCTTTTTTATACCTTTTTTTGACATAATCCCGTTTTCTACATAACCTGCTAAACCTGCTGATTGTTTTGATGTAAACAATAAACTAATATCTTTATTTTCACACTTGTAAATGTTCATTCTCATTGTATTTGATCCAATATCTACTACTGCATAAATCATAATTATCCTCCCTTTATAAATTATTCGTATTTAAATCACCAATGGCTGCCTTCATATTTTCTAAAATTTCTTTTGATGTAGCTAATTCATTATACAAATATCCCTCAAATAATCCTCTGCTATAACTCTTGTGATAAGCATCAAAAACATCTGGATAGGCTGACAAGATATTTAGAATTGAGTACTTATCAAGTAGGAAGCCTAACAAGTCAGAATATTCATTAGTTAAATCTTCTGGTAAAAGTGTGTAATCTTTGATATAATCAGGCAAATATTTAATAGCATATTTTAATTTTTTAAGTTCAATTCTCAAATCGTGAATTTCTCCTATATCATTAAATTCAATTTCATTTATTTTTTTTGAAATTTTTTTAGACATAGTTTTTATTCTCTTTTTCGAAAATGATTTCAAATTCTCATCAGAATCTAATCGCTTGACCAGTGAATAAAGTGTCATTTTGTTGTCTTCAAGTTCTTTTTGAGGGATTAAATTTCTCTTTAAGTCAGACACTATGGCTTCTTCGATGGTAATTAAAATTTCTGAGAATTCATTTGGATAGGAGATATCTTTTTTTACACAATAATCATGATAAACCTCTTTTCCTATTTGAATTTCCCTGAGTTTAGAAAACTGACCACTTAAATTTTTTAGAAAGTCATTAAAAGAGTTGTAGTTTTTCTGTTTTAGTATTGGCTTATAAAAATAGAGTAAAGACCTCAGTTCTCTTATGTTTACTCTAAACTTATGGATAAATTCTTCATCATATAGCATATTTTCTATATCAACATAACTTTCTAAAATGCTTTTATATTTAGATTTTATCAATTTTGAAGCTTTCATAATAGACACCTCCCAATATATTATATAGATACCTTTTTTTATTTGCATAAAACAAATTTAGTCATAATTAAATCATATTTATATTCTACAATAACAATGTAAAATAAATTAAATGAAAAGGAGAAGATAATATGAAAAATTTATTTAAGAAAACATCAGTAGCAATGGCATTGGTATCTATGTTAAGCATTGGAATGGGGGCAGCTAATTTTAGTTATGCAGAAAATCCTTTGATTGGGGCACAAGCAGCATTAAACGACAAAAGCTATACTCAAGAGGAAATGATTACCTATGCATTACAAGATGAATATTTAGCTAAGGCAGAATATGAAGAAATTATCAGCACATTCAACATCACTAGACCTTTTAGCAATATTTTACGAGCAGAAGAAACTCATATTGATCTAATAGAACCATTATTAGACGAATATGATATTGAATTTACAGTACCAGATGTTGAGAATTATGTAGTAACGCCAACTGATTTACTTGAAGCTTACAATGCAGGGATAGAAGCAGAAAAGTTAAATATTCAAATGTATGAAAATTTCCTAAAAGAAGATCTAGATGAAGACGTCAAATTAGTATTTGAAAGACTTCTAAATGCTTCTAAAAATCATCTACAAGCATTTGAAAGACAAGTAGATAGATACAATGGAGAATATACAAATCTAGGATTCCAAGGGAATGGCAGAACAAATAAAAATGCAAACAACGCTAATCAAAGAGTAAATGCTGCTAATCAAAGAGCAAGTAGATTATATAGAGATGGCAGCTGTTTGTTAGGTAATTAATAATTAGATGATTAATTGTTTAAATGTTAAATAATCGATGAATAAGTGTTTAGGACTTAGAAGAAAAGTCATAACAATACAAATCATACATTTAGCCCGGTTGTAATTATACAGCCGGGCTTTCTGTTTTCTTTAAAAAATTACTTTTCAATATCAATTATTGATGTATCAAAGTCATATGATAAATCTTCTGATTTAAACCAAAGATCAGATTCCTGCATAGGCATGGACATCCTTAACCAGTCTTCTTTTCGCTCTAATATTGTTCCTACTCCATCTTGTAAACCTTTTTCATTTCCATCAATTTCATCATAGCTCATTGCATTTTTTACAACGGCTTGGTTAGCATTATTAGCAAAAAGTGACTCATCATAACTGAGATTACTTTTATCAATTGTTCCTCGAATACGCGGAATATCCCCAAATGCTTGAACAACTCTGCATTCATTACCATTTTCCTCAATTACTATTACCATATCATTTTTATTTAATTGAAATTCTTCATTTTCTAATGTTTGATAAACATTATTATCGTTAGTATCTACTGTAATTACATATGGGTCTTCTAAAACTACATCTTCAGTGATTATAGCTACCTTACCTTCATATTGAACTAGTTGATCATCAGATAATATTTGTTGCTCTGTATCTTCTGGTAATTCTGTATTTTCATCAGGAGGATTTTGATTAGTACAGCCTACTACAAGAAAACATGTTAATACTACTACAATACTTAAAATAAAGTTTTTCACAATATCACCTCTTCGTAATTTATTATATTACTTAAAACATTAAGAAAGTCATTTCTCTTTGATATTAAGAGATAGGCTTAGTTATTAACTATGTAGTTTATGTTAATTATATAACTATGAATAGAATTAATCAAATATCTTAATAATTCATACTGATTTATAAGTACCTTTTCCAACACTTTTTCTTTGTTATTTTGTACAAATCATTGTTTTGAGTTATACACATTTTGACATTTTATATATAACCAAAATGTTGTAATATAGCTATTTTCGTATTTTTCATTTGATTAGTTTTATTAATTATGTTTTTTACACCTCGAAAACAATGATATAATAACCTAAAGGTTTATTAGAAAAAATAATTAATAAAAATTTTAATATTATTAGTAATGGTAACGATTATTAGCAATTTTTTAAAGCGACAGTATTATTCAGAGATATCTTTCAGAGGATTGTATCTCATATGTTTGACTTTTCTAGATTGTTGTTGCATAGGAGATAATAACAAAGGATTATAAAGAGACTATAATATTTGTAATTTATGATAATACATTAATTAAAAATGTAGCGAATATTATTTATATAAAAAGGTAAATAATAGATGACATTAAAAATAAATTTATTTTAATCGTAATTTATTGAAATAAATCTATTTTTTCATAGAGTTTACTAAAGAACCATAGCTAAATTAAAGTTCTGAAAAATCAAGAGAATATTTATCCTTTATTAAATCGACCATATAATTATAATGTTTCATATTACCTTCTATTTTTAAAATATATAGGCATTTTTTAAAAGAATCTAAGTAAGTTTCATTACCAAGATTTAACTTAGCGACTGCCTCTCTTAAAAATAGGAAATGAAGCATATCTATGTGTCCTTTATTTAATGACAATTCAATACCTTTTTTAGCATATTTAAGTGCTTCTAAGTGATTATCCAGTCGTCATAAGATTCAAACATTGTAACTCCTTCTTACCCCCCGATTTCAATCGGGTATTTTATTTTCTCTAAATAGTATAACATAAAAATATACAATCTAATATTTAATGAATATAGGTATAACAATGGTTATTAGGAGGGATATTATGAAAAAGCTTAATTTATTTGCTATATTTTTTATCTACATAGTAATATTTATGACAGGTTGCAGTAATATTCAAACGGAACCACCGGATGAAAATTTCGATGGTTTGATTATGGTAAATGATAATATATACGTGTATATGGGATATGAAGTTCCAATCGAAATTGATAAGAGTGACATCTTGGGAAAGGTTGAATCAACTGTGGAGGGAGATAGAATTCCAACTGAGAATGGGCAAGCAAATTTTGAAATTAAGGGTGCTAAATATGCACAGTATGAAGATGATATCGTGGTCTTACTTGATAATAAATGGATGTTATTTAAAAAACAAGTGAATAACATTTCTGGTCTTTCAATTGGTAATTATGACTTTTTAACTGATGATTATAGTGATGAAGAAATATTTAAAATATTTAGAACGATTAGGAAATATATATTAGTAGATAAAGATTATGAATCTAATATTGATTCAATAATTGAAAAATCCTTTAAAGAATGTGGAATAGACGATCCTTCAATTATAGAAGATGCAAAATCTAATCTTGAAATAATTGTATCCTATCCTGAATAGAATTAAGGCAATTTCTTTTATATGATGGACTTATACTCATGAAAAAATAAAAATACATGATCACAAAATAAACACATAGACTGATTTAATAATATTATTATTTTCAAGGGTAAATGCTCATTAAAAAAATTATATAGAGTTATTTATAGCTAAAATTAAATATTAATAGATTTTGTGATTAATCAATTAATTATATTTTTCTCTACAAATACCATCATAAACCATTGGTAAAAAAGAGTTATTTGGGTATTTGGGCAAAGAAGAAGACCCAATTTATTAAATCTAGGCTCAGGTAAACCTTGAGTATTACGAGGATTAAAATTAATAATAGGCATGATATCTTTCTTGTAAAAGTAAGCATAATTATTATCAGCATCAAAAGAATTCTTCGCATCATAAAACCTTAAATCTTCATAAAGATTGTTATCAAAATCATTAGAAATATCACAAAGATTTAATTGCTTAGCTGAAACTGGCATAAGCTTCTCCTTTCTGTTTTGAGTTATAAACAATTTTATATTATAAACATACTAAAAATGGGGAGAATCCAGCCATTTCAATATATAGAAAGGCAGTAAATATGCGAGCTATAGAATTCTGCAACGAACTAATATTAAGAATTTAAAGGAGATTTGTATATGACATTAATTGCTATAGCTACTGTTGTATTCTTCATTGGGATTGTTGTATTAATTATGTTTCTCACACATCGAAAACAATGAAATAATAATCTAAGGGTTTATTTGAGAAAATAATAAATAATAAATTTTTAATTTTATTAGTAATGTTAATGATTATTAGTAAATTTTTAAAACATAGCATTATTCAGAGATATCTTTCAGAGGGTTGTATCTCATATGTTTGACTTCTTTAGAGAAATCTGAACAAATATATGACTTAGAAATTAACTTTTTAAAATTAATTTCCGAGCTAAATATAATGAACAATGATGAAATTACTAAAGAATACAAAAGCATATCGGGATCTGTAGATGTATCATATAATTTAGTAGATTTAGAGGAACAATTGAATATACAATCATATTTATTACAGGATACATTGTCAAAAAAAATTAAACTATCTAACAAATGCCTAATCCAAGATAATACCGGTGTTATGTACATAGCAATCATTTATTCTGATATTAGGTCCACACAATCTGAAATAAAAGGAGAGAAATTTAATGAGAAAACGTAAGGTTGGTCCAGTTATTTCAGTTGGAGGATTTTTTGCATCTGCTAGAGATGCGGATTTAGCTAGAAAAATAAGAGATCAAACAGATAAGGGATATAATGTGGAGTGGAGCGCTACAAAAAATCAATATGGTACTTTTTATGCAGCTGATTATTGGAATGGAAGTACTATTGATTTAAGTGTAATTAATTCTGATATTACTACAGAAGAAATAACCTCTATAGCTTATAGAAAAAAATAGATAATAAGGAGATTAATTAAATGATATGTCCATATTGTGGAGAAAAAATGGAAAAAGGGATAATTCATGGAGATAGATATAAATTGAAATGGATTGCAGATGAGAAAGATAAGGGGCCATTCTTACAAATGTTTATAAAAGGTATAGAATTAGAAAAAGAAGGAAGTGGAGTAGAAGCATATTATTGTGAAACAGATGGAATAATTCTAATAAAAATATAAATAGCCTCAAGAACCAAGGTTTCAATATCTTTAGAATAAAAAATTTTAGAGAGTGGTTTTATCTACTACAATTTGATTTAGAAATCAACTTAATTAAAGTTTTAATAGCTAGTGATTTGTATGAATTCCGTTCTAAAGATTAATAACAAGAGAAATCAATGGATAAATAGGCTTAGATAAACCTTGAGTATTACGAGGATTAAAATTAATAATAGGAATGATATCTTACTTGTGAAGGTAAGCATAATTATCATCAGCATCAAAAGAATTATTCACATCCTAAAGCCTTAAATCTTCATAAAGATTGTAATCAGAAACATTAGAAATATTACATAAATTTAATTGCTTAGCAGAAACTGGCATAAGATTCTTCTTTCTGTTTTGAGTTATAAACAACTTTATATTATAAACATACTCAAAATGGGGAGAATCCAGCCATTTCAATATATAAAAAGGCAGTAAATATGCGAGCTATAGAATTCTGCAACGAACTAATATTAAGAATTTAAAGGAGATTTGTATATGACATTAATTGCTATAGCTACTGTTTTATTCTTCATTGGGATTGTTGTATTAATTATGTTTCTCACACATCGAAAACAATGAAATAATAATCTAAGGGTCTATTTGAAAAAATAATAAATAATAAATTTTTAATTTTATTAGTAATGTTAATGATTATTAGTAAATTTTTAAAACATAGCATTATTCAGAGATATCTTTCAGAGGTATATGGCACATATGTTTGTTTCTGGATAATTAAAACAATCATAAATAAAACATCTATTCTTTCGCTATTTAATAATGATATAATAGTTAAAAATTACATTTTAATTTGGAGAAATATATTCAAAGGAGTTACTATGGATGAAAAAACATATTTTAAATCATAAGTTTTTATTGTTTTTGAGTATTACAGCAGTGATTATAATATCCCTTGTTGAGGCTTATCAAGCTATTTTGTTTCAGACTGTCATTGATACAGCTACAGGGACTCTCCAATTGGAATTTTCAAATTTGTTTTTATATGTGATGCTCTTCTTATTAGCGGTGTTTATATCTGAAACATTTTCAAAAACAAGTAATGCTGCTTTAAATGCTTCAGTTATGAAGGATTATAAACAATCAATTATAAATAGTTTCTTGGGCAACAATAATCAGTCAAGATTAACCAGTTCAGAGTTAATATCTACATTAGATAATGATGTTAAAATAATAGAGAATAATTATCTTAATAGTTTGATTAGCATGACTAAGGATATATTTTTGTTTATAATATCCTTGTTTCTCTTATTTAGAATAAATGTAACACTTACTTTATCAATACTAGTTTTAGGGTGGATACCTGTTGTTGTTCCACAGCTATTTATTAAAAAGAATCAATTATTGAAGGAAAGGTATTTAGGGAAAGTCGAAGTATTTGTAAACCAAGTCAAAGAAATTGCACAAGGATTTGAAGTAATCAAAGGATTTAACATAGAAAATAAGATTTTAAATAAATTTTCGAATATAAATGAAGAAGCTGAACAATCAAAATTTAAGTCAGATGCTTTTACAGGTTTTCAAGGTGCAATATCTATTTCATCTGGATTTTTAATGTTTTTTATTAATTTATTAGTTGCAGCTTATTTTGTTATACAAGGAGACATAACTCTTGGACAAATGATTGCTGCAGTACAATTAATGAATTATATCGTTAATCCACTTATTTCAATTTCCAAATATTTAACAAACATTAGATCAGTTACCAGAATTATTTCAACTATCAATGAAAAAGTATTAGATAATAAGGGTGAATCAAGCCGCGAAACAAAAGAATTTACTTTTGATAGAAATCTTAGAATAAATGAGTTGAGCTATTCCTATAATAATCGGGATAAGGTAATTTCAAATATAAATTATATTTTTGAAAAAGGTAAAAAGTACGCTATTGTAGGAGAAAGTGGCTGTGGGAAAAGTACTTTATTAAAAATATTGATGAAGCAGATAAATGATTATCAAGGGCAAATTAGTATAGATGATATCAATATAAAATCATTTGATGCAAAATCATATTATAGTAAAGTGGCATTAATACATCAAAACGTATTTGTGTTTAAAGACACTTTTAAAAACAATATATGTTTATACAATGAGTTTTCTGATGAAAAAATTAAAAATACAATCATACAGTCTGGACTTACTAAAACTATGAACATACATAATGCAGGCTTAGACACATTAGTTGGTGAAGGACACGTTGAATTATCAGGTGGGGAATTAAATAGACTTTCTATTGCAAGAGCCTTGATAAAAGATGTGGAAATATTATTAGTAGATGAGGCCACATCAGCCTTAGATAAAGTCATGGCATATGATATTGAAAAAACAATATTGGGATTAGATTCAACTATCATAGCCATAACACATCGAATAGATGATAACATTTTGAAGAATTATGATGAAATTATAGTTATGAAAGATGGGGAAATAGTAGAATCTGGGAAATTACAAAAATTAATTACTAATAAAGGTTATTTTTATGATATGTATTCTAATGCGCTGCTTTCGCTGGGGGAAAAAGAACTTGTTGGAGGAGTTTAAGTATGAGTTTAAGTATTATGGAAATTCAAAATTTACATAAAACATTTGGGAATAAAAGAAATAAAACTACTGTTTTAAATAATGTTTCATTCAATGTAGAACAAGGAACTATACATGGATTATTGGGCAATAATGGGGCAGGAAAAACGACATTAATAAAATGTATAGTAGGTTTATTGGAACCAGATTCTGGTGATATTTATTATGAAAATGTTGACATATTAAAAGACAAAGATATCAGAACAGATAATATTTCGGTACTTTTAGATGGTGGACGTAATTTGTATTTATACATGACAGTAAAGGAGAATATAAAATATTTTACAATGCTTCATGGTATAACTAATTACCAAAATACAGATAGATTTAAAATGATAGTAGAATATCTAGATATTTACAATATATTAAATACAAAAGTTAGTAATCTATCATTTGGAATGAGACAAAGGGCTTCTCTTGCTGTAGCACTAGCTTGTGATTTTAAACTAATAATTTTAGATGAGCCAACAACAGGATTAGATATACATTATCAAGAAGAATTAACTAAACTCTTATTTAAACTCAGAAAAGATTTTAATATTACTATTATAGTAAGTTCTCATGACATGAATTTTATTAGTCACATATGCGATTATTGCACATTATTAGATAGTGGCAATGTAGTAAAGAGCGGATCAGTTAGTGAGTTTGTAAATATATTTGGCAATAGTCATTATATTTTATTTTACGATGGAGAACTGAATTCAGAAAATATTTTAGCAATAAAGAGGGATTTAAAACATGTAAATATAAATGAAACTAATAAGGTGATAGAAGTTTTATGGCCTAATGAAGAAAGTTTAACCTATATGATGAATTATCTCCATAACCAAAATATTTTTATTAAAGAAATAAAAAAAGAAAATAATTTGAAGAGTTCGATTATAAATTTATTAAATAATAATGAAAATATGGGTGGTGTAAAATAATGGTTTATTTGTATACAGCTTTTGCATCAGCATATAAAGAACTTATTTATAAAAAACGCTATTTTTTTAACACATTGTTTTCAATGATAATGTTTTATATAATTTTTTTCTTGATTTTTAGTGGGTATTCACTAATAGCAAATAGAAGTCAATTGTCACCACTTAACTTAGGAACATCTTTATCAGGAATTGTTGTTTCATATTATGCTTGGACCATGATTTTATCAATATATACATCTACAGCATATATAGTTCAACAAAATCAACAGTTTGGAACATTAGAAAACATAATGGTACATTCAAAGAATCTTTCTTTTTTATTGGTATCAGAAAACCTTGTAAATATGTTGTTTTATTTTGTTTTCTCATGGATAAATATATTTGTGTTTTCAAAAATCTCTAATATAAGTCTCTATATAAATTTTTTTACAGTCATGTACATAATAGTAATAGGCTTAATTTCAGTATTAGGAATAAGCCTTGTAATGGCAGGAATATCTTTAATATACAAACAAATCAATAACTTCATGAATATAATGCAATTTTTATTGCTAGGGATACTATTTTTAAAAGATACTATAATATCTAGGCTGTTTCTGCCTTTTTATCAAGCAAATAAATTACTTCAAGATTCTTTTATAAAAAATCTGACATTTAAAAATTTTACAATTCATGATCATTTATTGTTGAATTTGAATGCTATAATTTTTTTAACAATAGGTTTAATTGTTTTTAAAAAGTGTTTAAATAAGGCAAAAATTAAAGGAACATTAAATTTCTATTAGGTATTTAATGAGATTAGCTATATTTTGAGCAGTTGAGGACATAAAATAAATGATACTGTTTGTTGTCTCCATGACTTTATGTTAAAAACTTCTCTAAATTTAGTAGTTGTATCATATAATAATATGTACTATAATACTATTTAATAATCCAATGATTAGAAATAGTAACTAAAGAATAAGTTATAGAGAGTTGAGGATGGTGGAAACTCAACACTGATTTCTTTTGTGAATGGATCTAATAGGAGCAAGCCGAAATCAAAGTATTCTTTGAGAGTAGTTCTTGACGGGAGCTGCCCGTTATAGCGGATAGGATATGAATGTATCTGAAAATGAGATATACTTATGTATTTGTAATAAGTATAAATTAGGTGGCAACGCGAATCTAACTTCGCCCTATTGTTTTAGGGCGGAGTTTTTTTATTTAGGTGGTGATTTAAATGTTGTGAAAGCATGTGATAAATCAAAACAGAATAATATAAAATTAAGGAGAGGATTTTTGTGAATTTAAAAAAGATGATTTTGACATCCATATTTCTAGCTATTGGGCTCATACTCCACCAAGCTATGCCATCGATATTGTTTGGAATGAAACCTGATCTTATGCTTTGCATGATGTTTATAGTTTTATATTTAAATAGGAAAGACTATAAAATGGCACTTTTGATAGGGATTATCGCAGGGCTGTTTTCAGCATTTACTACTACTTTTCCATTTGGGCAGATTCCAAATATCGTAGATAAGATAATTACAGCAAATATAATATTTTTGCTTTTTAAGGTAATGGATTCAAAAGTGAAAGAGCAAATTCAAATAATTATAGCATCAATCATTGGAACCTTTGTGAGTGGAATCGTATTTTTAAGCACTGCACTTTTTTTAGCAGGATTACCTGGGCCATTTAGTGCATTAGTCATCGGGGTGGTTTTACCGGCGGTATTGTTAAACACATTGATGTGCGTATTTTTATACAATATAGTTAAAGTGTCCCTAAAAAGATCAAGTATAGCATGAATTTAGATAATACATTTGTTATTAAGAAATGAATAGTGTTAGAAGTTTTCTTGAATTCAAAATAGATATATAAAAAATGCACTAGATAGTAGTGCATTTTTTATGCTTGCAATCAATTATTAAATATAATAACATAAGGTTGACGAAAGGAGAGATAAGATGAAATATAAGCATATTGTATTTGATGTAGATGGAACTCTTATAGATAGTGAATATTCAATACTAGCTGCATTAGTAGATACTTTAAAAGAAATAAATGGGAAGGATTATACAATAGATGAATTGAGATATGTGCTAGGCATTCCTGGAGCAGAAACTCTGAAACTATTTGAAGTAAAAGACATTGAAAATGCTCTTTCTTTGTGGTTAAAGAACATGGATAAATATAAAGATACTATAAAGATTTTTGATGGAGTAATTGAAGTGTTAGATTTACTGAATTCTAAAGGCTATAAACTGGGGATAGTTACGTCGAAGCTTAGAGAAGAATTTGACCATGATTTCAATAGATTTGACATTAAGAAATACTTTTCAACAATTGTATGTGCTGATGATACCACTTTACACAAACCTTATCCTGAACCATTGCTAAAGTATATGGAATTAAATGATATCAAAAATAAAGACCTCATTTATATAGGGGATACAGGATATGATTATGAGTGCGCAAAAGGTGCTAATGTAGACTTTGCTCTAGCTTTGTGGACTGAAAACTCCCATGATGAGTTAGATGCAGAAATTAAGTTATACAAACCGATGGATATATTTAAATATGTATAAGAAAAGAAAAAACTAAAAGAAAGAAAAATAAGCAATAGGAGGTTCTAATATGAATTTTGGTGCAATTGCAGCTATTTTAACTACCCTTTCATTTGTACCTCAAGCTATAAAAGTTATAAAAACAAAAGACACATCTGGCATATCACTTCTAATGTATTCAATGTTTGTAGCTGGAGTATTCTTGTGGGTGATTCACGGGATTAACATCAAAGACTATCCATTGATTTTTGCAAACATAATAACTTTTTGTTTTGCAGTAATCATTCTTAGCTACAAAATAAAGTATAAATAATTTTATTTTTGGAATTGGTGAAAGATTAAGTTTTCCCAGCATATTCATCGCTATGTAAGTTTGAGTTAGAAAAAAATTTTTGGGTATAATAACAGTATAATAAAATAGAAGGAAGTGATGAATATGTTTAAAGACTACTTTGAAAACAAAAAAAGAGAGGTTGCTAAAAAAGAGAGAGCAAAAAAAGTTAAGCATATAGCTACAGGAACTGCTATAGGTGGATTATTAGGAGCAGGCGCAGGGCTATTATTTGCACCAAAATCAGGGAAAGAAACTAGAGAAGACATCAAAAACAAAACAGTTGAAACAAAAGAGGAAATCAAAGAAAAGGTAAACGAAACAGTAGATAAGACTAAAGAAGGCTACGATAAGATCAAAGTTAAAGTTACAAGTAAAATTGAAAAAACCAAAGAAGAGCTAGAAGAGAAAAAGGAAGAGCTAGATGAAAAGAAAGAAGACATCAAAGAAGATGCCGAAGAAGTAAAAGAAAAAGCTAAGAAAACCAAAGCTGAGGTAGAAGAAGGGAAAGAAGAAATTAAAGAAGTATTGAAGGATGCGAAAGAAGATATCAAAAAGACCGTAAAAGAGTAAATTTGACATATATAAATACATCATCCCTATTTATAAAGATGATTAAACAATAAACCACACTATATTTAATAGTGTGGTTTTTCATTGACTTGGACTTCCTTTAAATATATAATATTGACATTGATGAATATATACCCAATAATCTTTAGGAGGCCATTTTATGTTATTTGAACACATATTGGAAATCGCAGTACCCTACATAACCTCTTTTCTTGAGCTCATCGGAGTTTCAATAATAGTAGTTGCTGCAACAAGAAGCGTTTTTCATTTTTTCAAAAATGGATTTAATTTTGGGGATGATGAAGTAGGGTTTGCTTTTGCAAAAGCCATGTCTTTGAGTTTAGAGTTTAAATTAGCTGCTGAGATAATCAAGACTGTGCTTATTAGAAATATTGATGAATTTATAATACTTGCAGCAGTAGCAATCCTTAGAGTAATCCTTACATTTGTTCTTCACTGGGAATTAACCATAAGTGGGAAGGAAATTGAGAACAAAAACGTAAATAAAATCAATAAATTATTAAATAAACAAGAAGATATTTTAAATAAACAAGAGGACATATTAAACAAACAAGATGATTATTAAGCTTTTTTAGATAAATTATGATATATTGTTATTAGATTACATGAAAGGATGGTAGGTATGAAAAAGCTAATGACAGGAAATGAAGCAATAGCAAGAGGAGCTTACGAAGCAGGAGTTCTTGTTGCTTGTGCTTATCCGGGAACACCTAGTACTGAGATATTGGAAAACGTTTCCGCGTATGATGAAATTTATTCCGAATGGTCTACTAATGAAAAAGTAGCACTGGAAGTTGCCTTCGGTGCAAGCGTAGCAGGTGCAAGAGCTATGGCTAGTATGAAACATGTTGGCTTAAACGTAGCTGCAGATCCATTTTTTACAATAGCATATGAAGGAGTAAATGGAGGTTTAGTAGTGATTACAGCAGATGAGCCGGGTATGCATAGTTCTCAAAACGAACAAGACAATAGACTCTATGCTCCTCATGCAAAAGTTGCTTTGATCGAACCATCAGATAGCCAAGAGTGCAAAGACTATCTAAAACGAGCTTTTGAAATATCAGAACAATTTGACACAGCGGTTCTATTTAGAGTCACAACAAGAGTCTGCCACACGAAAGGGATAGTAGAATTAGGGGAAAGAGAAGAGGTAGGCATAAAAGAATACATAAAAAATCCTAAAAAATACATAATGGTTCCTGCCAATGCTAAGGAAAAACACATAGAAATGGAAAGAGATAGACTCCCTAAGTTACATGAATTTTCTAATACCACCGACTTAAACAGGATAGAATTAAACGATTCAAAAATAGGAGTAGTCACTTCTGGTGCTTGTTACATGAATGCTAAAGAAGCACTCGGAGATAAAGTTTCCTATCTGAAGATAGGATTCAGTTACCCACTTCCAGACGAGAAATTTAAAGAGTTCGCTGAGAAGGTAGAAAAGATATATGTAATAGAAGAAAATGAACCATACATGGAAAACTTTATCAAAGCTTTGGGTATTGATTGCATAGGAAAGGAAGAATTTCCATTATGTGGTGAAATCACACCTCAAATAATAAAAAAAGTTGTATTAGGGGAAAAAACACCTTCCACATATAAATTAGATATATTACCTCCAAATAGACCGCCAGCACTTTGCGCAGGATGCCCTCACAGAGGAATATTTTATGAGATGAGTAAATATAAAAACAAAATAAATGTCACATCAGATATAGGTTGTTATAGTCTTGGTGCATCAGCACCACTTTCCGTAGGAGATACAGTTGTTTGCATGGGAGCAGGTTTTTCTGCTGGAATAGGTTTTGACAGAGTAAATAAAATGGCTCAAAGAGGGAAAAAAGTGTTTGGAGTATTAGGGGATTCAACATTTTTTCATTCAGGCATGACTGGCTTAGTAGATGCAGTATATAACAAATCTGACTTAGTAATGGTGATCCTTGACAATAGGATAACTGCTATGACAGGGCATCAAGAAAATCCTGGTACTGGAAAAAATATAATGGGAGAAGAAGCTCCTATGATAGATATAGTTTCTATTGTTAAAGCTTGTGGAGTCAAAGAAGAAAACATAAGAGTGATCAACCCTTATATTATGAGTCAAAATAAAGAAGCAATAAAATCTGCTCTTGAAGCAAAAGGACCATTTGTAATAGTAACTAAACAGCCATGTGCATTGATAAAAGAAGTTCAAAAGAAAAGAGCTAATCTTTACTCAGAAGTTGATAATGAAAAATGCACTAAATGTAAGGCTTGTTTAAGAATAGGTTGCCCTGCAATATCCATGGTAGATGGTAGGGTTTTAATAGATAAAGTTCAGTGTAACGGTTGCACTGTATGCGTGCAAACATGCCCATACAAAGCCATTAAGGTTCATCAAGAAAGAGGTGGAGAAAATGAATAAGAGTTTACTTTTAGCTGGAGTTGGAGGGCAAGGAATAATCTTGGTTTCAAAGATTCTATCAGAGGGCTTGATGGAAGAGGGCTACGATGTAAAAATGAGCGAAATTCATGGGATGAGTCAAAGAGGAGGAAGTGTCACCACTCAGATTAAGTTTGGAGAAAAGGTGTATTCGCCAATCATAAATGCAGGAGAAGCTGACGTTTTAGTAGCTTTCGAGAAAATAGAAGCGTTGAGATATATCGAAAATTTAAAAAGCGGAGGAACGCTAATAGTAAATGAGGAGGAAATCTTTCCCCTTCCAGTACTTGCTGGACTAGAAGAATATCCAGATGGAGTAATAGAGGAATTAAAAAATAAAGTTGATCATGTTATAAATATTGATGCTAGAAAAGTAGCTCTAGATTTAGGCGAAGCAAAAAGCTCAAACATTGTCATGCTTGGAGTGACAGTAAAAGCATTGGGTCTAGAGGACATAGATTGGGAAGGAAAGATTAAAAAATACCTTCCAGCTAAAACACATGAAAAAAATATACTAGCTTTTAGAAAAGGATTAGAAACATTATAAAATAGCCACCCACCGAGGTGGCTTTATTTATTAAATTTTTGTAATAATTTTATAAATTTGAGATATTAGGAAATATTGAGATATAATAAGATATAGATAAAGGTCTATGCTTAAATTTCTCCATTTTCCTTATTTTTTATGTTTTTATAGTATAATTGGGTATTGCATAAATAAATTGAAAGAGTATAATAGATTAGTCAAGGGGTGATGAAATGGATCAAATAGTTCAAGACATCCTTAATCTAGACAATGAAACGAAAAAGCTTAAGGATAGATATGAGGAAATACTAAAAAAGGAAAAATTTGAAGGTCTTGCCAAAGTACAAAAACTTGAAGAAGAACTAATGGCTGCTTATGAGAAAGAAGCACAAAAAGCATACGAGAATTATATTGAAGAAAAGTCAAAGGTAATTCCACAAATTGCTCAGCAGGAATATTTAAAATATGGAAGTTCTACAAATTTGAATGAAAAATACCTTAAATTAAAGACTAAATTATTAGATGATATTTGGGAAAGTATCCTGACTATCGAGGAATAGAGGGATATAAATGAGTAATGCAAGAAGATTTTCAGCAATTAACACAAAGTTAAGAGTCATGCACTCTCATTTTTTGACAGATGACGATTATCTTAATTTGATGGAATCAAAGACTGTAGATGATACAATCGCATATTTGGAAAATAACACTATATATGGAAAATTCATCACAAACGATCCACATCTTACAAGAATTGAAGAAGTAGACATTGCAATGGATAGATACTTGGTGCATCAATTTGGTAAAATATTAAATTATTTCTCCGATAAGTACAAAGAGTTTTATAGATCTCTTATGCTTAGATATGAAGTGGAAGACTTGAAACTTTTTATCAGAGCAGTTGCTAGAGGGGAGAGCTTGGAAGAAACCAAGAATTTAAGCTTAATCAGAGAAAAATACTACAGCTTTTCTTATGATAAGATAAAGAACGCAAAGAACATCAATGAATTGATTGAAATGTTAAATGACACACCTTTTTATGACATAATTAAAAGATATAAAGATGAAGATCCAGAGAGATTGATTTTTTATATCGAAATGAGTCTTGATAAATTTTATTTTCAGACAGTAAGCGAGAAAGCAAAAGAACTTTCAAGGGAAGACAGAAAATTCGCAGAAAAACTAGTCGGTACAAATGTGGATTTATTAAATATTGAATGGATTTATAGAGGTCTTAAGTTTTACAATACAATACCTGAAGAGCTCATAAACTACGCATTAAGTGGAGGGCTTGAGTTTAAATACGAAGATTTAAAGAAATTATGTTATTCAGATGTAGACTATTTAATTAAAACTGTTAGAAACACTCCCTACAAAGATCTATTTAACCCAGATAAAGATATAGATACTTTCTTGAAATTAAGAATTCAAAGGTATCTATATAATATGTTTAAAGATGTTTTCAAAAAAGCTAAAATGGATATTTCAGTGTCGATAGGATTTTTGCATTTATTAGAATTTGAGACAAGAGATATCATGACTATATTGGAATCAAAGAGGTATCAAATTTCAAGCATAGACATAAAAGAATACCTCATTCGAGACTTAAAAGGAAGTGAGTAATCATGGGAGCTAACAAAATGGAGCTGCTTAATGTGGTTGGCAAAATAGAACATGCTGATGCAGTATTAAGAGATTTAGTTTTAAACTATGACATTGAACTATTAGATGCTTTGAATAGAATCGAAACAGGTCATTTTAAAATAAATGTAAGAGATGAGAACCTAGATAAAATAGTTGATATGAATTATGTAATGCCTTATATAAGCGACAATAAAGTTACTGATTTAGAAACTAAGAAAAAGCAGATAATGTCGGCATTTGATTTAAGCAATGACAGTATAAAAATTTCGAAAGAAAAACCTTCTATAAATGACGATGAAATCAATGATTTTTTTAACGTGCTTGAAAACATAAATTCATTAAATGGAGATTTAATGAATTTAAAAAATGAGTTGAGCAAATTAGAAAGCTATTATAACAATATTTTTAGAGAACTGGACGACTTTCCAATAAGTATTGGAGATTTGAGAAATATGGAGTATTTTGACTTTAAACTAGGAGTATTGAGCAATTCTGGAAGGTTGAAGTTAAAATCAAGCTATGAAAATATACCGGCTATAATCGTTCATACTGGCAAGATAGAACAAGGAGAAGTATATTTTATAATTTACCCCAAAAAAGTGGCTGTTGATATAGAGAGAGCATTAAAGACTTTGGAATTTCGCGAGCTAGTGTTGCCAGAAGAGTATAATTCTACTCCAAAGGAAATAAGTGCAATGCTTACACTAAAAAGAAATGAAATTTTAGCAAAAATTGCATTGAAGGAGAAGGAATTGGATGAGTTAAAGTCAAAAAACTTGGATAAAGCAACTAATCTACTCAACCAGTTGAAAATCATGATTGAAATTGAAAAAGTAAAAGAAAAACTAGCTTTTTCAAGAAAGTATTTCTATCTAGCCGCTTGGGTATTGTGTTCCGATAA
Organism: Tissierellales bacterium; assembly: GCA_014360205.1. Classification (GTDB taxonomy): domain Bacteria; phylum Bacillota; class Clostridia; order Tissierellales; family Tissierellaceae; genus Soehngenia. The sequence continues at coordinate 111,883 of JACIXZ010000006.1, forward strand.
AGAAAACATACAAAATACTTTAAGCAAATATGAGGATATTTATGTAGCATTTGATGAAGAAGTTGTCCATTCTACAAAACTAAAAAACAGTTTATTACTAAGGGTGTTAGCATAATGATAAAGCCTAGCATCACGATGAGAAGAAGGAAGTGATAATAAGTGTCGGTTGAAAAAATGACTTTGTTAAATATCGTTGGGAAGGCGCAAGATGCAGAAAATGTCCTAAAGGATGTAGTCACAAACGTTGAAGTGGATTTAATTCCTGCAATTCATCAAATTGAGTCTAATAATTTCACATTTGATGTCACAAACGAGAATATAGATAAGATTATCGATATGAACTATGCAAGGAGCTATAAGAAAGACTCTCTTGTCGACGAATTGAGTAAAAAATCAGATACAATCAAAGAAATATTTGATGTAAAAGACAATGAATTAAATATGAGAATTGATACTTTGCTGCCAAAAGAGAATATTCTCGAGGAATTCGACACTATAATTGATGAAATCCATGACACAAATGAGAGAATAAATGTTCTAAAAAAAGAAATTGAACACTTAGAGGGGTATTATTCTAATATATTTAAAGAGTTAAAGAATTTTTCAATACCATTGTCTGACTTGAGGAGCATGGAGTATTTTGATTTTAAAGTTGGGATACTTTCTAAAGAAGGCAGACAAAAGGTTAAGAAAAACTATGAAAATATTTTGGGTATTTTCTTGCACACTGGTTCAAGCCAAGAAGGAGAAGTATATATAGTCATGTACCCAAAAGAAATGATTATTGAAATGACTAGAATACTCAGGTCTTTAGGATTTAAAGAAATTCCAATTCCTGAGGAGTACACTGGCACTCCTAAAGAAATCAGCGAACAGATAGACATTAAGAGAAATACAATTTTAGCGGAGATTGCTGAGAATGAGAAAATTGAAGAAAAAATAAAATCAAAATATGGCGAAAGGGTCAAGGAGCTATTAGCACACGCTAAGTTGATCTTGAAGATGGAAGATATTAAAGAAAACCTTGCTTTCTCAAAGAAGTATTTCTATTTTTCAGCTTGGATTGCCGATTCAGACAAGGACAAAGTAACGAATTTATTGAAGAAATACAATGGCATTGTAGCTGTGTTCAAGAAAGACGAGATTTCAAATGCACCTACAAAATTGAAGAACAATTGGCTATTTAAACCATTTGAGATGCTCGTGAAGATGTATGGAACTCCATCATACAACGAATTAGACCCTACTCCTTTTTTAAGTTTGTCATACATGTTTTTATTTGGAATGATGTTCGGAGATTTGGGTCAAGGATTTGTCATCTTGCTTGCAGGATTATTAGTAGGCAAGAAGAGCAAGACTTTTGGAGGGTTATTGACTAGACTAGGAGCAAGTTCAATGGTCTTTGGCACTCTTTACGGCGCTGTGTTTGGATTTGAAACGATCATACCAGCACTATTGATTAGACCTTTTGAAAACATCAATACTATGCTTATGATAGCAATTGGCGTAGGTGTCACACTACTTATAATTGCATATATTCATGGCATTATAAATGCTTTCAAGAGAAAAGACATCGAAGAAGCTGTGTTTGGAAATAAAGGAATTGCAGGATTTGTGCTTTTTATAGACTTACTTCTTTTAGTTGGCGGTATGATGCTAGGTTTAAACATAATGCCAGTATCTATTGGAATTATACTAGCAGTGTTATGCTTATTGTCCATCATATTCAAGATGCCACTTGCTAATCTAGTTGAAAAGAAGAGACCTCTACATCACGAAGATATCACAGGATATTACATCGAAGGTGTATTCTCATTGCTTGAGACTTTCTTGAGCATGTTGAGTGGTACAGTATCATTTATAAGAGTTGGAGCGTTTGCGCTGACTCACGTGGGATTATTTATTGCATTTGAAACCATAGGCGAAATGATAGGCTCTGCTGCAGGAAATGCAGTGGTGTTAATCATAGGAAACCTACTGATATTAGGGCTTGAAGGGCTTATAGTATTTATTCAAGGCTTAAGACTTCAATATTACGAACTATTCAGTAGATATTATAAAGGCGATGGAAAGGCTTTTGAGCCTGTAAAATTAGAATATTAGAATTTAGAATTTAGGAGGAGATATTATGTCATTTATATTAACAACAACTACCATTATGGTATTATTGACAATTGCTACAGGAGTATATTTTATTTACAGCGATATGGAAGGCGACAGAAAGAAATTGAAAAAGATTTTGAGAGCTAACTTGTTTGTGTTTGTTCCACTTTTGATGGCAGCAGTAATAATCATGGTACCAGGAGCAATAAACGCAGCTGAAGAAGCAACAGCAACAGGTGTAACATCATCTCAAGGTTTAGGATTTATATCGGCAGCTCTAGCAACAGGATTAGCAACACTTGGCGCAGGTTATGCAGTAGCAGTAGTTGGTTCAGCAGCTTTAGGCGCAGTATCAGAAGATAAATCATTATTAGGACAAACACTTATATTTGTAGGTTTGGCAGAAGGTATTGCTATTTATGGTCTTATAGTTTCAATTCTTATTTTGGGAAGGTTATAAAAATGAAATCCATTCTAATCAGCGACCACAAGGACACTTTAGTGGGAATGAGATTAGCAAGCATAGAAGGAATGTATGTAAAAGATTTAGATGATATAAGAAAAGCGTTTGATGAAGCTGTCGAAAATGATGAGATTGGAATAATCATAATCACAGAATCTATCCTAGAAAAAATGAAAGATAGAGTGCTTCAAGTAAAAAAGAGCAATAGCAAGAAGCTAATTGTAACTGTACCAGATAGGACAGGCCTAAAGGACAAAGACTTTATTATGAGATACATCAAAGAGTCCGTCGGCATCAAAATATAGGTGGTGAAGTCATGATAACTGTAGAAGATAAATTGGATATATTTCGCAAAGTTGTCTACAAAGAAGAAGAAAAGAAATTCCAAAAAGCATTGGAAGAATTAAAAAAAGAGAATGAAAATCTCCTAGAACAGAAGAAGAAAGAGCTAGAAGCTCAAAGAGATGAGATCATCAAAAGAAAATTGGCAATAGCAGAAAGAGAGATCAACGAAAAGATTTCTGAAGAAAAGACAAAAGTCAAAGAAAAAGTTTTAAAAATGAGGGCAGAAATCCTACAAGACTTTATACAAAGCCTATATGAAAAAGCTTCAGAATTCACTAAGACTAGTGAATACAAACAATATCTCTTTGGCAAACTGGACAAAGCTATTTTAGAGCTTGGAGATTTGAATTTCAATATTTATGTTAAAGAAAGCGACAAAGATATGGTAGAAGAGCACTTAGAAAAGAATTACGCAGAACGAATTCATAAATTTAACATTGAAACATTGCCATCAAATCTATTAGGCGGATTTTTAATCGAAGATCAAGAGAAGACATTTTTAATTGATTATTCATTAAAGACCTTGATTGATGACAATGAGTATGAGATAGGAAACAAGTTATTTGCGCTTTTAGAGAAAGCAGGTGACATAAATGAGTGATTTAACTGGTAAGATTAAATCCATCAACGGTCCTGTAATTATCGGAGAAAACATGACTGGATTTAAAATGAGAGAGATGGTTGTAGTAGGGCCAAAAAAGTTGATAGGCGAAGTTATTTCCATTGATGGAGATACTGGTATTGTTCAGGTCTATGAAGAAACAGAAGGCTTAAAAAAAGGTGATGAAGTAGTTTCAACTGGAAAACCACTTTCTCTAAAACTAGGACCTGGCATGCTTGGAAATATGTTTGATGGCATTCAAAGGCCATTGAAGAAGATTAGAGATGACCATGGTGACTTTATCCCTGAAGGAATTGGCCTTATTTCGATAGATGAAGAAACAGAGTGGGAGTTTAAACTGCTAGTAAGCGTAGGCGATAATCTAACAGGGGGACAGATATTTGCAGAAGTGCAAGAAACTCAGCTTATTGTTCACAAGCTCATGGTTCCTATCGAGATCTCAGGCAAAGTAATATGGGTTAATGAAACAAACAAGGGAACTATAAACGACACAATTATTAAAATAGAAGATAAAAATGGAGACATTCACGAGATCAAGATGTATCAAGAATGGCCAGTAAGAAATCCTCGACCTGTAGAAGAAAGACTTGAAATAAGCAAACTTCTTGTAACAGGCCAAAGAATCCTAGATGTATTTTTCCCAATAGCAAAAGGAGGAACTACAGCTATTCCTGGCGGTTTTGGAACTGGCAAGACAATGCTCCAACATCAACTTGCAAAATGGTCTGATGCAGACATCATCATATATGTTGGTTGTGGAGAAAGAGGAAACGAAATGACTGAAGTTCTGGAGGATTTCCCTAAATTAGTCGACCCTAAGACCAATAGGCCTATCATGGAAAGAACTGTTTTAATAGCCAACACATCAAATATGCCAGTTGCCGCAAGGGAAGCCTCAATTTACACAGGCATTACAATGGCTGAGTACTTCAGAGATATGGGTTATGATGTAGCTGTCATGGCGGATTCAACATCAAGATGGGCTGAAGCATTGAGAGAAATATCTGGTAGACTTGAAGAAATGCCTGCAGAAGAAGGATACCCTGCATATTTACCTACTAGATTAGCTCAATTCTATGAAAGAGCTGGATATGTTAAGACACTCTCAGGCAAAGAAGCCTCAGTAACACTGATTGGCGCGGTATCACCAGCTGGTGGAGATTTCTCTGAGCCAGTAACTGAAAACACAAAGAGATTCGTAAATGTATTTTTAGGACTTGATAGAGAACTAGCATATTCAAGACACTATCCTGCAATTAACTGGATGGACAGTTATAGCGGGTATACTCATATGATCAAAGATTTCTACGAGAAAGAGTTAAATGTGGATATTGAAAATTTAAGAGAAAAAATGCTTGGAATACTGTTTGAAGAAAACAAGCTCCAAGAAATAGTTCTCTTAGTTGGCGAAGATGTTTTGCCAGATGACCAGAGATTGATATTAGAGGTAGCTAGAGTTTTAAAAATTGGATTTTTACAACAAAATGCATTCCATAAAGATGACGCTTTTGTGCCACTTAAAAAACAATATGAAATGCTAAAAACCATGGAATTATTATATGATAGAGGGCTTTCTGCAGTAAAGAAAGGAATACCAATCTCCAGAGTAAGAAATGGAGAAATATACGAAGAAGTCATAAAATTAAAATATACTATACCTAATGATGATATTTCAAAGATCAAAGAAGTCAACAAGATGATCAATGATTTCTATGATAAATTAGAGTCAGAGTATAGCAAATAGTGGGTGAAGACGAATGAAGAGAAAATATTTAAAATTAGATAAAGTTGAAGGTAGTATAGTTGAACTTTCTAACACTCATTCTATAGGGTATAGTGAAATAGCAGAAATCGAAGACCAATTTGGCAACAAAATGGTTGGAAGAGTAATTAAAATAGATGGCGATAGTGTTGTAGTTCAAGTTTTCGGAAGTACTATGGGCATTGCTGTAGATAATACTAAAGTAACATTTAAAGGGAAACCATTTGAAATACCACTATCAAAAGAGATTTTAGGAAGAACATTTGATGGAATAGGAAGACCTATTGATGGCGGAGGAGAGATTTACTCTGAAAAAACTTACAATGTGAATGGCAGGCCAATTAATCCAGTATCAAGAGAGTATCCAAGAAATTACATTCAAACAGGTATTTCATCTATTGATGGTCTTGCTACTTTAATTAGGGGACAAAAGTTGCCCATATTTTCAGGGGCAGGCTTGCCACATAATCAGTTGGCAGCACAAATAGTAAGGCAAGCAAAGATAAAAAGCGAATCAGGAGAAGATAATTTCTCTATTATATTTGCCGCAATAGGTGTAAAACACGATGAAGCTTTTTATTTCCAAGAGACCTTTAGAAAAGCAGGAGTACTAGATAGGGTAGTAATGTATATAAATTATGCTGATGATCCTATCATGGAGAGAATCATAACTCCAAGGTGTGCACTTACTGCTGCTGAGTATCTTGCATATGAAGAAAATCAACATGTATTGGTAATAATGACTGATATAACAAGCTATGGCGAAGCTCTTCGTGAAGTTTCTTCATTAAGAGAAGAAGTACCAAGTAGAAGAGGTTACCCTGGGTATCTTTATTCAGATCTTGCTGAACTTTATGAAAGAGCTGGAATGATAAAAGATAAAAATGGCTCTGTAACGCTTATACCAATACTCACGATGCCAAATGATGATATCACGCATCCAATACCTGACCTTACAGGCTATATAACTGAAGGGCAATTAGTATTATCAAGAGATTTGTATTTGAAAGGCATATATCCACCAATAAATGTATTGCCATCACTTTCTCGTCTGATGAAAGATGGTATTGGCGAAGGTTTCACTAGAGAAGATCATCCAGAGGTAGCAAATCAATTGTTCTCGGCATATTCTAAAGTTCAAGATGTAAGAGCATTAGCGCAAATCATTGGTGAGGACGATTTATCAGAAAGAGATCAGAAATATCTAAAATTCGGAGAAGAATTTGAGAAGAGATTTGTATCTCAAAGTTTCACTGAAAATAGAGAAATGATAGAAACTCTAGACATAGCATGGGATTTGTTAAAACTGTTGCCAAAAGAAGAATTAGATAGGCTGGATCAAAAACTGATTGAAAAGTATATGAAATAAGGTGAGGCAATGGCTGTTTACAAGATAACACCTACCAAAGCAAATTTAATAAAATCTAAAAACTCTCTTTCTTTTGCAAAAAAAGGATTTGAACTTTTAGATAAAAAAAGAACTGTTTTAATTAGAGAGATGATGAATTTAATTGAATCTGCAACAAAATTGCAGGCAGAAGTCGACGAAGCTTTCCAAGAAGCATACAGAAATTTGGAGATAGCTAACATACTGATGGGACCAGAAACCGTAAAAGAGATAGCTGAATCTATTGAAACCGAAAAAGACTTTAACATATTATATAAGTCTGTAATGGGTGTTGAAGTTCCTATTATAAAAAGACAAAGTAGCACATTAAAGGCTGAATATGGTTTTTATAGAACATCTCCTGCTTTTGACAAGACAGTTCTAAGCTTTATGAAAGTAAGAGATTTAATATATGAACTAGCAGAGATAGAAAACTCTGTATATAAATTAGCTATGGAGATTAAAAAGACACAAAAAAGAGCAAATGCTCTAGAAAAGATTCAAATCCCTAAATATGAATCTACTATCAAATATATCGACAGTGTACTTCAAGAAAAGGAAAGAGAAGATTTCTTTAGGCTAAAAAGAGTTAAAGGAAAAAGTAAAAAGAATAAATAAAAAAATAACTTGCCAATTTGGCAAGTTATTTATGTTTTTTGAGAAGTTCGTCTTTAACTTTCCAAAGTGCTTCGGAAAGGTCAACAAAGTATTCGTGAGGTCTTTCAAATCTCTTAACCTCATCCCATAGAGTATTTAATTGGTCAAAGCAATATTTCCTAATATCATGTATGTTTGGGCTATCATATATGCATTGACCTTTATCATAGATTTGCACTAATAAAGGCCTTACATAAAAGTCGGTTAATGTCTTTCTTTTCCATGTAAATAAAGGATGAAATATCTCATATGGCTCATCTTCAGAGATTTTTTCATCGTGCAGTGTGATTACATCAGCCATAGCTTTATTGTTTTTCTTGCTATAAAATCTATAAACTTGCTTAAAACCTGGAGTAGTTATTTTGTTTACATTGTTGCTTATTTTAATTTTTGGTGCTATCTTTCCATTTTCTTCAACAGCTACCAATTTATACACACCACCAAATATAGGTTCAGATTGTGCTGTGATTAATCTTTCTCCTACTCCAAACATATCTATCTTTGCACCTTGATTTAACAAATCCCTTATGACAAATTCATCTAAACTAGATGATGCCATTATCTTTACATCGCTAAAACCAGCTTCATCTAGCATTCTTCTAGCTTCTTTAGATAGATATGCAATATCGCCGCTATCTATTCTTATTCCCTTTGGCCTAAAACCTCTAGGCAAAACTTCTTCATTGAATGTTCTTATTGCATTTGGAATTCCCTGAGAAAGAGTATCATAAGTATCAACCAAAAGTGTACAGTTATTAGGATAAACTCTTGCATAAGCCTTAAAAGCATCTAGTTCTGTTGGAAAGAGTTGAACCCAACTGTGAGCCATAGTTCCTAATGCAGGTATATTAAAATCCCTATCTACGATTGTATTTGCTGTACCTATACATCCACCTATATAGGCAGCTCTTGCTCCTAATATCGCACCACCATATCCTTGAGCTCTCCTAGAGCCAAATTCTATTACAGGTTTTCCATTAGCAGCTCTTACGATTCTATTTGCTTTTGTTGCAATTAATGATTGATGATTTATAGTTAAAAGAACCATAGTCTCAATAAGCTGTGCTTGCACAACAGGGCCTCTAACAGTTACTATCGGTTCATTAGGGAATATGGGAGTACCTTCAGGTATAGCCCATACATCGCAAGTGAATTTGAAATTTTTCAAGTAATTGATAAATTTCTCTCCGAAAATTCCTGTGCTTTTAAAATAGCTTATATCCTCATCGCTAAACTTTAAGTTTTTTAGATAATCTAAAAGCTGTTCAACACCAGCCATTATAGCAAAGCCACCATCATCTGGAATGCTTCTAAAAAACATATCAAAATAAGCTATTTTGTCTTCCATATTGTTTTCTAGATATCCGTTAGCCATGGTAAATTCATAAAAATCCGCAAGCATGGTAAGGTTTTCTTTTACCAGCCAATCTACTTTTTCCATAATGCATCTCCTTTATATATATTAACTATATTATAGTATCCAGGCTAGTAAAATACAACTTTAAAAAATAAACAAAAAAATAAGAAGGACTATTCTAATTTTCATCTTAGAAAAGCCCCTCAATTTAAATAAGACTTTGAACAACTGCTCCAACGTTCTGTTTTTGGTTCTATCACATTTTCTTTAATTTTTACAAGCACTCCTTAATTTAAGTTAAAGCGGATTAAACTCTAATCTTTTAACTTAATAAGTTATTAAATTTTCTTTCCTTACTTACTTAATCCTCGTAATCTAGGTTTTAATTAGGTTACAAAGTTAACTACAAAATTTACTTCCTTTTACACTTCTTTAGATCAACATCAATTTTAAATCATTTAAACTTAAAATACTCTTAACCAATCATCAGTGTAACTTTTTTAAAAAGCAACTAATTTTAATTAAATTAACTAAACTAGAAACTTAATACTTTGTTGGATACAGTTGTCAAAGTCCTATTAACCATTATATAAATCATTACTTTAATTTAGTAACGATTTATTGTATAATGATTTGTCTATATTATACCCAGAAAAAATATTTTAAACACAAAAAATAAAAATATTTTATAATTTTTTTAAATAAAATTTTCCCTTCTCTGATAGACTAAAAGTCATAAAACTATTAGTTGGACAATTGGATAAATTGCAACCAAAACATTTGCCACCACATGAAAATTCACTTCCATCTTTTTTTAGATAATCCATTTGTTTAAGCTGCTCTATGAATTGATTAGCTTCCATTTCGCTAATATTTAATTTATTAGCAATATCTTTAGTTGATTTAACAGACCCTTCTGAAATTAATTTTAAACATTCTTTTAACATGTCTTCCTCCAATTAAATAAATAGGCTACCTATTTGATAAACCAATACTGCCATGATATATCCCAATAAAAATGTATACACTGCCATAAACAATGCCCATCCATTTGAATTTGTCTCTCTCTTTACTGTGGCTATTGTAGCAGCGCAAGGGGTATATAAAAGTACCATAACCATATAAGAAACAGCAGAAAGAGTTGAGAAGTTCATTCTCAAAGCCTCAGTAAGATCCATAGGAGAATAAAGCATACCTAATGTACCAACTATAGCTTCTTTTGCAGCTATTCCTGCAAAAAGACTTACAGATGCTTGCCAATTTCCAAATCCAGCTGGAGTAAACATTGGGGCAAAGAAAGATCCTATTCGGCCTAATAGACTTTCTTTTGAATAAGGCTCAACACCAGCAGGCAGCATAGAAAGAACCCAAAGAATTGTAACTACTAAAAATATAACAGTTCCAGCTCTTTTTAAGAATCCCCATACTTTTTCCCACATATCTCTAAATACACTATTCATTGAAGGCAATCTATAAGGAGGAAGTTCCATAATAAAGTGGGTTTCTTCTCCCTTAAATAATGTCTTGCTAAATAATTTAGCCATTATAAATGCTATAGCTATCCCTAAAGCATAGATTGAAAACAAGACTAAACCACCATATCTAGGGAAAAATGCGGCTATAAAAACCATATAAACTGGTAGTCTTGCACCACAGGACATAAATGGATTTATTAATATAGCAATCATTCTATCTTTTTTATTATCTAAAGTTCTAGTACTCATAATTCCCGGAACATTACATCCAAAGCCAACTATCATAGATATAAATGATTTACCCTGAAGACCAACTTTTCTCATCAATGAGTCCATTACATAAGCAGCTCTAGCCATATATCCTGTATCTTCTAATATAGCTAAAAAGAAATATAGAACTACTATCAATGGAACAAATACTAAAACTGCACCAACACCACCAAAGAACCCTTCTGAGATAAAGGATATCAACAATTCATTAGCGTTTATGCTGATGAGTAAACTTTCAATAAATCCTGCTATGAATTCAATGAACGATTCAACATAGCCACCTAAAAAATCTTGACCAATTTTAAATGTCAGCTGAAACACTATGATCATTATCAATGCAAATATTGGTAAGCCGAATATATAATTGGTAAGGATTTTATCTATTTTATCTGTGGTAGTTAGTACATTTTCTGGTTCTTCAATTAAATCTTTAGTTATTGTTTTTATGTAGTCATATCTTTTATCGACAATATCCAATTCATAAATCTTATTCTCTTTTATTAAATTATCAATATATTCTTTTATCTCACTATCGCTTGAAACAAGAGAAATAATATCTCTATCATTTTCTAGTATTTTTATAGCCATCCATCTCTTAGGATAAAGAAAATCTTTATTTTCAAGCAATTTAATTATCTTTGTTATCTCTTCGTCGATATCTTTACCATAAGATATTTCAAGAGGGCTAACATTTCTTCCTATGTTTTCGACCGTAACTTTCAACAATTCATCCACGCCGATTTTTTTAGCAGCGCTAGTCTCAACTATAGGCACATTTAATCTTTCTGATAGTCTTTTTTTATCTATGTTTATTTTTTTCGTGTTAGCTTCATCTATCATATTTAAAGCCAGCACGACATTTGCGCCCATCTCCAAAAGCTGGATTGTTAAATATAAATTTCTTTTGATATTTGTTGCATCTATTACATTTATTACAACATCTGGATTACCTTTTAATACAAAATCTCTGGCAACAATTTCATCTTCAGAAAAAGCCCCCAGAGTATATGCACCGGGTAAGTCTACCAATGTATATTTTTCTTTGTTATATGTAAAGAAACCCTCTTTTTTTTCAACAGTAACACCAGGCCAATTTCCTACATGTTGGTTAGAACCTGTGATTGCGTTAAACAATGTAGTTTTACCACTGTTTGGATTTCCAACAAGTGCTATTGTGTGCATATTATTATAGTCTCCTTTAGTTATTTACTTCTTCTACTTCAATTTGTTCAGCTAGGCTCCTGCCTAAAGCTAATTTATTTCCATAAACTCTTAAAATTATAGGACCAAAATCATTTTTCTCAACTTTCACCTCTGCTCCAGTATTTAAACCTAGCTCATATAATCTTTTAGTAGCCATTTGGCCTTTGGTTATATTTTTAATTTTGCATTTGTTATTTTGTTTTACTTCAGCTAGAACCAAATTAAATCCCCCTATCGATTTGATAATGATTATCATTTACTTTAATATGATAATATATATAACTGAAAAAATCAAGTGAAATGTTAATTAAATGACGAAAAATATAGTTGACTGTTTTACTGGGAAATGATATATTAAATACACCAATACCCGGTGGGGGAGATAAGGAGAGTGATAAAGTGGCAGAAAACATAAATAATATTCAAAAAAAGACTCTTTTAATAGAGGGTATGACCTGTGCTGCTTGCTCTAACAGAGTAGAGAAGGCTTTAAATAAATTAGAAGGAGTAGAAAAAGCAAGTGTAAATTTATCATCAAACAAAGCATTAGTTTTTTATAATCCCAAAGTAGTGAATGAACAAATTCTTGTACAAGCAGTGGAGAAAGCTGGGTATAAAGCTGAAATTTTGTCAGAGGAAGACAAAGAAAAAGCGAAATTATTAAGAGAGAAAGAAATAAAATCATTGAGGAGATCTTTTATAATTTCAGCGATACTGTCATTGCCGCTATTGATTGCAATGTTTTTTCACATGGCAGGAAGAATGAACATACTGACAAATGGATATTTTCAAATGCTTTTAGCAACACCAGTCCAGTTTATAATAGGTTCAAGATTTTATAAAGGGGCATATCATTCCTTAAGAGGGAAAGCTGCAAATATGGATGTGCTAATTTCTTTAGGAACATCAGCAGCGTACTTTTACAGTGTGTACAATTTAATAAATGGGGTGCACGAATATTACTTTGAAGCTTCTGCTGTTATCATAACATTGATACTCTTAGGAAAACTGTTTGAAGCTATAGCAAAAGGCAAAACTTCTGATGCAATTAAGAAGCTTATGGAGTTGAGGCCAAAGACAGCAAGAGTATATAGAGATGGAAAAGAAATAGAAATTTCAATAGACGATATCGATGTAGGAGATGTTATTGTCGTAAGGCCGGGTGAGAGCTTGCCTGTTGATGGAATAGTAATGGAAGGAGCATCTGCAGTTGATGAATCAATGCTAACTGGAGAAAGCATTCCTGTAGAGAAGAAAGAGGGAGACGTTGTAATAGGAGCGACAATCAATAAAACCGGAAGCTTCAAATACAAAGCTACTAAAGTTGGAAAAGATACTATGCTTTCTCAAATCATAAGCATGGTTGAAGACGCTCAAGGCTCTAAAGCTCCAGTACAGAGATTAGCAGATAAGATATCAGGCATATTTGTGCCAGTGGTTTTGGGAATTGCATTAATAACATTTATTGTGTTTTCGAGATTGGATAGCTTTAATACAGGACTTATTAATGCAGTAAGCGTTTTGGTCATAGCTTGTCCTTGTGCACTTGGTTTAGCAACACCAACTGCAATAATGGTAGGCACAGGCAAAGGTGCAGAGCATGGAATACTGATAAAATCAGGAGAACATCTTGAACTTGCTCATAAATTGACTACAATAGTCTTAGATAAGACAGGGACAATCACAAAGGGTTCACCTGAGGTGGTATATGTAGAGAAGTTAACAGATATTGATGAAAACAAGTTGATTGAAATTACTGCTGCTGTTGAAAACACATCAGAACATCCTTTGGGAGAGGCAGTGGTAAAATATGCAAGATCAAAGGGGATTGAATTCTATGAAACAAAAGAATTCAATGCGATTCCCGGCAAAGGTATAAAAGCAATCTATGATGGAAAGAAAGTTGCTATTGGAAATAGAGCTTTGATAAAAGAAAATTTGATAGAAATAGATGACAATATAGAAGAAAAGATAGCAGAACTTGAGAATAAAGGTCAAACTGTGATTATAGTTTCAATAGATAATGAAATAAACGGCATCATAGGAATTGCAGACAAAATTAAAGAAAGCTCTTATGAAGCGATTAAGAAAATGAAAGAAATGGGCTTAGAGCTTTATATGATCACAGGCGACAACGAAAGGACAGCTAAAGCCATAGCCAGAGAAGTGTCGATTGAAAATGTAATTGCTGAAGTATTGCCGGAAAACAAAGAAAAGATAGTAAGTAGCTTAAAAAAAGAAGGGAAAATAGTCGGCATGGTAGGAGATGGAATAAACGATGCTCCAGCTTTAGCAAGTGCAGATGTAGGTTTTGCTATAGGCACAGGGACAGACATTGCAATCGAAGCATCAGATATCACTTTAATAAAAGGAGATTTAAATGGAGTAGTTACAGCTATTAGACTTAGCCACAAAACTATGAGGACTATCAAGCAAAACTTGTTTTGGGCATTTTTCTATAACACAATAGGCATTCCATTTGCTGCATTGGGATACTTAAATCCAATGATAGCAGGAGCAGCAATGGCATTTAGCTCAGTATCAGTAGTAAGCAATTCTTTAAGATTAAGAAATTTTAAATAATGAAAGGAGAATGAAAATGGAAAAAATAATATCAATTGAAGGCATGTCATGTGAGCATTGTGTAAAAGCAGTAACAAATGCACTAAAAGAAGTAGAGGGAGTAGAAGAAGTGAAGGTAAGTTTAGAAGAAAAAAATGCAGTAGTTAAAGGAAACAACCTTGATGATGAAAAATTAAAAGGAGCAGTCGAAGAAGCTGGCTATGATGTAGTAAATATAAAATAGGTGATCTTAAATGAATACAGAAAAAGAGGTAGCTTTAAGAAAGCTAAAGACAGCCAGAGGACAGATTGACGGAATAATTAAGATGATAGAGTCTGATAGATATTGCGTCGATATATCCACTCAGATACTTTCCACTATAGCCCTGCTTAAAAAGGCTAATATAGATGTACTGAATGGGCATATCAGAACTTGCGTAGCATCAGCCATACTAGAAGGCGAAGACAAAGGCAAAGAAAAAATTGACGAAGTGATAAATATAATAGATAAGTATATAAAATAATGGAGCGAAAGCTCCATTATTTTTACTTAATTTAAAAACTTTATTTGTAAAAGATCAGCAATGGATATTGCCATGGCCATCGCACCTTTTATTAATAAAATAAATAATTTAAATTTAGGATAAAAATTTCTATAATTGGGTAAAAATAGTATTGAAATGATGGAAAAATTTTTATATAATATATTAAGGTCAAAGAAAGTCAAAGACAAATAATACAACTGCGACCAAGAAAGTAGGTGATGAGTATGGAGTATAAAGACTACTACAAGATACTTGAAGTAGATAAAAATGCAACTCAAGATGAGATTAAAAAATCCTTCAGGAGATTAGCAAAAAAATACCATCCAGATTTACATCCAGATGATCCGAAAGCACAAGAAAAGTTTAAAGAGATAAATGAAGCGTATGAAGTACTAGGTGATGAAGAGAAAAGGAAGAAATACGACCAGTTTGGACAATACGGATTTTCTGGCGGCGAGCAATTTGACCCATCACAATTTGGATTTGGAAATTTCCAAGGTGGCAGAACATATACTTATACTACAGATAATATGGGAGATTTCAGCGACTTCTTTAATTTGATATTCGGAAATGACATGGGTAGCTCTAGAACTAGAGGATTTGACATAGGAGATATATTCGGGCAAAGAAGCTCTCAAAGAAAGCAAAAAAGGCAAGCTCCAAGCTATGAAGCTGAACTTACGATAAGCCTTGAAGAAGCATATAAAGGTTCAACAAGAGATGTGATGCTAAATATAAATGGAGAAAATAAGAATATAACTGTAAAAATTCCTAAAGGGATAACCGAAGGCAAGAAAGTAAAAGTAAAGGGCCAAAAATGGGGATTAGATGGTGACATACTCTTTAAGATAAATATAAGAGAAGATGAAGATATTAGATTGGAAGGGCTAGATGTATACAAAAAAGTAAAAGTATATCCATGGCAAGCATACTTTGGAGATAAGATTGTAGTTACTACACTAGATGGTAAAATTAGAGTTGAAATACCTGAAAAGACTAACACAGGGAAGAGATTAAGACTAAACAAAAAAGGATTTGTTGACTTAAAAGGCAATAAGGGCGATTTATATCTTGAAATTGAAATAGTAAACCCTTTAAATATGACAAAAGAGCAAGAAGATCTGTACAGAAAATTAAAAGAGATAACCACTCAAGAATTAAATAATTAAGCGAGGTGATAGTATGGATTTAGAAAAATTCACACAAAAAAGCATAGAAGCTATACAAGAATCACAAAACATAGCAATTAGATTAGGCAATCCTCAATTGGAAGATATCCATATTCATTTAGCACTTTTAAATGACAGAGATGGACTAATCCCAAGAGTATTGTCGCTTATGGACTTGAATCCAGAATTAGTAAAAGCTGATGTAGAAAGAAAAGTAGAGAAACTTCCAAAACAAACAGGAGGATCACTATATCCAAGCAGGACATATTCGAAGATATTGGTTGATGCAGAAGAAGAAGCAAAGAAATTCAACGACCAATATGTTAGCGTTGAACACCTCTATTTAGCGATATTAAATCAAAAGGGATCTATGTCAGAGGAGATTCTCAAAAAATACAATATAAATAGACAAAACTTTTTAGAAGCATTGAGAAAAGTAAGAGGAAATCAGACAGTAACATCAGATAATCCTGAAGCTACTTATGAGGCTCTTACCAGATTTGGAAGAGACCTCGTTGATGAGGCTAGAAAAGGTAAACTTGATCCTGTAATAGGAAGAGACAATGAAATAAGAAATGTAATAAGGATACTTTCAAGGAGAACAAAAAACAACCCAGTGTTAATAGGGGATCCAGGAGTAGGTAAGACAGCTATAGTAGAAGGCTTAGCACAAAGAATTGTAAATGGAGATGTACCAGAAGGTTTAAAAGATAAGACTATATTTGCTCTTGACATGGGTGCGTTGATAGCAGGAGCAAAATACAGAGGAGAATTTGAAGAAAGGCTAAAAGCAGTATTGTCAGAAATTCAGAAGTCAAATGGAAGGATAATACTGTTTATAGATGAAATTCACAACATTGTTGGTGCTGGTAGAACAGAAGGAGCAATGGATGCATCTAACCTTTTAAAACCAATGCTAGCAAGAGGAGAATTGCATACAATAGGTGCCACAACATTAGATGAATACAGAAAATACATCGAAAAAGATGCAGCGCTAGAAAGAAGATTCCAAAAGGTTCTAGTATCTGAACCAACAGTAGAGGATACAATATCTATACTAAGAGGACTTAAAGAAAAATATGAAATTCACCATGGGATTAGAATTTCTGACGGAGCTGTAATAGCTGCAGCAACACTATCTGACAGATATATCACAGATAGATTTTTACCTGATAAAGCAATTGATTTAATGGACGAAGCTTGTGCGATGTTAAGGACAGAAATTGACAGCATGCCTCAAGAAATAGATGAAGTGCGCAGAAGAATACTTCAATTAGAAATTGAAAGAGAAGCTCTCAAAAAAGAAACTGATGAAGCTTCTAAACAAAGGCTGCAAAAGCTAGAAATGGAACTTTCAGAGTTAAAAGATAAATTCAATCTATTGAAAGCTCAATGGGAAGAAGAAAAGAAAGAAATTGAAAAAGTAAAGAATATCAAAGAGGAAATAGACAAAGTAAAACGAGAGATTGAAGAAGCAGAAAGAAACTATGACCTTGAAAGACTTTCACAACTTAAATACGGTAGGCTAGTGGAATTAGAAAAGCAATTGGCAGAAGCTCAACAAAAAGACAACACTAGAGAAAGAATGCTCAAAGAAGAAGTAACTGAAGAAGAAATTGCTGAAGTAGTTGCAAAATGGACTGGCATACCTGTAAATAAATTACTTGAAACTGAAAGAGAAAAACTTCTAAATCTTGGGAATATATTGCATCAAAGAGTTATAGGGCAAGACGAAGCAGTAGATGCTGTTGTTGATGCAGTTTTGAGAGCAAGAGCGGGATTAAAAGATCCAAATAGGCCAATAGGAAGCTTTATCTTCATCGGACCAACTGGAGTAGGTAAGACTGAACTCTCGAAAGCATTGACAGAAGCTCTATTTGACGATGAAAAGAACATGATTCGTATAGATATGAGCGAATATATGGAAAAATTCTCAGTATCTAGACTTATTGGTTCACCACCAGGATATGTAGGATATGAAGAAGGTGGACAACTTACAGAAGCAGTAAGACGAAAACCATATTCAGTAGTGCTATTCGACGAAATAGAAAAAGCTCATCCAGATGTATTTAATATATTGCTTCAAGTACTAGATGACGGTAGATTGACAGACAACCAAGGAAGGACAGTAGATTTTAAGAACACTGTCATAATAATGACTTCTAATATTGGCTCAAATTATCTATTAGAAGGATTGCTAGAAGAGGGACATATATCAGAACAGACTAAAGAAAAGATAAACGCTGAGTTAAGAAGGACATTTAGACCTGAATTCTTGAATAGGATTGACGAAATTGTAATGTTTAAACCATTGCAAAGGGATGAATTATTCAAGATAATTGATTTACAAATGAAACAAATAGAAAAACTTCTAGAAGATAGGAACATAACTATAAAATTGACAGATGAAGCAAAACAATTGATACTAAACAGATCATATTCAGTACAATACGGCGCAAGGCCAGTAAAGAGATTTTTACAAAAAGAAATTGAAACAAGACTAAGCAGGCTGATCATCGAAGGAAAAGTAAAAGATGGCAGCAAGATAACTGTAACAGTCAAAAACAATGAGATAGACTTAATAATTGAATAAAATAAAAGAAGCTAATTACTTTTAAAGTAATTAGCTTCTTTTTATGTAGCCGTGCACCTACCTTCGACTATCCCACTCCGAGCGGTACCTAGACAGTTAGCTCGAGTAAGGTTTCCCTGCGGCACACGGAAATTCTCACTTATCGCTGCTTCCTTCCGGACCTGACGAGGTTCATGAGTTTCCGTTGCGCAGGACCTGACTGTCAACACCACTTATCTAGGGCAGACCTCACAACAGGAAAGCCTCGAGTAGGACTTCAACCCTGCTATAGCGGATTGCAGGTTATAGGGCACCGCTACCTCCCCGTCTAGCACGGCAAAATTTATGATGGCGGAGAGAGAGGGATTCGAACCCTCGAGACGTTTATAGCGCCTACACGATTTCCAGTCGTGCGCCTTCGACCAGCTCAGCCATCTCTCCACTGATGATACAAAGAATATTATAGGACAAAATTTATTTTATGTCAAGGATAATGATTTTATTATATAAATAGGCAAAATGCAACTTAAAATGAAACACTTTTATCTCTGTTAATATGTCGTTGTTTATATATCTTGTGAACTCTTTTACATTATTTTACATCATTTGATGTTCTTCTCCCCTAGGGGAGAAGATTTTTGCTTTTGCTCTATGAATATTTTTTTAATTCTTCTTTAAACACTTCTCTTGCGCTTTTTCCATTTAATATTTTTCTCGGATAGTTATTTAGCCATTCTTGAATCTCTAAAATCTCTTTTGTACTGTATTTTGAAATTGCACAACCCTTTGGGATAAATCGTCTTATGTGGCCGTTTACCTGTTCATTAGTTCCTCTTTCCCATGAATGGTATGGATGGCAATAATATATATGGGTACGTAATACTCCACTGCTACTTACACATGATTGTTCTAAGCTTCTCCAGTCTAAAAACTCGCTGCCGTTATCTACCGTTATCGATTTAAACACCTGATTAAAGCGCTTAGTTCCGATTCTTTTTTCTAATTGATCTAATTGTCTTTTAACCTCTTTTTGTGTTTGAGAGCGCATCTTGAATATCAGTGTATTTCGGCTCATTC
>JACIXZ010000060.1 GCA_014360205.1 Tissierellales bacterium
GCTGAACTTTGCTGTTTACCAATTTCGCGTGGTGTGTGTCCCCAATCATTCCATCTTCTATCGGTAAATATATATTTAATTCTATTATCATTGAAACTTTCAACAAGCCCAGAAATTTTGTAATTTCTATCTACAGGATCATTATCAATAACAATCGTACATAACCAGTTAATTACATTTTGAGCTTTAATAGAGGCAATAGTGCATCTTAATAAATCTAACCTATCATGAGTAGGTAATATAAACTCAACAAATGGTTGCATTGTAGTCTTTCTCATAATACCAAATATAAGGATTAAATGTTCTATTTGTATTTCTCTTTCCTTTACAATTATCTATTATTGTACATTTAGATATTCCCGTTTCTCTGTAAGCTTGAGCTATTGAATAGAACTTATTAATTTTACCTGTTTCTTTATTTATACTAACTACAGGTTTTAAATATTTTCTATTCTTTCCAGAGACAATATCCTTACTCCCTTTATCATTATTAACTTTCCATTTTACTAATTTAATATTATTAAAAGAGTATGGTAGATAATCATCTAACCTATCTATAGATGGAGTATGGTTTTTATCAAAATTATTATTTTCCCATTCTGAGAATAATCTTGGAAAATCTTCATGATTAAATAACCATTCTTTCAATTCACACTTAGTATAAGAAGGTAAGTCATGCCCTCTCTTTTTAGATTTAGCTTTTTGATGAACAAAAATTTGAGTAGCTAATCCTTCTTTTGTATGGTAATGAGATGTTTTGTATTCACTCTTGCATTTTTTACACCAAGGGTCTCTTCCATCTTCCCTGTTCTTATCCTTAGAAAAGCCATTAACATCTTTTTCTTCCTTACAATTAGTGCAAACTTTCATTTCTTTAGTTTTAGAATTCTTGATTTTATAGCACTAGCGTTAGATTCATCAACATAAAATGAATTAAATTTAGATGCAACATCAGCACATTTATCAATAGCTTCATTCTATGCTTCTTTTTGAGCAATTTTAATAGCCTTCTCTACTTCTTTATATCTATAGAAGCTTTCTTTTCCATCAGAATCCATTTCCAACTCATCAAATATTATATCTTCTGCTTCTCTCATTTCTTTCTATTTTGTAAGGCTGTTCTCCTACGAAGGTCTACATAATCATGTACAGCGTGTGGTTTTAATTCGATGTCACCTGTAGGGATTTTACCATGTTTTCTTTGTTGTTCTATATATTCAACATGTCTTTGTACTATATTCTTTCTATCAGGAGTATCGGTTCCTTGACCTGACTGATGATATATCCCTGCCTCATTACTTTTAGCAGGAATTCCTCCCCATCTATAAACCCAACTAACTTCTTCATCAGGTGGACTAGCTAATACTACTTTATCTCTTCCAAGATTATGAATTTTAACTACAAATGACATGTCCCATCCAGCTTGTTCCACTGGAGTTCTTCCTATTTCTTCCCAAACTTTCTTACTAAATGCTATTCCAGAGTTCCCAACTCCTGCTATTTTTGTAGCATTAGGTCCATTGTAAAATAAAGCTTTATTCCAATGAAGGAGATTAGTATCATCCTTCCAATACTTATTAATGTTATATAAGTTATTAGGCATGGCAAGATCATCATCATCCCAATTAATGATAACGTCTCCTTCACATTTTTCAATAGTAAAGTTTTCTTTCTCTGCAATAATAGGAAAAGTTTCATCT
>JACIXZ010000061.1 GCA_014360205.1 Tissierellales bacterium
TGTTATTCTGTCGGATATTTCCACCTGTTCTCATAAATGAAGAATCTCTGTTATTGCTTTAATCATTAATAGCAGCAGCTCCTATGTTTCTATTCATAGCATTCTGTTGCTTCTTGATTCTCTGTGGATTTTTATCCAGCAATGTTCCAATAAGCTGTCCACCAATTTGTCCTACAACACTTCCTACAGGACCAGCAAAACTACCAATTGTTTCCCCAATTGTTCCTCCAAGACTTCCTCCTGCATTTTCTCCTGTAAAGTTTGTAATAAGTCCACTAACTTTATCAGTACCTCCAGCCTGATCAAAAGCTGAAAGGATTTGTCCAAAGTTAGCTTGTTCTAATTCTCCACCATTTCTAAAGTTTTCATATTGATGAGAGAGCAGATCATATTTAGCTTGTTTAGCTTCTCTTATCTTTCCTTCCCATTTAGCTTTACTACCATTAATTCTTGCTCTCTTAAGTTTACCTTCAGCATCCTGTAATTCTTTATCAAGTCTAATAGCCTCATCATAATATGTAGGACCATTATCTCTGAATTTGTATTCCCTGCTATACATCCTATTAGAATCAACAGGAATTAAATCCTGAGGAGCTTGTGTAAAATCTGGAACTATTGGTTGTATTAATTCTACACCATCTTCTCCCTTATTCCATTTACTAGTATTTCTGGCAAAGTTTGCTTTCTTAATCATAGCTGGAGAATAATTTTCTTTATTATTTAATACTTGAGAAGCAAACTCCTGTACACCTTTTCCATGTTTAGTAGCTGCTGCCGTAAATGTACCTCTCTTAGAAGGTTTAATATGTATACCACTTTTAGCAAGAACATTTGTTCCTGTTCCATAGATGGGGTATAGCTGTTCCCCTGTGGTAATATTATCTTCAGGACGTACATACTGTCTTGTTATTTCCTCAGGTTTTGTATTGGACGCATTTAATACTAATTTACTTACTTCATTCCACTGTGTAGCTTTTCTAAGATTTTCCTTTTCTTGCTTTAACTGTTGAATTCCTTGAATAAGTTTTCCACCTATAGGAATTCCCTTAGTAAAGGCGTTATCCCAATTAACTCCCTTCTTATCAAGATTAGGGGCACTCCCACCAATGTCAGACCAATTAAACTCACCATTATCTACAGGACCACTAATCCAACTTGTATCAGTCATCCAAGGTTCTAACTGTAAAGGTTGTTCAGCTTCTGGTGTAAAATCAAAACCCCCTTCAGCTTTTTTAAGCTTTCCCCCACATTTGAGCTTAAACTCTTCTCCATGCTTCTTCATGAAAGCTTCTTCTGTTGGAAACTTCTTGTAGAACTCTTGAATGTTCTTTACTCCTGCTATTTTTAATATTTGTGCTTTCATGTTTATTGATATTTATCTAACCAATTTGGTGAAGAATTATAATCAGTAAAGTTAGTTAATTTTTTTGGTGATTGCAATTGTCCACCATTTCTTCTTATTGGTATTTCTTCTACTCCCCAACTAGGTCTAGTTGGTACTATTCTGGGAGTGGGTTGTCTTATTATAGATTCTTCTAGTTTTAATAAGTCATTATTTAAGAATTGATATTGAGCTTCTTCCATCATATCATCATACACTGCATCAATCCCTTCTTTTCTTAATAATGCTGCTGCCTCATCTTTATTTATATCCCCCATTCTTCTAATACCTTTTTTATTCT
>JACIXZ010000062.1 GCA_014360205.1 Tissierellales bacterium
ACGATTCTATTGTTGATTGGGGAGATTTGTCTTCCTCACATATTACAAGTGCTACAGATCCAGATATTTTACATAATTATTCTGGAGCAGGGACATATACAGTTACTATATCTGGTATAATGGAAGGATTTTGTATGGCTGGCGTTGATGCACCATGTCTTACTGCTATATCAGGAGGTAGTTGTCATATATTTAAATTCTTAGGCGGAGATGTATATGGGTATGGAGCTTTTGATGAATGTATAAATCTTGTTACTGCTAATATCCCAGATTGGAATATTTCTCAAGTAACTGATTTAACTTATTTATTCTGGGAATGTCATTCATTAGAAGTATGTCATTTAGAAAATTGGGACACTAGTAGTGTTACATTAATGGTAGATATGTGGGACGATGCTACATTTAATCTTACATCTATTGATTTAAGTAATTGGAATACTAGTAATGTAACTAGTTTTTCAGATATGTTTACATCTGGTGGTGGAGCTAGTGCTTTAACTGAAATAATTGGTACTGAAAATTGGGATGTAAGTAGTGCTACTAATATGTCAGGTATGTTTGAAGGATTAGATGGACTTCTTACTATTAACTTAACAGGATGGGATACTACTAATGTTACTGATATGAATCATATGTTTTCTGATTGTACTTCTTTAACAACAGCTATGGACTCCAGTATATTCTGGGATAACCTTGGTGGAGGAACATCTGTACTTAATTATACTTTATGTTTTTATAATGCTACTAATATATCTAACTATGCATCTATACCTGCAGGGTGGAAATAATAAATAGAATATGATAAGAGTACAATATACAATAGATGATGGAATGCTACCAATTACAGTAGAGTTGGTAGGAAGTGGACTCACTAATATTCACGAAGTATACGGTTCATATTCTTTTGAAGATGTTCCTGATGGCGTATATGTATTATTATTTACAGATAGTGGAGGGTGCACTTATCAAGCGAATATAGCTCCATGTACAAATTGTCTCCCCGGATATACATCTGTAGGAGATCAATGTATATTATATGAAGAGGAAGAAGCAACATTCACATCTCCTACATATACAGTGTTGGCTACATCAACTAATTCTTCTTATGGCAGCTATGGAACTTTGTTATTTAGTAGCTGGAATTATGATGGAACAGGTGTATATGAAAGATGGACAACAGTTCCTTATTGGGCAAATAATTGGACAAATGTTGGTCCCCTCAACAGAACTGCTGTTTGGAGTAGTGTTACTCATAGTTTACAGGATATAGGATTCTCATTTTGTATAGATATAGCTGTTGCAAAAACATATTATGTTGGTTTTGGGTGTGATAACTATGGAAAGGTAAAACTCAATGGTGAGTATATTATAGAGCAGGATGTGACAGCTCTTACTAATATGATAGTAACAAATGGAGATAGTTATGATGGAGCTCCTGATAGAATACCTTTCAGATATTGGTATATCTATCCTTTGGATTTACCAGTGGGACAGAATATTATAGAAGTATTTGGTCATAATGAATATTCAGTAGCTGCTGTTGGTATACAAATATATGATACTACCCCTTATGAACTAAAAAATGCAACAAGCGATGCTGACTTAGGTGATAA
>JACIXZ010000063.1 GCA_014360205.1 Tissierellales bacterium
AAATTTTGATTTTAATAGAAATACTTATTTAGTTAATAATGTTATCGTAAATGGTATAATTAAAAATAAAACTAAAACAGTTGAAAGCCATAGGGAAATTGTTTTGCCTGATATTTTAATTCCAATGATACAGAAACATAAACAATATAAGGGTGTTGCACAGTAAAATTTATATAACATATTGATATTTAATCTATTTTCTGCTAAATTATGCTTAATTTTTAATAATAAGGGGGGTAATTATGCCTTCAAAAGAGATAAAAGGGATGACAGTATCAGACATAGCAGCTCAAGATAAATTATCAAAACAAAAACGTAATAGATTAAGGTTTTTAAATGATTTAATAAACTTTTCAAAGATAGAGAAGAAGCTAAAAAAGAAGTACAAATACACAGAGAATGCGAGTGGTCAACCAGCCTATCCTCCGTTATTACTGTTCAAGATAGTATTTTTGCAGAATTTGTACAATTTAAGTGATTATGAGATAGAGGAAGCCTTACATGACAGATTAAGTTTTATGGATTTTGTGGGATTATCGATGGAAGATGCAGTACCAGATCATTCTACAATAAGCAGATTTAGGAAGAGATTATGTGAGTTAAATTTGGATAAGGTATTATTTGAAGAAATAAACAGGCAGCTCAAGCAATCTGGATTTATTTTAGAAAAAGGAGTGATAGTTGATGCTACAGTAATAGAAGCTAAGAGTCGTCCAGATAAATGTATAGAGTCCAAAAATGAAGAAGAAACTTCATCAAAAGAAGAAACAGGAAAGAAAGAGGGCGTGGATATCAACTATTCCAGAGAAGAAGAAGCTAGTTGGTTAAAGAAGGGAAATGAAGTTTATTATGGTTATAAGGCGCATGTAGTGAGTGATGCAATAGATGGTTTTATTTTAGCAGTAAATATGACAGGAGCAAATGTACATGAGTCAGGCTGTTTGGAGTCATTGATATCAGAGTTAAGAGATAAGGGTTACAATGTTCCAATGGTATTTGCGGATAAGGGATATAGTAGCAAGAAGAATCGAGATATGTTGAAGTCAAAGGATATAGAAGATTTTATTATGCATAAGAAGATAAAGGGCGGGAAATTAAGTGAGTTACAGAAAGAGCTAAATAATTTGTGTAAGCAGGTGAGATATAAAATTGAGCGTAGTTTTGGTACATTGAAGAGTCAATATGGTCTAAATAGATCGAGATATATGGGTTTGCGTAAGGTGTTGTATGAATTTCTGATGAAATCGATATGTTTTAATGTAACAAAAGCAATTAGATTATGTTTTTAAGGGTGTATTGTGCCCAAAATTAGGGATTTTAGATGATTTGGAGCTATTTGAGGAGGTGAACAAGGGATAAAAAACTAAAAAGTAATAAAAATTGAGTAGAAAATTGAGCAAAATTTAAGAAAAATGACGAAAATTGAAAAACATAGAAATTATGCAATAGCCTTGAGTCATATACGATGGCCTACCAGATATTACTGCAAAATCTGTTTTGGAATTCAGAAAAAAGATGATGAATGAATATGATTATATTAGGGAAGCTGTAATTTTAGAACCTAGAGGCCATGCAGATATGTATGGTGCTATTTTATTACCACCCTATA
>JACIXZ010000064.1 GCA_014360205.1 Tissierellales bacterium
ATAGATTTTGATGGAACGTGTGTTACACATGAATTTCCAAGGATAGGGAAAGATATTGGGGCTGTTCCTGTATTAAAGGAAATAGCAAAGAGTCATGATTTAATATTATTTACTATGCGAAGTGATAATAGAATAGATGGTACTGATTTAGCCTATCATCCATTATCAGAAGCAGTAAGTTGGTTTAAAGAGAATGATATTCCACTCTATGGAATAAACATCAATCCTACTCAGGAAAAATGGACAAAGAGTCCTAAAGCTTATGGGCAGTTATATATTGATGATGCTGCTTTAGGATGTCCGTTAAAAGAAGATTTAGAATTAAGTCATAGACCATTTGTAGATTGGGAGAAAGTTGAACAAATTTTAAAAGAAGCACAAATAATATGAGTATACAAGGAGAACAAAAAGTAACAGGGGAGAAAGAATATCGTGAGCTGATGATAGACAGCTCCAGTAGTTTAAAGGACTTTTCTTTTAATCGGAAGCAGTATTATAAGAAATACATCGCTAATGAACCTGAAGAAGAGAAGGATACACAGGCTATTCTCACAGGGAAGTTGGTGGAAACATTGTTATGGGAGGAAGATAAATTTGATGAGAAGTTTTATATTTCAGCAATTAAGGAACCACCATCAGGAATGATGGCTAACTTTGTAGAGGCTCTGTATGAAGCTACTATAGCTTGCACAAATGAAGATGGAGAGATTACAAGAGACTTTGAATCACTCTCCACGGAAGCATATGAGAAAAGTGGATATAAACTTCCTTATAAAACAATTATTGGGAAATTTGTAGGGAGTGATGATGAGATTTATTACAATGAAATCAGAAACATTCGTCCTAAAAAATTAAGCACTGTCACTGTACAGGATGTAGAAAATGCAGAGAGAATTGTGCAAGAGCTACGAACCAATCCTATTACAAAGGATATAGTTAATTTGGTAAGTGATGAAAGATATACTGTTCTCAATCAGTATTCTGTTGAAGGATATATTATTGATGAACATCCTTTTAAAAGTTTGTTGGACTTTATAGTGATAGATCATGAAAAAAGAACAGTTCAGATTTATGATTTAAAGGTGGTATGGGCAGTTGAGGAATTTTATCGTGAATATTTCTTAAAAAGAAGAGCATACATACAAGGATATCTATATTACAGAGCAATGGAAGAACTCTCCTATCTTGAGGATAGCGGATTCTATGATTATGAAATTCTTCCTCCTAAATTTATTGTTAGCGATAGTATTAATTATTATAGTCCTCTGATTTATAAGATGACAAAAGAAGATTTAATGGAAGCTTATAATGGATTTGAATACAAAGGATGGGCTTATCCCGGAGTGAAAAGTATTATAGAAGAATTAAAATGGTGTTTAGAATTCAATATTTGGAACATTAGTAAAGCAAATTATGAATCCAATGGAGTAGTAAATTTAAAATCCCTATGATTTATAAGATGACAAAAGAAGATTTAATAGAAGCTTATAATGGATTTGAATACAAAGGATGGGCTTATCCCGGAGTGAAAAGTATTATAGAAGAATTAAA
>JACIXZ010000065.1 GCA_014360205.1 Tissierellales bacterium
CTACCTATATAAATTTTACCATTTACTAAATTCTCTATCTTGTAAATACAAGCCATATCTTAAAATTTAATCAAATATAATAATTATAATTAATAGTATAACAAAATTAGTTAAATTACTCTAACCAAAAAAGTTAGTAATTCTTATATGATTTTAGAATCGTTCCATTCATACTTATAGCATCGTCAGATTTTGTTTTCTTTACATATCTATCGAAACTACCATCTGAATTATATAACTTCTTCCAATCAGATTCTATATAGTCATTGGTATTTGATGAACCCGTTCCACTTCCTTGGATATTAAATAAAGCAGGAGCATTCATATTAATAGCTCTTCCTTTATCATCATACCTGTAATTATAGAGATTCTCATAGGTTTGAAGAGTGCGATTCTCAAGTTTATTCTGTAAGAATTTAGAACTAATTGAATTGAGAGCAGCAAGTTTAGCATCTTTTGTATTACTCTTAGCTGTAGCTTGTCTTACATATTGATTGTCAAGAATTTGTAGATTCTGAAGTTTAGCCTGATTAAGAGTATTTCTATTTTCTCCATATACTTTATCCTTTTCAGCTTGGTTAAGTCTGAATTGTTCTCCCAATACTTGTTGATTAGTCTTATACTTCTGAGCATTAAGAATAGAAAGAGCTGCAGGATTATACCCTATTGTTCTTTCTGTAGCTCTATAATCAGCTTGATTAGCATTCAGTTGATCCTGTAGAGAGATATCATAAGGAGTTCCTAGGTCAGGTGAATATTTCTGAGCTTGTGCAGGTTCTAATTGATTCTGTGATAATGAATACATTTCTCCAGCTAATTGGCGAGGGTCTAATACTTCAGCATCACTTGGTCTTAAATATGGAAGCATCTGAGCTAATAGCGCAGCTTTAGCATAATTGTCATTTATAGACGATACATTAAATCCCCCACTAGTGCTTGCTTCCTCAGGAGCATTATATCCTATTGGTGTAAATTCTGGTGCTTCACCTATATTAGGAGGAACCACATATTGTTCTGTTCTCTTTCCAAAGATAGCATCTGTATTACTTGCTAAATCAGTGTTAAATAATCCTTGCTCCTTTCCATAGTTTGTAACGGGATACTTAGCAAGAATCTCTTTAGCTCTTTCTGGAGCAAGTCTATGAAATTCTTCTTGAAATAATTTTACAGCTTCCCCTGTTCCTTTCTTCTGAGCACTTCTATATAATGCTTCGAGATAATCTCTTTCTGCATTAGTAAGAACTTCACCATCTTTAGCTACAGTCATCCCGTTCTTAGCTTTCATCCCTGTTTCATCTTTAAACTCATTGATCGCTTTCTGTAAATCAGCAGCATTCTGTTTCTTATCGGCAATTTCTTTTAATTTCATATTGCTTCCAAGAATATTAGCTTTATAGGATGAGAATTCTAATTTATCATGTGGACTCTTCACTCTTATCTTTGCTAGAGCTTCCATACTCTTGTCTAATTTATTATTAGCTTTATTCTCTTCCTTGGATAGGTCAGCAATATAATT
>JACIXZ010000066.1 GCA_014360205.1 Tissierellales bacterium
ATAGCATTTTTAAATTTCACTTCCAAGTCTATTGTTATTTCCTCAGGAGTTAATTGTATTTCTGAAGAACACTAATTAAACTTTCTGTGGAAAAATCTTCTTCGGTTTTTAATTTAAGTTGCTTCATGTATAAATTTCCTAAATTCTAATGTAAGAATATAAGCTCCTTCAGATGGACTTCCGTTATACTTAGGATTATTTACATCATTAATCATGTGATTTTTCTTGAGATGATAGATAAAATTATCAAACATACTCCCATGAGTAGTAACAATTAATGTCCAGCTTGGTGTCTTTTCATATTCTGTATTGAACATTTCCTTTAATTTTCGTGTTCTTCGATTATACAGAATAACTCTTTTTTCAGCTTCTACTTGCTTAGCTTCCCTTCTGGCATATATCACTATACCAATAGTCACGGAAATAAGAAGTATAAATAGCCCAATTACAGTCTGTGCCATAATCATTCAATTTAAGAAAGGGAGAGGACATACCTCTCCCAATTACTACTACTACTACTTACCTTTCAAAATATCCATTCTCTCTTGATGAGCAGCAACTTCCTTATCAACTGCTTCAATCTCTTCTTTGTGAGTTTCTTCTCTATTCTCAAGAGCTTTTTCCAAACGTTCTACTTCACGTTTAGCACTTTTTACTCCAGCCCAATAAGTACTCTCAAATTCGAGCATAGCAGCATTACTCTTTACATCCTCAGGAGTAACGTTTTCATAAGCATCATTGAGAGCTTCTTGTGCATCCTGCAATTTGTCTTTCAAATCTGTAACATCGTCTTCATACCTGTTTTTCAAGGTTTCTTTGTTACGATTAAGGTCACGGATAGCTTTCCTTGATTTGTCAACTTGCTTTTCAAAAAAGCTTCCAATTTTACCTTCGTCACCCAATTGAAGTTTACGCATAATTTTCTCTACAATGCTCAGTTTTTTTGTTGTTTGTGTACTCATTTTGTTTTAAATTTTAAAATGTTAATAAATAATGTTAATAAAAAAATTGTTTTGTTATAAAATACTCTCTACTTTAATTAATTCAACTCTAACTTTTGAAACTTCCTTATAATCAAAATCATATACCTCATCAGGAGTTATAGGATATTCTTTTACAGGATCAACTTCCATGATATACTGCTTCTGGTCTAATAGTGCTTTATGATCAAATACAGGAGTAGAAATTATTTCTGCCCAGAATCCAATCCTTTGATCAAATATTAAATTACCATTCTCTCTATCTATAATTCTATTGAAAGAACCTTTACCATCACGATAGAGGTCTCCAGATGATTCATTTACTCTAGATTTATTAACTAATGAATTATAAGTAGTTCCTTTTGGATATTTCTTCTTAGCATAAGCTAACAGAGCTTCTTCCACTTCTTTATCTGTAGCTTCTCTATAAGCACTTATAACAGATATACTAAGATTCTCATTCCAGTCATTTACATTTCCCCAAAATCCATATCCTTTTCCTCCTCCCTGATAGCAAGCTATCTTTAAT
>JACIXZ010000067.1 GCA_014360205.1 Tissierellales bacterium
CTTGTTTGTTGAAATTAAATATTAAAGGTATGATTGTGCAAAAGCTTAATTCTTCTGTTGAAGAGCCCCTTCAGATGGCTGAGAGGTATTATGGCGTTATTAGTGCCATAAATAACCTTGGGCTTACAACAAGGGAGATACAATTAATATCCTTTACAGCGGTGAGGGGGAATATGTCTTACGCTAACATCAGGGAAGACTTTTGTGAGATGTATAATACGTCCTCTCCTACGATTAATAATATTATTTCAAAGCTGAAGAAGAAGAATATTTTAGTGAAGGATAAGGGAAAGATAAAGGTTCATCCTGCAATTAGTCTGGATTTTAATAAGGATGTGAGAATTGAAATTCTTTTTAGAAATGGAAATAACAAAAAGGATAGCAATTAATACAGCCATTGATAAAGAGGTGGTGGAGAAAGTTATTGATCATTCTCTCAAGTCTCTTATTGAAAAGTCCAGAAATATGTCCTCTCTGGAAATAACAGGATGGGGAACGTTCTATCTGAAGGAAAAAAGAATTCCGCATTATATTGAAAAGTTTGAGAAGAAAATTGAAAAATTAAAAGTACATTTGAAAGAATTAAGTGCTCCCCATGCCATTTCACAATTAGAAGGAAAAATAGAATGGATGGAAGAGGAGTTAAAAAGAATTAAGAAAAGATATGGAATGGAGTAAGATTTATGAATATGCTAAACTAGTTCCAAGAGGCATTCCGAATATTTCTAAGATTGTAAGCGGAATAGTTAGCAATGTTGAATTGAAATATGGATTTCTCAAAGAAGATGAGAGATTGGAGATTATAAGAAGAAGAATTATATGTGAGGGATGTCCGTTTAATAATAGAAATGCAGCCTCCTCAGAAGAATATTTGGAAGTTACGAAGGGGCATTATGATTCAAAAAGAGAAGATTTTCATTGCAGCTTCTGTGGATGTCCAATAGAAATAAGAACAGCTTCTCTTCAGTCCAATTGTGGAATTGAATATTGGAACAGTATTAGTAAAAACACACTTCCTCTAAAATGGAAAAAGTATAATGGAAAAGAAATTCAAGATACAGAAGATTCCTCTGGAGAGTCTGTTGAACACTCTGGATGAATTATGGGTTCTCTGGCAACAGGGGGCTGAATATGTAGATGTGGAAGCGACAATTACAGCTAAAAGAGATAGACTGGAATTCTTTGTTAGGGAAGAATATTTGACGGCTTCCTTTTTCTTTTCAACAGAAGAATATGAACAGTTAATTTATTTAGGTCCATAATGGTAGCAAAGAAACAAACATCATTTATAGAATATGAACTAGAATTTCTGGAAAAGAAATTACAGGAATTAAAAGAATATATTGAGGCAAATCCTTTTTCCACCCTTGATGATAGGTTTGCTTGGAAAGAAACAAAGACAGGAGGTAATATTCCTATTTGTATTGCAAATAAAGAAGCTCAACGTAAAGACTTAACACAAGCCTTAAAAGATTATGCTGACATCCTAAGGACAGTAGATA
>JACIXZ010000068.1 GCA_014360205.1 Tissierellales bacterium
TTTCAGTTATTTACATTTCCCCAAAATCCATATCCTTTTCCTCCTCCCTGATAGCAAGCTATCTTTAATGGATTATCTATGAATACATACCATTTATCTTTTATGAATTCTTTCATTGGTTCTTCTCCTTTTGCTTTTTGTATTTCCTCTGGAGTAGCATGACGAATACTATGATATGTATTAGTATGTCCATCCGAAAACTCTAAACGATAAGGCAATGAATCACCTTTTAATATTTTTACAATCTTCTGAGCTTTCTTCTTCTCACAATTATCATAATATCTATCATTAGGAAGAACTACTACCCAATCACCAGCTTTGTATTCTACATCCTTAGGAAGCTTATCAACATGTCCTTCTGGAAGATACTGTTGTATTTCTTCTAAGGGTACTTCTACACAATTTTTAGCACTTGTAAAATAATTACCGCTATTTCGATACTCTCCATTTCGTATATATTCCTTAGATGGAAATATTGATAGATCTTTTGGTACTACATCTGTTAATTTACCATAATAACTATCTTTATATCCCCAATCTGGATTTTTATACCATTTTCCTACTTCAAATTTCATCTCTTTCTCTTTTACTTCTTCTTTTGGAGAGGAAATATGTTTTATATACTTGTAGAGTTCTCCTTTATTTCCCCCAAATACACTACCATCTGTAAATGTTACATACCAATCATAGATACCTTTAATTGGACGATTAAAGTGTTGTATAGTTCTTGTTGATCCTTTAATAGGTTCTGTACCAGAAGATATTCCACTTATATAAGCTCCATTTCTAACAATTTCTACCTCTTCTCCAACTTTGAACCCTTCTAATTCTCCAACTTCTTTCTTCTCAGTAATAGATTTACTATACTCTTCTGCTTCTTCTTTTGTAGCAAACCATTTTAACTCCTTATCTACTCTGTAAGAGGAAACTAAATTATCTTTCTCAAGCGACATATTACTACCTTTAAAAGGAGGAGCTTTTACAATTATATCAATTTCTCCTTTTTTATAAGCCCTAATGTCTTTTAAGAATACAACATAGCTTCCAACACCCCACTCTTCTATCTCCTTAGGAGATGATATGATCTCAGCCCATCCATCATCTTTAGTCCACACTACTCTATCAGAACTAGTATTTCCATACTTTGCTCTACTACTGAAGTGTTTGCCTTCATCAGTTAGTGCTGTAATATTCTCTCTACTAGTTCCCGGACTACCATTTTTATTATAGCTAAATGTTGTATTAGTTATAATACATTCATCTTTAGGAGTATGTACAGGATGAAACTTACTTCCAATAGGATAACGTCTCTTAGCTTCTTCCAATAGTTTATCTTCAGGAGATTTCTCTTCTTTCATAACAAATTTCTTGAATTGTTCAAATGTTATTTCTGTATAATCTTTTCTAAATTCTGTACTATGAAAAGAAGATTTAAGATTTCCTCCTTTCATAATAT
>JACIXZ010000069.1 GCA_014360205.1 Tissierellales bacterium
GAGATGAAATTATTAAGAAATATTATTGTGAAGAAAAAGGAATAAGTTATTCTGATCTTCCAAAGAAGGGAACATTTAGAAAATCTGTTCTTATTAAGAATTGTATTGCCAGTTATATTCAATTTAAAACTCCTCAGTTAAAAACGTTTCTTCGTGATATCAAGAAGCAGTCCTTAGGAATGAAAGATGAATTTAATAAGACTATTGAATTCAATGGAGTAAAATATTCATTCATGAAAGGAGGATTGCACACTGTTCAGAAGCCTCATATTTATGAAGCTACAGAAGATAAATTAATTATTGATTGGGATGTAAGTTCATATTATCCAGCAATTATTATTAATAACGAACGTTATCCTGCACATTTAGGAAAAGAATTCCTTAGAGGATATAAGAAAATGTACGAGAAGCGTTTGGAATTAAAGCCTCAAGCCAAGAAAGATAAAAGAATAGCTGGCATCGTTGGAGCATTAAAGTTAGCTGTTAATTCTGTCTATGGAAAGTCTTCTGATATGCAGAATTGGATATATGACAGACAATTAACCATGTTCACCACTATCACTGGAGAGCTATCCTTAATGATGTTAATAGAAGCTTATGAATTAGCAGGAATAAATGTTATCAGTGCTAATACTGATGGTGTAACAATTATGATTGATAAGAGTAAGCTTGAAAAGATGTCTGAAATTAATCAATGGTGGAGTGACATTACAAAATATGAATTAGAGAGAACAGACTATAAGAAGATTATATTCTCTACAGTCAATGATTATATTGCTATTAAAACTAATGGAGAATTGAAAAAGAAAGGGGACTTCTTAACAGACTTTGAACTTCATAAGAATAAATCAGCAAGAATAGTTCCATTAGCTCTTGAACAATATTTTGTAAATGGAATTCTTCCTGAGGAAACAATAAAAAATCATAAGAATATTTATGATTTCGCTTTAAGACAAAAAGCTTCCAAGAATTTTCATTATGAAGGAATTTCTAATCAGAAAAAACTTGTAGAAAATTATAAAATTGCTACTAAAAAAGAGGATTTGACAGATTGGGAACTTACTTCCTCTGGATGGATATATACCAAAGGAGTTGCTAATGATAAATATTGGTATAAATATTTTACTCTTACAGAAGCCCTTCGTGAAGAAAATGTTATTAGAAAGAAAAATGCAACAAAAACTACTCAGAGTACGACTGTATATAATAAACTAATACGTTATTATGTCTCTAAGGAAGGAGAAAAACTTCTCAAGATAAAGAACCCTGAATGTGAAACTAATGCTGCTCCAGTGATGCAGGTACATGCAGGAGAATGGTTGTGTACAGTTTGCAATAGACTTACTCCCACTCACCCAGCAGATAATATCAATTA
>JACIXZ010000007.1 GCA_014360205.1 Tissierellales bacterium
TTACTTTCTATAGCCGTTCCTATATATAAGCTTATAAAAGATATATCTTCATCGTCTATATTGTTATAAGATAAAATACCATTATTTTTTAATATTCTTCTTAATATCTCGACTATATATGGATATTTGTACTTTACTTTATCTGTTAGGGTATTATATTTTCTAATATCTTTTGTATTATTAAGTAATGTAAAAAGATGGATTTTCAATCCATTTATAAATTCAAAATCATCACTTAAATCTATTTCTAAATATTCTTTAATAATACTATTATTACAATCCAAAGTGGCAAAACTTGAAACAACAACTTTCACATTTTCTCAAATAAAAAATGCTTCTTAAAAACAATCTAAGATAAAATTGATTTTAAAAAGCATTTTATATTTTAGTTCTTTTCTCTTACTATTCCCCTAGATATAAACATTATGCTAGCTATAAATCTCAATATAGCTATCACTATAAGAGCTATTGCAATATTTGTCATATCTTTTATAGCTACTCCCATAATTGGGGCAACCGCTGATACTATTGCGGTGATTGTGTTATATACTGCGATGTAAATTGTCCTATTAATAGAAGGTGTTACTTCTAATAGCATATTAAATAATATAAGATTTGTACCAGCTACAGATATCCCTATTACTATGTTAAATAAAACTAACATAAATATGTTTGTTGAAATAACATAGAAAATTGGTGTAATTGCCATTCCTATTAATGCTATGCCTAGTGCAAAGTTATTGCCCTTTTTATCTGCATATCTTGCCCATCTTGTAAATGAGAGTATTGATGAAAGGCTTCCAGCTATTGATATAGCACTTAACCAAAATTCATTTGCCCCTAAGACTTTAATTGTATAAATATTAAACAGTGGTTGTGCTCCCATCCATCCTATGTAAAAGAAAGCTGATATAAGAGTGAACACTATGAAATTTCTTTCTTTAGGTAAATTTTTTATGGTGATTTTCAGTGAATCTAAATATCTTGTTGTTTTTTTCTTGCTTCTCATCCCTCTAAACTTTAAGAAACTGATAATTTCACCCAATGAGAATAAAAAAGCAGATACAAAAAATATTTGGTATAGCCTTATAGAATCCTGATTTGTTTTTGGAATATGAGTTAGTAGTTGACCTGATATAAAGGTTACTGCTAATGCAAATATAGTGGAGTACTTATTTCTTAGGCCCATAGCATTTCCGCGATCTTCTATTTTAAATACATCACCTATGCTCGATTGATATCCCATGGTTGCGATTGCTCCAGGGAGATTCATAAGACCTATGAGGATTACAAAAACACTTGCTTGATTGATTCCCTTTAAAAAGGGTAAAAGTGCTAAAAAGAGATAAAACAATTTATGTATAAACATAGTCACAGCAGTGGTTTTCTTTTTATCACTCAAGCTCTCGATTAAAATAGCTCCTGGGATGTATGCAAAGATGCTTATAAAAAATGGAAAACTTGTAAGATAGGCGATTTGGTAATCTGTTGCGCCTAGCCTTTCAGCAAATTTAGCTAAATATGGGTTTACTAAGTTAAACGTTATAGCTGCAAATACTCCATTTATAATATTTACTCTTATATTATACGAAACTAATTTTTCTTTAAGTGAAACGTTTTCACTCATCTTGTTTCCTCCATTGGATAAGTTTAGAGACACAAATTATTATACATTATATTTATTCTTTTTACTATATATTATATAAATAATACCAAAAGTGTTAAAAGAGGTTAAATTATGGTAAAATAGAGATTAGTACATAATGATGAGGTGGATTGTGAAAAAAGTTTTATCTTATATCATAATATTTAGCTTTATAATCATTGCTTTTTTAGCAATGCAAGAAAGTAATGGCAATTTTTCTTTAGATTTCTTAAACGATTCAGATGATTTAAAGATTCATTTTATCGATATTGGGCAAGGGGATAGTTCTATTATCATTACTCCAAATAAAAAAACAATTTTAATAGATACTGGAACAAAAAGCAGTTCAAATATTTTAATCGAATATCTAAAAAGACAAGGGGTAGATACTATAGATGTTTTGGTATCAACTCACCCTCATTCCGATCATATAGGTGGGGCTGTCGATATAATGGATAATTTTAAAGTTAATCAGGTTTTGGATAGTGGATTTGTTCATACAAGCAAAACCTATGAAAATTACCTAGAAAAAATCGATGAAAAAGATATCCCATTTAGCGTAGTAAAATCAGGTGATACATTTAATTTAGATGGATTAAATGTAAAGATATTAAATCCTCTTGAACCAAAAGAAGATGCCAACAATAGTTCAATAGTGATGAGGGTAGAATATGGCGATTTTTCTTGCCTATTTACTGGAGATATTGAGGAAAAATCTGAAATAGAGATAATAAATAATAATCATTTCATACAATCAGTTGTTTTGAAAGTAGCTCATCATGGGAGCGATACATCTAGCAGTCAAATATTTTTAGAAAAAGTTATGCCAGATGTTTCTATTATAGAAGTAGGAAAAGATAACCCATATGGGCATCCAAGCAAAAGAGTCTTAGATAGATTAAATATCATAAAAACGGAAGTGTTTAGAACTGATTTAGATGGTACAATTATTATCAAATCTGATGGAGTTAATTATTCTGTGAGTGCTTCAAAGTAGGTGATGAATGTGATAAGTATTGGAATTGTTGATAGGATTGAGGGAGAGTTTGTAATTGTAGAAATCTTTGAAAAAATTTACACATTTCCTAAAGAAATGTTTCCAGAAGATGTTTCTGAAGGTGATGTTATTAGTTTCAATGTGGAAATAAAGAAAAATGACACTGAAGATAGAAGAAAAATGA
Organism: Tissierellales bacterium; assembly: GCA_014360205.1. GTDB lineage: Bacteria > Bacillota > Clostridia > Tissierellales > Tissierellaceae > Soehngenia. The sequence goes on from JACIXZ010000007.1 coordinate 2,827, forward strand.
TGGAAGAGAAACTAAAAAAACTTATTGATAAAAATAGTTAATGGGGGATTATCATGCTTTATGGTATTGAAAAACTTGAATTAGCTAATTTGCCAACTCCCATAGAAAGATTGGTAAAGGTTTCAAGATATTTAAATAAAAACATATACATTAAAAGAGATGATTATACTGGATTTGAGTTTTCAGGAAATAAGATAAGAAAACTAGAATTTAGTTTAAAAGAGGCACTTGAAAAAGGCGCTAATCACTTAATAACTTGTGGAGCCTTACAATCTAACCATGCCAGAGCGACAGCTTGTGTTGCTGCTAAACTAGGGCTTAGCTGTACTCTCATACTAAAGGGTAATGAAAGTGATGAAATTGATGGCAATTATTTATTAGATAAGTTATTTGGTGCTGAAATCATATTTATATCAGCTGATGAATATGCTTTTAGGCGAAATGAGATAATGAAGAATATTAAAGAAAATCTAGAAAAACTTGGAATAAAACCATATATAATACCTGAAGGGGCATCTAACGGGATTGGAACTTTAGGCTATGTAAACTGTTTTGAAGAGATTTTAATACAAGAGAAAAAATTAAATATAGAATTTGATTCGATTGTAGTGCCTGTCGGCTCAGGAGGAACTTATTCAGGATTATATATAGGCAATCAATTACATAGAGCTAACAAAAAAATCATTGGATTTAATGTTTCAAGTACTGCAGAACATTTTGTTTGTCGAGTTTCTGAACTTATAGATGAAACAGTTGATATATTACCTGAGAAGATAAATATTTGCAAAAAAGATATAAATATTATAGACGGATATGTTGGAAGAGGATATTCAATAAGCAGGGTAGAGGAATTAGAGTTTATTAAAAAAATTGCTCAAAGTGAAGGGTTTTTATTAGATCCAGTCTATTCAGGAAAGGCTTTCTATGGACTATTTAATGAAAACCTAAAAGGAAGATTTAAAGGTAATAACAATATTTTATTTATTCATACTGGTGGCCAATTTGGATTATTTCCCAAAAAAGATGTATTTGAGCTTTAAATTTAAAGCTCAAATACATCTTTTTTTAAGTAATCATCAGAGCATTTTTTTAAGTGCGATTCCATTAAAGTGCGTGCAAGACTACAGTCTTTATTTTCAAACGCTTCTAATATCTTTTTATGTTCTGTTACAGATATTTCCACTCTTTCATTTACGAAATCAACACTTATAGCACGATAAATAATGTTATTCCAAAAGCTTAGTATCATATTCTTTAAATTGGGCATGTTTGCCATTTCTATGATTTTATAATGGAACATTTCATTATATTTTGAATTTGTGTTGAATAGGCTATTTTCATCACATTTTTCATTTTCTTGGATTATAAGATTTAACTCATTTATATCATCTAAAGTTGCATTTTTACACGCCATTTCGCATGCTAAAGCTTCTAAACATGCTCTAATTTTCATATCCTCCATTATTGTATTTAAATCTGGCATCTTTATGGTGCAACCTACTTGGGGGATAATTTCTATTATTCCTTCCTGTTCTAGCTTTTTTAAAGCATTTGTTATAGGAGTACGTGTCAGTTTTATACATTCTGAGAGCTTATATGAAGAAATTATTTCTCCAGGCTTAATTTCTCCGTTTAGTATCATATCTTTAATTTTAATGTAAGCTATATCAGTCTTTCTTAAGTTTTGTAAATATGGATCATATATTTGCATTTTCAAACCTCCAATTATCACCATAATATAACAGTTATTTTATAAATGCAATAGTTTAAAATAATTGATAAATATGCTAAAATTTAAACAGAAAGGATGTGCATTTATGGTAAATCCAATAGCAATTATTGAAATGGAAAATGGTAAAAAAATTAAATTAGAACTTTATCCAGATGTTGCTCCAATTACTGTCGAAAATTTTATAAAATTAGCAAAGGATAATTTTTATGATGGAGTTATTTTTCACAGAGTGATAAAGGGCTTTATGATTCAAGGTGGAGATCCCGAAGGTACTGGAATGGGGGGACCGGGGTATAGCATTAAAGGTGAGTTTAGAGATAATGGGTTTGAAAACAATTTAAAACATGAAAGAGGAGTCATCTCTATGGCTAGAGCCAGTGATCCAAACTCAGCAGGTTCTCAGTTTTTTATAATGCACCAAGATGCACCTCATTTAGATGGTTCTTATGCTGCTTTTGGCAGAGTAATTGAAGGAATTGAAGTGGTTGATGAAATAGCTAATGTAAAGACAGATTTCAGAGATAGGCCAGTTGAAAAACAAGTTATTAAGACTATTATCATAGATGATCAAATGGAGGTTTAAAATGGATTATAGAGCTTTTGGGAATAAATTCATAGTACGACTTAACAAAGGTGAAGAGATAGTACAAAAGATCAAAGATTTAGTAGAAAAAGAAAATATAAAATTAGGATCAATCATTGGAATTGGGGCAGTTGACATTGCTACTATTGGACTATTTGATACTAACACAAAAGAGTATCATTCAACTAAACTAGAGGGTGATTTTGAAATAACAAGCCTTGTAGGGAATATATCTACTAAAAATGGCGAAACTTATCTCCATATGCATATAGCTTTAGGGGATGAAGAATACCATGTTTATGGGGGACACTTAAATGAGGCTTTTGTTAGTGCAACCTGTGAATTAATTATTGAAAAAATTGATGGAGTTGTAGAAAGAGAGTTTGATGAAAATTCAGGTTTAAATTTATTGAAATTCGTTGACTAGGAGGGGTTATATGAGAGTAAAAAAGGCTGTTATCCCTGCAGCAGGTTTAGGGACTAGATTTCTTCCAGCGACAAAAGCTCAACCCAAAGAGATGCTTCCTTTAGTTGATAAACCTACACTTCAATATATTATTGAAGAAGCTGTGGAATCTGGTATAGAAGAGATATTAATAATCACTGGTAGAAATAAAAAAAGCATAGAGGATCATTTCGACAAGTCTATAGAACTTGAATTGGAGCTAGAGAAATCAGGAAAATCTGATCTTTTGGAAGAAGTACGCAGAACTTCGGATTTGGCAGACATTTATTATATAAGACAAAAACAACCTCTAGGTCTTGGTCATGCTATATATTGTGCCAAGACATTTATTGATAACGAGCCATTTGCAGTCCTTTTAGGGGACGATGTTGTATATAATCCTGAGAAACCTTGTTTAAAGCAGATGATAGAGATATATGATGAGTACAAGACTACCATCTTAGGAGTTCAACCTGTTGATAATGAAGAAGTCAATAAATATGGGATAATAGATGGAAAATATATAGAAGATAGGGTATATAAAGTTAAAGATTTGGTAGAAAAACCTCCTATAGGTTCAGCTCCATCGAATATTGCTATTTTAGGAAGGTACATTATCAGTCCATCAATATTTGAAGCATTAGAGAATACTAAACCTGGTAAAAATGGGGAAATACAGCTTACAGATGCATTAAAAGAGTTGGCAAAAAAAGAAGCTATGTATGCATATGAATTTGAAGGCAAGAGATACGATGTGGGCGATAAACTAGGGTTTTTGGAAGCAACTGTTGAGTTTGCATTAAGAAGAGAAGATTTAAAAATAGACTTTTTAAAATATTTAATTGAATTAGTAGAAAGAGAGAGAGAAAAGCTTAATGATTAAATTAGTAGGATTAGATTTAGATGGGACACTTTTAAATGATGAGCATAAGATTTCAAATGAAAACAAAGCGATAATTGATAGTTTAAAGGAACTTGGAGTTAAAGTTGTTTTAGCTTCTGGTAGAGAGGTAGAGTCGATGATTTGGGCTAGCAATGAACTTAAACTTGACACGCCCCTAATTGCATTGAATGGTGCTATAGTAACTGATAATAAAGGAGAGAAAATCATATTTGATAAACCTTTGAATTTGATAAAAATAAAGGATTTGTTCATCGACTTATATAATAATGGAAGATTTATGCTTATATTTTTTAAAGACGAGGTCATAGCTACCGACAATAATGATGATTATTTTAACTTGTTTATAAAATACAGCAATGTCATACCAAAAAGAGTAAACAATGTGGTTAAATATCTAGATGACAACAATCTGTGGGATTCTGTTTATAAGATAATTTTTTCCGATGAGGAAGAAGTCCTTATTAAATTAAGAGATGATCTAAGTGGGAAAATAGATGATGATTATAATCTAACTTTTTCAATGCCATTTTATTTAGAGCTTTATGATTCAAATGTTTCCAAAGGAATAGCATTGGAATTTGTAGCAAATATCTATGGAATAAATAATGAAGAGATAATGGCAATTGGAGATGGAGAAAATGACTTATCGATGATTGAGTTTGCCAAAATAGGAATAGCAATGGAAAATGCTCCTGATTTTATCAAAGAAAGAGCTAATTATATCACTAGTTCAAATATAGAAAATGGAGTATTCCATGCGATAAAAAAGTTCATATACAACGAATAGCCCGATATTTCGGGCTATTTTAATACAACAAATACTAGCATTGAAGCGATTAAATTGCTTAGGAAATTCACCATATTGTTGTCAATTATGCCAATTCCTCTTACTTTTCTAGCATTTTTATTTGAGTTTATTTTCTTTTCTGTTAAACTTTGAGTTTCTTCGTCAAAATACTGTGCTTGCAAAGTAGCACCTAATATGCTGTCAATAATCGAGCCTAAAAAACCTAAAATTAAGCTTATAAACATAAAATAAATGCTTTGGTTTAGATCTTTATAGAGTACAAAGCTAAATATAAATGCTAGTATTGATATTAACCCAGCTCCTAAAAATGAAGCAAACAAACCTACGGGTGATACACCTCCTGACAAACCTTTAGGAACAGGCTTTAATGTTATTATTTTTATAGGATTTTTTTTACTCAAAATCCCTATTTCAGATGCCCATGTATCTGAAGTAGATATAGCAAAAGATACACAAAATGCTAAGAAAAATACTGGAGAATTGTATATATATTCTAATATAACAAATATAAAACCCATAGCACCGTTTGCCAATACTTGAGTAAAATCTCTTTTTCCTGACTTTTGGTTGATTATTTCATATTTTGATTTAACATTTTCTTTATATTTAGTAAGGAGGCTTGATGATATAAAGAAAGTGATTAAAATCAAAAAATGATATATGCTTCCAAAGGAATATATGACTGTGCCAAGTATAATCGCTGATATTGCTCCACTAATTGAAAGTGAGTTTTTCTTAAATGCTGGATATACAATAATCAATGAAAGTATAATTCCAATTAATATATCTAATATTTTCAAGCCATCACCCCTATAAATATGCTAAGATATAGTAAATCAAACTCGAACCAAGGGGAACTGATAAATTGTCAAATCCCTTTGGTGTGAATAACTCTAATAATGTCGCAAAAACTGCCAAAACAAAAGAATAAATGATAATATTTGTCGGATTATAGATGCTTAAAATTATTAGGTTTACAATAAATGTTACAACAAACATAGTTAAACTGCCAATTAAGCTCTTTGTGCTGCCAAATATTTTATATTTCTTTCTACCATATCTTTTTCCTATAACAGCCGCCAATCCATCGCCATAGCCCATAGTGAGTATTCCTAATGCTCCAATATACGCATAATTGATATCTTTAAATGTTAGGATAGATAGTATGAATAATGATATAGCATAATATACTGTGCCTAAATCTTCTTTGTCACCACCTCTTTCCATAGCTGTGAATAGATTCTTTCTATAAGATAAATAATTTAAAACTATAAATAAAGCAGGGACTATACTCGCATAAATATTGTTATCAAAAAATATCATTGCTAATATCCACCAGTTTGACACTCCAATATGAATGAATTTTCTGCTTCCTTCATCTTTTAAAATATTTTTCCTTGTCAATAGTGTAGATATTCCAATAATTAAAAATACAAACAATATAGAAATAATTATACCTAACAGATTGTTCATTTTACACCACCATTCTTAAGTTGATTTTTTATTTTTAAAACAATTTGAGTTTTTTTAACATTTGACACAACATTTCTTTTACTTAAACAATCATAAGAATTTCTTATAACTTCATCTAATATTTCTCTATAAATATATGCTGCTGTAAGCACTGGGTATAAGCTGTCATCATCAAATTTATAAAGTGAATCTAAAGAACTCTCATAAAGCTCTTCTGCTAATTTTGCTTCGTGTTCCCACAGATTTATAAAATTATCATTTATTATTTTCTTAGAGAGCTCGTCGTATGTATAGCTATATTTTTCAAATAATTCTTTTGGCAAATAAACCCTACCATTTTCAAAATCTTCTCCTACATCTCTTAATATATTTGTTAACTGCATTGCCTTTCCTAAGTTAATAGCACTTTCTTCCAAGATTTCATGGTTTTTTGTCGCTAATATCGGTAGTATCATTAATCCAACAGTGCCAGCGACATAATAGCAATATTCCATAAGTTGGTCCTGCGTTAAAAATTCCTTAAAATTGTAATCCATTTTTTGACCCTTTATTAAATCAAAAAAAGGCTCTCTTTTTATTTCATATTTACTTGCCACATCTGCTAAAGCTATCCATATTGGCTTATCGGGAGTATTGCCTCTGAAAAAAGAGTCAAGCTCTGATTCCAATTCTAAGAGAATTTCTAAGTCGTTGTATTCGTCTATGCTGTCATCACATATTCTACAAAAACCATAAACTGCATATATTGCATTAGCTTTATCTTGTGGCAACAAACTAAAAGCTTTGTAAAATGAACTGACCTTTGTCAAGTAGACAGGTAATTTAATTAAACTTTATGCACATCCAGATGCATGGTTTCGATATTCCAAAGGAGCCATGCATCTTAGTCTTTTTTGAAATCTTTTTTCGTTGTAAAATATAATATACTCAACTATTTTTCCTCTTAATTCTTCAAGTGTTCTGAACTTTTTCCCGTAAAACATTTCAGTTTTCAAAATGCCAAAAAATCCTTCCATAGGTCCATTATCAATACATTTCCCAACTCTAGACATACTTTGAGTCATTCCAGCTTCTTCAATCTTACCTTTAAAGATATTCCCTGTATATTGAAACCCTCTATCACTGTGAAATATGGGCTTAGCATCAGGATATTTTTGTATTGCTTTATCAAACATGCTAAATACAAGATGATTATTGTTCTTAAAGGAGAGTTCATATTCAATAATACTATTATCATAAAGATCCATAATCGCACTTAAATATAACTTTCTACTATCTCCAGGAATTGAGAATTCAGTTACATCTGTAAGCCATTTCTCATTAGGGACCTTAGCACCAAAATCCCTTGATAAAATATTTTCCTTTGTATACTCTGGCTTTACTCTGATACGATTAACTTTCTTTCTTCTAATTCTAGCTGTAATACCCAAAACATTCATAAGTCTATGTATATATCCTTCTGAGAATGACTTATGATTTAGTTTATTAATGAACATGGTCATTCTTCTATACCCTAAAATCCCATCAAATGTTGAATGATATTCATTAATTAATGAACATAGTAGCTCATCTTGCTTTTCTTTTTCAGGTTTGATCCTATTTTTATGTTTGTAGTATCCACTTCTTGAAACATCTAAAACTTCACATAACATGGTTACTGGATAGCCTTTTTCTTTAAAAATATCTATTGTTTTGTATTCCGTTTCCTGTCTTACTTTCGAGATCGAAGTTGTCGTTCTAATTCCTCTTTTTTTTTAAGAACTTCAAGCTCAAATTCTCTTCTTTTTCTTAATGCTTTCTCTTTTTCTAGCTCTAGCTTTAGTTTGTCTATTTCTGTTAAATTACTCTCATCAACTTCAGATTTTGTCTTTGGTCCACGCTTTTGATATTTTAGTGCTTCTGGTCCCTTGTCTATATATGCCCTTGTCCATTTGTATACTAGTGCATAAGTAATTGAGAACATATCAGCTGCATCTTTGTAGCTCATATTATTGTCAATAACCCATTGAACTATTTCCAATCTCTCTTCGAATGTAGTTTTTCTAGATTTCATAGTATAGACATCTCCTTTGGGATCATAATCCTTGTTCTCTATACCATTATACCATTTATTAATCCATGACCTCACAACAGAATAAGCAATATTATATTTAGCTGCTAAGTCAGGTATTGAATATTTACCTGAAGTATATTCTTCTACTACTGACAGCTTAAATGCCTTACTATATGATTGGTTTCTACTTGATGAATCAAGAGCATTAGGTCCATGTTCTTTATATCTTAGATACCATTGACGCACAACTTCTTTTGTGGTTCCAATTCCATCAGCAATTCCTTTAAGACTAATATGACCTTTCTCATAATCTTTGCAAGCTTTAATTTGTACTTCTTTACTATACTTCGCTTTTCTTCCCATAAAAAATACCTCCAAGTAGATAATCTAATTTTAATTAATTAGACTGTCTACTTTGGAAGTATCATATCAAAAGCTCTTTGAATGTTTTTTAATTATTTCCTCACAATACTTGTAGCTATTTGTAATATCCATATTTCACCTCATTTATTTTTTTCAAAAATATTATACCCTGAGGCTGTCATTTTTAAGCTAATTGTTGTTAAAATATGGATTTTGTGTTAAAATTTTTGAAAGATTTAGAATAAAATAAAGAGGTGGATCATGAAAAAGAAAATTATAGTAATAGGTGCTGGTGTTGGTGGATTAGCTACTGCCGTTAGATTACAATCACAAGGCTATGATGTAACTATTTATGAAAAATTCGACAGAGTTGGGGGCAAGATGAATTTGATAGCTGGTGATGGATATAATTTCGATTTAGGTCCCACTATCGTAATGATGCCTGAAGTATATGAGGACGTTTTTAAATTTGCAGGCGTTAATCCAAAGGATTACATACCGATGGAGAAAATAGAGCCAATGTATTCTTTGTATTATGATGATGGTGATAAACTTAAAGTAACCACAGATTATGTAGAAATGAATAAAATGCTTGAGGGAATTAGTTACAATGATGCCCAAGGATTCTATGAATACATTGCTGAAATTTACAGAAGATATTTAGTAGCAAAAGATGATTTTATTGAAATATCATTTAGAGGACCAAAGGACTTTTACAATCCTTATACAATTAAGCAAACATTTAAGCTAAAGACTTTTGATAGTGCATATCATACAATATCAAAATACTTAAAAGATGATAAACTAAGAAAAATGTTAAGTTTTCAAACATTATATATTGGAATTTCTCCATATAATGGGCCTTCAATCTATACAATTATACCTATGGTTGAAATGTTATATGGGGTTTGGTTTATCAAAGGTGGCATGTATACAATGGCAAATGCAATGGAAAGACTTTTTAAAGAACTAGGAGGAAATGTTTATTTAAATTCAGAAGTAGATGAAATTATTTTTAAAGACAAAAAAGCAGTAGGAATTAGGTTAAATGGCAAAGAGATATATGCAGATTATATTGTATGCAATGCTGATTTCCCATATGCTATGAAAAATTTGGTAAAAGATAAAGAAGTAAAAGGGAAATATACGGATGAAAAAATAGATAAAATGAAATACTCTTGTTCGTGTTTTTTGATGTATCTTGGAATAGATAAAAAGCTTGACCAAATGGATTGTCATAATGTTTTCTTTGCAAAAGATTTTGACAAAAATATTGAAGACATCTTTACTGGAACAGTGCCAGAAGATCCATCATTTTACGCTTATGTCCCAACTAAGATGGATGAAAGCCTAGCACCTAAAGGTAAAGAGAGTTTATATGTATTGGTACCTGTTCCTGAGTTGTCAAAAAGCAAGGAAAACTGGGATGAAAAATTTGTAAATGAGTATAAAGAAAGAATATTAAATATAATATCAAACAAGATAAATGAAAGAGATTTAAAAGCACATATAGAGTTTGAGAAATTAATCACACCTAATGACTTTAAAGATAAATTTAACGTATATAACAGTGCTACATTCGGATTAGCTCCGACTTTATTTCAAAGCAATTATTATAGACCACACAATAAATACAAATATGCAGAAAATTTATATTTTGCAGGCAGCAGTGTTCATCCTGGAGCTGGAGTGCCTATGGTTTTGACATCAGCTAAATTAGCATGTGAAGAGATAATTAGAGATGATAAAGGGGAATAAAAATGTCGTATAAATTAAAAACATCTATCATTGTGTTTTTTATTTTATTATTAGCATTTATATTTTTTATGTTTAGAGCTGAGCTTAAGAACATTGAGGCTTTAAAAAGAGATTATACTGAATTAGAAGATAAAGTCTATAGTTACAGAATTGATTTATTAAAGGTATGGGCTGTTAGATTAGTGGCAACTTTTCTTTTGCCACTAATTTTTCTAATAAGTGGATTATCGCAAAAGATTAGCATATTTGCACAAGACAGACACAGCTTATTTGTTAGTGGAATAATTTATGGGTTAATTTTCTTTGGAATTATTTTTTTAATCAATTTGCCAATTAATTTTTATAGTTCATATTATCTAGGGCATAAATATGGGCTTTCAAATCAAACGATTTTAAGATGGCTCGAATTGAACATAAAATCATTCCTAGTAAATGATGTAGTCATCTCAATGTTTTTATTCATTCCATTTAAAATCATATATAGTAGCCCAAATATGTGGTGGTTTAATATTTGGCTTATCTCAATACCTGTGATTGTATTTATTGTTTTTATATCTCCATTTGTTATAGACCCTATATTTAATGATTACAAACAATTAGAAGATGGATTATTAAAGGAAGAGATAACTGAAATTCTTGAAAAAGTAGACTTAGAAGACGCTTCAATTATGGTTGTAGATAAGAGTAAAGACACAAAAGCCATGAATGCATACATGACAGGTATATTTAGTGCAAAGAGAATAGTACTTTGGGACAATACAATAAACAATTTGGAAACCAAAGAGGTAGTGAGTATAACAGCACATGAAATTGGACATTATGTAAAGGGGCATATCTGGAAAAATATATTGTTTGGGATAGTTGGGAGTTTTGTTATTCTCTATTTATTAAATATTTCTGCTAAATGGATACTCATAGAATCAAGGGGGACATTTGGTTTTAAAAATATGACTAACTTTGCTGTAATCCCTTTATTATTGATACTTATAAACTTATTTAATTTTTTAGGAAGCCCAATTCAAAACGCAGTTTCAAGGGAATTTGAAAGGCAAGCAGACAGATATGAAATATCTTTGACTAAGGATAGGGAGTCAGCAGCTTCTGCTTTAAAAAAATTAAGCCAAAATAATTTAGGGCTGCCAAGGGCATCAAAATTTTATGAGTTTTGGTATTATTCACATCCTTCTTTAGAAGAGCGCATTGAATTTTATATGACAGAAGATTTTGAAGAAATTTAAAAAATTGTTGATTTAAATTAGGAAAACAACAAACAAATGCCAAATGGGAAAAGAGGCTGTGGACATGTTAATCAACATGATCAATAGCTATGATATGGATTAAGAGATTATTCTAAGAACTAGTTTAATTGAAAGGATGAGCACTTGATGGGCAATATTGTTGTTATAGGAAGTATAAATTTAGATTTAGTTGTTAAAGTTGACGAAATTCCTAAAATAGGGGAAACAGTAATGGGAAATTCTATTTCGCAAATACCTGGAGGGAAAGGTGCAAATCAAGCTGTTGCCATGGCAAAATTAGGTTGTGAAGTAGACTTTTTAGGAAAGGTTGGCAATGATAGCTTTGCTGATATTGTTTTAAATTCTATGGAAGAATCAGGCGTAAATATAAAAAATATAAAAAGTGAAAATGCATCTACTGGAATCGCAGTTATAAATGTAGATAAAAATGCTAACAACAACATTATAGTAATAGCTGGTGCAAACGGAAAAGTTGATGAAGCATATTTACTCGAGAATGAAGAAATAATTGAAAAAGCAGAAGCGGTTGTTTTTCAGCTTGAGATACCAATAGAAACAGTAAAATATGGACTCAGACTTGCTAAGAAACACGATAAACTAACAATACTAAACCCTGCACCAGCATATGAGTTAGACGATGAAATCATTGAAAATGTAGATATAATAATACCAAATGAGCATGAACTATCTAGGATAGCTAACAAAGAAATAAAAGATGAAAATTCCTTAATTGGAGCTTGTAAAATGTTGATAGGAAAAAATGTCAAAAGAATAATAGTCACATTAGGGGAAAAAGGGGCACTATATGTAGATGAACATGTTACCAAAATGTACCCTTCAAATAAAGTGAAAGCAGTTGATTCAACTGCCGCAGGGGATGCATTTATAGGTGGTTTTGTAGCTAATTATACTAAGACATATGATATTGATGATGCGATTGATATGGGGCAAAAAACTGCAGCTATTTCAATTCAAAGATTTGGTGCACAGACTTCATTACCTACATTAGAAGAAGTATTAAATTTTAAATAGGATAATAACAAAATAAGAAAGAAAATAGAGTGGTGAAAAAATTTCACTACTCTATTTTTAGCCTCATATAAATAGAATTGCCCATAGGATTGTCATTAAAAGGTTCTATCTCTTCAAAGCCATATATTTTATATAGTTTCAAAGCAGTTTCTAAATAGGGGAGTGTATCTAAAATTATGTACTGATATCCTATTTCTTTAGCAGACTCAATAACCTTTTGAATGAGTAAATGAGAATAGCCATTTCCCCTGAACTGAGGCCTTATATACAATCTTTTCATCTCGCAATTCAAATCATCAACTTTTCTTAATGCTACGCATCCAATAGGCTGCCCATTTGATTTCATTAGGAAAAGCCTGCCAGATGGAAGCCCATATTTTATTGCAGGATTATGGAACTCTTCTTCATAATCTTGTTGTTTTAAATACTTTTCAAAATTTGCATCCTTCTCTATAAGCATATCTGTATATTCTTTGAATAATTCTCTGATTGAATCAATTTCATTGTAAGCTAAAATTATTTCAAGCATGTGATCACCCTTTCATCAATATAATATTCATTTTATCCCTATAAGCCTTAGATTACAATATTATTGAAAATAGAGTTATCATTTGGTAGAATGATAAATAGATAACATAAATTAGAAATGATTCAACATTGAAAAGGTTTCACATAAATTAGGAGGGATAAGATGAACATAGTTAAGTTGGAGAATGGTATAACTAAGTTGTCAGCGAGTTTAGATGGTATATTATTTGAAGGAATGTGGGAAATACCAAATGGAGTATCTTTAAATTCCTATATAGTTAAAGGGGAAAAGACTGCTATAATTGATGGATTCTGTGATTGGGATGGAGTGCCAGAATTATTATTTGAACTTTTAAAAGAAGCTGATGTAAAAATTGAGGATATCAGTTATTTAATAATAAACCATATGGAACCAGATCATTCTGGGTGGATTAATGATTTTAAAAAATTAAATACTAATTTTGAGGTAATTTGTACTAAAAAAGCTGCTAGTATGATTAAAGCTTTTTATGGTCTAGAAGAAAATGTGAGAGTAGTTAAAAATGGAGATATTCTTGATTTGGGTGATGGGAAAGTACTAGAATTTCATGAAGTACCAAATGTTCATTGGCCTGAAACAATGATTACATTGGAAAAATCTACTGGAATAGCTTTTACTTGTGATCTGTTTGGTACTTTTGGGAAAACTAAATATGATTTTGATGATGATTTGACAGAAAAAGATTTAAATTATCTAGATGATGAAGGCTTGAGATATTATTCAAATGTTATGATGACATTTACTTCACAAGTTAAGAAAGCAATCGAAAAATATGAGAGTCTTGATGCAAAAATAGTTGCTCCATCTCATGGAATAGTATGGAGAAACAATCCGAATAAAATTGTAGAGATGTATAAAAATTATGTTGATTATGCTTTGGGTTATGGCAGAAAAGAGATAACTATATTATGGGGATCTATGTACGGAAGAACTGAAACTGCAGTTAGAGAAATCGAAAAATATATTGAAAGTAGAGATATAAAGGTAAATGTTTGTAGGTTGCCTCAAACAAACTGGGGAACTGTTTTAAAATCTGTATTGAGTTCATCTGGAGTTATAATTGCGGCACCAACTTATGAATATCAAATGTTTCCACCTGTTGCATGTGCTTTAGAAGAAATTGGTAGAAAGAAAATACTTAAAAGGCATGCATTTGCTTTGGGTTCTTATGGATGGGCTAATGGGCTACAAAAAGAAATAGATGATATTGTCAGTAGATTTAAGCTAAATTGGGATTTTGTAGACACCTATATATTTAATGGGAAGGTTAGAGAAGAAGACCTAGATGTTATTAGAAAAAGAGTTGATGCATTGATTAACAAAATTTAACTTATAAGGGGAGAAATTCATGCTTGATTTTCTATATTCATTTTCACCTGTACAGCAGGCTTTTCTTGCTACATTATTTACTTATGGGGTCACAGCGCTTGGGGCATCACTTGTTTTCTTTTTTAAAAATATAAATAAAACTATATTGAATGGAATGCTTGGGTTTGCGGCTGGGGTTATGATAGCTGCATCATTTTGGTCTCTTTTGCAACCAGGATTAGAAATGGCAGAAAATCTAGGGCAAGTACCTTATTTAACTGCTGCAATAGGATTTTTGCTAGGAGGAGGTTTTTTATATTTAGTTGATACAATAATGCCTCACTTGCATATGGGTCTTGAAAGTTCAAAAGCTGAAGGTCCAAAAACATCTTTACAAAGAAGTATACTATTAGTACTGGCAATCACGCTTCACAATATACCTGAAGGCTTGGCAGTAGGGGTTGCTTTTGGAGCAGCTGCCTTAGGAGATGCGTCTGGAGCTACTATAGCAGGAGCAAGTGTATTAGCACTTGGTATAGGACTTCAAAATTTTCCTGAAGGAGCAGCAGTATCTATTCCTTTAAGAAGAGAGGGATATTCTAGAACAAAAGCGTTCTTATATGGGCAAGCATCGGGGATAGTTGAACCAATAGCTGCTGTTATAGGGGCTTATGCAGTTATAGCTATTCAGCCAATATTGCCATATGCATTGGCTTTTGCGGCAGGAGCGATGATATATGTTGTAGTAGAGGAACTCATTCCTGAAGCTCAAATGGACTCTAAATTGGGTAAATCAAGTACTGATATATCGACTATAGGTTGCATGATTGGTTTTACGATAATGATGGTTTTAGATGTTGCATTAGGTTAGATAAATTTATATCTAACCTAATTTTTTTGATTATCAGGCAAAGTTATAATTAAAAAAATTTGGGTAATAATTGATTGAAAAATATTTCAAGGAGGCAGTACCATGAGTGAAACACTAATGTTCCCCAAATTATTTGATCCAATAAAGATTCGGAATGTAGAAATCAAAAATAGGATTGTTTTTTTGCCGCATGCTACAGTTTATCCGGATCAAAAATTTATGCATACAATAAGAGAAACTTACTATTATGAGGAAAGAGCTAAAGGAGGAGCTGGCTTAATTGTTTTGCCAAGTCAAGTGGTTCAACCATCTGGAGTATTTCCTGGTTTAGGCATTGGGTATAGTAAGGAAAATATCGATAATTACAAAAGAACTAATGCAAAAGTGCATGCACAAGGGGCTAAAATGTTTGTGCAACTAACTCATATGGGAAACCAAACTAAGAGTGTAGAAACATTTCAACCCACATTAGCTCCATCAAACATACCGGATTTAACAGTAGGCGAAATACCTCATCAAATGAGTATAGAAGATATTAAAGAGATGATAAAAGCTTTTGCAGATTGTGCCGAACTATTAATGACAGCGGATTTTGATGGAGTAGAGGTTAAGGTAGGCCATGATGGCATACTTGGGCAATTCGTCTCATTACTTAAAAATAAAAGAGAAGATGAATATGGAGGAAACACTTTTAATAGAGCAAGAGTCGTATTAGAAATTTTAGAAGCAATCAGAGAGAGGATAGGGGACGTTCCGCTTGGCGTTAGACTTGGGATTAATAGATACTTGGAAGGTGACTACGGAGTAGATGAAGCTGTAGAGTATGCAAAGATTTTTTCTAAAGTTGCAGATTACATAAGTACAGATACAGGAACTTGGGAGAGCATTGATATGCTAGTGCCAAGTATGAACATTCCCCAAGGATTTCTATTAGAAGATGTAAATAAGATAAAAAAAGCTACAGGAAAGATTGTAATTGGAAACGGAAGAATTGTTTGGCCTGCGACTGCAGAAGAAGCTCTAGAAAAAGGATATTTAGATATGGTAGGCATGGCAAGAGCGCAGATAGCTGATCCTTATTGGGCGAAGAAAGCTTATGAAAATAGGCCAGATGAGATAAGAGGATGCATTGGATGCAATCAAAAATGCATGGGTCGACTATTGTTGAATTTGCCAATTAGCTGTGTTCAAAATCCTACTTCAGGAAATGAAGAAGAATATGGCGAGGACATACTATACAAAAAGGCAGAGATGAAACAGAAAATCGTAGTTGTAGGTGGCGGGCCTGCAGGAATGAAAGCTAGTGAAATATTTGCTAGAAGAGGCCATGAAGTTGTTTTGTTTGAAAAGGAGAATACTCTAGGAGGAAGAGTTAATTGGGAAAGTAGAATTCCTGGAAGACGTGGAGTATCCGGAGTGAGTAGATATCTTATTCATATGCTTGAGAAGTTAGAGAATGTTGATATAAGACTTGGAGTTGAAGCAGATGTAGACACAATTATAAATGAAAAACCTGATATAGTAATCATAGCTACAGGTGCCATTCCAACTAGCACTCAAGAAAGATACTTAAATCCACTTGATGTATTAAACAATGGAGTTGAGGGCAACAATGTCATAATTTTTGACAACGATTCAACTACAGAAGGTATGGGATTGGTAGAATGGATGCTTAAAAATGATAAAAATGTGTATTGGGTAACACCTGGATTTTTCAATGGGCAAAATATTACTGCTCCAATTTTAATTGATTATTTTAAGAGAATTGGTGGAAATCCAAAGTTGCATTTGAAGCCTATGAGTGTTTTGACGCATATAGAAGGAAAAGAGGCAGGTTTGTTTAACATTTACTATAATTTACCTGATAAGATCGAAAATATCGATGATGTTGTCGTGGCTGGCGTTAAAATCGCAAATGATTCATTATACACTTCGCTAAAAAGTAGACTCGATGAAGTATATATTATAGGAGATGCTGCTGCACCTAGAGATATTGCTTCTGCTCTTCAGGATGCAGTTGGTCTTATAAAAAGAATTCCTAAAATTTAAGGAGGCAGTAAAATGGATAAGTACAAATGCTCAGTATGTGGTTATGTTTACGATCCAGAGAAAGGAGATCCCAGCTCTGGGATTGCACCTGGAACTAAATTTGAAGATCTGCCAGAAGATTGGCTATGTCCTGTTTGTGACTCACCAAAGTCGAAATTTGTAAAAGTTGAATGAATAAAGGGTAAACTAAAAAGTTTACCCTTTATTCATCTTGGTATATTTTTATGAATTCACCATCTTTAAGTATAAAAATGCTCTCTATGTCATTACTTACAATCGTATTTATATCTATATTTGTTATAAATTTGACGCATATTCCGCAGCTTGAGCTAAGGGAGCGCGGTACTGGCATGATTTGATTATCTATATTTTTATTTTTAAGAAATTTTGAATATTTAACTGCACCATAATGTGTATAGAAAATTGCTATATATTCCATATAATCACTTTGTAAGAGTCAGTATAAATGAATCTTTTTCTTCCTTGATATCAACTTTATAACCAGCATTTATTGCAAATCTTGAAACATTTTCCTTAGCTACACTGCTGTCAACTATAACTTGAACATTTGAATTATCTATGGTTGCATTTTTAGTCATTAGTACTGGCTCGGGACAAGATCTTCCTCTAGCATCTACTATTTTATATTTCAATTTCAACAGCCTCCTTAATCTCTACTTCACTTGATTTTTCAATATTGAAATATCCTATTAGAGATACTACGATAAATCCGATTATAACAGCAATTTTACCATTTGAAGTAGGACCTTGTGCAGATGAAGCTAGTCCAAAATTGTGTGCGAATGCTGCACCAATTACTAATCCCAAGACAGTAATTGCTGAATCGATATTACCTTCTGCTGATAAGATAAGCTGCCTTAGTGGGCATCCTCCTAGCAATACAGATGCAAATCCAACTAGTCCCATTCCTAAGAAATTCCATAAACCATCAGTATGAGCAATAGGTTGATCTACAAAGCCTAGTTTAAATTGTCCTAATAATAAGTTTCCTATTAAAGCAGCAATGAAAATTGCTAAAAATCCAGAAATTAGATGGAAGTCTCTAAACATAATTACATCTCTTATTCCGCCTGCACAGCATAATTTACTCCTCTGAGCTAACACACCAACTATTAAGCCACTTATTAATGATAAATAGATAGGTGCATGACTTGCTCCTGGGCCTTTTTCACTAAAAAGCAAAATTGATGGGAAAGCAACTAAGAGTATAAATAAAATTACTGCTACACTTGGAAGAATATATCCTTCAGTCTTAGGTAATGTGTAATTTCCTTTTAAACTAAAGCCTTTATTTAAGAATTGCACACCTATAAATATTCCTGATAAAAATCCTAAAATTCCAAAAATTGCGTTTAAATCTCCACCTGCTAATCTTAAAATCATTCTCAATGGGCAACCTAAAAACATCAAAGCACCAATCATTACGAAAAAACCTAGAACAAATCTAGTAAGAGGTGCAGAACCACCCTTTACTTTAAATTCTTTGCCTGCAATACTCATTACAAACGCTCCAATAATGATACCGATTATTTCAGGCCTTACATATTGGACTGCCTCGGCTCTATGCAACCCCAATGCTCCCGCTGTATCCCTTAGAAAGCATGCGATACAAAAACCCATATTACCAGGATTGCCAGCTTTAACTAATAAAACTGAAATCAATCCTATTACAAAGCCTGTGAAAATTATTCCTTTGTTCTTTTTCATAATAAACCTCCCTTCATTTTTACTTTAAGTATACAACATTTGTTAAACATATAACATTTAAAAAACTAATTGATAAAGACTATCTATTAAAAAAATCAATTAAAAAAAATATTTATTGTAAGATATTTGAGGTATCATAAAGATGGAGGGATACTTATGAATAAAATATATTTGGATAATGCTGCCACTAGTTTTCCAAAAGCTCCGGGTGTTAGCGATAGTATGAAATATTACATAGACAATATAGGAACCAATATAAATAGAGGAGGTTATAGTGAGCAGTATAAAGCTGAGGAGATAGTATTTGATACTAGAGAAATATTAAGGGAACTTTTTAATGGTGAAGATAGTGCAAATTGTATATTTACTCAAAATATAACGCAAAGTTTAAATACTGTAATCAAAGGATATTTAAAACACGGTGATCATGTGATAGTCTCTTCAATGGAACACAATGCTGTAATGAGGCCTTTAGTACAGCTTGAGAAAAAAGGTATAAATTTTACACGGGTTATGTGTGATGAATATGGAAGACTAAATGCATTAGATATAGAAATGGCTATAAAAAAAGATACAAGATTGGTTGTGTTAACCCATGCATCTAATGTCAGTGGTACGATATTGCCAATTAAAGAAGTTGGTGAAATTTGTGAAAAACATGGGATAAAATTCATAGTTGATACTGCGCAAACAGCTGGATGTATAGAGCTAGATATGAAGGAAAACAAAATAGATGTTCTTGCATTTACAGGTCACAAGGGACTGATGGGACCTCAAGGTATTGGTGGATTTTTAGTCTCTAACAATATGGCAAATGAGATTGAACCCTTAATTTCAGGTGGTACAGGAAGCATGTCAGACTCGGAGGAGATACCTTCATTTATGCCAGACAAATTTGAAAGCGGGACATTGAATATACCTGGAATTTTCGGATTAAATGAAGCTTTGAAATTTATGAATCGGATAGGAATTAGCAATATTTATAATAAAGAAATGAATATGGCTAAAAGGTTTATAGAAGGGCTAAATGAAATTGATAGACTAAAGATAATTGGATTAAAGGGTATAGAAGGAAGAGTTAGTACTATTTCAATAGACTGCATTTATCAAGATAATGCTATAGTATCACATAGATTAGATTCAGAGTTTAATATTATGACTAGATGTGGGCTGCATTGTGCTCCATCTGCTCACAAAACTTTAGGAACATTTCCCCAAGGAACTATTAGATTTTCTATTGGATATCACAACACAATTGAAGAAATTGATGAGGCACTGGTTGCTTTAAAGAAAATATTATATTAAAAATCCCCTTTTTCATTAAAGGGGATGAGTTGTTTTATTGTTTTTCACCGCTAATATTTCAGCTATTATGCTGATAGCTAATTCTTCGGGTGAATTTGTCGCAATATCTAAACCTATTGGAGCTTTAACTCTAGATATTTTTTCTTCATCAAATCCTTGTGATAATAGTTCATCAAATATTTCCTTTATCTTTTTTTTGCTCCCCATAAGACCGATGTATTTTGCATTAGAATTTATAACAGCTTTAAGAGCTTCAAAGTCTTCTTTGTGGCTTTTTGTAACAATGCATATATAACTGCTTTCATCTATTTGGCGATTGATTAGTGTTTCGTTTATTTTCCCTAAGACAACCTCATCTGCATCAGGAAATCTCATTTCATTTAAGTATTCTTCTCTATCATCTAAAACTGTTATTTTAAAGTTTAATGTTTTTGCAATTTCATAGATTGCTTTTCCAACATGTCCAGCCCCACATATTATTAGGTTAGGTTTTGGGTTAAAAACTTCAATAAAAATATCGACTTCACCCCCACAAATCATACCAATTTCTTTAGAGTTTAAAGGAAGATTATAAATTGCTGAATTATTTGATTTAATACAATCCTTAGCTAATTCAATGACTCTTACTTCTAAAGCACCTCCACCAATAGTACCCTTTGTTTCGCCATTTTCTAATATCAGCATATCTGCACCAATTTCACGTGGAGTAGATCCTTTAGCATTTATAACAGTTGCATGTGCAAATTTAGTACCCTTATCAACAAGATTAATTAACTCTTTTAAAATATTAATATCCATAATAACCACCTTTTGACAATCCATTTAATATTGCTTCTAATACTCCACCTGCCACTGCTCTAGCTTTATCAGAAATTGTATAAACATAATCAATTTCTCCTCTTGGGTCAATATCAGCTATTTTCATAGATTTTGTGACAAAGAGATTTTCTCTAATAAGGCCTCGAATGACACCTTTAATTGGAGATTTGACTTTTAAGTCTCCGACATAGCAGATGATATCATCTTCCTTTACTAAATCACCTATATTTCTCTCATGCCTTATTAATCCATCGCATGGCGACTTAATAACTCTTTCCTCTCCATATCCATTTATTAATCCAGGTATACCTGTGTTTGGAATAGCAGAGCCTTTATATATAACTTTTCCAAGGTAATGCCCTCTTTTTGTTTCTATTACATAATCAACATCCTCTCCAGCACAAAATCCTGGTCCAACGCCAATGGTTATAGGAGCTTGATTTCTATTAGTTCCTAGATTTTTTTTAGCTAATATAGCATCAACAACAGCCATTGGCTTTATTTGACTTATGCTCAAGCCCTCTTCGTCAATTATCACTGGAACATTTCCATCTTCTAATATTGATAGAGCAGTCTTTACATTGTCTGCAAATACAGCTTTTACACCTTCAACGGTTGTTTCTCCATCGTATATGGCTTCCGAAAATGACACTGTTCTTCTGATAGAAAGTGGTTTTTCAATTTCCAGAGCAATTACTTTAAATCCAGACTTAAAAAGCCTATGTATTATACCTGAAGCTATGTCACCTGCACCTCTAACTATTACTATTTGCATTGACTTTCCTCCAATCATACATTTCACCGAAAACTACCTTAAGCCCTGGAACATCTTTTAAACTACTCTCGATTTCGATAGCATCAGAAATTTCTATAATTTTATTTAAATACAAAATCTTATCTCCAACGGCATTTTTAAATAATCCTATGGGACTTTTTACTAAATTGATTATAGAATTTATGTCAATATAATCATCAATCACCCTATTAGTCAATTTGCAAAAGATTTCAGGCCTATGGCATATTTCTTTAATTGGTTTTCCTAAAGAATCTAGACCTATTACTCCTACTGTTTTTGTAGTGTAGTTTGTAATTACGGGTTCAGTTTCATTTGGAGCTTTAATTGGTTTTTCTCGTGAACCGTCAGCTTCAATAAGTATGTAATCAAATAAATCTTTTTTTATTATTTTCTCAATATTTTTTATTTCTAAACATTTAACTTTTTTTCCTATGGTAGTATCTGCATAAAAGGTAATTGAACTATCTTTAGGCATATAATCTTCAGGGAATGAACCAATGAAGATATTTTCATATATATCCATATTTGGATTGAACATTGCAGTTGAAGTTGTCACAAGAACTTTTTTGTTTAGTGACGATAGTTCTTTTGAAAGTTTTTCAATTGTAGTAGTCTTTCCACCTGCACCTACAAAAGAGATGATTTCATTCTTTGATAGATCAATATTAAATTTTTGATAAATATATTCCATATTATTCTCCTAAAGTTATTATCATTAATTATAGCATAAAGTGGCTTAAGTATTAAATATGTGCAAATAAATTAGTTTTATAAATAAAAATCATTCATAATATGAAACTAAATTTCTATATAATGTTTGGTTGTTTATAATATAATTTCAAATGGTATAATATTCTTAAAACTTGGCAAGTTATTCCATGGAGGTAACTTATGAAAAGTACATTTGTTAGAATTCAAGAGTACAAAGCTAATGCAAATGGTGCAGATAAAAAAATTATTGATTTTCTATTAGAGAAATCTGAAGAAGCAGCCAATTTAACTATTCATGAACTAGCTGAGAAAACGTATTCTTCGGCTTCTACAATAGTAAGGCTGTGCAAGAAATTAGGATTTAAAGGCTATAAAGATTTTCAGAAATCTTTAGTTTATGAGCTTGCTTTAAGGAAAGAGGTGCTAGACGAAAAAAGCCAAGAAATTAATAGAGAAGATTCATTAGAAAGTATTATTGAAAAGGTTACATATAAAAATGTTGTTTCATTGGAAAATACTATGAAGCTTATTGATTTACAAATACTAGAAGAATGTGTTGACCTATTGGACAAATCAAATACAATACATCTATTTGGAATGGGCTCATCACTTTTAGTAGCAAAAGATGCATACCTTAAATTTTTAAGAATAAATAAGCCTTGTTTAATCAGTGATGATTGGCATGCTCAGCTGCTACAGGCACGAAACATAACTAATAATGATGTTGCTATTGCAATCAGCTATTCGGGAATGACGGAAGAAGTACTTAGATGCGTTCAAACTGCCAAAGAAAACAATGCTCCAATCATAGCTATTACTAGGTTTGAAGAAAATCCATTATCTGAAATAGCTGATTATAATCTATATGTTTCAGCCACAGAGTTTATATTTAGAAGTGGGGCAATGTCATCAAGGATATCGCAATTAGGTATTATTGATATTTTATTTACTGCTCTCATTAATAGAAACTATGAAAAATATTTAAAGCAATTTCAAAAAACTCACATTGAAAAACCATACAAACCAGTAGAATAATTTTAGGAGGAGAAATATTATGACAAATATTGAAAAACTAACAACAGAGTCGAGAAATCCAAAAACAATTAATTTAGATCAAATGGAACCTTTAGAAATAGTTAAAGTGATGAATGAAGAAGATGAAAATGTAATCAGGGCTGTACGAGATGAATTAGAGAATATTGCGAAAGCAATTGAGATTTGTACTAAATCTTTAGAAAATGGCGGAAGATTAATATATATGGGAGCAGGAACTAGTGGTAGATTAGGATTATTAGATGCAGTAGAATGCCCTCCGACATTTGGTACTCCGGATGATTTAGTGATTGGACTTATTGCCGGAGGTGAAAAAGCGTTTATAAAAGCAGTAGAAGGGGCTGAAGATAGTAAAACATTAGGGGAAGAAGACTTAAAATCAATTGGTGTGAATAGTAAAGATGTAGTTGTTGGTATTGCAGCTAGTGGGAGAACCCCTTATGTAATTTATGGACTGAGATATGCTAAATCTATAGGTGCACATACTATTGCAATTGCATGCAACAAAGATTCTGAAGTGGGCAAAGAAGCAGATTTGGCAATAGAAGTTGTTACAGGACCTGAAGTGTTGACTGGATCAACTAGATTAAAAGCAGGTACAGCACAGAAGATGGTTTTAAATATGATATCAACTGGTACAATGGTTGGGATTGGTAAAGTATACCAGAACTTAATGGTAGATGTTGTTCAAACCAATGAGAAACTTAAAATGAGAGCTGAAAATATTGTTATGGCTGCAACAAATTGTAGTAGAGATGAAGCAAAAAAATTTTTAGAGTTAGCTGATGGCAATGCAAAGACTGCAATAGTTATGATTCTTAAAAATTGTTCTTTTGAGGAGGCGATTGAAAGACTGAGAAAAAACAAAGGACATATTAGAAAGGCATTATTAAATTAATATACTATAAAAATACAAGGAGGAAGAAAATGGATAATAAACAATTAGCTATACGAATTGTTGAACTCGTAGGTGGTAAAGAAAACATAATAAAAGCAGCAAACTGCATGACTAGATTAAGAATAACTGTTAAAAATCCTAGTTTAGTAAATGAAACTGAGTTAAAAAACACAGAAGGAGTACTTGGAACAGTAATAGATGGGAATTATGCACAAATTGTTTTAGGACCTGGAAAAGCAAAAAAAGTTGCTGATATATGCATTGATGAGCTTGGAATTCCAAGAGATTTTACAGTTGATGAAGATTGGATAGAAAACAAAGAAGAGATCAAAGCAATGCAAAAACAGAGTCCATTAAAAAACGCCATAAAAACTATAGCTGATATATTTATCCCTCTTATACCTGCAATTATTGCAGCTGGGCTATTTAATGGACTTGCTAGTTTAATTTCGACACTCCAAGGGCAAGCAATATTACCGGCTGAAGGTACATGGAAAGTCATCCAACTTTTATTTGCGCTTATTGGCGGTGGGTTCCTAGGATATTTCGCAATATATACTGGTATAAATGCAGCAAAACAATTCGGTGCAACTGAAGGTTTAGGCGGAATGTTAGGTGCAATATCAATCAGTCCTAACATAGTTGCTATTTCGACTATATTTGGATTATATGATGCTGAAGTCCCACTAAAATCAATTTTGACTACAGGAAAAGGTGGGATAATAGGAGTTATTTTAGGAGTTTGGATACTATCAAAGATTGAGAAAAGGATTAGAAAGAGAATACCTGATGTATTAGATTTAGTTGTAACACCATTTTTGACATTGTTAATAACTTCAGTATTATTTGTATTTATAATTATGCCTGTTACTGGATATCTTTCAGATTTATTGGTTAGAGGTTTGAGTTTAATCATAGGGTCTCCTAATTCAATTGTTAACATAATAAGTGGATATATTTTAGCAGCAATATTTCTACCAATGGTTTTATTAGGACTTCACCATGGGTTAATACCTATATATGCTATTCAGTTAGAAAATTTAGGTGGAGTATCATTATTTCCTGTATTAGCAATGGCTGGTGCTGGGCAAGTAGGGGCTGCAATTGCAATTTATATTAAAGCCAAGAGAGTTGGCAATACTAGGATGCAAAAGGTAATTACCGGTGCATTGCCAGCAGGTTTCTTAGGAGTTGGAGAACCACTCATATATGGAGTTACATTGCCTTTGTTTAAACCATTTATTACAGCTGGCTTAGGGGCAGGATTTGGTGGGGCTTATGTAATGCTTAGTAGAGTTATGGCTAATGCATGGGGACCATCTGGATTAGTTGCAATACCAATAATGAAACCAGAGTCAATGTTAAACTACTTTATTGGATTAGTTATATCATATATAGCAGGTTTCATAATAACTTATTTTGTAATGAAAGATGATGAAGTAAAAAATGTCTAGTAATATTAGTTTCTCAATTTATGTTTCAACATGGAGAGAAAACATAGAAGCTTTACCTTCTGTATATACAGATGGGGCTTCTGTTTTTACTTCATTGCATGTACCAGAGGAAAACAATGAAGAATTTATCAATGAAGCTACAGAAATGATAAAAAGTGTTAAAAAGATTGGATATAATGTGATAGCTGATGTATCAAATAAAACTTTATCCAATTTTAAAGTTACTAGTCTAGAAGAGCTTGCAAATTTATTACCCATAGATATCCTTAGAATTGATTATGGTTTTAATATTTCGGAAATCATTGAAATAAAAAATAATGTAAAGATAGCTATAAATGGATCTACAATCAATAAAAATCTTCTAGAAAAATTAAATGATACTCCTGAGCAACTAATCGCAATACACAATTTTTATCCTAGAGTTGATACAGGACTAGATGATAAACAATTTATTGATCTAAATAATATGTTATTAGAAAATAATTTTCGGATTTATACTTTCATACCTGGTGATTTGAATTTGAGAGGACCTGTTTATGAAGGGTTGCCTACTTTAGAAAGTCATAGAAATTGTTCACCATATGCTTGTTTTGTTGATATGCATAAAAATTATTCAATTAATGATATCATTGTTGGAGATGGAATCATATCGCATGTAGAATATGATATGATAAAGTATTACAAAGAAAATAATGTTATAATCTTGCCTGTTGAGCTAGATGAAAATTATAAATATTTGGATGGGACAATTTTTAGTATAAGAGAAGACTCTCCATATTCTCTCTTGAGATTAAAGGAATCAAGAGAGTATGCTTTAATGGGCGATAAAATATATGACCATAATTGTATTAAGAGAATTAGAGGGTGTTTAACTATTGATAATTATAAATATGGCAGATATTCTGGTGAAATTCAAATTACAAAGAAAGATTATCAAGCAGATGAAAGAGTAAATGTTATCGGGCAAATTAAAGATGAATATATATTGCTTTTAAAGTGTATAAAAAATGGGGATAAAATTAAAATCATAAATGTTTAGGAAGTGAAGATTTGATGTTTAATATATTTAAGAAAGACAAAAGTAATGAGATTGTAATAAAAACTCCAATTACTGGGAAAATTGTCAAAATTGAAGATGTACCAGATAATGTTTTTTCTGGTAAATTAGTTGGAGATGGAATAGCTATATTGCCTGATGACGAATTCGTTTATTCTCCTTTTGATGGAGAGATAGTACAGATTGCTCCTCAAAAATATGCATTGGGGTTAAGGAACAAAGAGAATGTTGAATTATTGATCCATTTAGGTATAGATACAGTAAACTTAAAAGGAGAAGGGTTTAAAGTTTATGTCGAAAGAAATCAAAAAGTTAAAACTGGAGATAAACTCATTAAGGCAGACTGGCAATATATTTCAAAGAATGCAAAATCAACAATTTCTCCTATAGTTATAACAAATATGGAAGTAGTTAAGGAAATAATAATTACAGAAGCCGAATATGTGCATGCAGGAGATAATATTTTTACAATCATATTGAACGATAGATAACTATATAAAAAATCGAGTCAGCACATTGCTGCTCGATTTTATTTTGCTTTAAAATAGGGTATCATAGACCAAAGGGGGCATTTGAATGAAATTATTGATTAAAAATGCAAGAGTAATAACTCCATATGAAATTTTAAATGACAAAAGTATAATAGTTGAAAATGGGAAAATAGTTGATATTACTTCTGATGAAGTAGAACCGAAAAATTTTTTAGAATTCATCGATGCTAAATCAAATTATCTTTCCCCAGGATTTATAGATATACACAATCATGGAAATTCAGGTTATGATTTTATGGATGCAAATTTTGATGCTTTTGATGAAATTTCGAAATTCCACTTAAAAAATGGGGTAACTTCATATCTGTTAACTACTATTACATCGAAGCATGAAGATTTAATCAATGTATTAAATGCAGGTAGTGAATATATTGACTCTGATATGAGGTATTCAAATATGGTTGGCATATATTTAGAAGGACCATATTTTTCTAAAGAAAAGAAAGGTGCTCAACCAGAAAAATATCTTAAAAATCCAACAATAGAAGAAATAGATGAATTCATAAAAGCTTCAAATAATCGCCTTAAAGTTGTTTCAATTGCACCAGAGATGGAAAATTCATTCGGTGCAATTAGATATCTGAAAGATAAAGGAATTAAAGTTGCTTTGGGGCATACAAATTCAACTTTTGATATCGCTAGAAAAGCTATTGATTCAGGAGCAAGTATAGCCACACATCTTTACAATGGGATGAGATCATTTAGCCATAGGGAGCCTGGGATAATCGGTGCTTGCTTAACTGATGAGAGAGTTAAATGTGAATTAATTGCAGATATGATTCATATCCATAAAGCAGCTTTAAAGCTTGCCATAGATGTGAAAGGATCTGACTCTATAATTCTAATATCAGATGCAATGATGGCAGCAGGCAAAGCTGATGGAATGTACAAATTGGGTGGACAAGATGTTACAGTTAAAGAAGGAAAGGCAATATTAAATGATGGCACAATTGCAGGCTCTACGTTGACACTAGATAGGGCAGTATTTAATCTTGTGCATCATGTAGGTATAAAATTAAGTGATGCTGTTAGGATGGCTAGTTTATCTGCTGCTAAAGCGATCGGAATTGATGATAAAAAGGGAAGTATAGAGATAGGAAAAGATGCTGACATGATTAAATTTGACGAAAACTTAAAGATTTTGAACACTATTGTCAATGGTGAAGTTCGCTATTATAGAGAAATATAATAGGATATTTAATTTTGGCAGCAATTATTGTAGACTCAACTATGACTAGTTTTGATTGATATTAACTGTTTTACTTCATATAATTATATTAAAGTTATGAAGAGGAGGTACCAAAATGTCAGATATGTCTAGTAGTCTACAAAGTTCAACTGGTGGGAAAGGACAAAATATTCAAAGATTTGGCAGAGTTTTAAGTGGCATGGTCATGCCAAACATAGGAGCATTTATCGCTTGGGGATTAATAACAGCGATATTCATTCCTACTGGTTGGTGGCCAAATGAAAATTTAGCATCACTAGTCGGACCGATGATAACATATTTGCTTCCATTGCTCATTGGGTATACTGGAGGTAGAAATGTCGCAGGACAAAGAGGTGCAGTTATCGGTGCAATAGCTACTATGGGTGTTGTAGTAGGTGCTGATGTGCCAATGTTTTTAGGAGCTATGTTGGTAGGACCTTTAGCAGCTTATCTAATAAAGAAATTCGATAAAGCTATTGAAGGAAAGGTAAGAGCAGGATTTGAGATGTTGGTTGACAATTTCTCACTAGGAATATTAGGTGCGATTCTTGCAATTTTATCTTATTTAGCAATTGGACCATTAGTAGAAGGACTAAATAATATTTTAAAATCTGGTGTAGAAGCAATAGTAAATGCTGGATTGTTGCCATTAACATCTATTTTCATCGAACCAGGCAAAATTCTTTTCTTAAACAATGCTATTAATCATGGAGTATTGGGGCCAATTGGCATCCAAGAAGCTGAAGAAGTTGGTAAATCAATATTTTTCTTGCTTGAAACAAATCCTGGCCCTGGATTAGGTATATTATTAGCATATTGGGTATTCTCAAAAGGATCAGTTAAACAATCAGCTCCTGGAGCAGTAATAATTCACTTTTTAGGTGGAATACATGAAATATATTTCCCATATGTTTTGATGAATCCTATTTTGGTATTAGCTGTAATTGCTGGAGGAGCAAGTGGTGTATTGACATTTTCATTATTTAATGCAGGATTAGTTGCAACTCCTTCACCAGGTAGTATAATTGCTTTAATGGCAATGACACCAAAAGGCAATTATCTAGGTGTGTTAGCAGGAGTAGCGGTATCAGCTGCAGTATCATTTTTGGTTGCATCATACTTTGTGAAGAGAAATTCAGATAAAATAAGTGATGAAGACTTATCTGGTGCAAAAGAAAAAGTAAAAGAGATGAAATACAAACCACAAGATAATACAGTTACAAACGGAGTTTTGACAAATGTAGATAAAATAGTATTTGCTTGTGATGCTGGTATGGGATCAAGTGCAATGGGTGCGACTACTTTAAAAAACAAGCTCAAAAAAGCTGGTTTAGATATTGAAGTTATACATTGTGCAATTGAGGAAATACCATCCGATGCAAAAGTAATAATAACCCACAAGAGCTTGACAGAAAGAGCTAGAGCAAAGGCACCAAATGCTTATCATGTTTCCATTGACAATTTTATTAACAGTCCTGAATACGACAAACTTGTTGACAGACTATTAGGCAAATAATTGTGTAAGCAGCGGAATTTATTTCGCTGCTTACTTTAAAGAGGTGATAGTAGTGATTTCAATTAAACTCACCCAAAGGCAAAGAGGGATCATAGAACTCTTAATCAAGGAAGATAGATTTTTTACTGTATCTGAAATAGCTAAGAAAATAAATGTGAGCAATAGGACAGTATCTAGAGAACTTAGGGATTTAGATTCATATTTAGGTTACTTTTCATGCTCGATTGATAGCCGATCGGGAAAAGGCATTCGGTTTGTGGGAAGCGAACGGAGTAGAGAATTACTTTTGGATAATATTAAAAAAAGTGGAGAAATTAAGAATTACACGCAAAGTCAAAGAATGGTATATATATTGACTGAACTCTTGAATGCAAGTGAACCATTAAAAATCAACAATTTTACTATTGAATTAAATGTTACGGAAGGAACTATAAGTCACGATTTAGATAGAGTTAGTGAAAGACTAGAAAAATATGGATGCAAATTAATTCGCAAACCTGGTGTTGGATTCTACGTAGATGCAAATGAATCTGACAAGAGGAGGGCAATAGTTGATTTAATATATGAAAATATAGAAGAGACGGAACTTATTGACATTATTAGAAATAAAGATAGATTGAGTGTAGAAACAAGAGAAAATCTTGTAAACTTAATAAGTAAAAACACATTGTATGAGTTAGAGAGGTTATTAATTGACAATGAAAACAAACTAAAAACAACTTTAAATGATAGGGCATATATTGGTTTGCTCATACATTTAGCAATCGCAATAGATAGAATAAATAAGGGCGAAAATATAATCATCGACAAAGATTATTTAAATATATTAAAAAAATGTGATGAATATTTAGAAGCAGAGAAACTCGCAAAGGCTATTGGGAAAAAGTTTAACATTTCCATGCCTGAAGATGAAATAGGGTACATTACAATGCATATCATAGGTAATGCAGGGACTAAAACAACTCAAATAGATGATGAAGTAATTATGATTTCTTCAAGAATCCTTTCAAATGCATATAGTGAGTTGGGATTGAATGCAAAAATTGATAGGCAGTCTATAATTTGGCTAGCAACACACTTGCAAACAGCACTTTATAGAATAAGAATGAATATGGAAATAAGGAATCCTCTTTTAGAAGAAATAAAAAACAATTATACAGATATTTACAAAGTTGCAATAAAAGCAGTGAACCCTATTGAAATAGAACTTGGCATAAAGATGCCTGATTCTGAAATAGCATATATAGCGATGCATATCGGAGCATCGGTTGAAAGGAACAGGAAAAATTTTATCAAATATGATGTACTTGTCGTATGTGCAACTGGAATGGGTACAGCTACACTTCTTTCAACGAGATTACAAAATGAATATCAAAATTTAAATATAGTAGATGTGGTTTCTTCACTAAATATTGAAGAAGTGATAGAAACAACCAGAGATATTGATTTTATTATATCCACTATTCCAATTGACTATGGGAAAATACCTTTAGTAGTGGTTAACCCACTTTTGCTTAGTGATGATAAAAGATTAATCGATGAATTTTTAAAAAATTTCAATATAATCGATAAAAATAAGGGGGTAAAAACCTCTAAATCAACAGCCAAAAAAGATCTTAATAGTTTAAAAGAATATTTGGATGCAATACTTGAAGTGCTTAACAACCTTGTTGTAGTAGATATGCTAGAAAAAGAAAGCATAAACTCATTGATTGATCACATAAGTAGTACAATTGGTAGAAACGAGATTGAAGTTACAAATATAAAAGAAGGATTGCTTAGGAGAGAAACCTTAGGAAGTACAGTATTAGATCAATATAATGCAGTTTTGCTTCATGCAAAAACCACAGGTGTTGATAGGCTTATATTTGGGGCTATAAGGCTTTTAAAGCCAATATATATAGAGAATGATGGAAATTCAAATAAAATAGATTTAGCAATAATAATGCTTGCGCCTAAAAATATAAATAATAATAAGCTAAGTGTTATGAGTTTTCTAAGCTCAAAGATTATCGAAGATGAGAAATTTTTATTTACTTTAAGAAATTCCGAAAAAGACATGATATATGAGTTGTTAGAAGATTATTTAAATGAATTTTATGAAAGAGTTCATTATGAAAATTAGAAATATGGAGGTCTAAAAAATGGGGTTAAATCTGTTTTCTAGTAAAAACAAAAGAGCAGATGAAGGAAATGTAGATGTTTTATTAAAAGAGAATATTTTGTTAAATTTACACAATATGGATAAGTATGATGCTATTAGGTTTGCAGGAGAACTTTTAGTCAAGAGTGGCTGTGTCGACGAAGCCTATATTGACGCTATGATAGAAAGGGAAAATGATTTAACCACATATATTGGCTGTGGAGTGGCTATACCCCATGGAGTTGGAAAAGCAAAGGAATTTATTAAGAAATCAGGCATAGTTATCTTACAATTTCCTGATGGAGTTGACTTCGATGGTCAAAAAGCATATCTAGTAATTGGAATTGCTGGGAAAGGCGATGAGCATTTAAGCATTTTAGCCAATGTCGCTACTATTATCAGTGAAGATGAAGAAAAGTTAAAAGAACTCATAAAAACTAATGACGTAGATTTTATTTATTCTACTTTTACAGCTAAATAAAGAGGGAGGAAAAGAAATGAAAACAAAAGCAGTAAGATTATATGGGGCAAATGATTTGAGATTGGAGGAATTTGAACTTCCTGAGATAAAAGACGATGAAATACTAGTTGAGATAATCTCAGACAGCATTTGCATGTCAACTTATAAATGTGCAATATTAGGAGAAAAACATAAAAGAGTACCAAAAGATGTTTCTGAAAATCCGATAATTATTGGGCATGAATTTGCTGGTAATATCGTAAAAGTCGGTAAAAAGTGGCAAGATAAATTTAAGCCAGGTACTAAATTTGCGCAACAACCAGCTTTAAATTACAAAGGGAGCATGGCTTCGCCTGGATATTCATATATGTATTTTGGTGGCGATGCAACTTATGCAATAGTGCCGCCTGAAGTAATGGAATTAGGGTGTTTGATTAACTATAAGGGTGATGCATATTATGAAGCGAGTTTAGCTGAGCCTATGTCATGTATAATAGGTGCATATCACGCAACATATCATACAGAAATGGGAAAATATACTCACTTTATGGGAATAAAAGAAAATGGGAATTTAGCTATCTTAGCTGGAGCTGGACCAATGGGTCTTGGAACTATTGATTATGCTTTACATGGAGATAAAAATCCTAAGCTTGTAGTAGTTACTGATGTTGACAGCAATAGACTAAAAAGAGCAAGAGAAATTTTTGAGGATGAGGCCAATAAATGTGGAATAAAGCTAATTTTTGTAAATACAAAAGAATTAGCTGATCCAGACATGTATTTAATGGAAATTTCTGAAGGGCATGGATATGACGATGTATTTGCCATGGCACCTGTGAGAGAAGTAGTGGAACAGGCTGATAGGATATTGGCTAGGGATGGTTGTTTGAACTTTTTTGCAGGCCCTACTGATACTAATTTCAAAGGCGAAATTAACTTCTATAACGTCCACTATAATTCAACTCATGTTATGGGGACGACAGGCGGAAATACAGATGATTTAATTGAGTCTTTAAAGCTTACTGAAAATAAAAGAATAAATCCAGCATGTATGGTAACTCATATAGGTGGATTAGACAGTGTCATTGATACTACGTTGAATTTGCCAAAGATTCCAGGAGGCAAAAAATTAATCTATACTCAAATTAACATGCCATTAACAGCAATTGACGACTTTAGGGAGAAAGCAAAGGAAGACAAGAGATTTGAAAAACTAGCAGAAATAGTTGAAAACAACAAGGGATTATGGAGCGTTGAAGCAGAAAAATATTTGCTTGAAAATTTCAAATAAGATATTTTCATTTTATGGTTGCTCTTTTATAACTTAAAAGGTAAAATATTTATTGTATATAAATTAGCAAATATTTAATAGAGAGGGTTATGCTATGAAAAAATTAGAAGTAACACTTGAAAATGAAACTGGTTTACATGCTAGACCTGCTAGTCTTTTGGTTAAAGAGGCTTCAAAGTACAAGTCTAACATAACTATTGAATTAGATGGGCAAGAGTATGTTGCCAAAAGTATAATGTCTGTTCTGAGCATGGGTGCTGGGAAAGGGACTCATTTGGTTTTTAAAGCTGAAGGAGAAGATGAAGAAGCTGCTATCGCAGGAATAAAAAGTTTAGTTGATAACAATTTTGGAGAATAAGAAAACGCACGATTTATCGTGCGTTTTCTTATTAAAATGAATAACTTTCTCCAATTTCAAGTACTTTTGTATCACTATAGATATTTTTCTTTTTAAACTCTAATGGGTCTGCTTTTATAAGTGGGAAAGTATTGTAGTGCATTGGTATAGTAAGTTTAGGTTCAATAAGCTTGACTGCTTTTACTGCATCATCAATATCCATGGTGTAATTCCCCCCGATTGGCAAAATAGCAATGTCTATACCATCATCTCTTAACAGTTTCATGTCTGTAGAAAGGCCGGTATCCCCAGCATAATATATTTTTTTACCCTTTATTTCTAATAGAAAACCACATGGATTTCCAGCATATAATATTCCTTCATCAGTTTCTATAGATGATCCATGAAGTGCTGGAGTAAGCTTTACCTTTCCAAAATCAAATTTATAGCTACCTCCTATGTGCATTGGGTGTGTTTCAACACCAAAAGTAGAAAGATATCCAGCAATTTCAGCATTGGTAATTACCAATGCATCATTTGCGTTTGCCAAATCAATGGTGTCACCAAGGTGATCTTGATGACCATGTGATACGAATATATGGGTTATGTCGTTGATGTCAGTGGGTAGAACTTTAGCTAACGGATTTCCTGTTATAAAAGGGTCAAATATAGCTTTGAACCCGTCTGATTCTAATATGAACACTGAATGGCTTAAATATGTTAGTTTCATATTTATTACCTCCTTGGAAAATTTATACCCTAATAATATTAATTTAATTAATTTTTAGAATATATAGTATTAATTTATTGGTGGAAAATGATCTTAAAATAATTAAAGGAATTGATTTATCTAGTCCTTGTGATATAATTTAAAAATATTAAATAACAGTTTTTTGTAAGAATTTAACTATATTATTTAGGGGGGTGGATAATCAAAAGAGTTTGATAAGACAAATATGATTTTGACAATCTAGCTTCTTTTATTTTGTCTAAAAGATATTATTTAGCTATTGCCATAGTTTTTTTAAGGGAAATTTACATAATTATCAAATAGCTATGATGATTAAACATTCGACATAATTTCTTACTTAAAAAAGTTGTGAATACTATTTATAATTAACAAAAGGAGTTATAAAAGAATTTTCTGCTTTATTATTAAAGTATCAATATTGAGGAATAGCAGTTAATTTCGGGAATACATACGTGGGAGTTGTTTTAAATGAAAAAATACATATTAAATCACAAATTTTTACTGTCATTAAGTCTTATTTTTGTAATAGTAATATCTATCGTTGAAGCTTATCAGGCTATATTGTTCAAAACAATAGTAGATACTGCTACAGGTACTTATAGTTATGAAATTTCTACTCTAATACTATTTTCAATAATATTTTTAGCAGCAGTTTTTCTTTCTGAAACATTATCAAAAGCAAGTAATGCAGCTTTGAATGCTGCTGTTATGAGAGACTATAAACAATCTATTATAAAAAGTTTCTTAAGCATTGATACTCAATCTAAGCTAAGTAGTTCAGAATTAATCTCAATTCTAAATAATGATATTAAGGTGATAGAAGATAATTATTTAAACAGCATAATTAATATAGCTAAAGATATTTTCTTGTTTATTATATCGCTATATCTATTGTTAAGAATAAATATTTATCTTACATTAGCAATATTTATTTTCGGGTGGTTACCTGTAGTTATACCTCAGTTATTTAATAAAAGAAACCAAGCTTTGAAAGGTAAGTATCTCGAAAATCTAGAAAGACAAGTAAATCATGTCAAGGAAATTGCTCAAGGGTTTGAATTAATTAAGGGATTTAACATAGAAGATAAAATATTTAATATATTTTCTGGAATAAATAAAGAAACAGAACATTCAAAATTCAAGTCAGACTCATTTATGGGTTTTCAAGGAGCGATATCATTAGTTTCTGGGTTTAGTATTTTCTTTATCAATATTATTATTGCTAGTGTATTCGTAATGCGAGGAGATATTACAGTTGGATCGATGATTGCAGCTGTACAATTAATGAATTATATAATTAACCCACTTATTTCAATCTCTATGTATGTCACTAAGATAAAATCCGTTAGTAAAGTTATCACAAACATACAAGAAAGAATATTAAACAAATCTAATTCTAATCAAGGAGAAAATGAATTTTCTTTTCATAACAAACTTGAAATTGAAGATTTATCATATTCATATGATAACAGAGAAGAAGTAATTTCTAACATTAATTATGTATTCGAAAAAGGTAAGAAATATGCTATTGTTGGGGAGAGTGGATGTGGCAAATCTACTTTACTCAAAATACTAATGAATCAAATAGACAATTATCAAGGAAAAATTAAAATTGATGATACTGACATTAAATCGTTTGATCCTAGTTCATATTACAATAAAGTAACATTAATACAACAAAATGTATTTATGTTCAAGGATACTATAAAAAACAACATTTGCTTATACAATGATTTTCCTGAAGAAAAATTTAATAAAGTAATTAAACAATCAGGTTTGCTTAAAACTATTAGTTTACACGAAAAAGGAGTAGATACATTAGTTGGAGAAGGTAAAGTTCAGTTATCCGGAGGAGAATTAAATAGAATTGCCATCGCAAGAGCATTGATAAAGGATGCAGAAATATTATTAGTAGATGAAGCTACATCTGCATTGGATAAAGTAACAGCATATGAAATTGAGAAAACATTGACTAATCTTGATAAAACTTTAATTGCGATAACTCATCAAATGGATGAGACTATACTAAATAAATATGATGAAATCTTGGTTATGAGAGACGGAAAGATAGTAGAGTCAGGTAACTTTAAGCAGTTACTGGATAATGAATCGCATTTCTATTTTATGTATAACAGCAAAATTCATGATAACGAAATTCCAAACAATTTTATTAAAGAAGCATTAGATTTTATATAGACTGAATAACTATGGCATCAGAAAAATAATTGGGTCAATTGTAAAACTAAATTAGACTTTGTAAACTTAAATTAGACCCACCCAATAAATTAGTAAAATAAACAATTTAAAATAGTTTATTTTTTTAAAAACTAGCTTTAATAGCAAATTTTTATGCTATAATTATGGTATAAAAATTAATTTTGGACATAGTTTTTAGAGGTCTACTAAAATCCAAATTTTTTGTAAGACTAAATTAGACCCCTAGAATTAATATGAAATGTCCGGATAACAAATTATATTATTTTATTAGACTTGGTTTTAAAATAATATAATTAGGATTTATTTTCTCGATGCCTAATGCATTAATTAATTTAAAACCGTATCTGGAGCTGAATGCATCAAATGGAGATTGGTCATTCAGCTTCTTTCTTGTATAAGAATTTACATGAGACATAACCAAACGGATATCTGCCTGTGTTAGATGATCCATGCTACTTCCTTTTGGTAGTATTCTGCGAATTAATTGATGATTATTTTCAACTTCTGGCTTCAAATATGCAGAATAAGGATAGCAATAAAATACATTTGTCAGCTTCTCTTCACTTTGTATTTTTCAATTTTACCTGGATCTGAAAATTCACTTCCATTATCAGTCAATATTACAGGAAATAATGCTTTATAATCCTCAGCACCAACCGCTTCGTAAATACATTTAAACCACTCTGTAACACTTCTAGCATCATTTGAATCTCTTAAGAACATAAGCATAAATGAAGTATCAATAAAGTGTATTGTAAGTAAAACCTTACCGCCTTTTCTACCCTCTACAGTATCCATTTCAACAATAGAAATATCTTTGTTATCATTTAGAAAATCTAGGTAATCATCGTACCTTCTACCTTTTAAACAAGACTTATCAACCTTGTATCCCATTTGTTTTTTCTTTCTAGCATGATATCTAACTTTTCTAGGCAAATCGATATTATTAACAGACAAGATACCATTATCAATATATTTATACAATGTTTTTTCACTAATCATAATAATATCTTTGTTATTTGCATAAATATGATGTATTGATTGTCCTTGACTAACTAATGGAGTAATAATATCACAAGTCACTTTAATCTCCTCATGAGAATATTCAATACCAGATCTAGAATCAACCAATATTTTCTCATAATCTTTTTGAGCTACTTTAGCTGAATAAAGCTTCTTGGTAAGAGTGTATTTATTCCTATCATTGCAGCCATTGCAAAC
This sequence comes from Tissierellales bacterium, assembly GCA_014360205.1. Classification (GTDB taxonomy): domain Bacteria; phylum Bacillota; class Clostridia; order Tissierellales; family Tissierellaceae; genus Soehngenia. The sequence continues at coordinate 41,551 of JACIXZ010000007.1, forward strand.
ATAGGGAGAGATAGTTAGTTTATTACATAGGTCTTCTTTAAAATATTGACAGTTACTATTGCAATTTTCACAAAACCTGCAGTAGCTAACATGTTTATTGCATTTACTATTCTTGCAAATATTCCTAATATCACAATCGAATCTATGAATACATGCATTATAGCAACGGCCATAGCAACCATTTTTATTGAAGGTGGATCTAAGAGAAATCTCCCTAGAAATGGTGGATTTATGTCTATTTAGTTCTCTTGAAATTACTGATAATGAAGATCCTGATTTTAGTAGTTCTTGAATAGTCAATCTATCATCATAAGTTAAATGTTTAGCCATAATAGTTCCTCCTTGGAGCTATTATCCGGACATAACATAATGATACTATAAATCAAGCCGATATTGACATGGGAATCTGAAAATGATGTGAAGAAAATTCCCCGAAGGCTACTAGAACAAAATTAGTTTATTAAAAATTTGTAAGATTAAATTAGACCCATCAGTTTGTAAGACTAAATTAGACTGCAAAGCAAAAAAAGGTCTAATTTAGTTTTACAATTAATGCTCACATAGAATATTTATATAATTCTATTATTTGTGTTGAGTTTCATTTCTATATATGATATAATTTCCATAAAAGAAAACGTTTACTATAAATATACAAACTCAATTTAAAATCATCTTGCCCAACATAAAAATCAATTTGAGTTTAATCTATTTTTATATAGATAAACTAATTAAATTAATAAGGAGGATTGGCAAATGAAAAAATCTTTAGTGCTGCTTATTGTTGTTGCCATGTTAGTTCTTTCACTAGCTGGATGTACTTCGAATGGTGAGGAATCGACAAATGGGACAAATGACAAGCTAAAAATTGGTGTGTTGATATATAAATATGATGATACATATATATCAACCGTTAGACAGGCAATAGAGAAGGAAGCTGAAAACGACACGGAAGTTGAACTTCTTATGAATGACGGGCAAGGGGATCAATCTAAACAAAATGATCAGATCGACATACTAATTGAAAAAGGCGTAGATGCATTGGCGGTAAACATAGTAGATATAGGTGCAGCAAGTTCTGTCATAGATAAAGCTAAATCAGCTGGTATACCAGTAGTATTTTTTAACAGAGAACCAGATACTGAAGTCATTAAATCATATGATAAGGCTAGATTTGTTGGAACTAAACCAGAAGAAGCCGGGATTATTCAAGGACAAATGATGGCGGAAGTATGGAACGAAGGTAAATATGACAGAAATGGAGACAATATAATGCAATATGTAATGCTTAAGGGTGATGCAGATAATCCTGAAGCGATCGCTAGAACAGAATATTCTATAAAAACTTTAAATGAAGCAGGCATAAAGACAGAAGAACTAGGATTACAAGTAGCTAATTGGGATAATGATAAAGCAAATCAAGCCATGGAAGCATGGTTAGCTAAATTTGGAGACAAAATTGAATTTGTCATTGCAAACAATGATGGAATGGCTTCAGGAGCGATTTCTGCACTTCAAAATGCAGGATACAATACAGGTGACTCAGAAAAATACATTCCTGTATTTGGAGTTGATGCAACTGAAGAAGCAATTAATTTGATTAAAAAAGGTGCAATGACAGGCACAGTAAAACAAGATGGTGAAGGCATGGGGAAAGCAGTTTTTGCATTAGCAAAAAATGCAGCTCAGGGAAAAGATTTCTTAGAAGGGACATCATATGAATATGATGAAACAGGAGTTGCTGTGAGAATTCCTTATCAACCATATAAATAATAAGAATCAATACTGATGAGGAGAATCGCACATGAATGTAATATTTCTTGTGCGATTCTTTATAAATGAATGCTATAAGGAGTGATGTACATGGCAGAAGATACATATCTATTGGAGATGAGAAATATATCAAAATCTTTTCCTGGAGTAAAGGCACTCGATAATGTGAGCTTTAGGTTAAGAAAAGGGACTGTACATGCTTTGATGGGAGAAAATGGAGCTGGAAAATCAACTCTAATGAAAATTTTATTCGGAATTTATACAGAAGATGAGGGCGAGATTTATATTGAAGGACAAAAAACTAAATTTCCTGATCCAAAAACTGCCTTAGAAAATGGAGTATCAATGGTACATCAAGAACTAAATCAGGTTCTTCAAAGAGATGTAATGGACAATATATTACTAGGGAGATACCCACAGAAGGGATTTTTTGTGGATCAAAAAAGTATGTATGAATTTACAAAAAAAATATTTGATGATTTGGCCATAAATATAGATCCTAGAGCAAAGTTGAAAAATCTTTCTGTTTCAGAAAGACAAATGGTAGAAATCGCAAAAGCTGTTTCGTATAATGCAAAAATATTGGTGCTAGATGAACCCACATCTTCGTTAACGCAACAGGAAATAGAGCACTTATTCAGGATAATAAACTTATTAAGGGATAGAGGATGTGGCATAATTTATATTTCACATAAGATGGAAGAAATATTGAGAATTTCTGATGAAGTTACGGTAATGAGAGATGGAAAGTGGATAGCAACAGAATATGCTAAAAATCTAACAACTGACATGATTATTAAGTTAATGGTAGGTAGGGATTTGACCAATAGATTTCCTCCTAAGACTAATAAACCTAGTGAAGTAATGCTTGAAGTAAAAGATCTCACTGGAAGATATCGGCCATCAATAGAGAATGTGTCTTTTGATTTGAGAAAGGGCGAAATCCTAGGAGTTGCTGGTTTGGTGGGTTCAAGGAGAACAGAACTATTGGAAACAATATTTGGGATAGCTTCTTATTCAGAAGGTGAAATTTATTTAAACGGAAAGCTCATAGAGAATAAAGACCCATCTACGGCAATAGAGAATGGTTTTGCACTACTCACTGAAGAAAGAAGAGCTACTGGTATTTTTAGTATGTTGAGCGTTAGATTTAATACAATTATTGCAAATATAGATAGCTATTCAAAATATGGTGTATTAAATGGCAAGAGAATGAAAGAAGACACTGATTGGGTTATAAAGAGCTTAAATGTAAAGACACCTAGTCAAAATACTCTTATAAAATCTTTGTCGGGAGGGAATCAGCAAAAGGTAATTATTGGCAGATGGTTGCTTACTGATCCTGAGATTTTGCTATTAGATGAACCGACAAGAGGAATAGATGTTGGAGCAAAATACGAGATATATCAACTCATCATAGACTTGGCTAATAGAGGTAAAGCGGTAATATTTGTTTCTTCGGAAATGCCTGAGTTACTTGGGATATGTGATAGAATCTTAGTCATGTCAAATGGGAAGTTAGCAGGAATTGTAGAGGCCAGGAAAACTACTCAAGAAGAGATTATGACTTTAGCGGCAAAATATCTATAAAGGTAGGGGTGCAATAAATGGAAAATATCAAAAATAAAAAGAAAAATGTAATGGATGGATTGCTTAACTATGCGCTATATATTATTTTAGGAATAATGATATTGGTAGTTATCATTATAGATCCATCATTTATATCAATCAAAAACTTTACCAATATATTAAGTCAAGCGGCTACTCGGGCTATATTAGGGATGGGAGTTGCTGGATTGATAGTCCTACAGGGGACAGATCTTTCCGCGGGGCGAATTCTTGGGCTTTCCGGAATTGTAGCAGCATCGCTATTACAAGATGTAGCTTATGCATCTAGGATGTACCCAAATTTAGGTCAACTTCCACTAGTAATACCGTTATTAGTCTCGATATTAATTGGGGTGGCTATATCTGCTATTAATGGTTTTGGAGTTGCAAAACTAAAACTACATGCATTTATTGTAACATTAGGTACACAGCTTTTAGCCTATGGTTTGGCTCTTATATACATAGATAGACCACCTCTAGGGGCTCAACCAATTGCTGGATTAGATGAGAGATATACTAATTTTGTAAAAGGCGCTATTAAAATTGGATTTGGTGATAATAAAATCGAGATTCCCTATTTAATATTATATGCAGCAATTATTGCAGTTGTTATGTGGTTTATATGGAATAAAACTAAACTGGGGAAAAATATGTTTGCAATTGGTGGAAATCCAGAAGCTGCTGCAGTATCTGGAGTTAACATAGTAAAAAACATAATGATGATTTATATTATTGCAGGGGTACTATATGGAATTGCAGGTTTCTTGGAAGTTGCAAGAATTGGTTCTGCCACTAGTATTACAGGGCAAAACTATGAATTAGATGCAATTGCAGCCTGTGTAGTTGGCGGGGTTTCATTTTCAGGTGGAGTTGGAACAATTCCTGGAGTCTTGATTGGTGCAGTTCTATTACAGTTCATTAACTATGGATTGAATTTCATTGGGGTAAATCCTTATCTACAAATAATTATAAAAGGATTGATTATTATCATAGCAGTTTCAATAGATGTAAGAAAATATATTGAGAAGAAGTAAAGGAGTGATTGATAATTATCACTATACATGATGTAGCGAAAAAAGCTGGAGTTTCAATTGCAACTGTTTCAAGAGTGATCAACAATAATTATCCAGTCAAACCAGAGACTAAAGAAAAAATATATAAAGCCATAAATGAGTTGGGATATGTGCCAAATGAAACAGCTAGAAGCTTGATTCTTAAGAGCTCATCTACTATCGGAATAATCGTTCCAGGTATTACTAACCTGTTCTTTCCAACGATAGTTGAAGAGATAAATAGAGTTCTGATGAATTATGGGTATACAATGTCTTTATATAGTACAGAAGGTAATTCGGATGTGGAGAAAAGAGTTATTGCTAGCATAATATCGAACAATATGGGGGGCATTATAGCGATAGACCCATCTATTGAAAATTTGGATAATGGATATTTTCATGAAGTATCAAAAAAGATTCCCATGATCATAATCAATGCAAATACTGATAGAGATGATTGCAATTTCATATCTTACGATGAAGAGGTAGGGACAAAAGAAGCTTTTCAGTATTTAGCAAATTTAGGTCACACAAAGATAAGCTTTTTACGTGGAGATCGGAGCTTATCTTACGACTTAAAAGAACGAATTTACAAGGATTTCTTAAAAGAGGGAAAATTAGAATTCGAGAATATAGTAAATGTTGGAATGGGGAATAGTATAGAGGTTATTGAAAATACAGAAAATATTTGTGAGGAACTGTTAAAAAATCAAAATCTAGGTACAGCTGTATTTGCATGTAACGATTTAATGGCAGTAGGAGTTGTGAATGCATGTACAAAATTAAATTTAAGAGTGCCACAGCATCTATCTGTCATAGGTTTTGATAACACATTGCTTTCAAATATAAATCACCCGAGAATAACTACTGTGGATTTGAAGATGAAGACCATAGGTCATGATTCGGCAATGCAAATAATAGAGATGATAAAAAGGAAAAGCAAAAAGTTTGACAAGAAAATTTATGAAACTCGATTAGTAATCAGGGATAGTTGTGTGAAAGCCAATTAAGTAGGTGAGTTTATGGTTAAAATAGAAAATGGTAAACATTTGAATATGAATGCGATAATAATGAAAAATCAAAACTTACAGGTTAAATTGTTACCAGATCTTGGGTTTAAAATAGCTTCTATAGTCCATCTCCCAAAGCAGAAAGAATTTTTGTTTCAACCAACTAAAAACAAGTATAGTATACCTAATTACAATGATAAATTTGGAAAATATGACACTTCAGGATTAGATGATGTAATACCTACAATAGATGAATGCATATATCCCCATGGTAAGTTTAAGGGAAAGTTATTGCCTGATCATGGTGATGTATGGAGTATGAAATGGGATGTTGATGTATTCGAAAATAAGGTTGTGGGACATGTTATGTTAAAAAGCCTCCCGTTGAAATTAACTAGATCAATAGAATTTTCGAATGATGATACAATCAAATTGAATTATACAGTCAAGAACTTAGATGATGGTGATGTTTATTTTATTTGGGCACTGCATGGATTAAACACTTTTGACGATTATACTGAATTTATATTCGAAGAAGATATGTTAGATGTCATAAATGTTCATGACAATGAGGATTTGAGTAAAATTAACTTGAAAAAATTAAATAGCTATGAAAATAATAGGGCTTATAAATATTACTTTTTAAACAAATTGAGTAAAGGAGAAGTTGGCATTAATTACACTAAAGAAAAGTTAAAATACATCATAAAATATGATCCTAATATATTGCCTTACCTAGGAATATGGGTTACAAAAGGAGGATTTAAAGGAGAATATAATTGCGCAATAGAACCTTCAAATGGATTTTATGATTCTCTCTTTACTGCATATCAAAATAACAAATTGCCCTGTCTAAGTTCACATGAAGAGATTAATTGGACTATTGAGATTCAAATATTAGAGTATTGAGATTTGGATTTTTTAATGAAGGGAGGCAAAACAATGTCTTTATTAATTACAGGAGGAGCTGGATATATTGGTTCTCATACTTTAAAATATTTTACTGAAAAAGGGAAAGAAGTAGTTGTGGTAGATAATCTAGAAACTGGGCATAAAGAGTTTGTCAGAGATGCAATTTTTTATAATTTAGATATTAGAAATAAAATAGAATTGGATAAGTTATTTAAAAAACATGATATCGAAGGAGTTATACATTTTGCTGCAAATTCTATCGTTGGAGAAAGCATGATAGATCCTTACAAGTATTATCATAACAATGTATACGGGATGTTATGTCTATTGGATGTTATGAAACATAATAATGTTAAAAAGATAGTTTTTTCCTCTACTGCTGCTGTTTATGGCGAACCCAGAGAAATACCAATATCAGAAGACAATCCTACATTACCAACTAATCCATATGGGGAAACAAAGTTAGCGATGGAGAGAATGATGCATTGGTTTGATGTAGCTTATGGGATAAAATATGTATCGCTTAGGTATTTTAATGCCGCTGGAGCGATAGAGGACTCTAGTATTGGTGAATTACATATACCTGAGACTCATTTAATTCCTCTGATATTACAAGTTCCACTAGGTCAAAAAGATAGAGTATATGTATTTGGAGATGATTATCCAACTAAAGATGGAACTTGCATAAGAGATTATGTACATGTGATGGATTTAGCTTCGGCACATTATTTAGCTTATAATTACCTTTTAGAAGGGAACGAAAGCCAAGTATTTAATTTAGGCAATGAAATTGGATATACGGTGTTTGAAGTGATAAATACAGCTAAAAAGGTCACTGGATGCAAAATACCAGTTGAGGTTATTGGAAGAAGAAGTGGAGATCCTGCTGCGTTAATAGCTTCATCAAAAAAAATTAAAGATACACTAAATTGGGAACTTAAGTACAGTTCTCTAGAAAAAATTATTAAAGATGCATGGGAATTTCAAAAAAATTATATAAATAAATGGAAAGAGAGGAACTGATTATGGCAGAGCTGAGATGGAATCCACTACTGAGAGACTGGACAATGGTAGCGGCACATAGACAGCACAGACCAGATATGCCTAAAGATTATTGCCCATTTTGCCCTAATTCTGGGAAAGTACCAAAGGATTATGAAGTATATAAATATGACAATGACTTTCCTGTATTATCACTCAATCCTCCAAAACCGGATGAAGTCGGAAATGATTTTTATAAAGTAAGAGAAGCATATGGAAAATGTGAAGTTATATTGTATTCACCTCTTCACGATGCATCTTTGTGTGAATTAAGTATTGAGCATATAGTGAAATTAGTTGATCTTTGGGTGAACAGATATGAAGAGCTATCAAAAGACGAGAAGATAAAATACGTGCTAATTTTTGAAAATAGGGGCAAAGAAGTTGGTGTTACTATGCCTCACCCACATGGTCAAATATACGGATATTCTTTTATGCCACTAAAGATTAAAACAGAGTTAGATTCATCTAAAGATTATTACGAAAACAGTGGAGAATGCCTGATGTGTAGGATTAACAAAGAAGAGTTAGAGTTTAAAGAGAGAATAATTATACAAAACGATGATTTTATTGCATATTTACCATTTTTTACTGATTATCCTTATGGGGTTTTTATATCTACTAGAAAACACATTCCCAATATGTTAAGTTTTTCTGAAGAAAATAAGCTTAATTTTGCTAGGATTTTAAAAGACGTTACAGGAAGTTTTGATTTACTATTTAACAAGAAATTTCCATATATGATGGTCATACATCAAGCACCAGTGAATTCCTATGAATATAGTAATTGTGAAGACTATTATCACTTCCATGTAGAATTCTACCCTCCACTAAGAGGTGCAAATAGCATAAAATATAATGCTTCATCAGAAACTGGAGCTTGGGCAGCTGCAAATCCTAGATGTATTGAAGAGACAGCTGATGAACTTAAACTTGCTTATAAGAGATTTAAGAACACTAAGGAGTGATAGTATTGCTTTTAGATAGGCTTAAAGACAAATTTGTCGAATTATATGGTGATGGAGATATATTCACTTTTTTCTCCCCTAGCAGAATCAACTTAATTGGTGAACATATAGATTATAATGGAGGTAGAGTTTTACCAGCCGCAATAAATATTGGGACTTATGGTCTAGTTAGAAAAAGAGCTGACGATCTTATAAATCTGACATCTGAAAATATAGATTTGAAAGTGACTGTAAGTCTTGAAGACGTGAAATATGATAGAGCACATGGATGGGGTAATTATCCTAAAGGAGTCTTATACTTCATGAAAGAAAGAGAATATAATATTGGAGGAATGGATATCTTAGTGAAAGGGAATATTCCAAATGGAGCTGGTCTATCTTCATCTGCTTCATTAGAATTATTAATTGCTGAAATGGCGAATATTCTATTCAATAATGGAGAAATACCAATGTTGGAGCTAGTAAAACTTTGCCAAAGAGCAGAGAATGAATTCATTGGAGTAAGATGTGGAATAATGGATCAATTTGCAATTGGAATGGGCAAGAAAAATAAAGTTATATTATTAGATACAAATACTCTTGAATATGAATATATCGAAATTAGTTTAGGAGACAATGCTTTAGTAGTGATGGACACCAACAAGAGAAGGGAATTAAGTGACTCTAAATACAATGAAAGAAGAGCAGAGTGTGAAGAGGGATTGAAAATATTGCAGGAATTTAGAAATATAAATAGTTTATGTGACTTGAGCATAGAAGAATACAATTCTTTAAAGAGTCATATAAGTGATGACAAAATTAGAAAAAGAGTGAAACATGTCGTTTATGAAAACAATAGAGTAAATTTAACTAGCACAGCACTGCGAATTGGAGATATTGAATCGTTGGGGAAATTTCTCATTGAATCCCATAATTCATTGAAAGACTTATATGAAGTTACAGGGATTGAGCTTGATAGCATAGTAAATGCAGCTAATAGCTTTGACTTTTGTCTTGGAGCTAGAATGATGGGTGCGGGATTTGGAGGATGTGCAATAGCTATAGTCGAAAGAGAAAAACTTGAGGAATTTATGAGCCATGTTGAACGTATCTATAAAAAAGAAATAGGAAAACAATGTAAGTTTTATATAGCTGAAATTAGTGATGGAACAAGACAGTTGAACAATTGTGCATTGGACTAATAAAATTACATTTAATATATCACTATAAAACTATACTAAAAATTATTTTTTTGAATTTCATAGTGTAAAAATTGTTGGAAAAATAAATAAAAATATAGAGAATATTCCTCGATTTGATATAATGTAATTGACTAAGCTACAAAAAAAGGAGTATATTCTATACAATCAATACTGAAAAGTTAAAAATGGAATTAAATAATGATATATATATATATATATATCATAAGATGAACTATTGAAAACATATGGTAAAGGATAAAGATTTATTTGAAGAAAAAAATATAGATGTAATGCAGAGGAACATATAAGTCACATGTTATCATCGAAATTAAGCTTAAGATAGACTAATGGTATGGGTTTTGAACTTGATGCTATTGCGGCAGCTTATGTAGGTGGAGTATCAGCAGCAGGTGGAGTTGGGAAAGTTACAGGCTCAATAATAGGTGCACTTGTTATGGCATCATTATCAAACGGAATGAATTTAATGGGTGTTGGCATATCTTATCAATATATGATTAGAGGAGCAATTTTAATATTAGCAGTAGTATTTGATGTTGTAACTAGAAACCGAAATTCATAACAGGCTTTTGTTATAGAAGGTAAAATATGAATAAAGCAATTAACTTAACGATAAAAATAATTCTAATAATTTTATTTTTTGCATATGTCAGTTTTATGATAATAGACATATTCTACATTGATTTATATTTTTATTCAAACTGGATTAAATTTATATCTATAGCATTGATAGTATCTTTAAGTTTCGTAGAGAGAAAAGTTTGTTTATCAAAAATAGACATTAATTTATTGAATATTGCTATGGTTTTAACTTTATTTGCTGATTACTTTTTACTTATCAAAGGGAGTAATTACATCCTAGGTTTAGCTATTTTTTCAGTGGCTCATTTATTTCATGGGATTAGAATGCATAAAGATAATACAAAAATAATTCTTATTAGATTTATTAGTTTTTTGATTGTTGTATTTATATTATATTCTGTTTTTTTAGGAACACCTTACGAAATTGATTTAATTATATTTTTAAGTTTATTTTATTTTGTAAATTTAATATCTAATTTATTTAGGGCATTTGATATTCATAAATACAATAAGTTGCCAGCTATAAATAGTTCTTTACTTGTGGCAGGATTTACACTTTTTTTATTGTGTGATATAAATGTTGGATTGTATAATATTTTATCCACTAATTCAAGCAATATCATTTTCAATATATTAAATGATTTATCTCTTAGACTTATTTGGTTTTTTTATTTGCCATCGCAAGTTTTTATAGTATTGAGTGGCCTTGATTTTAGTTAAGGAATATAAATGTTATATTACTATCATATATGGGTATTTTTATACTAAAATTTGTGTTAGGAGGCAATAAATGGATAATAATCAAAATGTTTACCAAGTAAAAGATGACACAGTAAGTGTTAAAGAATGGCTTATTACTATGCTGATTCTTCTAATTCCTGTAGTAAATATTGTAATGACATTTGTTTGGGCATTTGGAAGCAATACTAAACCTAGCAAAGCTAATTATTTTAAAGCTAGTATATTATTTTGGATAATAGGAATAGTACTTTATTTTGTTCTTATGATGTTGGGTATTTTTAGTTTTGGAATGTTGAACTCATATATTTAAGTGGATTATTAGGAGGGATTTTTATGAATGAAACGATTAAAACTCAATTAAATCATAGGACTATTAGGGAATTTAAAGACAAGCCAATTCCTCAAGATATATTTAACACCCTCATGGAAGTAGCTAGACAAACACCTACTTCTAATGGAATGCAATCATTTTCTATAATAAGGGTTAGAGATATGGATAAAAAATCTATTGTTTCTGAAGTCTGCAATCAAGAATATGTTAAAAGAGCACCTGAGCTGTTGATATTTATTGTAGATCAATTCAGAAACATGATGATAGCAAAAGAAAAAGGTGGAAACATAGAAAATGCTAATGACATGGATAGATTTTTTCAAGGATTTACTGACGCATGTTTAGCAGCTCAAAATGTTGTTGTAGCTGCTGAATCCATGGGCTTGGGAACTGTATATTTTGGCAGCATATTAAATGACCCACAAATGATAATAGATACTTTTGAATTACCAGAGCTAACTTTCCCTGTAGTAGGACTAGGAATTGGATATCCAAATCAAGAACCACAATTAAAACCTCGCATGGATATGAGTTTAAGGCTATTTGAAGACAAATACTTTATATTTGAAAATTATTTAAAAGCAATAGAAGATTATGACAAAAAAATGACTGAATACTATGATTTACGAAATGCTAATAAAAGAGTGGATTCATTTTCTGATCAAATAGTAGCTAAACTAAAAAATCCTATTTTGAAAAGACAAGAAATTCTAAAGATAATTAAAAAACAAGGATTTGACTTAAAAATATGAGATTGTTTATAGCTATAAACTTTGATGATTTGACTAAAAACAAAATCTATAATATTTCTAGTCAGTTAAAAGCTCATTCTATAAAGGGTAAGTTTGTTCATAAAGAGCATATTCATTTAACAATAGAATTCATAGGTGAGGTTGAGGAGGAAAAAACGAAAGAAATAGAATCCATGATAGAAAACTATTCCATAAATCCATTTGAAATTTTTATAAGTGGGTTAGGTGTTTTTAATACTAGGCATGGAGATATATATTGGTTAAAAGTCAAGGAGAATGATTATTTATACTATTTACAAAAAGATATTCATAATAGATTGTTAGGGTTGAATCTAAAGATTGAAGAACGGAAATATATTCCTCACATAACTTTAGGAAGAGATGTAGTATTAAAAGATCAACCCAAAGAACTAGAAAAAATAGAATTTAATTATACGGTTGGAAGGATTTCTCTTTTTAAATCGTTTAATTCTGGGAATAAACTTATACATGAGATTATCGCAGAAAGCAAATAGAAGACCTAAATTCTTCAGCGATTAAAAGCTAGGAGGAGTCATTGCCCAAACTGATATGCAATCGACTTCTCCTATATTTACATATCTGTGCGGCACCGTGCTATCGAAATATATGCTATCACCTTCATTTAGGGCGAAATCACCTTTTGCCGTTTTTATTAGAAGTTTTCCCTCAATTATATATCCACATTCTTCTCCGTCATGGACAATAAGTTCGTTTTGTAGTGAATCTCCAGGTTTAATAGTGATATATAAAAATTCTATTTTTTTATTTAAATTTGGCGATAGTAGTTCATATATTCCATTATTATTTGATACAATGAGCTTTTTCCTTTCTGATTTTCTAATCACTGAGCACCAATTTTTATCCCTATCAATAGCTTCATCTAATAAATAGCCTATGGACACATCTAAAGCTTGAGATATTTTCCATAATGTTACAATAGTTGGAGAAACAATGTTTCTCTCTATTTGACTAATTAGACCTGAACTCAGTTTAGAATTTTTAGCTAAATCATTAATTGTCATATTTTTAGTTCTTCTTAACTCTCTTATTTTATTTCCAATATTTATTTCCATGTTACTCAACTCCTCGTATAATAAAGTCATAGTTTAAATACTATATTTTTTCTATCTCATAAGTCTTATGAGATAATAATTGTACAGATAGAGGTCGTAGTTCAGCTCCTTGAAGTGTTGTCTTCCTTTTTAATGGTTACTCCTCTTCTTTACATCCATATGTGAATGAGCTGGATAATACCTAGTTACTTAATATCTAACGAGGTAGTATTGTGCAAAGTAAAGAGGTCCTAGACTTTATCTGTTAATATTTTAAAAGCTGGTGATTTTATGTTTTATGTTGGTATCGATATTGCTAAGCAAAACCACGAAACTTCTATTATTAATTCTAAAGGCGAGATTCTTGATAAAAGTATTTCCTTTTCAAACTCTCAAGCAGGATGTGCTAAGGTAGTCTCTATGCTTGATAAAGTCCAAGCTTATTCCTCCAACGTTATTATTGGGATGGAAGCAACTGGTCATTACTGGGTTAGCCTTTATTATTTTCTGATTGATCTAGGCTTTACTGTTTATGTTATTAATCCTATTCAATCTGATGCCTTTAGAAAAATGTATATTAGATAAACCAAAAATGATTCTAAGGATTCTTTTGTAATAGCTCAAATTATGCGTTTTGCGCAATTTTCATCTACTTTTTTAGCCGATGGAGATATTATGGCTTTACGTCAACTATCTCGTTATAGACTTGCTTTAGTAGATGAATGTTATATTGGAAACGCAAGTATATTTTTCTTTTAGATCAAGTTTTTCCTGAATACTCTAAGCTTTTTATGATACCTTTGGGGTTACTTCGAGAGAGTTTCTATCTAAATACCCTACCCCTGAAGACATGTTGTCCATAGATATAGACACTCTTGCAGAACTTTTATCGAAAGCAAGTAAAGGTCGATTTGGTATTTCAAAAACTAATGAAATAAAAGAATTTACCTCTAATACCTTTGGAGTAAACTTTACTAAATATGCCTTTGCATTCCAAATTAAACAAATTATTTCTCAAATTAACTTCATTGAAGAACAATTAGGAGAATAAAAAACAAAAATCTCAGAATATTATACCAAACTAATCAAGTTATCACAACTATTACAGGAATTGGTGATGTGCTAGGTGCAATTATCATTGGAGAAATTGGTGATATTTCTCGTTTTGAATCAGCTTCACATCTGGTTGATTTTGCAGGACTAGATATAGCTCTAAAACAATCTGGAGATTTCATTTGAACACAGACTAAAATTTCAAAACTTGGTTCTTCTTATCTTAGTAGAGCAATTTGGTAGGTTGTGACTGTTGCAGCTTTTAAATATCCAGCATTATCTGTATATTATCACTTGCTTAGAGCAAGAGGAAAACATCATTTAACAGCTATAGGTGCAGTTGCTAGAAAAACGCGCACATTATATTCGCTGTATTACGTGATAACAAACCTTATACCTGATATCAAATAATAATAACTTACATAGCTTATCCTTCATCCTAAATTTTGAATATCCAGTTTAGGTTTATTTATTTTGTTTAATTTTACATAAGAACTTATCACAGGTTCTGTCAATAGTGATTTCCACCTAGACGGATTCTGAAAGAAATTCTACAATTGCAAAGGCAAAATAAATTACATTACTGCTTGACATTAAATACCTGGTCTTATAGATATATTAACACATTATCTATCAAAATTTTATAAATAAAATTAATAAAATAAATTTAATATATAAAAAAAATTTAATATATTGAATATTTTTAAACTTTTGTATATAATGTTGGTAAATAAATAAAAGGAGGTATTTTTATGGGAACCATCATAAATGCAGACAATACTTGGGCTTTATGGGCAATTCTGGTGACTATAGCAGCTGTCAGTATTTATTTAGAACAAAATTACAAATGGGCTAGCAAAGTTACAGGAGCAATAATTGGGCTATTAATAGCTATGATACTGGCAAATTTTAATGTAATACCAACATCTGCGACAACTTATGATATAATCTGGGATTATATAGTACCTTTGGCAATTCCATTACTGTTATTTAATGCAAATATTAAAAAGATATGGAAAGAAAGTGGTAGAATATTAGCTATATTTCTATTGACCTCAATTGGAACCCTTCTAGGAGTTCTTATTTCATATTTATTACTTAAAAGCCAAATTCCAGATCTGTATAAGATGGCTGCAATTATGACAGGCTCTTATATAGGAGGAGGCGTAAATTTTGCTGCTATGGCTGAAGCATTTAAGACTGATCCAGAATGGATATCAGCATTGGTAGTAGCTGATAATTTGTTAATGGCATTGTATTTTTTTGTTTTACTTGCAATTCCTTCAATTTCTTTCTTTAGAAATAAATATAATCACCCTCATATTGATGAAGTAGAATCAGGAATTACGGTTGAAGATGGGGAAACATTATCAGCAAAGTACTGGGGAAGAAAAGAGATTTCTTTAAAAGACATCGCATTTGCCATGTCATTATCATTTTTAATTGTGTGGATATCTACAGATTTATCTCGATATTTAGCTAATATTATTCCTACTGGGAACTTTTTTTTAAATTTAATAAATGGACTTTTTGGGAACAGATACTTATTAATAACTACTTTCACAACGTTATTAGCAACCTATTTGCCGAATTTTATGTCGAACATAAAAGGGGCTGAAGAAATAGGAACTTTCTTAATATATATCTTTTTAGTTGTAATAGGTGTCCCTGCATCAATTAAACTTATTATTACTAGATCCCCTCTTTTATTAGTATTTACTGGTATTATAGTTTTAGTAAATATGATTATTTCTTTAACACTTGGAAAAATATTCAAGTTTAATCTTGAAGAAATTTTATTAGCTTCAAATGCTAATATCGGAGGACCGACAACTGCTGCGGCTATGGCTATTGCAAAAGGATGGAATAAACTTGTTGGACCGATTATACTTGCTGGTGTATTTGGATATATCATAGGAAATTATTTTGGAATATTAATGGGTAATATTTTACAATATTTTTAGGAAAGGGTGGAATTGCATTGATATTTGATATGCATGGAGATATCTGGACTGATGTAACTGTAAAAAGAATGAATGGTAGTAAAAACATAATAAAGACTAATCATCTAGATAGATTTAAAAAGGGGAATATGCTTGGCGGAATATTTGTTGTTTGGATTGATCCTCCTCACGATAAAAGACCTTTTGATAGATTGATTGAAAATTTAATAGAAATATCAAAGGAGATATTAGACAGTGATGATGTTATTTACATTGTTAAAGAAAAAGAAGATTTGGCAAAAGCGATAAATGAAAATAAATTAGCTGTTGTCATGGGATTAGAGGGTTTAAGTTCAATTGATAAAAATATAGAGTTGATTTACCCATTATATGAATTTGGTTTTAGACATGCTAGTTTAACATGGAATGAAGAAAATAATTTAGCGACAGGTATAGATGGTGATGTATCAAGGGGGATTACAAATAAGGGGAAAGATGTAATCAAAATCATGGAAGATCTTAATATGATAATTGATGTATCACACGCTAATGAAAAGACATTTTGGGATATTGTAAATTGCACAAAAGGGCCAATAATTGCATCACATTCTAATGCGAAGGCGATATGTAACCATAAAAGAAATTTATCTGATGAACAGATTAAAGCTATTGGAGATAAAAAAGGCTTAATTGGAGTAAATTCTTTTCACAAATTTGTTCATCATGATAAAGAAAGACAAAATATTTTAACTTTAGCTGATCATATAGAACATATTGCTTATTTAATCGGAATTGATCACGTGGCATTTGGGTTTGATTTTTTTGATTATCTAAGTAGTGAATCAACTTCATCTTTTTCTGCTAATGATAGCAATGCAATTCCTGATATGAAAGATATTTCGCAAGTTTATAAATTGATTGATGTGTTGCTGGAGAGAGGATTTAGCAATGAAGAAATTGATAAAATTAGTTACATGAATTTTATGCGATATTTTACAGAATTTAGAGATGCTTAATAACAAATATATAGAATATTGTGGGTAATTGGGATATAATTAAATATTATATCCCAATATTTCTGTGGGGGTGATATTGTGAAAGATTTAGATTTCCTCGAAGCCGTAAAAAGAATGCAAGCAGATGAACTTATGGAGAGAGAAGTATATTTAAGACTTCTAAAAAACATAAACAATGAAAATGATAAAAATATTCTAAAGAAAATAGCTGATGAGGAATCAGGACATTATGAAATTTGGAAAAACTATACTAAAACAGATGTCAAACCTAACATGCTAAAAGTTAGATGGTATGTGTTTTTAGGTAGATTATTAGGATACACATTCACTGCTAAGATAATGGAAAAAAAATTAAATGAATTTAATCAGACAATTACTGAAGAATTCAAAGCTGAACTAACTCATAAAATACCAGATATCGACATAATTTTAAAAGAAGAAGATGAACATGAAATGGAGCTACTAAGCATGATAGACGAGGAACGCTTTCAATATGTTGGCTCAATTGTTTTAGGCTTAAATGATGCTCTAGTTGAGTTTACTGGAAGTCTTGCTGGTTGGACTTTTGCTATGCAAAGCAATAGACTTGTGTTATTAGCAGGGATTATAGCGGGTATATCTGCAACACTTTCTATGGCATCTTCGGAATATTTGTCTACGAAAAACGAAGGTGGAAGAGATGCTTTAAAATCAGCAATTTATACTGGATTTGCTTATTTAATTACCGTTTTGTTGCTTTTGGTACCATATGCTATATTACCGGATAAAAGCTATAGTATAGCTTTGCTGATCATGATAGGATTAGTAGTTGCTATTATTGCTGCATTTAATTATTATATTTCTATTGCTAAAGATTTATCATTTAGAAACAAATTTAAAGAAATGGCTTCAGTGAGCTTGGGAGTTGCTGCAGTATCCTTTCTAATAGGTCTTTTAGTTAAACAATTTTTAGGTATTGATATATAAGTAATATTTGGATGGTGACAAACTATGAATAAACTTACTCGAAAATTTTATATATACGCGCTCATTATGGCATTGTTTGTCACCATTTTGAGTATTTTTGTATATAATTATTTAACGAATATTATCGAAAATCAAATACAATCAAGAGCTATTTTTGAAACTGAAAGTAAAATAAAGCTTATAGAATCTAATTTTAAAGTTCATGAGCAAGTAGTGGTAGATATAGAGTCTTTTATTAAGATTGAACCAACTAAAGAAGAAATTTTAAAATATTTAGAGATAGTTATGAAAGAGAGGGAACAATTCACTGCTGTTTACATAGGCACTGTAGACGGCGAATTGTTAGCAGGAGAAGACTGGGAAATACCAGCAGATTATATAGTAAAAGAAAGACCATGGTATGTTAAAGCTGTGGAAGAAAATCAGTTGGTTTATACTGAAGTATATCCTGATGCATATTTAAACACTTGGACTATAACTATAGCAAAGCCTTTTTATGATAGTTCTGGAGAACTAAAAGGAGTAATAGCTAGTGATATAGATTTAAATAAAATTTCGCAAATTTTGAATCCAATTAATGGAGAAAAAGAGGGGATAACTTTTCTTGTTGATTCTAAGGGGATGATAATTGGTCACGAATATTATAATGTAGATGTTACAGATGAAAGTATAGAAAAGATGACTATATACAATATACTTCCTGAATTCAATCCTAACAATAACTTCTATATAGAAAGAACTATTTTCGAAGAAAGAGATGGATTTTTATCATATTATTACATCAAATCTTTAAATATGTTTTTAGTAAATTTTGTGCCTGTAGCAGATACTTTAAAAGTTGGACAGCAGTTAATTTATACATTTGTTATTTTTGTTATAAGTCTTATATTTGTTATTTTATTCTTTTTTGTATTCGAAAGAAGAAATATCATTTATCCTGTTGAAAAACTAGTTGATGATATATTAAAAATTCCAATGGGGATAAATACAGATTATAAAATAAGTGAAAAAGATGATCTGCTTTTTGAAGTTAAAAAAACAATTAATGAATTATTAATAAATAAAAATGAATTGTTAAAGCAGATGGAAATTGCCCAAGAGGAAACTAATAAGATTGCCTTAACAACTGAAGCAATGCTTGCTATAAACAGAGCTGCAAATACAAATAAGGATATAAGTGAAATTTATGAACTCATACTAGAACAATCTTTAAGAGCTATTAAACATGCCAAATTAGGGAGTGTTATGGTAAAAGAGGATAATATGTTAAGAGTTGTAGCGCATAGAGGATATCGTACTAGTGAAATTAAAGAATTTTCCTTACCAATAGAAGAAACATTTATCTATAGAGCTACAGATGGGAAATTAGACTCGGTTGCAATTATAAAAGATGTATCAGATTATGAAATATTTGTTCCTTTAGATACTACAGAAGGTGAATTTTATATAAAGTCTTCGATAATAGCACCATTATATGTAAAAAATGTATTTTATGGCTGTATAAATTTAGATGCAGTTTATGAAAATGCATTTGATGAAAATGATTTAAAGTTAATGGAATTTATTCAAACTAACACTGAAATTGCTATAAACAACTACATCATAAATCATGCTAATTTTTATTTAGCAACACATGATGCATTAACAGGTGTATATAATAGAAGTTACTTCAGCCAATTATTCGAAAGCTTTAAAGAAAGGGCTTTGAGATATAATGAAATTTTTCATTTAGTTATGTTTGATTTAAATAACCTAAAATATATAAATGATAATTTTGGGCATATTGCAGGTGATGAAGCTATAAAGACATTTGCTAAAAGGTTATCTGTTATTATAAGGAAAAGCGATGTGTTTGCTAGATATGCAGGAGATGAATTTGTAGCAATTTTTCTAAATACTGATTATGATAATCTCAAAGAAAGATTAAATGAGTTACTAAGGAATATGGAACAGAATCCAATCATCGTAGATAAAGGGTCTGTAATAGTATCCTTTAGTTATGGTATTTCAACATTTAAAGAAGATTCAGTGGAATTTGAAGGATTAATTAAGATTGCTGATAGAAGAATGTATGAAATGAAGAATGCGAACCGTAAAAAAAAGGAATAAATGTATGAAAAAGAATTCAAACAAAGTAAACAAAGCTATTATTTATGCAATTTTAGCTGCTATATTGTATGGAGTAAGCACGCCATTTTCTAAAATAATACTAACTGAGATTTCACCAACTTTTTTGTCGGCACTTTTATATTTGGGTGCAGGATTTGGAATGTTAATAGTTAAAATATTAACATTAAATATAAAATTTCAAAGTGAAGCAAAGTTAGATAAAAAAGATCTACCTTATGTAATTGCTATGATAGCATTAGATATCTTAGCGCCAATATTGCTTATGGTTGGACTTGTGAGAGCTAATCCATCTACTGTGTCATTATTAAATAATTTCGAAATAGTTGCTACAGCGATTATAGCTTTAATATTATTTGGTGAGCAAATAGGAGGAAAAATGTGGCTGGCAATAGGATTAATTACTCTATCTTCTATGATACTTTCGCTGGAAAATATTGAGGAAATCAAATTTTCTATTGGAGCAGTATATGTATTGCTCGCAACTATTTCGTGGGGATTTGAAAATAATTTTACTAGAAAACTTTCAGTAAAAAATCCGATAGATATAGTTATTTTAAAAGGTATAGGATCAGGGTTTGGAGCGTTACTTATAGCTAATTATTTACAATCCATTAATTTAAATTATATTTATATAATTTCAGCATTATCGTTGGGATTTATGGCATATGGACTTAGCATATTTATGTATATAAAAGCTCAGAGGGATTTAGGAGCAGCTAGGACTAGTGCTTACTATGCTGTTGCACCGTTCATAGGAGTAATTTTTTCTTGGCTATTATTTGATGAACTCATTAATGTAAGATTTATTGTTGCTCTAATTATAATGATAATAGGAGTGTATTTTAATATATCTGAAAATCATGAGCATGAGCATATACATAATAAAATGGTTCATGAGCACTCACATAGGCACGATGACTTACATCATAATCATTTTCATGATTATGATGTAGTCGGAAGCCATTCACATGTACATGAACATGAAAATTTAGTACATTCTCACTCGCATACTCCAGATATTCATCATAAGCATACCCACTAAAATTTTTCTGTAGAGAGTATAATTATCTCCAAAGGATTTAGATTTAAAGATAAATTATCATTTGCAACTTTAATTTTTTCATTGCTTTCAAAAATAAATAAATTCTTTAATCCACCTTCAATATTTAAATTCAATTCTTTATTTTTATTTTTTAAATTCATGACAATTATTATGCTATCATTTCCATCAATGTATTGATAAGATAAAGTTTCATTATCTGTTTCTAACAATATAAATTCTCCATCAGTTATGATTTTATTTTTTCTCAATGACGATAAGAATTTAAAGTACTCTAAATGAGTTGAGTTTCCAACATTTTCCCATTCCATATAAAATCGGTTTAGAGGGTCATCTTTTCCTTCCATGGCTATTTCTGTGCCATAGTAAATAACTGGTATTTGAGGATATGTCATGATAAAAGTTAATGCTTGTTTGTAATATTCTTCTGCATAGTTTCTATGCTTTGATATAAACCGTGGATTATCATGATTATCAATGAATATTGCATTTTTAGGATTATTTAAAACATCTAAATCGGCTTTAATTGCATTTTTTAGTTTGTTTGAATTTCCATATTCATTAAATGTAGAAGTTATAGCTTTATATAGTGGATAGTTAGTGAAACCTGTTATCCCAGTGTCTTCGTATTGTTTAATGTAATATATGTTTTCTGACCATACTTCTCCTAAAAAGTAAAAATCAGGATATTTTTCAAGAATATTTGAAGTGAATTTAGACCAAAACTCTTTGGGGACATGTTTTACAGTATCCAGTCTATATCCGTCTATTCCGGTCTCATCTATCCACCACAGTGAATTTTCCAAGAAGAAATCTACTACATCCGGATTGTCAAAGTTTAAATCAGGTAAACCCATAAGCCATCCTTTTTCTACCTCAGATTGATCGTTCCAATTAAAAATTTCTTTATTTTCGTTAAACCAATCTTTATAATTTTCATCATCTAGCCATGGGGAGTCATATCCTACATGGTTTACTACATAATCAAGGATGACTTTTATATCTCTTTTATGAGCTTCTTCTACAAGTAGCTTTAGATCATCCATAGTGCCAAGGTGTGGATCAACTTTATAGAAATCATTAATCCAGTAACCGTGATATCCATCTTTACCATTTTCCATCACAGGAGTTAACCATATAGCTGTTGCTCCTAGAGATTCTATGTAATCTAATTTTTCAATAACACCTTTTAAGTCCCCACCATGTCTTTTTTTCAAATCGTTTTTGTCTACATCAAAATTATTAGTTTCATCAGCATCATAGAATCTATCCGTCATTATAAAATAAATCAGATCATTTTTTGTAAATTCTTTAGATGTTGGCATCGAAGATTCTTCTTTTGATATACCGCTTGAACATCCAGATAAAACTATGGCTAATGTTGTTAATAAAATAATAAATCTCACTTTCATAAAAAACCTCCCAAAGTAGTATTGCATATATTATAGCAAATTTAACTATAGTTAGAAAGTTTATACTAAGTTAACGTATTTATCATTTATTTTTAATAGTTGAATGATAAACTTAAAACAAAACTAAAAGGAGATGAGTATATGAAAAGCAAGAGATTTTTGACAATGTTACTTACTTTGATAATTTTACTTACTAGTAGTTTTACATCATTGGCTGTTGGAATTGACGAGGTTAGTGTATATGATGAGGTTAAAAATGTGATTATTCTAATACCTGATGGTATGAGTTCTGATGCAGTTACTCTGGCTAGATGGTATAATGGAGGGAAACCTTTAAATCTTGATGAATTAGCAGTTGGAATGGTCAGGACCTATTCTTCTGATGCGCCAATAGCAGATTCAGCACCTGCTGCTACGGCTATGGCGACTGGATATAAGTCACATACAGGCTATATTGGTGTATTGCCTGATGTTAATACGATGCCAGGTTTGTCACCTATCGAAAATGGAAATGAAAAGATGCCAATCGCAAATTTGCTTGAAGCAGCTAGACTAAGTGGTAGAGCCACAGGAATTATATCTACCAGCGAGATTATGCATGCAACACCTGCTTCTTTCTCTGCTCATGATCCAAGTAGAAAAAACTATGACTCCATCTCTGAACAACAAGTATATCAAGGGATTGACGTAGTATTAGGCGGAGGAACTTCATTCTTTAGAAAAGAATTGAGAAAAGATAAAGAAGATTTAATTTCAGAAATAAAGAAAGAATATAACTTTGTAACTACTCTTACTGAATTAAATAATGTTAAAGAAGGAAAAGTTTGGGGAATGTTTGGAGAAGAAGCATTAAGCTATGATTTTGATAGAGATCAAAAGAATGAACCTTCACTCGCAGAGATGACAGCAAAGGCTATAGAAATTTTAAGCAAAAATGAAAAAGGATTTTTTTTAATGGTAGAAGGAAGCAAAATTGATTGGGCTGCACATGCAAATGATCCAATAGGTCTGATATCAGACATTTTGGCATTTGATAAGGCTGTTGGAGAAGCATTAAAATTTGCAAAATCAGATGGAAACACTTTAGTTATTGCAGCTTCAGATCACGGTAATAGTGGGATAACAATAGGAAATGCTAACACTAGTTCGAATTATGACAAATTACCATTATCAGCATTTTTAGATCCTCTAAAGAAAGCAGAGCTTACAGGTGAAGGGATTGAAAAACATTTGAATGATGATAAATCAAACGTAAGAGATGTTATGAGAAAATATTATGGAATTAATGATTTGACTAATGAAGAAGTAGAGCAAATTAAAAATACTAAAAGTGGTTCGATGAATTATACTGTTGGACCAATGATAGCTAAAAGAGCAAATATAGGGTTTACAACTAATGGTCATACTGGTGAAGATGTAACATTATATGTTTATGCTCCTAAGAACATTGATTTACTTACAGGTGTAATTGAGAATACAGACATAGCCAAATATGCAGAAAAAGCAATGGGATTAGATTTGAATGAAACCAGCAAAAAATTGTTTGTATGGTCCAGAGGCGAGTTTGAAGCTTTAGGTGCAGAAGTTCAATTTGATAACTTAACAGACCCCAAAAATCCTGTTTTGATTGTTACAAAAGGCGATATTAAACTAGAAATGCCAATAAATAAAAATATTGCTTATGTAAATGGAGAAATAGTGAAATTAGATGGAGTAGTAGTATACAACGGGATTAAAACATATGTACCACAAAGTGCATTAGAATTAGTAAAATAATCAGTTTTAAAATTTTCAAATCCAAGATAGAAAGCATATCTAAAAATTATGCTCATATCTTGGATTTTTTTATTTATAGAAAATTAATAGGGTATAAATATTACGGTGATAATTATGTTAATCAAATATTTTGTAACAGCTTTTTTGAAATATAAAAACACTTACCTACTTCAAAAAAGAAATGAAGATAATTCGATAGGAAGTGGGTTATGGTATGGAATAGGAGGCCATATAGAAAAAGAAGAAATCTTTACGCCTGATATTGCAATTTTTAGAGAGATTAACGAAGAAACCGGATTAAAAGAATCTAATATTGCTTTATTAAAATTAAAGTACATAGCATTAAATTCAAATGATAGTCTGTTTATAAATTATATATATTTTGGAGAAATCACGAAAAATCAGGTTATATCAAACGATGAAGGAGAGTTGTATTTTATTAAGGAAGAAGATGTGCTAAATAAAGAGTTTCACCCATTCATTAAAGATTGTCTAAAAAATGGATTTAATAATCATGACGATGATATATTTGTGGCTGTCTATAATGGAATAATAACAAATTTTTTCAAATTATAGAGGTGAGAAACATGTTTGAAGAAGTGTTAGATAAATATAAAGAAAATTGGACAAAATTTGTAAAAGAAGGAATTTTGGCCGATGATATCAATGATCATATCAAAAGGTCTTGGATAAGATGTTCTATGAATGCGCTTGACACAAATCATGGACAAGGAAAACTTGTTTCAAAAGAAGTATTGGATGAAGAAAAAGAAAAAAATAAAGAATTGATTTCAATTGCATTGCCAATCATGAAAAATCTAAATGATATAGTTATGGGTACAGGATTTGTTCTTGTATTAACAGATGCAAAGGGGCTTATTTTAGAAGTTATTGGGGAAGATAAAATTCTAGAAGAAACGAAAAGCTTAAACTTTGTTCCTGGAGCTATTTGGTCAGAGGAGTTTGTCGGAACAAATGCAATAGGGACTTGTATATATGAAGATAGACCAATTCAAATTATTGGAGCAGAGCATTATTGTAAGAGCCATCATGGCTGGAATTGTGCGGCATCACCAATACATAATTCAAATGGAGAAATCATTGGTTGTTTAGATATGTCTGGGCATTCGAAGAATGCACACAGTCATAGTTTAGGTATAGTTGTGGCAGCTAGCTATTCGATAGAAAATCAAATATTATTATATCAATCACATGCTATTTTGAGAGCTTCAGTTGAAGCTGTTTCTGATGGCATGATAATAGTTACAGAGGACTATAAGATTAAAATGCTTAATAAAGCGGGTGAGAAGATACTAGGGTTAGAAGCAAATATGCTCTATGATGAAGATATAAGAAATATTTTGGGGACAAGAATTTTCAAACATAAAGAAGCATTTAAAGATAGGATAGATTGGGTTTTTATAATCGATGAAAAGAAGATACCATGCAATGTTAAAGTGTCCAATATTGTTATTGGACAAAAGACAAAAGGTATGGCCATTTCATTTAAAGAGATGAAAACTGTACAAAATACTGTAAATTTAGTTTCTGGAAACAAAGCGATGTTCACATTTAATGATATAGTAACTAATAGCGATAACCTAAAAAAATCAATAAAAGAAGCTCAAAAATTTGCAAGAACAAAGGGATGCGTTTTAATTGAAGGTGAAAGTGGAACAGGAAAAGAATTATTTGCGCATTCAATTCACAACATGAGTAATAGGAGCAATGGCCCGTTTGTAGCGATAAATTGTGCATCTTTACCTAAAGACCTTTTCGAGAGTGAACTTTTTGGATATGAAAAAGGAGCTTTTACTGGTGCAAATAAAGAAGGTAAGATAGGGAAATTTGAGT
Organism: Tissierellales bacterium; assembly: GCA_014360205.1. Taxonomy (GTDB): domain Bacteria; phylum Bacillota; class Clostridia; order Tissierellales; family Tissierellaceae; genus Soehngenia. The sequence goes on from JACIXZ010000007.1 coordinate 67,800, forward strand.
TAGCTAATGAAGGTACATTGTTCTTAGATGAAATAGGAGAATTGCCTCTTGATTTTCAAGCGAAACTTTTAAGGGTTCTAGATGATTTTACTATTACGAGAATAGGTGGGAAATGGCCAAAGAAAGTTGACGTAAGAATAATTGCTGCAACAAACAGGGACTTATTAGAAGCAGTTAGAAAAAAGAATTTTAGGGAAGATCTATATTATAGATTAAATGTATTTAGAGTATATATTCCACCATTAAGAGAAAGAGAAGGGGACATATTTTTATTAGCACAACATTTTCTATCTAGATTGAACAAGACTAACAATACTACAAAAACTTTTTCAAAGGATTTTCTAAATAGCATAAATCTATATGAATGGTATGGGAATGTAAGAGAACTTGAAAACATTATTGAAAGAGCATATTATTTATGTGAGGGTAATATAATTAAATTAGAACATTTACCTGATGAAATATTTTCGAGAATTCCTGTAATTGAAACTAATAATAAAATGCTTACATTAAAGTATGGAGAAAAAATAGTTATAAAGAAAGCTCTATTAAGCACCAATGGAGATGTTTTAAGAGCTGGAGAATTATTAGGGATGAGCAAATCAACCATATACAGAAAGTTAAAACAGCATGACATTAATCCTAAAGAATTTAAAATAAATTCCCAAATATGAGACTAAAATTCTCATATTTGGGAATTTATTTTATTTAAAAAAGTAAACCTTAGCAAAATAAGACTTTAAACTGATAAATAGTATGGCATGATATTTGCAATATTAATTGGTGAAATGGAAAAATGGAGGTGGATTAATGAAAAGATTCATAGTTGAATTTGGTATGGGCTGTGATTTTCATGGTCAGGATGTTACTAATGCAGCTAAAAAAGCTGTAAAGGATGCTGTTTCACATTCTTGTTTGTGTGGGTTAACTGAGATTTTAAACATAACGGACTTAAATAAAGGGATTAAAGTTAAGGCAACTGTTGCGGTAAGTAGACCTGATGAAGTAGACATAGAGAAAGTAAAAGAAAGTTTACCAGTAGGTGAAAAGGAGGTGATTGTTGTCAAGGGAGGATTAACAGTTTCTGGTCTTTATATACCTGAGTTTAATGACAGAGATGATACTATTGAAGCCGCATTAGCATGTGTGGAAGTAGAAATCAAATAAGGAGGGGATTTTTTTGGATCTCAACAATAACAAGATAATTGAAATGTATACGACAATGAAAAAAATACGAGAATTTGAGAACAATGCAAGTAAGTTATTTGCTGAAGGTCAAATACATGGTTTTGTTCATCTATATATAGGAGAAGAAGCAGTAGCTACAGGTGTTTGTGCAAATTTAAGAGAGGATGATTATATAACAAGTACACATAGAGGGCATGGACACATAATAGCTAAAGGTGGAGATGTAAAATACATGATGGCAGAATTATATGGCAGAGAAACTGGTTATTGCAAAGGAAAGGGCGGATCTATGCATATTGCTGATGCTACAAGAGGTATACTTGGCGCTAATGGAATAGTAGGTGCAGGACAAAATATTGCAACAGGTGCTGGCTTAAGTGCTAAATTGAGAGGTACAGATCAGGTATGTGCATGTTTCTTTGGAGATGGTTCAACTAATCAAGGGACTTTTCATGAGTCGCTAAATTTAGCAAGTATATGGCGACTTCCGGTAATATTTGTTTGTGAAAACAATCTATATGGAATTTCTATGCATCAATCTAGGCATCAAGCTATTCAAGATATTGCTGATAGAGCTGTTGCATATAATATTCCAGGTGTAGTAGTAGACGGAAATGATATATTCGCAGTATATGAAGCTGCTAAAGAAGCTATAGAGAGAGCAAGAAATGGACAAGGACCAAGTTTGATAGAGTGCAAAACCTACAGACACCATGGACACTTTGAAGGAGATCCAGCTAAATATAAACCAGCTGAAGAAGTTGCAGAGTGGATGAGCAAAGATCCTATCCCAAGGCTTATAAATTACATGATTGACAACAACATTTTGAGTAAGGAAGAATTAACTGAAATAGATAACACAATATCTAAAGAAATAAAGGAAGCTATTAAGTTTGCAGAGGAGAGTCCATGGCCTCCAATAGAATCTGTTGTTGAAGATATCTACACTGATATAGTAGAGGAGGTAAGAAAATGAAAGAACTTAGTATGATGGAAGCTATCAGGGAAGCCATGACAAAGAAGATGAGAGAAGACCCTACTGTGTTTATTATGGGTGAAGATGTTGGAGCTTTTGGCGGTTGTTTTGGGGTTACATCAGGTATGTATGAAGAATTCGGACAAGAGAGAGTTAGAGATACTCCTATATCAGAAGGAGCTATAATTGGATGTGCAGTCGGAGCTGCAGCAACTGGAACAAGGCCAATTGCAGAATTGATGTTTATAGATTTTGTGACTGTGGGAGCAGATCAATTAGTAAATCAGGCAGCAAAAATGAGATATATGGTTGGTGGAAAAATAAAATTGCCTATGGTAGTTAGGCTTCCTCTTGGTGCTGGCACAAGAGCTGCAGCACAACATTCCCAATCATTAGAAGCATGGATTGCTCATATCCCGGGGCTTAAAGTAGTTTATCCGAGTGTTCCAAGCGATGCCTATGGGCTTATGCTTAAAGCAATTGAAGATGACAATCCAGTTGTATTTCTTGAACATAAAATTTTATATGGAGTTAGAGGAGAAGTTGATGAAAATGCAAAACCAATTGAGTTTGGTAAGGCAGATATTAAAAGAGAGGGAAAAGACTTAACAGTTGCAGCAACAGGGAGAATGGTTCATGAAGCACTAAAAGCTGCTGAAGAACTATCAAAAGAAGGAATAGAGATAGAAATCTTTGACCCTAGAACTCTTTTCCCATTCGACAAAGAAACTCTATTTAAATCCATTGAAAAGACAAATAAATTGCTTATTGTTTCAGAAGAGAACAAGCGAGGCAGTTTCGCTGGAGAAATATCAGCAATAGTAGCTGAGGAATGTTTTGACTATTTGGATGCACCAATCAGAAGATTATGTTCTGTAAACTCACCAGTACCATTCTCTCCAGTACTTGAAGATTATTATATGCCAAATGCTAAAGACATAATTGAAGCAGCTAAAGCTATCGTATAAAATGAGGCAACTTTAAGTTGCCTCTCTTAATAGAGGTGATTGGATGAAAAAAATAGGAATAATAGCTAATCCTGCATCAGGAAAAGATATCAGGAGATTAGTTTCTCATGCAACTGTTGTCGACAACAATGAAAAAATAAATATAGTAAAAAGGATAATACTAGCTTCTCAAGGTACAGGAGTTGAAGAAATTTATATTATGCCAGACACATTTTTAATAGGTCATAAGGCAATCGAAGATCTAACTTTATCTAAAGAGCTTAAAGTATCAGTGAATATTTTAAAAATGGATGTACATGGGACATTAGCTGATACCATCAGAGCTGCTAAACTAATGGAAGATATTGGTGTAGATGTAATTGTCGTTTTAGGAGGAGATGGTACATTAAGAGCAGTTGCTAAAGGAAATTCTAAAGTTCCAATCATTGGCATTTCTACAGGGACTAACAATGTATATCCTAAGATGATTGAGGGAACAGTTGCAGGGATGGCTGCTTCTGTTATAGCTATGAATATGTGTGATAAAAACAATACTTGTATAAAAGATAAGAGGATAGAAATTTACAAAAATTCAAATCTTTTGGATATAGCATTAGTAGATTGTGTAATTTCCAGACAAACTTTTGTTGGCTCTAAAGCTATATGGGATGAACAAGACATTGTTAAAGTAATAGTAACCAATGCTCATCCAGCTGCAATTGGTTTTTCAACCATTGTAGGAGTTAGAAAAATAATCACCGATGCAGATGATTTTGGCGCAAGTGTAAACCTTAATGTTGGGGATGACTATTATGTTGCTCCGATAGCAGCAGGAACTATGAAATTAATACGAATCGACGAACCAGAAATCCTAAAAATAGGCGAGGGGTACAAAATAGAATTTAACTTTAATGGAGTAATGGCCCTAGATGGGGAAAGAGAATTGATTTTTAAAAGTGGAGAAATTTACGAGGTAAAGATAACGAGAAATGGTCCAATCAGAGTGGATGTAATGAAAACTATTGAATCTGCTCAAGAAATAGGCTTTTTCAAAAGCAAATAGAGGAGGGGTTTTATGGCAAAAGTGATTGTGATGCCAAAACTGGGATTAACTATGAGAAATGGGAAAATTATAAAGTGGCATAAGACAGAAGGTTCAGAAATAAAGACAGGAGATAAGCTTTTTAGCATAGAAACTGATAAATTAACAAATGATGTAGTAGCAGATGAAGAGGGAATATTATTAAAAATCATAGAAAGTGAAAACAGTATAGTTGATTGTTTAAAGCCTGTAGCAATAATTGGAGTAAAAGGAGAGGATATTTCTGAAATATTAAGAGATTTAATTAAAGAATCTCCAGCAGAGGATAAGGAAGAAATTAAATTGGCTGAAAAAGAAAAAAATGATTTTGATTCAAGTGAAAAAATAAAGATTTCACCAGTTGCAAAGAAAGTAGCTATAGAAAATAACATAGATTTTACTAGGATTAAAGGTACTGGTCCTAATGGAAGAATCATATTAGAAGATATAGAGAGGGAAATCGAAAAGAGCAAACTTATAAAAATTACACCAACAGCTAAAGTAATATCAGATGAATTAGGTATTCAGTTTAATGCAATTGATAAGAATGGGAGAATAAATAAAGAAGATGTTTTAAGATTAAGTGAAAAAAACGCATATGATGAATTAGTTAAACCTTTAGAAATAAGAACACCTATGAGTACAATGAGAAAGATCATATCTGAAAGGATGACACAAAGTGCATTTACTGCTCCAAGTGTTAATTATACAATCTCAGTAGATATGACAAAATTGATAAATGTAAAAGATGATCTATCAAGAGAATTTAAAATCACATTTACTGATTTAATAGTTAAAATAACATCGATTGTATTACTAGATTTTCCACTTTTAAATAGTACTATCGATGGAGATGATATAATTACTCGAAATTACGTAAATATGGGAGTTGCAGTTGCATTAGAAGAGGGATTGTTGGTACCTGTTGTAAAAAATAGCCATATAAAATCTTTAAAACAAATTTCATCAGAAATAAAAGACTTGACTTATAGAGCTAAAACAAATCAGCTTTCTACCGATGAACTAAACGGTGGTACATTTACGGTTACAAATATCGGAAAGTTTGGTATAGAAAGCTTTATACCTATAATTAATCAACCTGAATCTGCTATATTGGGAATAAATGCTATATTAGAGAAACCCATTGTCGTAAATGGAGAAATTAAAATTATATCAGCTATGAATTTATCATTAACTGCTGATCATAGAACTGTAGATGGAGCAGTTGCAGCATTATTTTTACAAAAATTAAAAGAGTCTTTAGAAAATCCATTAGCTAAGCTAGTGAGGTGATTTGATGAAAGTAGGGATACTAGGATCTGGTCCAGGAGGGTATGTATGCGCTATTAGATTAGCACAATTAGGCGCTGATGTTACAGTTATAGAAGATAGACATATTGGAGGAGTATGTTTAAATAAAGGGTGTATACCTACAAAAGTTATGCTACACTCTACAGAATTATATGATTTATTAAAGAGAGATAGTGAAGCGCTAGGTATAAAACATGATGGTTTAAAATTTGATTTAGGGTTATTAAATACTAGAAAAACTCTTGTTATTAGTCAATTAGTAGAGGGAATTAGATCATTATTTAAGTCGTATAATATAGAGTTAATAAATGGTAGAGGCAAATTCTTAAATGAATATGAAATAGAAATAACATCTCCAGAGGGAATTAAAATCTTAAAGTTTGATAAAATTGTAGTTGCTACTGGTTCTAAGCCTATGAAAGTGCAAATAGAAGGTATAAATTTGGAAAATGTATTAACAAGTGATGATATACTTAAATTAAACTATGTGCCTGATAAAATGGTAATAGTTGGAGGAGGAGTAATTGGTGTAGAGTTTGCAAATATATTTGCAAACTTAGGTACTGAAGTAACAATAATTGAAATGTTGCCAAATCTAGTTTCAAACATGGATATTGAAATCGTTAGTTATCTTGAAGAAAAATTATCAGAAAAAAATGTTAAAGTATATAAAAATGCCAAGGTATTAGAAATTTCTAAATACGGTAATGAACTCCAAACAGAGATTGAGTTGAGAAATGAAAAAATATTTATAAATTCAAACATTGTTTTAATTGCAACAGGAAGAAGTCCAAACATTGATGATCTAGGGTTAGAAAATATCGGAATCAATTTTACTAAAAGAGGAATTGAAACCGATGAAGTGTTTAAGACTAACATTGAACACATATTTGCTATAGGTGATTGTATCAATGGGATACAATTAGCTCATCAGGCATCTAGTGCGGGCATTGAGGTAGCAAATTATATTTTTGGCAATAAAAGTCATATTGACTTTAAAACAGTACCCTTTTGCGTTTATACTAAACCCGAGCTAGCAAGTGTAGGTATCACAGAAGAAGAGGCATTAAAAAGAAAAATAAATTATGGAGTTGGGAAATTTAATTTATATGGAAATAGCAAAGCTGTGATCACAGGGGAGACTTCTGGCTTGGTTAAAATTATTATTGATGAAAATACTAAAGAAGTTTTAGGGATGCACATTGCCGGACCAAATGCAACAGAACTTATTGAGATAGGTGGGTTGGCCCTAAAACTTGAAGCAACTGCTAATGAATTATTAAGTATGATATTTGCACATCCAACTATCAGTGAATCTATTCGTGAAGCAAGTATGGATGCAATAGGTAAAGCCATACACAATATCTATTAATGAGTGATTTAATCACTCATTTTTTTTATTTTAAATTTTTAAGTTTGTCATAAAAAATACAAATGAAGAAAAATATATATAAAAATTTGTGACAAGGGCTTGAATTTATGCTATAATTATTCATGCATTTTAATTTATCGTGCTAGTAAATTACATTAGATACAATTTTAAAAAAGAGCAAGGAGGGTTTATATGGCAAAGAAGTATGTATATTCTTTTAAAGAAGGATCAAAGGAAATGAAATCCCTGCTAGGTGGGAAAGGCTCTAACTTAGCTGAAATGACAAATCTCGGGTTACCAGTTCCTCCTGGATTTACAATAACAACTGAAGCTTGTCTTAGGTTTTATGACGAAGGAGAACAATTATGGCCTGAACTTTTAGAGGAAGTTTACGAACATTTAAGAGAAGTTGAAGAACTTACAGGGAAAAAGTTCTCAGATAAAGAGAATCCTTTGTTAGTATCTGTAAGATCTGGTGCTGTTTTCTCAATGCCTGGTATGATGGATACTATATTGAATTTAGGTTTAAATGATGAAGCAGTTAAAGGGCTTGCAAAATCAACTGAAAATGAAAGATTTGCTTATGATAGCTACAGAAGATTCATTCAAATGTTCTCAGACATAGCTATGGGGCTTTCTAAATCAAAATTTGACGCAATATTAGACGGCTTGAAAGAGGAAAAAGGAGCAACTCTTGATACTGATTTAACTGCAGAAGATATGAAAGTACTTGTTGAAAGATACAAAGAACTTTACAAAAAGGAAATGAATGAAGACTTTCCTCAAGAACCAATGGTTCAATTAGAACGTGCTATAAGAGCGGTATTTACTTCATGGAACAATCCTAGAGCGATAGTATACAGGAGATTAAATGAAATTCCAAATAATTTAGGTACAGCTGTAAATGTTCAATCAATGGTATATGGAAATATGGGAGAAACTTCTGGTACTGGGGTTGCCTTCACAAGAAATCCTTCTACTGGCGAGAACAAATTATATGGGGAATTTCTTATTAATGCACAAGGAGAAGATGTTGTTGCTGGTATAAGAACACCAAAACCAATTTCAGAATTAGCTGAAGTAATGCCAGAAGCTTATAAAGAACTACAAAGAATTGCTAATATTTTGGAAGCTCATTATAGAGACATGCAAGATGTAGAGTTTACAATCGAGAGAGGAAAACTCTATATGCTCCAAACTAGAAATGGCAAAAGAACTGCACATGCAGCTATAAACATTGCCGTTGATTTAGTGGACGAAGGGGTTATATCCAAAGAAGAAGCTATTTTAAGAATTGAACCAAATCAACTCGATCAATTATTGCATCCATCTTTTGATGAAAAAGCATTAAAAGATGCTAAACCAATAGCAAAGGGACTTCCTGCATCTCCTGGAGCTGCATCAGGGAAAGTGTACTTTACTGCAGAAGATGCAGTTGAAGCTTCTAAAAGGGGAGAAAAAGTAATCCTAGTTAGACAAGAAACATCACCAGAAGATATTGAAGGTATGGTATTGGCTGAAGGAATTTTAACAGCAAGAGGCGGAATGACTTCTCATGCTGCAGTTGTTGCAAGAGGTATGGGAAAATGCTGTGTTGCAGGATGTAGTGATATTAGAGTTGATGAAGAAGCTAAAGAGATTAGATCTAATTCTTTAGTAATTAAAGAAGGAGAATATATATCAATTGATGGATCTACTGGAAATGTTTATTTAGGGGAAATACCAAAAGTTCAAACAGAATTATCTGGTAAATTTGGTATATTCATGACTTGGGTAGATGAAATCAGAAAGCTTAAAGTTAGAACAAATGCTGACACACCTAGAGATGCTGAAGTTGCTGTTAAATTTGGCGCTGAGGGAATAGGTCTTTGCAGAACTGAGCATATGTTCTTCGATGAAGATAGAATACCAGCTGTTAGAAGAATGATAGTTTCTAAGTCTCTAGAACAAAGAGAAAAGGCACTAGCAGAACTATTGCCATTACAAAGAAAAGACTTCTATGAGATATATAAAGTTATGAATGAAAGGCCAGTAACTATAAGATTATTGGATCCACCATTGCATGAATTTTTACCAAATAGAAAATCAGACATAGAATCTTTAGCAGAATCTATGGGAATGCCTTACGCTGAATTAGCTGATAGAATCGAAGAATTGCATGAATTAAATCCAATGCTTGGTCATAGAGGATGCAGATTGGCTGTGACTTATCCTGAAATTTACAGAATGCAAGTTAGAGCTATCATTGAAGCTGCTTTGGATTTAAAACTAAATGATAATATGCATGTAATTCCTGAAATAATGATACCTCTAGTTGGAGCTAAAGAAGAATTAGCTTATGTTAAAAAAGAAGTAGAAGATGAAATCAAAAAGGTATTTGAGGAAAGAAATGATTCCTTGAACTATTTAGTAGGAACAATGATTGAGATACCTAGAGCTTGTGTTACTGCTGATGAAGTCGCTGAAGAAGCTGAATTCTTTAGTTTTGGAACAAATGATTTAACTCAAATGACTTTTGGATTCTCAAGAGATGATTCAGGTAAATTTATTGAAGCTTATGTAGAAAAAGGAATATTTAAGAAAAGTCCATTTGAAACTATTGACCAAGATGGAGTCGGTAAGTTGATGGAAATAGCAGTAGAATTAGGCCGAAAAACAAGACCAGAAATTAAGTTAGGCATTTGTGGGGAACACGGTGGAGAACCAAACTCAGTTGAATTCTGCCATAAGATAGGATTAAACTATGTTTCTTGTTCACCTTTCAGAGTACCAATTGCAAGACTTGCTGCAGCACAAGCTGTAATTAAAGAAAAAATGGATATTCAAAGAGACAAATAATTTAAATAAATCCCCTGTAAAAATACAGGGGATTTATAAATTTTAGGTATATGCATATTTATATGGGTATCTATGTTATGGTTAAGGGTAAAATTAAGTAATAAACTTTTATGGAGTGAAAAATGTCTAAAATCGATGATAAATTATTCAAACTTAAAAATATAATACCAGCTATTCTAATTATTGTTGGTATAATACTATATATAGCAATAGGAGAAGATTTTTCAGTAGACAAAATAATTAATATGTCACCAACGAATAGACTAGTTGCAAGTTTTTTTATTTTACTATTGTATTTATTAAAATCCATATCAATTATTCCGCCTATTATGGCTTTATACATAGTTTCAGGTATGATTTTTCCAATATATTGGGCTATACCATTAAATGTACTAGGGGTTGCTATTGGATTAACCTACTCTTATAGAATAGGCTATTCATCAGGGGAGATTTTAAAAAATAGTATATTAACTAAGTACGAAAAGCTAAATGAATTCTATGCTGTTCTAGTAGACAATGAGTGGTTTTCTGCTTTTATTATTAGAATTGTTGGGATTTTACCACATGATGTAGTTAATATGTTTTTTGGGTCAATTCAAATGCCGTATTACAAATATATGACAGCATCTATATTTGGATTAATGCCAATGTTGACATTATCTACTATAATTGGAAAGACAATTACTGATCCAACTTCAATTGAATTTATATTAGCTGTAACTATGAGAATCATTCTTTCAATTGCTGCTTCGATAGTTTATAGAATAATTGTAAATAGATCAAAAAAAACAAAAAAGGGAGGGTTAATTTGAATAAAGTAATTGGATTTATAGGTGCAGGGAACATGGGAGAACCTATGATAAGAAAACTTATAGAAGAAAATGTCTTTAAAAAAGACAACATCATGGTGACTGCTAAAACTTTTGAAACTAGGCAAAGAATACATAACAACTTAGGAGTTAAAATATGTGAGGAATTATCAGAGATTGCTACAAACGCTGATTATTTGGTACTTGCAGTCAAACCTAATCAGTATGAGGAAGTATTACATCAAATAAAAGATGTTATTAAAGAAAATGCAATTGTCATATCAATTGCTGCTGGTATTAGCTCAAAATTCATGAAAGAAAATTTAAACGATGGTACAAAATTTGTAAATATTATGCCTAATACACCTGTTTTAGTTGGAGAAGGATTGATTGCATTGTATCCTAATGACACATTAGACAAAAAAGATTATGTTGAATTATTGTCAATATTTAAAGCCTTTGGTAGAGTAGAGTTAGTGGATGAAAAATTAATGGATGCAGTTACAGCTGTAAGTGGTTCTTCTCCAGCTTTTGTGTATGTGATGATTGAAGCAATGGCAGATGCAGCAGTATTATCTGGATTAAAAAGAGATCAAGCTTATACATTTGCCGCTCAAGCAGTATTAGGAGCTGCTAAAATGGTTTTGGCAACAAATGAACACCCAGCTAAATTAAAGGACAATGTTTGTTCTCCAGGGGGTACTACAATTGAAGGCATTAGGGAATTGGAAGAAAAAAATTTTCGCTCTGCTATAATTGATGCATCTTTAGCAGTAGCTAAAAAAAGCAAAAGCATGAGTAAATAGGGAGGGGATTTAGTTGAAAAGTAGACACATAGTAGGTATAATTTTAGTGATTTTAGGTACTATATTTTTATTGGATGAATTAAATATTTTTTATTTTGGAGATATATTTAGAACTTATTGGCCACTTCTAATAATTCTATATGGAGTTGGCATATTATTTGACAAAACTAAATCTAAATTGTTTGGTGCTATTGTAGTCTTATTTGGAGTTATTGTTCAGCTTAGCAAATTAGATTATCTTGATAAAGGCATTATGAATTACTTCTTGCCTTCTTTGCTAATTCTTATAGGAATAAACTTAATATTTGAAAGTGAAAAAAACAAAAAAAAAATAATAGAGATTGATTTTGACAAAGCCGATTTCGAAAAGAATATAACAGAGGATAATTTTATTACTCATACTGCTTTGTTTTCAGGATTGGATCTATATATTACTAATGATGATTTTATGGGAGCAAAATTGAATGCAATATTTGGAGGAATTAAATTAGATTTAATGAACATTAATCCTAAAAGAAATATTATTGTGATAGATTCAAATGCAATATTTGGAAGTATAGATGTTAAAATACCAAGTGACTGGAATGTAAAAGTAGAAGGGACACCATTGTTTGGAGAGTTTTCTAACAAGCAAAAAAGAACATATGTTGAAGGTGCTCCAACAGTTGTGTTTAGAGGTTTAGCTTTATTTGGTGAAATCAAGATAGATTAGGTTATTAATATGATATTGTTAAAATAAAAACATAGAATTTTCGAAAAATTCCATAAATGTTATTGACATGTAATAGTACTTGTAATATCATATAGTTAGATAAATAATGATGTTTAAAAAAGACACGAGATGAGAGAGTCTTTAAGTACTTTCTTTTTTCGTGTATTTTTTTATTAAATAGGAAATCGTTTGATTATATGGAGGTAATTCATGAGAAGAGCTGATTTAATAAATATTTTAGAAGAAAATCCTGTTATCGCAGCTATCAAGGATAAAAACGATCTTCAGTTAGCTATAGATTCTAATTGTCCAATTATTTTTATATTAAATTCGGATATAATTGAATATACATACATCGTAGAAAGGATATTAAAAGCTAATAAATATCCTTTTATTCATCTAGATATGTTAACAGGACTAGCATCAAATCCTATCGCTGTGGATTTCATACATGACAAATTTGGTGGTAAAGTTGGGATAATTACTACTAAGACCAATATTGCCGAAGCTGCTGTACAGAAGGATTTAAGAGTAGTAGAAAGGCTTTTTGTGATAGATTCGCTTTCTATAGATTTAAATATAAAGAATATAAAGAAGGTAAATCCAGATTTAGTAGAGGTTATGCCTGGTGTTATACCTAAAGCAATATCTCGAATAAAAGCAGAGATACCTAATATCAATGTAATAGGTGGAGGTTTGATAGAAACTAAAAATGAGGTATTTGAATGTCTTAAAGCAGGGGGGTTAGGGATTTCTACTACCAAAAAAGAGCTATGGAATTCTTAATAAAAATGGAGGGACAACATGAATAAATCTATTTATAGTTATATTAAAGCGATGGCAGATACGATAAATGAAAACAAAGACTTTTTAACTCAGCTAGATGCTGAAATTGGTGATGCAGATCATGGTACGAATATGGCAAGAGGATTTAACACTGTTATCACCAAGATTAACGAAAATGATACTGATGTAAGCGATGTTTTAAAAAGAGTTGGTATGGGATTAGTTTCTTCAGTTGGTGGAGCAAGTGGACCTTTGTATGGGACTATGTTTTTAAAAGCTTCCAATGTAGCAAAAGAAGCGGATATAACACAAGAAGTTATTATGAATATGTTTAAGGCAGCATTGGATGGAGTTAAGGAGAGGGGAAAAGCAACTAGAGGAGAAAAGACTATGATAGATGCTATGGAACCTGCTTATGAAGCTTTCGCAGAAGTTATAAATTCGGGTGGAAATTTGATGCAAGCTTTAGAAAATGCAGTAAAGGCTGCTGAAGAAGGAGTTGAGTACACAAAAACAATAATTGCAACAAAGGGAAGAGCAAGTTATTTAGGGGAAAGATCTATTGGGCATCAGGACCCAGGGGCAACTTCGTTTACACTAATATTGAAATCAGTTCTAGAAAATTATAAAAATTGAGAGGTGAATGAATGGTTGGTATAGTTATAGTTTCACATAGCAATAAGATTTCAGATGGGATTGTAGATATGTGTAGAGAAATGGCAGGAAAAGATCAGATTATTATATCGGCTGGAGGCATGGAAGATGGTAGCATTGGAACAGATGCAGTAAGGATTGCTAATGCAATAGAAAATGCCGACACTGGAGATGGAGTATTAGTTCTTGCAGATTTGGGGAGTGCTATACTTAGCACAGAAATGGCTATGGATATATTAAATGATAACTCTATAAATATAGAAATAAAGATAGCAGATGCACCTATTGTAGAGGGAGCGATAGCGAGTTCAATAGAAGCATATTTAGGCGGCAACTTAGAGTCTTGCTTAAAAAAAGCTGAGGAAGCAAAGAATTTTATTAAACTAAATAAAAAATAGGGGGATAAGTTCATGAAAAAAATAATCAATAAACCAGAAAATGTAGTAGATGAAATGCTAAATGGTTTTGTCAAGGCATATCCTCAATATGTTAAGAGGCTAGAAAATCTAAATGTAATAGTAAGAAGCAATCCTAAGACAGATAAAGTTGCATTAGTCAGTGGTGGTGGAAGCGGACATGAACCAAGTCATGCTGGATTTGTTGGAGAAGGAATGTTAGATGCAGCAGTAGCAGGAGAAGTTTTCACATCTCCTACCCCTGATCAAGTATATGAAGCAATTAAAGCAGTAGATAATGGGAATGGAGTATTACTCGTAATAAAAAATTACACTGGTGATGTCATGAACTTTGAAATGGCGAGTGATATGGCTAAAGAAGAAGGAATAAAAGTAGAACAAGTAATAGTTAATGACGATGTCGCAGTTGAAGATAGCACTTATACAACAGGAAGAAGAGGGATTGCCGGAACAATATTCATCCATAAAATTGCTGGCGCAAAAGCAGAAATGGGTGGAAGCTTAAATGAAGTTAAAGAGGTTGCTGAAAAAGTAATTAAAAATGTGAAATCAATGGGTATGGCACTAACATCATGCACCTTGCCAGCTGTTGGGAAACCTAGTTTCAACTTAGGTGAAAATGAAATGGAAATTGGCATTGGAATTCATGGAGAACCAGGTACTCATAGAGATCAAGTAAAGTCTGCAAATGAGATAGTAGATGAACTATTAAAAAGAATATTCGACAATATTGAATTAAAAAATGGCGATGAAGTCGCTGTGATGGTCAACGGGATGGGTGCTACTCCATTAATGGAGTTAAACATAGCAAATTTAAGAGTTAATGATGTATTAGTTGATAAAGGTATAAAAATAGTTAGAACATATGTTGGCAACTACATGACTTCACTTGATATGGCTGGTTTTTCAATAACTATATTAAAATTAGATGATGAATTAAAAGAATTATTACTATATAAAGCAAATACACCTGCTTTTGTTCAAATATAGAAATAAAGAAAAATCTATTCTAAGTATATCAATGGTAAAAGAGGAGAGAGAACCATTGCTAAGGTTCTCTATTCTTTTGCCATTATATAAATAAATTATTGGAGGGATTTAAATGTCAACTTTCATGGCGGAATTAGTAGGTACAGCTATTCTTATCATATTTGGTGGTGGAGTAGTCGCAGGGGTTTCATTAAAACACTCAAAAGCACAAAATGGTGGTTGGATTGTTGTTACAGCAGCATGGGGACTTGCAGTAGCATTGGCAGTATATGCTGTTGGAGGTATTAGTGGAGCACACCTTAATCCAGCAGTTACTATTGGATTAGCAGTAATTGGGTCTTTCCCTTGGAGCAATGTTCTTCCTTATATAGTAGCTCAATTAATAGGAGCATTTTTGGGAGCATGCGTAGTTTATCTAGCATATTTGCCTCATTGGGAAAAAACTGAAAGTCCAGAAACAAAACTTGGCGTATTTTCAACAGCACCTGCAATTAGAAATACATTTGCGAACTTATTAAGTGAATTTATAGGCACAGCAGTCTTGTTATTTGGGATTTTGTTTATTGGGACAAATGATTTTTCACCAGGATTAGCTCCATTTGTAACAGGTCTTTTGATTTTTGCTATAGGCTTGTCATTAGGTGGGCCAACAGGATATGCTATAAATCCTGCTAGAGACTTAGGCCCAAGAATTGCACATTTTATTCTTCCAATAAAAGGTAAAGGCGACTCTGATTGGGGATATTCTTGGATACCAGTAGTAGGACCAATTTTAGGTGGGATTTGTGGAGCATTGTTATTCAAGCTTATATTTGGGATGTAATTAGACATATGATTTAATCGGTTTAAATATTATTTGAATGGAGGATTACAATGAAAAATTATGTAATGGCATTTGACCAAGGAACTACTAGCTGTAGAGCAATTTTGTTTGATAAGGATGGCAAAATAGTGGGTGTTTCTCAACAAGAATTTACACAGATCTATCCCAAAGCAGGTTGGGTTGAACATGATGCAATGGAAATATGGGGAACACAAAGTGGAGTAGCTAGACAAGTTTTAGAAGTAAATGGAATTAGACCAGATGAAATTGCAGCTATTGGTATTACAAATCAAAGAGAAACTACAGTAGTTTGGGATAAGAATACTGGAAGACCAATTTACAATGCTATTGTTTGGCAATGTAGAAGAACAGCAGATATATGCGAAGAACTAAAAAGTAAAGGCTACGAGGATCTAGTAAGAGAAAAAACAGGTTTAGTTATTGATGCTTATTTCTCTGGAACGAAGATAAAATGGATTTTAGACAATGTAGAAGGGGCTAGAGAGAAAGCTGAAAGAGGAGATTTGTTGTTTGGTACAATGGATACATGGCTAATATGGAACTTAACTCGAGGTAAAGTTCATGTAACTGATTATACCAATGCATCAAGAACTATGATATATAACATCAATACTCTAGAATGGGATGATGAATTATTAGAAATTCTCAATATTCCAAAATCAATGCTTCCAGATGTAAGACCATCAAGTGAAATATATGGGACTACTGACGAAAGAACCTTTGGAGGAGCAAATATTCCTATAGCTGGCGATGCTGGAGATCAACAAGCAGCACTTTTTGGACAAGCATGTTTTGAAGAAGGTATGGCTAAAAACACTTATGGAACCGGATGCTTCTTATTGATGAACACAGGAGAAAAACCAGTAAAATCAGAAAATGGACTTTTGACAACAATTGCTTGGGGCATTGATGGAAAAGTAAATTATGCTCTTGAAGGTAGTATATTTATAGCTGGTGCAGCAATTCAATGGTTAAGAGATGAGCTTAAATTGATTTATGATTCCCCTCAAAGTGAATATTATGCTAATTTAGTACCTGATACTAATGGCGTTTATGTAGTTCCAGCGTTTACAGGATTAGGTGCACCTCATTGGGATATGTATGCCAGAGGAGCAATACTAGGATTGACAAGAGGTGTTAAGAGAGAACATATAGTTAGAGCAACTCTTGAATCAATAGCTTATCAAACTAAAGATGTAATTAGAGCTATGGAAGAAGATTCTAAAATCAAGTTGAATAGGTTAAAAGTTGATGGTGGAGCAAGTGCTAATGATTTCTTGATGCAATTCCAAGCAGATATACTTGGAGTACCAGTAGACAGACCAAAGGTATCAGAAACAACAGCACAAGGAGCAGCATACCTTGCAGGACTTGCAGTAGGATTCTGGGAAGACAAAAAAGAAATAGAAAACAAATGGGAACTTGATAAGACTTTCGAAGTAAATATGGAACCTGAAAAGAGAGATAAACTCTATAGAAAATGGTTAAAAGCAGTTGAAAGGTCAAAAGACTGGGAAAGAGATTAAATTGCGAGGTAATGGATATGTATGATTGTATAATAATAGGTGCGGGTGTGGTAGGTGCTGCCACAGCCCGCGAACTATCAAAATATAATTTAAGGATAGCAGTCTTAGAAAAAGGCACAGAGGTTTGCCAAGGGACAAGTAAAGCTAATAGTGCAATTGTTCATGGTGGATATGATGCAGCTTACGGGACTCTAAAAGGGAAATTGAATGTAAGAGGGGCCAAATTATATCAAAAATTATCAAAAGAGCTTAACTTCTCATATGATAAATGCGGTTCTTTAGTGCTTGCATTTAATGATGAAGATGAGAAGAAGCTTGAAGAATTATATGAAAATGGACTTAAAAATGGGGTTGAAGGGTTAAGGATTATTGACAAAGATGAAATTTTAAATATGGAACCAAATGTTTCTCAAGATGTTACAAAAGCTTTATACTGTAGCGAAGCAGGTATTGTATGCCCATTTAATGCAACTTTTGCTTTTATAGAAAATGCTATGGATAATGGAGTGGAATTGTTTTTAGAAGAAAAAGTTGTAAATATAAGAAAAGAGAATGACTATATTTTAGTAGGTACTGAAAAAGGTAGTGAATTTAAGACAAAAATTCTAATAAATTCAGCTGGCCTTTATTCTGATGAAATTGCAGAACTCGCTGGCGATAAAGAATTTAAAGTAAAACCCAGAAGAGGGGAATATAGAATCTTAGATAAAAAAGTTTCTGATATAGTAAATCATGTTATTTTCACTACACCTACAAAAGCTGGTAAAGGGGTACTCGTTTCACCGACTGTTCATGGGAATTTAATCGTTGGACCAACTTCAGATCCGGTTGATGATAAAGAGGATACAAGAACTACAGATAAGGGAATAGAAAAAGTAGACGAAGTAGCGCTGAAATTGGTTCCAAAATTATCATTAAATGAAACGATAAGAGTTTTTGCTGGTAATAGAGCTTCGATAGAACAAGGAGATTTTTTAATATTTGAATCAAAAAATATAAAAGGAATGCTCAACTTAGGTGGAATAGATTCACCTGGTCTAGCTTCATCACCTGCTATAGCAGAAGAAGTAAGGGATTTTGTTTCAAAATATATAGATTTGACAGAAAAGAATAATTTCATAAAAGAAAGGCAAGCAATACCACATTTTAATGAATTAAGCGATGAAGAAAAAGAAGAAATTTTGAAAAGAAATCCTAACTATAAAAAAATAATCTGCAGATGCGAAATGATTACTGAAGGCGAGATAATTGAAGCAATTCACAGAAATGCTGGAGCTAGGACAGTAGATGGAATAAAAAGGAGAGTAAGACCTGGTTCTGGACGATGCCAAGGTGGATTTTGTGGGCCTAGAATATTAGAGATATTGTCACGAGAATTAGATATTCCAGTTGAGGATATTTTGAAGGAAAGCCAAGGCTCAAATATTGTTGTTGGTAGAACTAAAGGGGTGCTTTAAATGGAATATGATTGCATAGTAATAGGTGGAGGACCAGCAGGACTTGCAGCTGCAATTGAGGCTAAAGATAATGGTGCTGATAAAGTCTGTGTAATTGAGAGAGATAGAGAATTAGGCGGAATTTTGAATCAATGTATTCACAATGGTTTTGGACTTCATGAATTCAATGAAGAATTAACAGGGCCAGAATATGCTGCTAAATTTATTGATGAAGTATACAAAAGAGATATAGATATATTTTTAAATACAATGGTCATAGACTTAACTAAAGATAAAGAAGTTACAGCATTAGGGGATAATGGATTGATTAAATTAAAAGGGAAATCAGTAGTTTTGGCTATGGGATGTAGAGAAAGAACAGCTGGGGCCATTGGGGTAAAAGGATTTAGACCAGCAGGTGTATATAATGCTGGGATGGCACAAAGACTAATCAATATGGAAGGATATCTTGTTGGTAAAGAGGTTGTAATTTACGGATCCGGTGATATTGGGCTGATAATGGCAAGAAGAATGACATTAGAAGGAGCTAAAGTAAAGGCTGTTGTTGAAATAATGCCTCACTCGAGTGGCTTAAATAGGAACATTCATCAGTGCCTAAATGATTTTAATATTCCACTCTTGTTGAGCCATAAAGTAACAGAGATTCATGGGAAAAATAGAGTTGAAGGGGTTACAATTGCAAAAGTTGATGATAAGTTTAATGAAATAGATGGGACAAGAGAATATATAAGTTGCGACACTTTACTTCTGTCTGTAGGGCTAATTCCTGAAAATGAAATCAGCCAAAAAGCTAATGTAAGTATAGATTTAAGAACTAGAGGAGCATATGTAGATAGCAATATGCAAACCGAGATACCAGGTATTTTTTCTTGTGGGAATGTATTGCATGTTCACGATATTGTGGACTTTGTAACTAGAGAAAGCAGAATAGCTGGCAAAAATGCAGCTAGATTTGCAAGAGGAGAATTAAACAATAGCAAATATATAGATGTTTATGCTGGAGATAAATTAATATATGTAATACCTCAAAAGATAGCTTTAGATGATGAAAATGGAGCCCTTATATGCTTTAGAAGTAAAAATATATATAGAAATCCAACTGTAAAGATTTATTCAAACGATAAATTAATAAAACAGAAAAAATATAAGATTATTGTTCCTTCCGAAATGATACAAATACATTTAAAATACGATTATATTAAAGATCTAGAAGGGAATATAATGGTAGATATCGAAGGTGAAAAAAATGATTAGAGATATTACTTGCATAGCATGTCCTTTGGGCTGCGAAATCAAAGTAGAGGATACAGAAAATGGATATTTAATAACTGGTTATACATGCAAGAAGGGAAAAGATTATGCTTTACAAGAAATTACTGATCCCAGAAGAATTTTGACTTCAACAGTTGCTGTAGAAGATGGAGTGTTAAAAGTTCTTCCAGTAAAAACAGACAAAGCAATACCAAAAGATATGTTGCTTAAATGTATGGAGGAAATAAACAAGATTAAAGCAAAAGCTCCAATATATGTAGGACAAGTTATAAAAGAAAATATACTAAATACTGGAGCAAATCTAGTAGCAACTAGAAATTTAGCTAAAAAAGAATGATCTAATGCTTAAAGCATATCTCGGAGATGGGAGAAAGATATGCTTGTTTTGCTTTAATTTACATTTTGAATAAGTACCATTTACAAGTATCAATTTCATATTTTAATTCAAATGTTCTTTGTAAACCACTTATGATTCCTTCACATCTGTATACAATCATCCTGTTACCTGCAATTTTTTGCATCTCTTTAAAAACAATTTTATCAATTTTTATCACTATATTAGTTTTATTTTCAGTTTCTACTCTAAATCTCAAAGGAATTGGATAATTAGTATTGTTAAACCATGCGATCATTTCTATAGGTTTCATAATTATTTTCATATAGCCCTCCTTAGAAAAATTATAAATAACTTGACATCATAGGATAATTCTCTTCAGCAACTACGCCACCTATGATTGGGTCTATTCCAGAGTAAAGGAACGCAGACCTTATTACAGAACTTTGACCAAATTTTTTTCTTATATTATCAATAGATTTATCTAATATTAGTTCTTTCTCATTAAAATTTTCAAAAAAGGATAGCTGAATAAAATCATCATAAACAAGGGATGAAAGACTTATTGAAAAACATCTAAGTGAGCTATTATCCCACATTTCTTCAAATAAAGCCAAAGCTGTTTTATAGATTGTGTTCGTAGACGAAGTCGGTATATTTAATTTTTTTTGATGAGAATAAGAAAAAAATTCACTTGTCTTTAAGGATACAGAAATTACTTCT
The DNA here is from genome assembly GCA_014360205.1 of Tissierellales bacterium. Classification (GTDB taxonomy): domain Bacteria; phylum Bacillota; class Clostridia; order Tissierellales; family Tissierellaceae; genus Soehngenia. Next base: position 88,842 of record JACIXZ010000007.1, read on the forward strand.
GCTTTTATGTTTAGCTCTCTAAGCCTCATTCCAACCATTTCTGAAATACCCAAAAGAACTTTCATAGCTTCTTCTTTAGTGCTGACATCAAAAGGCAAAGTAGTTGAATTTCCAATTGATTTGACTTTAGATTTTGATATTTTTACATCTGAATTTTCTATTCCATTTGCATATTCCCAAATCAAAAGTCCTGGTTTTTTTAGCCAAGAATATATATAGTCTCTGTCTAAATGAGCTAATTCTCCTATAGTAAATATTCCTCTTGAGTTTAATTTCTTCTTAGTTCTATAACCTATCATGAAAAGATCTTCCACTGGCAAAGGCCACATTTTTTTTTCTATTTCATCATAAAAAAGAGTATGTATTTTATCAGGTTTTGTGAAATCGGATGCCATTTTGGCTAAAAGCTTGTTTGGACCTATTCCTATGTTAACGGTAAAACCCAATTCTTTTTTTATTCCCTCTTTTATTTTCATAGCAGCTTCCATATATGGCAGATTTCCATTGGTGTAGTCTAGAAAAACTTCATCTATTGAGTAGCGTTGAATAAGTGGTGAATAATCATATAGGAAATCGACCATTGCTTTACTTGCTTTCATATATATATCATAGTGAGGGCTTATAACTATGAGCTCAGGACATTTTTCTAATGCACTATATACACTTTCTCCAGTTTTTATGCCATATTTTTTAGCAGGAATTGACTTAGCTAAGACTATTCCATGCCTTTTTTCTTGATCACCTCCAACTATAGACGGAACATTCCTTAAATCTATATTACTTCCCATTTGTAGATTATGAGCAGCTTCCCAAGAGAGATAAGCTGAGTTTACATCAATGTGAAAAACTATTCTATCATTCATCTTAAAAGCTCCAATCTAAAATATTATGTCTTAATTTTACACGAACAAATGTTCGAAGTCAATATATTTTTTAAATTTATAAAAAAGGGTATAATTTTTAAATAATATAATAGAGGAGATGGTAGGATGAAAGTTTTTTTTATCAGAACTGAGTTAAGCGATTCAGATAAGGAATGCATTTTAATAAAACTTAGGGAACCAGTAGAATTTGCGTACTTAGCGGGAAATTTAAGAGATTATATAAAAGACAAATGCGAAATGAAACTTATCGATTCAGCTGTGACAAAAGAAAATTTAAAAAAAGATTTACTTGATGAAGAACCATCTCTTGTTTTGTTTCAAGGTTACCATGGACAGGAAAATACGATTAACGAAGTCAGTAATTTAACAAAAAATATATTGCCAAAGACAATTATAGCAGTAATAGGAGATTTAAATAGGAGTGAAAAATTGCCATTTGTTGACTTATATTTTAATGTAAATCCTATAGAACAGTTCAATGAAACTATATTGGGGATTGAAGTTGATAGGAGTTTGGATGAAATAAAGACAAAAGTAGATAGCATAGGCATCAAAGGAGAAACTAATATAAATCTTCCGGATAGGAGTGTCTACACCAACGAAAACGAATATTATTTTTTGAACTTTAAATCAACTATAGAAGTATTCACTATTTTCAGAGATAACATATATGAAAAAGGATTAATTGGGAAAAAAAACGGTAAGTTTTATGATATCAAAGATATATCTATGCAAATAGAAACTACAAGAGCTGATGGAATATATTTTAAAGACTTTGATGTTTTTGAAAATGAATATAGGTTAAATGAAATAATAAATTTAATTACTGAAAAGAATTATAATAAAAAGTATTTTGCTGTTGGTAATTGGGATACAATAAAAAGGAACGAAGAGCTTATAAATAAATTTGCCAAACTAGGATTAAAATCATTGATTTTGTATTTTGAATTTCCTAAAGATGAAGAAAAGTGGATTTTGATGGGAGAAGTATTTGATATATTAAATAAATACAGTATAGAGAGTATAATTTATTTAGATACTGAGTTAAATAAAGAGGAAGAAGAAACACTAGTTTTCTGGTTAAAAGAGCGAAAGCAGGCATTAATATATTTATCAGGTGAAGCTCTTAAGAAGAACAATACTATATATAAAAAGTTGCCACTTAATTTTAGCCAATGGAGTAGATGGACAAAAACAGTTGGATTTAATGAAACGCAAAGGAGAAGAAATTATTATAAAAAATATGTGGTATGAAAAGATTTCATACCACTATTTCATAAGTTATAGGTCCTATCTTTCTTAACATAGCACTTACACCACAATATTTTTCCTGGGATAATTTTACAGCTCTTTCTAGTCTTCTAATATCTAAATTCTCACCTTTAAACCTATAAATAACATGAAATGAAGTATATACCTTTGGGTCATTTTCTGTTGTAGTTGCTTTTACTTCTATTTGAATATCATCAACAGATACTTTCATTTTATCTAAAATCATTTTAACATCCAAACCAGTACAACCTATTAAGCTTGCTAACATCAAAGCTTTAGGTCTTGGGCCAAGGTCGTTTCCTCCATTATCAGAATTTGTATCTACGATTATCTCATGACCATCTATATTCATCTTATAGGCAGTATTTCCGATTAAATTTCCTACTACTTTTACTTCATTCAATATATCAGCTCCTTTTTTATAAATATTAGGTATTAGAGTATTTACCCAATTAGTCAAGAAGCAAACTTTTCCTGCAGTTTTTCTTTATATATATCCAATATTTCAGATTCTTTAATACTAATGCTTGGTCTATCAAACACAATATTTCCACTGTCAAGCATAATTATTCTATCGGAATATCTCAAAGCATCTTTTATATTATGAGATACCATTAAAGTAGTGATTTTGTTTTTTTTAATCAACTCTTTTGTCTTTTCTAAAACTACAACTGAAGCTTTCGGATCTAAAGCTGCAGTATGTTCATCTAACAACAATATATTTGGATTTTTCATACTTGCCATTATCAAGGACAAGCTTTGTCTTTGCCCACCAGAGAGATACTTTACTTTTTCGTTTATTTTATTTTCAAGACCAATATTAAAGGATTTCAAAAGATCCATATATCTATCTCTATTTTGCTTTCGTATCAGTCTATAGAGATTGAAACTTTCACCCTTTTTGTCAGCAAGTGCCAAATTTTCTAAGACAGTTAGGTTCAAGGAAACTGATTTAGAAGGGTCTTGATGAACTCTACTTATTTGAATGGACCTTTTTTCTTCTGCCTCATTAGTTATATCTATGCCATTTAATAATATTGTCCCATTATCAGATTTTAGGTTTCCAGAAATCAAATTTAACAGAGTTGTTTTTCCGCATCCATTTGGCCCTATTAAAGCCGTAGTGGTATTTGCTTTTAGGTTTAAATTGAACTCATCAAATACAACTAATATATTATCTCTATCTAAATTAAAGCTCTTTCGCAACTTTCTTATTTCCAACATATTTTGCTCCTCCAATCTTAGATTTTAAATTTTTTATATTCAATTTAGATTCAAAGTTGTTGTATGAAATGAACAATATGACAATTATTGCGCTAATAGCTCTTAAATCTGTCGGATTTAAACCTAAATCAATAGCGATTCCTCCAATAATTTTATACGCACATGCACCTAATATAGAGCGGGTTGTCAATTTTAAAAATGATGAATTTTTTCTTATGCTATCTCCGATAATAACAGAGGCTAATGCTGTTACTATGATAGCATTTCCCATAGTTATATCAGCAAAACCTTGATATTGAGCCATTAAGCTTCCACTTAGTGCAACTAAGCCATTTGATAGCATAAGGCCAAGAGCTTTGAATAAATCGCTGTTTTTTCCTAATGATTTAACTAGATTTTCATTGTCTCCTGTTGCAATTAGCAAATAACCAATTTCAGTCTTTAAAAACAAATCTAATAATATTTTGATTATCAATGCTATAGCAAGTGTTAAAAAAATAGGAGAAGCATCTGTAAATAATGTCTGCTGATTAAAAAGTGCAATATTTGCCTTTCCATTTAACCTCAAGTTTATTGAATAGAGCATGGTCATTGTTAGTATTCCGGACAACAGAGGTTTTATCTTTAGTTTTAAATACAAAAACGAAGTTATTCCTCCAGCTAAGATTCCGAATGTAAAGGATAAAAATGTAGAAAGATATGGATTTAATCCTAAAATAACAAATTTTGCGAAGGTAAAAGCTCCAAGTGAAAAACTACCCTCAACTGTTAAATCGGCAGTATCTAATATTTTATATGTTATCATAACACCCATTGCAAGAACTCCAAAAATGAGTCCTTGCTCTATGGAAGTTTTAAATAAATTTATCATCTATTTTCCTCCTAGTCTTTTATAGCTGTAGCATCCTTAAATAGTTCATTATTTGGATCTATATTTAATAAATTTAAAGTATTTTCATTATATACAGTAGAAACATTCTTTGCTTTTTCTACAGGGATTTCAGAAGGCGACATACCATCTACTAATATTTTCTTTGCCATTGATGCCGTTTGTTTACCTAATTCATAGTAGCTAATTCCTTTTGTAATCAATAATCCACCCTTTATATGAGATTCTTCTGCACCAACAGATATTATTTTGTTCTCATTTAGCTTTTGAGAAATTACTGTTATAGCTGAAGCTATCATATTGTCAGTAATTGCATAAAAACCTTCAATTTCTTTTACAAAAGAATCCATGGCTTGAGGTATTTCATTTATATTAGAAACTCCTTTTTCTATTATTTCCAGATTTAATTTTTTAGAAATCTCTTTTGCATTTTCTATCTGTATTTCTGAATTGTTTTCACTTGTATTGTAGAGTATCCCAATTTTTTTGATTTCAGGGTTTAATTTCTTAAACATTAGCAGTTGTTCTTCAATAGGACTTTCATCACTAGTACCTGTTAGATTGGTATTAGGTCTATCAAAAGATTCTACTAATTCGCTATATACAGGGTCTGTTACAGCACTAAATAGTATTGGGATGTCTTTAGTTGCTTGCTTTGCACTTTGTGCTGCAGGTGTTGCAATTGCATATATTAAATCAACTTTGTCATTTGCAAATTTTTGTGCAATAGATAATGATGTAGGAATATCACCTTGTGCATTTTGATATACTATTTTTACATCAATATTCAATTCCTTAAGTCCATCAATAAATCCTTCTCTGGCTGCATCTAATGCAGGATGTTCTGCTAATTGCACTATACCTACAGTAAATTCATGCTGGGTATCGGAATTAGAAGTGCATGCAGTTAATAGCAATGATAATGATAGCAATAATACGATAAATAATTTTTTTTTCATAACAAATCCCCCTTGTATAAATTAAAAATCTCTCGTTCCTATATAAAAATATAGGGACGAGAGATATCTCACGCGGTACCACCCAAATTGTGACAATTGTCACCACTTTCTTTCAGACCTATCAGTCCTATTCCATATAACGTAGGAAATACGGATTTGCCTAATTATTTAAATAGTTCAACAAATCAACTCAGGAGTGTATATTGCTTCATGATATTATCGGATTCCACCAAATACCGACTCTCTTTAAATATTCAGCTGAAACACTTCTCTCCTTCAAAGCTTTTATGTATTAAATACATGATAAATTTATTTTGCTAATCTGTCAAGTAAAATTTTAAAATTTTATTATTTTAGATTATATGTTAATATTATATTAAGTAAAAAAGAAAGAGGACTAATTTATGAGAGATAAGCTGATTAAAGATATAAATTTCATTGTCGAGATAGATAAAATGAAAAGCATTTATCGGAGGACTAAGGTAATTAATGAAAGAAAAAATGAAGATGATGCTGAACACTCATGGCATATTGCTGTCATGGCTATGGTTCTTCATGAATATAGCGATGAAGAAATTGATTTACTTAAAACAATAAAAATGCTTCTAGTGCATGATTTAGTTGAGATATATGCTGGTGATACATTTTGCTATGACAAAGCATCAAATGGAGATAAAAAAGAAAGAGAAGAAATGGCAGCTAAAAAGATATTTGGATTACTAGAAGAAGATAAAGGAGAAGAATTTAAAACTTTATGGGAAGAATTTGAAGCTATGGAAACTATAGAAGCTAGATTTGCAGCATCTATGGATAGACTTCAACCAATGTTAAATAATTACAATAATTACGGAGGGACATGGAAAGAGTATAATGTTACAAAGGAAGAGATATACAAGAGAATTGAACCAGTAAAATATAGCTCTAAAGAACTTTGGGAATTTGTTTTATATATGTTAGAAGATGCATATAATAGAGGGTATATAGTAAAAGAGTAATTATTTTTTATTATGGAAAATAGTAAAATGGAGGGATAAAAATGCTTAAAAATAGAAAATTTGTTTTACCAATATTGCTTATGTTTATCCTTTTGATAACAGGTTGTTCCAGTGACATATCAGAAGAAGAACTAGCAAAAAAAGATCAAGAAATAAACGAATTAAATTCAAAGATAATAGAACTAAATGAAAAAATTGATGAATTAGAAAAACAATTAGAAGAATATAATAGTATAGGAAAATTTGAGAACAATGAAGTGTTATTAAGAGCAATAGAGACAGTAAACTATCTTAAAGATAAAGACATGGAAGGCTTAGCAAGCGTTGTTCACCCATTGATGGGCGTTAGGTTCACACCATATGAATATATAGATTTACAGAATGACTTAGTTTTTACAAAAGATAGAATTGCTACTTTCTTGGATGATACTCAAAGCTATACATGGGGGTTTTTCGACGGGACTGGAGAACCTATTGTTATGACATTTAGCGAATATTTTGATAGATTTATATATGATGCTGATTTTGCTAATCCACAGATGATAGGGAATAATTATTCGATAGGCAAAGGTAATAGCTTAAACAATATAGAAGAAGCATATCCAAATGCAAAATATATTGAATTTCACTTTTCAGGTATTGAACCCGAGTATGAGGGAATGGATTGGAGAAGTTTAAGGCTTGTTTATGAAGAAATGAATGGTATTTGGTATTTAGTAGGAATTGTACATGGAGAATGGACAATATAATTAGACTTTTGAATGGAGGATTATGATGTTAGGTGGATTTTTAATTGGCATTTTTGTGGCATGGATTTTATCTTTTTTTGGTGTAGATTCTATGATTATACAAGGATTATATGAATTGTTTAACATAGAGATAACAAGTGCTGGATATTATACATTATTTGCATTGATTGGATTAGTTGGTGGCGCAATTAAGAATAAGTAATTTGAAATGGCAAAGATTTGTTAAAAAATTATTTTAGTAGTATACTAGACTAGTAAAATAAATTTCTGGAGGATATTTTTATGGAAACATATATAAAGTCAGTTAATTTAACAAAGAAGTTTGGGGATTATCTCGCAGTAGACAAGATTAATTTAGATGTGAAAAAGGGCGAAATATATGGATTTTTAGGACCTAATGGAGCAGGTAAAACCACTACTATTAGAATGCTTACGGGTACTCTAAAGCCATCGGAAGGAGAAGTTTATATTTGTGGATTGCCTCTAAAAGATAAAGAAATCGAGATAAAGAAAATGATAGGAGTAATTCCAGATGAGCCAAAATTATATGAAGGCTTGAGAGGAAATGAATTTTTAGATTTTATAATCGGAATTTATCAGCTAGACAAAAAAGAAACAATCTCAAAGTTAGAAGAATTAACAAATGCGTTTGGTGTAGATTATTTAAATGATTACATTGGCGATTATTCTCATGGGATGAAACAAAAGCTGATGTTAATTTCAGTGCTAATGAGAGAACCAAGAGTGATGTTTTTAGATGAGCCTACAGTAGGTTTAGATGCGAGATCAGCAAGACTACTAAAAGATTTGCTTACTAAGATTGCTCAAAAAGGCTCTACAGTATTTATTACTACACATGTGTTAGAGATCGCTGAAAAGATGTGCGATAGAATAGGGATTATAAATGAAGGTAAATTAATTGCAGAAGGTAACTTAGATGAATTGAGGGCATTGAGTAAAGAAGGGAATACAAGCCTTGAAGATCTCTTCTTAGAATTGACAGGAAACGAAGATGTAGTTGACATAGTGGAGGCACTTTAATATGAGAGAGTTTTTACTATTGTATAAATATGCATCTAAAATTACAAAACCTACTAAGAATAGAATGCTTAATTTTTCTAATGTTCTTGGATGGATTATATCATTAATCTTAATACTTTTATTAACCATACCTTTAGGGATGGCGTTTTACGAAATAGGTAAATCACTAATGATACCACTTTCTAGCTTAGGGTTAGATTATAACGGATACTTATTTGACATTTACATGTTTATTTATCCACTTACATTTGGACTTATGGCAGTATTAACATTAGTGCCAAGTATGGTCTTTAACATATATGAATCAGAAGACATAGAATTTCTTTTTACACTGCCAATTAGAAGATCAAGCATTTTTATTTTTAAATCTATAATGGGTTTGTCTATGGGGATGATTCCCCTTGCAATACTTGTTGTAGTAGGGATATCATATGCTCTATTACTAAAAGTAAACTTAATTCTTAGCATCATAGCAATGCTATTTTTCATTGTATTTTTATTATTTTTATCACTGTTATTGGGGGCGTTTTTTGCTAGGATAATGACTAAATCAAGTGCTAAAATTATTTCACAAATATTTTTGTATGTGAGTATAATATTTTACGTAGTCTTGATGAATCTAATTCCTAGGCAGATGGAAGCCTCGCCTCAAGACATATTAAATAGTTTTAACTCATTTTTCGCGATAATTCATGGTGATTATTCATATTTGTTGCCGATAAATTGGTTTATGTATCTTGTAAACTTAGACATTAGAGTATTTGGTTTAGTTATTTTAGCAACATTAGTTTTAGGATATTTTATCTATAAAAATTCAAATCATTTTGAACTTGAAAGTGGAAGAGGTAAAACGAAAAAGACAAAGGGAGTTAGTGTTTCAAAACATCCTGTAATAAACAAAGAATTGAGATTAACCTTTAGAAATCCACAAAATTTATTTGGTATTGCTTATGCAATTGTATTTCCAATAATTATGCTATTAATAAACAAGCAATTTTTAAGCGGAGCTATGTTTGTAGCTTTATTCGCATCAATGTATACATCGAATTTAAGTATGCAATTGATGAGTGTGGAAAGAAAAACATGGCCACTTATAATGCTATTACCTGTTAATGACAATTTTATACTTAGGGTTAAAGCATTGATTCCGACTGCCATATACACATTTGTATATTTAATAGTTTTAATAGTTTCATATTTTGGAATTGGATTAAATCCTATAATGTTTTTAAGTGTCATTCCTATGATTTCGGTATTGTTATTTTCCTCATATTTCGGATTATATTTATACTTAAAAAATCCTAATAGAGATTTTAATGGCCCAGCTGTAAAGCTAAATTTTAGAGAGAACATATCAGTACAATTTACATCCTTTTTATTCGGATTAGGCTCGATAATACCTTTTGTAATGTTAGATTATATCGATAACAATTCAGAATTATGGTTTAAAGCAATTGCATGGTTTGGACCTTGGCTAATTCTTATAGTCACAGTAGTTATTACAACTAGGGTTATAAATTCAACCAAAAAAATCCTTAATAATTGGGAATAGAGGTGATTTGTTGAAGGGATATTGTTTTGATTTAGACGGAACTTTACTTGATTCAATGTGGATTTGGGATAGATTGCCTTATGATTATTTATTGTCCAAGGGGAAAAATCCTCCTAAAAACATAAGAGAAAAATTAAAAAAGTACAGTCTTAAAGAAGCATCATCAATTATAAAAGATGAGTTTAAGTTAAAAGAATCTGCAGATGAAATTAATTTGGAGATGGAGAATATACTTAAACACTTTTATGAGAACAACGTAGAGCTTAAGGACGGAGCACTAGAATTACTTCAATATTTAAAAGATAATAAGTCAAAATTATGTTTAGTTACAGCTACTGAAGAGAAACTTTTACTGCCAGCAATCAAGAGATTGGGGATTTATGAGTATTTTGATTTTATTCAAACTTGTGGCAACGTAGGATTTGAAAAATATGACGTCAATTTTTTTAAAATCTTAATTGATAGATTGAAATTGGAAACTAGAGATGTATTTTTATTTGAAGATGCACTACATTCTATGGAGACAGCTAAGAAGTTGGGAATAAAAGTAGTGGCGATAAAAGATCCAACTAATATTTCAGATTGGGATAAAATAACAAAAGTTGCTGACATTGCTGTAGATAATTTGTCAGATTTAAATTTTGATTATTTATAAATAGTTGTTGATAATTATCTCATACTATGATATTTTAATATAAATAAATACCTTTAAACTAATCCAGAGAGGTTAGTAAGGAGAGCGTGTTAGCCCCCTTATGTATAAGAGGGCATTAATTTTAACGCATCCTTCAGGTAAAAAAGGAGGATAAATATGTTAAAAGGAAGAAGTTTAGTAGACCCAGAGGACTTTACTTTAGAAGAATTAGAAAGCATCTTTGAACTGACTAAAAAAATAATTGAAAACGAAAAGGATTTTAACGACATTTGTCATGGTAAAATCCTAGCTACTCTATTTTATGAGCCTAGCACGAGAACCAGATTTAGCTTTGAAGCCGCCATGCTTAGATTGGGTGGTCAAGTAATCGGTTTTTCGGAGCCAGGCTCTTCTTCTGTAGCAAAAGGGGAGAGCTTAGCGGATACATTAAGAACTGTTGGTGCCTATGCTGATATAATAGCTATGAGACACCCAAATGAAGGAGCGCCAATTCACGGACTGAAGTATTGCCCGGTTCCATTGATAAACGCAGGAGATGGTGGGCATCAACATCCTACTCAAACATTAACAGATTTATTTACTATTTTAGATGCACATAAGAGATTAAACAATCTCACAATCGGCTGTTGTGGAGATTTAAAATTTGGCAGAACTGTACATTCACTTCTCAAAGCAATGTCTAGATATGAAAATGTAGACTTTGTTCTAATTTCACCTCATGAATTACAAATCCCAGATTACTTAAAAGAAGATTTGAAAAGAAAAAACATAAAGTTTCAAGAAGAAGAAAGGCTTGAAAATGTTATTGACAAATTAGATGTTCTCTATATGACAAGAGTTCAAAAAGAAAGATTTTTCAACGAAGCAGACTATGTTAGACTAAAAGATAGCTATATATTGGATCTAGAAAAATTAAAAAATGCAAAAGAAAACCTTGCTATACTACATCCACTCCCAAGAGTAAATGAAATAAAAATAGAAGTTGATGATGACAAAAGAGCTTGGTATTTTAAACAAGTTAAAAATGGGATGTTCGTAAGAATGGGACTTATTATAAAGCTATTGGGGGTAAGATAAATGTTAGAAATAACAAGTATAAAAAAGGGAATTGTCATAGACCATATAAAACCAGGAATGGGATTAAAAATATTCGAATATCTAAAATTAGATAAGGCAGATTACACTGTGGCTTTTATAATGAATGCATCGAGCAAAAAATACGGAAGAAAAGACATAATAAAGATTGAAAATACATTAGACATTGACTTAAATGTATTAGGGTTTTTAGATCCTAATATAACTGTCAATATAATTGAAAATGAAAAAATAATTGATAAGATAAAATTGGCTATGCCTGAATATGTTGAAGATATAATAAAGTGCAAAAATCCTAGATGTATAACTACTGTAGAGAGAGAAATAACTCATAGATTTAAGCTAGTAGATGAACAAAATGCAACCTATAAATGTGTGTACTGTGATCATATATATAAATGGGAGTAATTCAAATGCTTATAAAAAACATTCGTCTAGTTGACGAAGGAAAAGATTTTTTTACAGATGTACTGATAATAAACGATAAAATAGTTCAGCTTAAAGAGTCAATAGAACTAGAGGATGAAGAAGTCATCATTAATGGAGAAAATCTTGTATTGATGCCATCTTTCATAGATTTACATGCTCACTTTAGAGACCCAGGTTATACTTATAAAGAAGATATCTTGACTGGTAGCAGAGCTGCGGTTAGAGGTGGGTTTACTTATGTAAATTTAATTGCAAACACCAATCCTATTTGTTCAAATGAAAAAATAGTTTCTTATGTATTAGAAAAAGCTAGGAATATTGGATTGATTGATGTAAATCAAACTCTTTCCATAACAGAAAACTTTGACGGAGTTACTCTAAGTCATTTGGATAATATTTCTAACGCAATCAAAGTAATATCTGATGATGGCAAAGGAATAAAGAGTACAAGAGTTATGTATGAAGCACTCATTAAAGCAAAAGAGAAAGGTTTAGTTGTATTGGTACATGCAGAGGATGAAGAAATATCAAAGATCGACTATAGACTAGCAGAGAATTTGGAAACAGTTAGAGATATATATTTAAATAAAAAAATAGGTGCAAAATTGCATTTAACCCATGTTAGCACAAAAGAAGCAATTGAGGATATAGAGAGAGCTAAGAAAGACAATGACAATGTAACATGCGATGTGACACCCCATCACATCGCATTATGGGATAATGATTATAGAGTAAATCCACCAATTAGAGAAAAAGAAGATGTAGATAGACTAATAAAAGCCATAAGAGATGGAGTGATAGATGCAATAGCAACTGATCATGCTCCTCATAGTGTAGAAGACAAACAAAAGAATGCTCCGGGAATGGTAGGTCTAGAGACTGCTTTTAAAGTGGCTTATACGACTTTAGTAAAGCCAAATCATATTGATTTAAAAAGACTTTCCAGTTTATTAACCTATGGACCTGCTAGAATACTGGGCTTAGAATATGGAAGATTAGAAAACGGAAGTAAAGCTAATTTTGTCATAGTAGATCCAGAAAAAGAATCTACTGTAGATTCAAATAAATTCCATTCAAAATCAAAGAACACTGCATTCGAAGGTATGAAATTTAGTGGCGAAGTATTAATGACTGTTAAAGATGGGGATATAAAGTACATCGATGAAGATTTTAAAAAGGAGAGATTTTGTGATAATTGATAAGCTCTATAAGAGAGTTGAAGAAAAGGGATGCGTATGCGTAGGACTAGATACTGACACTGATTATATACCTACTCAAATTAAAAACAAATATCAGGATATTGATGAAGTTGTATTTCAATTCAATAAAAGGATTATTGATGCTACTTATGACATTGTAAGCACATACAAATTACAAATAGCATACTATGAAGCTTTAGGTGTAAAAGGATTGATGGCTTACTCAAAGACTTTAAAGTATCTAAAATCAAATGATCTAATTTCAATAGGGGATATTAAGAGAGGAGATATATCAACTACAGCAACTATGTATAAAAAAGCACATTTTGAGGGTGAATTTGAAGCTGATTTTGTCACTTTAAATCCTTATATGGGATTTGATAGTATTACTCCTTATTTAGATAATGTAGCAAATGGTGACAAGGGGATATTTGTGCTTCTTAGAACTTCTAATCCAGGCGCTAAGGATATAGAATATTTAAAGTGCGAAGATGGCAGAGAAATTTACTTTCATGTAGGAGATAAACTCTATGAATTATCAAACAAATACTTATCTTCATGTGGATATTCACCCATAGGAGCTGTAGTAGGCGGAACTTATACTGATGAAGCGATAGAGATAAGAAACAGATATGATAAAATGTTCTTCTTGATTCCAGGATATGGAGCACAAGGAGCTAAAGGAAACGATGTAAAATTATATCTTAAAAATGGAAACGGTGGGATAGTTAATTCTTCAAGGGGAATTATTATGGCGCATAAAGGCAAAGAAGATGAATATGAAAATTTCAATCAATATATTAGAAAAGCAGTATTTGACATGAGGGAGGATATTGGTTTTGAAAGAGGCAAATATTAAATGCAAGGTCTTAAGCAACAATGAAATTGCTAAAAATATATATGAAATTACTTTGCAAGGCAATATTTCAGGTATTCCAGGCCAGTTTTACATGGTAAGGGCATGGGAAGGTCTTGATCCTTTTCTATCAAGACCTCTCAGCATATCTGATATAGAAGGTGATATTATCCATTTCGTATATGAGGTAAAAGGAAAAGGGACTAAAGAATTGTCCTCAATGAAGACAAATGAAGTAGTACAATTAACTGGGCCTTTAGGCAATGGTTTTATTATAAAAGAGAATATGAGATCTGCTGTAGTTAGTGGCGGGATAGGTATAGCACCAATGATTTATTTGCTTAAGCAGAACCACAAAATGATGGATATGTTTGCTGGTTTTAGAGCAGAACCATATTTAATTGATGTATGCAATGCTCACTCTAAAAACTTGTATGTTGCATCAGAAGAAGGTTTAGGTGGGTATAAGGGGTTTGTTACAGAGCTAATAAATGTTGAGGATTATGATGTTATATATGCTTGTGGGCCTCATCCTATGTTAGAAGCATTAGCTGAGGGCAATAAAGATAAAGCTATACTTTATGTGTCAATGGAAAAATATATGGCTTGTGGTATAGGAGGTTGTTTAGGATGCACAATCCAAACAAGAAATGGAATGCGGAGAGTTTGTAAAGACGGTCCAGTTTTTGAGGCAAAAGAGGTGTATTTTGATGAATAGCAATGTAGAGTTTTTGGGGATAAAATTTAAGAACCCTGTAATTGCAGCTTCAGGAACTTTTGGCTTTGGGAAAGAGTATGATGAATATTTTGATATAAGCGTATTAGGTGGAATTTCCACAAAAGGACTGACATTGCATGAAAAGATCGGAAACTTTGGAAGGAGAATATATGAGACCCCTTCAGGACTTATGAATAGCATTGGTTTACAAAATCCAGGGGTTGATAAATTTATTCAGGAGGAACTTCCATTTTTATTGAGCAAGGACATTGTGATATTAGCAAATTTAGGTGGTGGAAGTATTGAAGAGTATGTTTTAGGAGCTATAAAATTAAATGAAACAGACATACCTATTATAGAGCTCAATATATCTTGCCCTAATGTAAAAGAAGGCGGGATGGCGTTTGGAATTGATGAAAAAATAGCTTATGATGTAGTCAAAGAAGTAAGAATGGTGACAAATAAAAAATTGGTTGTAAAACTTTCACCAAACGCTAATGATATCTCTAAAATGGCACAAGCTTGTGTAAAAGCAGGTGCAGATGGATTGTCTTTGGTTAATACTTTCAATGCACTTGCAATTGACATATATAAGAGAAAACCTATATTCAATAATATAACAGCTGGGTTATCAGGGCCATGTATTAAACCTATTGCGTTACGAATGTTATATGAAGTAAAAAAAGCAGTCGATGTGCCACTCATAGGCATAGGCGGAATAACAAACTTTGAAGATGCAATTGAATTTATCATGGCGGGAGCGGATTTAATACAAGTAGGCAGTGCAAATTTTAGAGATATATATGCTTCAAAGAAAATTGCAGAGGGAATTGAAGAGTTTATGGCGAAAGAAAAAATAAGCAATTTGAAAGAAATTAAAGGGATTATAGGAGGTTAATGATGGAGATATTAAATCTGCTGGTTGAAACAGGAGCCGTTTTAGAAGGACATTTTTTATTATCATCAGGTAAACATAGTGACAGATACATTCAGTGTGCAAAATTGCTACAATACCCAGATAAAGCTGAGATTGTAGTAAAAAAAATAGTTGAAAAAATAAAAGATCTGGATATAGATATTGTGGTTGGTCCAGCTATGGGTGGCATTATCGTAAGTTATGAAATCGCAAGGCAACTAGGAAAGCCTGCTATATTTACAGAAAGAGAAGATAATATTATGAAATTGAGAAGAGGATTTGAGATTTTAGAAGGGCAAAATGTACTTATTGCAGAAGATGTAATAACAACTGGAAAATCTTCATATGAAACTATTGAAGTAGTTGAGAGCTTAGGTGGGAAAGTCATTGGGATCGCAGCAATTATAGATAGAACAGTAGAAGAGATAAATCTACCTATATACTCTGCGCTAAAATTAGATGCAAAAGCATATGATGCAGATGAATGCCCAATATGCAAAACTGGTTTACCTTTAGTAAAACCAGGAAGCAGAAAGTTTAAATAAATTTAATGTTTTGAAATATTATATAACACCTCTTTTAATTTAATAAAATAGGTGTTATTCTATTAATGTGGAGATGATGTTATGCTAACAGGAATTGATATTGTAAAAAATGAAAGAATTCAAAAATTGATACAAACTAATAAAGATACTTTTTACAAAAGGGTTTTTACTAAAGATGAGATAAATTATATTAGAGACAAGAGAGATTCGATAGGAACAATTGCAGGGTTATTTGCAGCAAAAGAAGCCGTTTCTAAGATGTTAGGCACTGGAATCGGAGAGATATCATGGACAGATATTGAAATTTGCCATAGTGGCAAAGGAAAACCATACCTAAATATCAACGATAAGCTTAAAACAATATTTAGAATGTTGGGCATTAAAGAAGTAGATATTTCTATTTCTAATGAGAAAGAATTTTCAATAGCAGTTGCGGTAGCTGTATCAAATAAAGGCTTAGAAGTAGGAATACCAAACAACATGCCATATAGGCTAAATAAAAGAAAAGTAGATTCGCATAAAGGAGATTTTGGGAAAATTGGAATCGTGGCTGGAAATATTGGAATGACTGGATCTTTATATTTAGCATTATATGGGGCGTTAAGAAGTGGTTCAGGACTTGTTTATGGATTGGTAAATTCACAATTACTAAAAATACCTAGTATTGCTCCTACAGAGGCAATATTAAGAGATTTAGAAGATTTTACATTGAAAAAAATGGAAATAAACGATTTTTCATCATTATTGGTTGGTCCGGGAATAGGTGTTGGTTATAAACAACTCACGTATATAAATTATTTTGCCAAAGAATTTAACAACACAATTGTAATAGATGCAGATGGTTTAAATAATATTATAAATGATTTAGATATTTTAAGTAATAGAAATGGGAAAACAATAATTACACCTCATCCTGGTGAAATGTCGAGATTGATTAGGAAAGATATTCGATATATTAATGACCATAGAGAAGAGTGTGCTGTTAGTTTTTCACAAGAACGAAACGTAATTACTGTTTTGAAAGGGCATGAAACTATAGTAACAGATGGAGAAAATGTTTATAAAAATTTCTCTGGGAATCCAGGGATGGCTACAGCCGGAAGCGGAGATGTACTTGCAGGAGTTATCACTTCATTAATAGGGCAAGGTTATGATGCTTATGAGGCATGTGTAATGGCTGTTTATGCACATGGGCTTGCTGGAGATTTAGCTAGAGAGAAGTACGGCGAGTATGGTATGATTGCTAGAGATATCATTGAATTTTTGCCAAAAGCTTTGGAGTTTATAGAAGATAAAACGCAATGGAGTTGAATATGATGGATTTAAATCATAGAGAGGCATATTTAGAAATAAATTTATATAATTTAGAACACAATTATAGAGAAATAAAAAAAATAGTAAGTGAAAAATCTATAATTATGCCTGTTATAAAAGCTAATGCTTACGGACATGGCGCTGTTAACTATGCAAAAAAACTTTTAGAAATAGGAGCTACGAGATTTGCTGTTTCGATATTGGATGAAGCAATTGAATTGAGAAAAGCTAATATTAACGTCCCAATAATGATACTTAACTATACTAGCCCAATACGATTTAATGAATTAATACATTATGATTTAATTCAAACAATTTACGATTACAATAATGCTAAAGCACTTTCTGAACAAGCAAATAAACTTGATAAAACTGTAAAAATTCACATTAAAATTGACACTGGAATGGGAAGACTTGGGTTTTTACCAAGTGATGAGACTATAGAGGAAATATTAAATATAAATTCTCTCTCAAATATTGAGATAGAAGGCATATTTACTCATTTTGCAAGAGCTGATGAAAAAGATAAAACCCCAACAGTTGAACAATTTAACAAATTCATGAATGTAGTAAATGCTTTAGAACAGAGAGGATTATCAATAAAATTAAAACATGTATCGAATTCTGCTGCTATAATAGATATGCCTGAATATAATTTAGATTTAGTAAGACCTGGGATTATATTGTATGGACTTTATCCTTCTGATGAGGTCAATAGAGATAAAATAAAATTAAAACCAGTAATGGCTCTTAAAGCTAAGATATCTAATGTGAAAATAGTCCCAGAGAATACTGGAATAAGCTATGGACATAAATTTGTAACTAAGCATACTACAAAGATCGGAACAGTTCCAATAGGATATGCAGATGGATTTACAAGACTGCTCTCAAACAAAGGGAATGTGTTTGTAAAGGGTGAAAAGGCAAGTATTGTAGGGAATATTTGCATGGATCAGTTTATGTTGGATTTAACAAAAATTCAAAATATAAATATTGGCGATGAAGTAGTATTATTTGGAGATAGTGAATATGGTTATCCAAGTGTAGATGAAATCGCTAAAACTATAGGGACTATTAATTATGAGATAGTATGTATGATGAATAGGAGACTTCCTAGAATATATTATGAAAACAATAAGGTTGTAGATGTCGTCGAATATTTGTTAGATTGATATTTATATTGACACTCTTTTTAGAAAAGTTATATAATCATCATATATTAAGTTTTCATTTCTCTAAGCTTATATAAGGGGGTGGATTTATTGGCACAAGTTAATTTTGGGCTTCCTGTGATACTCAATGAAAATGACATCATGTTTAAGCAATTAAAGTATTTATGCAATAATGGTTGTAAATGTAAGAAATATCAAGAATTTATAAAAGCATACGAGGAAGTCAGCCAAATCAACTTAACCCTTGCAGAAATTGGCATTGAGGAGGATATGATTGACTTGATGTATTACGAAATAAACTTGGAGCATAGATATATATGATAGTAAAACGCGGAGAAATATATTACGCAGATTTAAGTCCTGTGGTTGGCTCAGAACAAGGAGGAGTAAGGCCAATACTTATCATCCAAAACGATGTTGGGAATAAGTATAGTCCAACAGTTATAGTAGCAGCTATTACTTCACAAATAAACAAAGCTCGGCTGCCTACCCATGTTGAAATTACTGCTCAAGATTTTGGGCTACCTAAGGACTCAGTTGTATTGTTGGAACAAATAAGAACAATCGACAAAAAAAGGCTTAGAGAAAAAGTGGGAAAATTTGATGATGATATGATGAAAAAAATTGATGAGGCATTAAAGATAAGTGTTGGACTTGGTGATTATTAATAATTTACATATTTTAGCGAAAATAAGCACTTTTGATAGTTAAAAGTGCTTATTTTTATACTTATAAAAAATAATACAAATAAATTGGTGTATTTTGAATATACTTTAGATGTAAATTCATCTATAGCTAGGGAAAAAGAAATTAGTAGAGGCTGCAAATCCATTATGGAAAGATTTAGCGGAGTAGTTTAAAAGATAAGATTCTTCGCTATGCTCAGAATGACAGGATTCTGAAATATGATTAAAATTATGGGCTTGTCATCCTGAACGAAGTGAAGGATCTTATTACATATTATTACTATCATATGTAGCAAATGAATGATAATATGCATCTGTAAATGTAAATCACAATTTAACATAAAATAGGCTGAAAGAATTATCCATACTTTGAACACGTCAATACTTTCATTTATTTTTATATCTACTTATTTGACAAGTCGCATGATTGTTTTATTCAAACTCCTTAATATTAGAATTAAGGAGGTTTTTTTGCATTTATTAATATTCAATATAGAAGAAATATATGCACAGCTTAACTATTATATTGAATATTAATAAATTACAGTATAAAATTAATGTAATTTATATATCATATAATCGAGGTGATTTTTTGTTTAATAGAGTTATAGATACAATAAAAAGGAATGAAAAAGTAATATATTTAGCACCTTCAGATGAACTAATTGAATTTGTAAGAGAAAGTGTACTTAAAGAATTAGGGGCATTATATGATATCGATGTTATAACATTTGATGATTTAGCAATGAATATTTCAAAGGATTTTATGGAGGAAAGAGAAGTTATTTCAGAGGAAAGTTCACTAATAATTTTAGAAAATATAATAAAAAAAATGCATTATGATCAAATGCTGGATTGTTTTGATAAAGTTTATAACAAAAATGGATTTATCATAAATGTATTAAACGAGATTAGAACTTTGAAAGAAAATAACATAGGATATGAAGATCTTTTGAAAAAAATTAGCTCAATAAATGATCAAGTTATCTACAATAAATCGATTGAACTAGCTGAAATATATAAGGAATATACAAATAAACTTAAAGAACTAAACTTGCTGGATTTAAATGACTTAATATTTATAGCAATTGAAAACATAGATAAGACGAGATTTTTTGATGGGGTAAATATGTTTATAATCGATGGCTATATTGATATATCAAATAGTGAAGAGAGATTGATAAAGGCAATAAAAGATAACTTCAATATGGATTATATTTATCATTTACCTCTAGATATCCCATTTATTAGGTCTTTTGCAGAAAATGAAATTTTAAAATTTGTAAAAGAAAACAATTTTGAAATAATATATGATGACTTTATTAAAAATAGTAAATACAAAGAACTATCCAGTGTGATATTTGAATCTGGAAAAGTTAAGTGTAGTGGAATTGAAATCATTGATGCTCCATGTATTGAAGATGAGATAAGACAAGTTGCTGGTAAGATAAAGGATATATTGATGCAGAACGACAACATAGACTTATCCAGGATAGCATTGATTATCGCTGATAAGATGACCTATGAAGAAAAAATACTTGATATATTTAATGAATATGGCATTCATATTGCATTGAGTAAATCTGAAAAAATCACAAATATTCCATTTATACGAACTTTAATTTCGTTTCTAAAATTGAAAACATACAGATTTAATAAGGATTTGTTAAAAGAAATTGCAGCAAGCCCATATATAGATCTAGAAAGTAGAGAAGGCATTTTATATATATTAAACAATTTTTACAAAGGAATTGATACGAACAATTATTTAAATAATTTATCTAATGAAGATGCGAAGATTAGAGAAATAAGCAAGTCTTTTATTGAATTTGATGAAAAGGTAAGCGAAAGATTGTCTCTTTTTGAATCAGAAGCTAAATTCGAGGAGTTTAAGGATGAACTTATCAAAATAATTAATGATCTTAAGCTAAAGGAAAGAATTATAGATTTATACAACAGCAATGACATATCATTTGATTTGATGACAAGAGATTTAAAAGCCTTATTCGAATTTGAAGATATCTTAAATAATATCGCTAAGTCTTATGCGTACTATAATAGGGATATTAGCTACAATGAGTTTATATTAACACTTGATTTCTATCTAAGAGAAAAAACTGTCATATTAAATAATAAGCTAAGTTATGGGGTAAAAGTATTAACTACTGAAGTGATTAGAGGCACGACGTATGATTATGTATTTTTTATGGGTTTAAATGAAGGTATAATCCCTAGTATAATAAATAATACTGGGATATATTCTAACAGGGAGAGGGATTTATTAAATAATTCAAAGTCAAATAGAAATCGATACGAGATGGATAAAGAAAAAATAAGATTTTTATTTTCAATAGCATCAGCTAATAAAGCGTTATATTTAAGTTATAGGACAGCAAATGAAGATGGATCATATATAGCAAAATCTCAATTTCTTGATGAACTATTGTATAAGATAGGAGAAAATACATCGAAAAAGACTTTAAGATCAATGAAAAATAGGTTTGAATTCGATTCAGTATATTCTAAAAATGAAGCCTTAATGAGATATTGTATGACCCATGAAAAAGAAGTCAGCCAATTATTAAGTAATATTTCAAGTAGAGAGTTAAAAAATATTATAATGGCTCGAAGTATTGAAGACAAAAGAAATGGTGAGATATACACAGAGTATGATGGGAGGGTTGATGAAAATTTAGCATACAAAATATTTGACGATGCTAAATACAGCGCTTCTAAAATAATGACATATAACAAATGTCATTTTAAATATCTTCTTGAACAAGGATTAGGTGTATATAAATGGGATGAGGACGTATTTTCTAGTATCAATCAAGGGAATATATTCCATGAAATATTAGCAAACTATTATAGAGAATTTATTCAAAATAAAACGATTTACGATGAACAAAAAATTGAATATTTAGCAGATTTAGCATTCAATAAATACGGACTAGTTCTTGAAGATATTTTAACTGATAGAACAAAAAGGATTATTCTCGATAAAATTAAAAAGTTCATTAGTGTAGACGTTGAATTTAATGAGAAAATAGATTTTAGACCATTTTTTATAGAACAATGGTTTTCAGAAGATGATTTAGCAGAAAATGCACAGATTTATGGTCGTATTGACAGAGTTGATTTAGAGTATTCTTGCAATAAGCCAACAGGAAGGTACATAGTATATGATTACAAAATGTCTAACGCAGGGTCGTTAAGCGATATTTTAAAAGGTGATGCAATACAGGTTATCATATATTATTCTGCTGTGGAAAAATTGCTTAAATCAAAAGGGTTAAATCCTAAGTGTGTTGCTCTAGTGTATTATGATATAAATAAAACAATTGAAAGAGGAAAACCTAAAATTTCAGGAGTAATTGTGGATGAAACGAGAAAAATTCTCGATATAGATCGAAAAACCAATACAGTTTTAGAAGAAAATTTAGATGTAATATTTACTCATATTAATAAAAACTTCATAGAAAATAGCATAAAAGGAATAAATAAAGGGTTATTTACACTGCCAATGAAATGCAAATACATTAATAACTATGGTTATAAGTGCGATTTTCAAGATATCTGTCGATATAATCCTATTGTGTTAATGAAT
>JACIXZ010000070.1 GCA_014360205.1 Tissierellales bacterium
ATCTACTAACAGTTAAAAATACAATCTTATCTTTTGAGATTCCAAAACTATTCCTAATATCATCTGCTGACGGATATCCATCCAGAGATTTAACATCAACTCCATTTAATAAAAACAATGTGTTGGAATCATATGAATTCAATCGTTTCAGGACTTCATCTCCTTTTGTTCCATCATTTGTCATAATTCTCATTCGAGCTCGAGCTTTTAATCCCAGAAAATGATCAAAGTATAAAATTCTATTTAAACCACTGTCCAATTTGTTTGCTAAAATTGTTCCCATAAATCGATTAATATTAGGAATATTAAGGATTCTACTTGTTATTGAGGTAACAAATGCACCATGCACTTCGAAACCATATAACACATCCGGTTCTATTAGTTTTGCATATTTTAGAGTATTTATAATACCAAATATATAGAAAAAAACTACCTGTAATTTTAATATTAAAAGTTTTATAAGTCTTCTATCTGATTTTAAGTTTTTAAGAGGCAGCCTAAAATTTTGTACTGTAATAACTGCATCGTCAATATCACAACTAGAAGCATTAGATGATGTTAAGTAATGTACTTCATATCCATTCTTAGCATAACCTACAAGAGTTTGTTGAATAGATTTTGAACCTCGATTTTTTTGCATCGACCATATTGGTAATTTTGAAACTATTAATATTTTTTTCATAATAACATTCCTTTATGTATTCAATTTACGAAACTTTCATCTGAAACTGCCTGATGATATATTTGTTCCATTGTAGATACGTTATCATCCCAATTATAAAGCTCAATTACTTTTTTTCTTCCATGTATCCCCATGCTTTCCCGAAGACTTTTGTCTAATATTAATTTTTTTAAGGCACATGCGATTTCTTGTGGACTTTTCCTTCTAGCTATAAGACCAGTAATCCCATCATCAACAACTTCTTTAAATCCTAAAGCATCAGTTGCTACGACAGGGAGTTCAGTTGCCATTGCTTCAACTACGGCAACTCCAAAGCTCTCACTTATACTAGTAGCACAAAATATATCAAACTCATTCAAAACTGATGGCACTTGATTATAAGGAATCTTACCCTCAAGTGACACTATATTGTCTAATTCCAGTTTACTAATCATCTGTTCTAATTCTAGTTTTTGCTCTCCATCACCATATATTTTACCCTGAATTTTTAGAGCCACTTCTGGTTTGCCTTCATTTATTAGTTTCTCTCGAAGAATACTGATTGCCTTTATGAAATCATCTATCCCATATTTTGGAGATAATGTTTTTATAATACCAATAACAATTTTATCATCATTCCTTATTTTTTCATTTTTAGTGAATTTTTGAATATCTATACCAAATGGGGT
>JACIXZ010000071.1 GCA_014360205.1 Tissierellales bacterium
TTCTAGTATAGTTCTATTTGAAGAAGTCAAACAATGAGAGTAATAGTAAACATGAACAATTTACATTCTAGTATAGTTCTATTTGAAGCTATTTTTATAAAACTATACCCACCAGCATTAGCCAGATTTACATTCTAGTATAGTTCTATTTGAAGTTAATTCATTTAAAAATATATATGAAGTGTTATCAGAATTTACATTCTAGTATAGTTCTATTTGAAGAAGTCAAACAACGAGAGCAATAGTAAACATGAACATATTTACATTCTAGTATAGTTCTATTTGAAGCTTTGAAGTTATCCACAGCCTTGCATCTCTTTTCAATTTACATTCTAGTATAGTTCTATTTGAAGCGCTGTTCTTTCGCCTCTAATCATTGAGATGTAATATTTACATTCTAGTATAGTTCTATTTGAAGGAAATATTCTGCTAGTTTAGTAAGTTTATCATAATCATTTACATTCTAGTATAGTTCTATTTGAAGACGTCTTCATGGAATAGACTTAATAAGCTGCGTCTAGTATACTATTCAGTCTATTAGATTGAAATATTAAATCAAGTATAAAGTAAAGTAATATAATTTTTAAAAGCTTGATTTTTAAATTATTGTATTTCTGTCGAACACCATATAATAGTACACTATTATATATCGACAAATATTTAAAATATGTTATTTGTGTTATCATCTTCTACTCCCCAAAACTGCTTATTTAACCATTTTTCATCTCTACTTATAAATATGATTAGTGAATCTCTATCCTTTCGGATATATTTATCAAGTTCGTGTTTTAATTTTTGAAAGTTTAGTTCTGATAGATTTCCCTCAAATACTGATTTTTGAACCTGATATAAATATCTTTTAGAGATTTTATGAATATTTCTTGTTACTTTCGCACCTTCTTCATCTGCTACAATATCATATACCAATATTACGTAAATAAAATCACCACCAAATTTTAAAACCTGAATATTCTTTTTCCCCAATTATGTGTTTAATTATTTTATAACATTCAAGCCTAATTAAGTATCTATAAGAAACATCTCTATTTAATTCCTTATGAAATATTGTTCTTTCTAATCTACCATCATAATCTTCTATAATTTTTTTTCTACTATTTTCTTTCAAATATGTGAAATTCGATTCTTCTTCAAAATCATCTATAGTTATTTTATTTTTATTTAATAGAGAAAAAATCATTCTATCAGCTATTAATGGTTTGAATATTTCTGATATGTCTAAACTTAAGGAGAATCTTTTCTCTCCAGGTTCATGTAAATAGCTAATAGTAGGGTTCAATTGAGTTTTATATATTTCACTGAAAGTTGTAGT
>JACIXZ010000072.1 GCA_014360205.1 Tissierellales bacterium
AGAAGAGTTAACAGATTGCTATCTTAGAGGAGCAACAGCAACTGTTGATGAATTCCCAAGACCCGACTGTACATTAGAAGCTATTATAGATTGGAACGTTCCTGATTGTAGTGAACTTGAAGCTACAGTAGAACAAATGAATTGTACACTTGAAGGAGAAGCTTACACATATGATGAACCTCCTTGTGTACGTCCAGATGGAATGAACATATACTATCCAATATACGGATATGACTTAGTTACATCATCAGGAAGCTATAATGATGCTTGCTCAGCAATGTCGTATTTGCAATCTCTTGGTGGAGAATATTCAGGAATTGAGATTCTTGCTCTAATAGTCGAAGCATTTAGTCTATCTGAAGAAGAAAATGTATATTTGTATAATGGGACAACTGATTGTGAATGTATTCCTGATGGATGGTATTTCACTGAGGAAACGATGTTAACAAATATTGTATTCCATGTAGTGGATTGTGTTATTATTGAAGTGGTGGAATGTGGAGTTACCACAACAACAACGACAACTGAAGCTCTAGAATGTTATCTTGAGGGAGAAGCAGAAGTGATTGTATTCCCAGATGATTGTACATGGAATGGAGGAACTGCATATATAGTTGCAAGCTATGATTGTGAGATGGTAGGTATTGCTGAAGAAATTACTACTACTACCACTACTACTACCATATCTCCAACAACAACAACAAGTACCACTAGCAGTAGCACGACAACAACGACAACAACAGTGATATGAATGTATTAGTAACATTAAATAGTGGACAAGGGATAGGTTTAGGACCTAATTTTCTCGTATATAGTGATATAGGAACTCTCTCTTATAACACTACTCTTACTGAATTATTGGCAGGAGTAGAATTAACATTTGAGGACGCTGCTACTATTATTCTAATTGAATCATTAGGTGTATGTTTAAACATTCTTCCTTTACCTATTGTTCCAACCACTACTACAACAACCACTCTTCTTGTTTGTAACCTTTCTCCTACAATTGATGTAATTGAATGGTATACCACTACAACCACTAGTACAACTGTAGAACCTACCACAACTACTAGTACAACTACTTCATGTTATACCCCAATCGTAATGACATATGAAATGCCATCAGATAATTTGAATTTAATATTACCTGTAGTTAATCAGGTGGGATTAAATTACGATTTTATTGTTGATTGGGGAGATTTGTCTTCCTCACATATTACAAGTGCTACAGATCCAGATATAAAACATGGTCAAGAAACACAACCCGGAATACTTCCTCATGTGGCAGTACCCGGGTCCGATCCCGCACCATATCCA
>JACIXZ010000073.1 GCA_014360205.1 Tissierellales bacterium
TACTGCTTCCACAGGTGTAATTATAATGCTGAAACCTTGTGAGTTTGCAATAAAATCATCTACCTTTATTCGAGGGATAGTTTTGCTTCCATAAATAAAATCATGTTTAATAGTCGTTATCTCTTCATTGTCTTTCAATATGGTAGCTAAGACACTATATTTGCCATCTTTTGATTCATTAGTATTCCACAGCACCACTTTCATGATCGGAATATTAGGATAAATGCTATCAATGGCAATTTCTTGAGTCTCAAGTACATTTCCGTTGTGGAGCAACTCCAACCTCAGAACAACATCTTCATTCGGATCTGTAGAAGTGATGGTAACATCACAGGAGTCCATGTCTGAATATAATTCCACTATCCTTATGCCCATATCATAAGTTCCCCCAGCTAATGGAGGACAAATAAGAGCAATTAATATACAAAAGAGAAGAATAATATTGTTGGGCATTTAAAGACTTCCAGATTTAATTTTTTATAAACTATCTAAATCAATGTTATTTATATTAATTCCTTAGACTTTCTGTATAGTTCTGTCAAATATTTCAATTCACATATCCTAATTCTCTTGCTTTTTCATAGCAGACTTGAGCTTCAGAATTTCTTCCCAATTTTTCAAGTACAGTAGCTTTTCCATACCAAGCAACAGGATACTGTGGATCAATCTCTAATGCTTTATCTAATGACTCAAGAGATTCTTCATATCTTCCCAGATTATTAAGGACACCAGCTCTTAGATTCCATGCATTTGCATCCTCTGGATTGAGTTCTATCATCTTGTTATATGCTTGCAATGCCTCATCATATCTTCCTATATAAGAAAGTGTATTGCCTTTGTTATACCAGGCATATATGTTGTATGGATCAAGTTCAACGGCTTTTTCATATGCTTTTAATGCCTCTTCATATCTACCGGCGATAAAAAGATCAACACCTTTATTATTCCAGTCAGTTGCTTCCTGTTTTTGTTCATCAGTAATTTCTGTGGCAGATGTGGAGTTATCAATAGTTTTTTCAGAACATCCTGCAGAGAATATCGCAGTAATCAGCATAATCGCTATGAGACATTTTTTAGTAAACACAATGTTCATCTCCAATATTTAAAATAAGCACTTTGTTGAATAAAACATATTCCTTAATTAAAATCAGGATATCTCACAGTATCATTAATGTAAGATCTATAATTGTTTTTAGATATCATAAATGGATAAAATAGGCTTTGTAGAAATGCTCATTTGAACAATATATGTAACCTTGACATACCTGTCAAGGTTATGCACTA
>JACIXZ010000074.1 GCA_014360205.1 Tissierellales bacterium
ATATAATAAAAAAATCAATTTGAGAGGTAGATTAAATATGAAAGATATAACTAACTTAAAAGAAAATATTCGTTTAAATGTCGAAGTTCTAGATTGGAAAGAGGCTATAACTAAAGCTGGAGAAATTCTTCTAAATTCTGGATATATAAACGAAAAGTACATCAATGAAATGATAGAGGCTGTTGAAAATCTAGGCCCATATATTGTTATATCACCTCACATTGCATTAGCTCATGCAAAACCAAGCAATAACGTTTATGAAAATGGTATAAGTATGATAACCCTTAAAAATCCAGTAGAATTTGGACATGAATATAACGATCCTGTTGATATTGTATTTGCTTTATGTTCAAAATCCTCCGAAAATCACTTAAATTTTTTAAAAGAACTAACAGATATAATATCAAATGAAAATATTATTAGCATTATTAGAAATGCAGATGATCCGACAGAATTATCAAATATTTTTTAGGAAGGGAGGTGTTTTAATGAAAAGAATTAAAATTTTAGCTGTTTGTGGCTTTGGTGTAGGTTCTTCTATGATACTAAAAATGAAAATAGAAGAAGTTGCAAAAGAACTTCAAGTAAATGCAGAAATTTTTACTACAGATGTTGGTAGTGCTACTTCTACACCTGCTGATTTAATTTTCACTTCTCAAGAATTAGAAAAGACAATAAAGCAAAAATCTAAAGTTCCTGTTATAGGCATAAAAAATTTCATTGATAAACAAGAAATTAAAAATAAAATGTTAGAGGCTCTAGAAGAATTAAAAAAGGAGGGTAAATAATGAATTTTATAAATTTTTTAATCGATCAAATATTTAGAGAAGCTCCCTTATTTCTTGGAATTATTGCATTAGTAGGATTGCTTTTGCAAAGAAAATCATTTTCAGACGTATTAACTGGAACTTTAAAAACAATTATAGGAGTTGTCATATTAACTCAAGGTACAAATATACTTGTAAATTCGATGGTTCCATTAAGTGATGGCTTCAATACCCTTTATGGACTAACAGAGCAAACTACTGTAACTCCTATTGGTTCAGATCAACTTATCTCTCAGTTTGGCTCTGAAATTGGTTTAGCTATGTTGCTTGGTTTTTTAATTAATGTATTATTTGCAAGATTTATCCCTAATAAAAGATTTAAACACGTTTTTCTTACTGGACATCATCTATTCTGGTTTTCCTTTATATTTGTTGCTGTTGGAGTCGGACTAGGTTTAACCGGCACATCACTAGTTATTTTTAGCACTATTTTCTTAGGTATATAC
>JACIXZ010000075.1 GCA_014360205.1 Tissierellales bacterium
GAATAAAACTTCTCCTGTTGAATTAGTAGTGGGGGAGTGGTATGAAGTAAAACCAAATGCTGAAAGATGGATATTTAAATTTCATTCTCTAACAGATGGAGGAATATTTAATTCTAAATCTGCAACTCCTGATGATGGATATATTAGCAAGAGAATGGAAGGAAATATTAGAAGTTTATCATGTAATATACAAGATTGTAAACCTGCTAATATGGAAGAAGTGTATAAACTATTTCCTGAGGAGAGGAAAACTGTTACTTCTGATGAGAAAACAGAGTTATCCATTGATGATCTTACTGAAGGAGAAATCTATGTTTATGATTGTGGAAATATCTTTATTGGTAAATTTAAAGAAGCTGATGGAGAAGATGTTCATGATTATTACTATATAAATATATCTGATGGAGAATTTGAAAGAAAAGATTATAAATGTACTCCTAAATCCATTAGACACGCAACTCCTGAAGAGAGGAAATGGATAATGGTATGTGATAAACAGGACATGTTTATTGATGAGGAAGATTTAAATTATTATGATGACAATGGTGATTTAATTAAGAAGCCACCAAAGAAATCCAAAAAAGTAAAACAATCTATATCCATGGAAAAGAAAGAAGAAAGTCTTCCATTTAAAGTGGGAGATAAGGTAAGAATAAAATCAACACCTGATGAATGGAGCTCTGCTTTAAATCAAAATGATGGTAGGTATAAAGTAAAATATCCTTATGAAATGATTATAGAAGCTATTGAATATCGTAAGGATACTAATCATATAGCAATATCTGATGGATTATATGGATGGACTTATAAGCCTGATTTATTTGAAAAAGTAGAAGAACAAGAATGGTGGAAGTCTCTTAAGAAAGGAGATTATGTTGTTTGTATTGAAGAAGGACATGATTTAGTATACAAAAATCATATCTATGATGTCATAGACATAGATGAGGACGGCTGGATTAGTCATTCTATTCTTGAAAATGGTTCTACTAATAATGGATATAAATACGTAAACTATAGACTAGCTACTCCTGAGGAAATAAAAATGTATATTTCTAACGGAGGGTCTTGTAATGTTACAACATATAAAATTCCCTCTAAAGAGTTTGTTCTTCCTGAGAAATGGTGTGTTAAAGATGAAGGTCAGAAAGAATTAGGTGATTATTTTAATAGACAATATCATGGATTAGCATATCCATTTGAAAATAGTTATTTGTGTAGATATAATTTAGCTGGAGAAGATATTATGAAAGGAGGAAATCTTA
>JACIXZ010000076.1 GCA_014360205.1 Tissierellales bacterium
TGAAGAAATCAGGTTTCAACAAGCGATATATGACAAAATTACTATCCAATCAGGTAACTCCTCCTTTAGACCTAATCTTGGAGTAGCTCAAGGGAGCATAATCTCCCCTGCACTGTTTGATATATACATTGAGCCACTCCTCTCCAAACTTTGCAACATAGTGCATTTATCTGATGTCTTTGCTTATGCAGATGATATCATGGTTCTATGTGAAGATCAAAAGACTTTAATGAAAATCATAGAAGTAATAGAGGAATGGTCAAAAGAGAACAATATGAAAATCAATAAAAGTAAATCTGCTATACTTGAATTTAAACATAGGATGAAAAGGAAGTCAGACCTAGAGATTGGTGACAATATATTGGGATATCCTATAGTAGGGGAGTATAAATATCTAGGAACCTGGTTCAACCAAAAGCTTACGATGAGTACTCAAATAAAACACATAGAAAAAAATATGAATTTCATCAGAACTAAACTATCACCAGCATTATATAATTCTTCACTAGACCTCAGAAAGAATCTATGGCAAGTTTTCGTTTGTCCATCTATTGAATTTCTCCTGCCACTTTACTCATATGAAGAAGCCATTACTAACAGGGAAAAAATACAAACACTAGTTAGAAATTCATATAGAAGCTACACTGGTCTAAAAGGGAATACAAGCAAAGATCTCCTAGAAAGCTTGATGGGATACAATATAGATGAGAGAAGCAAAGAACTTAAATATATATCAGAACAAAAATGGCGCTGCAGAGAGGAGCACACAACCTTTGAGCAAAAGAATGATGAATATCTAAGAACACTAAAGAAATTAAAGCCTGAAAATTGGTGTAAGAATCAACCAAAGTTAATGATAAAATATATCAATATCCAGACTGCATTGTGTCCTAAATGTAAAGCAAATGAAATAAAAGCAAGATGTTCTGTGAGTCATTTAGAACGGAAGCATAATATCCAAGCTGATTCAATTGAAAAAATAACTACTACAATTATGAAGTTAACAGATAAAGAAGCGAAGAAGAAAAGAGAAGACAAAACAAAACTAACTCGAAGTTTCATAGTCAAACGAGCTGAAGAGCTGATTAAACCAAATTTAGAAAAATTAAAGAATTTCTTAAATGTACATAATGAAGTAGTCCCAAGACTACAAGCCAACTAACTGTAATACAGAAAAATTGTAACACTTACATTAATTAATATTTTAACAAAA
>JACIXZ010000077.1 GCA_014360205.1 Tissierellales bacterium
GGGGGGGGCGGTAGCTATAAATACCATAAATTTGGCCCCCCTCATGACTAAAAAATCTATAGAGTATAAAGGAGTCCTCTTTGAGGACTCCATAGAGAATTATCTTAACAGAGAAAGCGCCTCCATCTGCCAATTTCTTCACTTTCTCTGCATAGAAGACATTTCAAAGTACGTCGAACGTACTTTATATACCAACAAACGTTGGCATTTTAAGTATAACGTCTCATCGATGATAAAACTCTTCATTGTAATGTGTTTCAGGAAATTATCTTATGAGAAAACTGTTTCTTCTTTAACAGAAGAAGAGGCTATCCTGCTCTCTTTTTATGATGAGAACGGATTCATCAAACTTCCTTCGGGAAAGACATTACATCACTTTGTGAAATATAGATTGGGTGAAGACGGACTTAAAGAAATAATGATGTTAGTAGGTGAGAAGATCCTCAGCCTTACTCAAATAAAAGAAGCTAAGATCGATTCAACCCCACTTGAAGCTTCGAGATATGATAAACACGCTGATTACAATCCACATTATCAATGTAAAATGGATAAAGCGCATATTACAATGGTTGGAACATACCCAATATTTATGACCCATACTAATGGTAATGCATCAGATTCTCCTGAGCTTATCAAACACATTGAAGCATTGAAAGAAATGAATGCTGATATTGATTATTACTCTGCTGATGGGGGTTATGACTCATTCTTAAATCATGCATATATCTGGTACCATTTGAATGCAAGACCAATTATTTCGTATTCTTCGAATGCTGTGATAAACAAAGAAGGAGAAATTGAAAGAGTCGATCATTGGCTTAATAAAATGTGGAAACAGGGTGGAGATATACATGCAAAGATCGAAGACAAGCTCAAATTCCTCTATAAAAAAGGTAGACATGAGCAAATAGGGATGTATCTTCGAAATCAAAATATCCGGGATAATTTGTTCATGATATTCTACAAGAAAAGAGGAGAATGTGAACCAAAACACAGGCATATCAAAGACACAGTTAAATTCGACATCAGAAAAGTAAGAGTAGAGAGTAGAGAACTCTACTCCCTACTTAGCTTCGTAGCATATCAGTTTTTGATACTTGCAGGACTACAAAATTGTTTTAAACAAATAAATTCATTTGGGAGGTTCTTTTGACAAAATATTGTCTAATTAGAATTGGGAATATTTGGAGCTAATTAGATGGTCTC
>JACIXZ010000078.1 GCA_014360205.1 Tissierellales bacterium
AGAGGATTCTGATTAACCCTCTGTTTTTTATGTCACCATAAACTCAAAGTGGCGTTTATTCATCTTATCTCTACTTTTACTTCATTTCTTTCATTTTTTCCTTGATTTTAGGATAGCTACCGCTATCCTAAATAATTCCTTTATGTTTGAGTGTCTTCAGCTGATGTAAGTTAAAGCAAAAAGCTGTCATAAGCATCTTTACATTTACTCTTTCCACAGTTGTAACAAGAACTTTCCCTGCATTGAATACTTCTCTTACCACAGAATATACTCGTTCTCCTGGAGCTCTTTGGCTGCTTATCCTTTCGTTTCTCAGAATGTCTCCTATTTCTAATGGATGTCCTCTCACAGCTCTTTGCATTGTTGCAGCAAAACCTTTTGCAATTGCTCCGAAATATCCCCGATCCCTGTAGACAACTTCATTCAATTCAGAGAGATCTATCTGAGAATCATGAACTGAAGCAGTAGTTGTTTTGAATCTTCTGATCAATTCATAATCCTTATCGATGATTGTGTGGAGCTTGTAACCAAAAAAGGATTTACCACCTTTCTTTGTCCAGGTTCCGTCCTTACTTCTTCTTGTTTTTGCTTCTTTTCCTCTAGGTTCATCTGCTTTAGCATGCCCTGGAGTTGAATGGATGAAAGTAGCATCTTGGATCATTCCTTTTTTAATCCTCAATCCAAGAGCATCAAGCTGCTTCTGCATCTCATTCCATATTTGCTCTTCTTTACCATTATCTACAATTCTCTTCCGAAATGACCAGACAGTTGTACTGTCTGGTATATAGTCTGGAAAATCTATGAATTTCTGGAAGGATATTCTATCAATGCATTGTCTCTCAAGTTCAGCATCAGAAAGACCATGCCATTGTTGCAGTACAAGCATTTTGAACATCACAATAACATCAGCTTCAGGCCTACCGCCTGAAGCTGTTTTATTATTATACATCGATTCGAGAATGGGACGAAATGGTTTCCAGTCTATTAATGATTCTATTTCAGCAAGTTTGTCACCAACAGACTGAAGGCGTTTATATTTTTCATTAAGTGCAAAACTAATTAAATCTTCCATATTTATTAATTTACTTAGCTATTATTTATATTTTAGTAGAATGTAGTCCTAAAGAGGGTGGGTTTATCGAAATTCTC
>JACIXZ010000008.1 GCA_014360205.1 Tissierellales bacterium
CCAGATATTAAAGCAGAAGAAGATTGGGCATAAACATTTACCTTTGATTGTGCCTTGTATATTTCTTCTAAGTTAAGATCTATAATCTTATTTATATGTTGATAATCTCCCAATTGTTTTATATAGTCCGTTTGATTTAATATTGATAAAATATCCCTCCATCTAGTGGAAGAAATTTCTTGAAGTTCTTTTGATCTTTCTGAAAGTTCTTTATTTAAGTGTTTATATCCAAAATAGTGCAATGGTATCAATAAAAATAAAATCAAAAAAATTACTTTGTTTTGTAAAAATACAATCGTTAGAATTCCTAAT
Source organism: Tissierellales bacterium (assembly GCA_014360205.1). Classification (GTDB taxonomy): domain Bacteria; phylum Bacillota; class Clostridia; order Tissierellales; family Tissierellaceae; genus Soehngenia. Next base: position 313 of record JACIXZ010000008.1, read on the forward strand.
AAAATAAGAATGTTAGAGTAAATTTGGATTGCATCTCCGGTTAAATATTGGTATATACTATTTACACCTATAATCATCCTTTCCATGAGTGTCATAGGTCCTTGTTCAGTTATGTAATCATAATCTAATTTATAGTATTTGTTTAAATAATTTTTAAAATTCTTCTTGTTGAATTCTTTTGCAAATTTTTCTCTAAAATAGGTCAATACTATTTTAGTTCCGGTTGCTAGTATCATGACACCTAATAGAATGAGTATTTCTTCATTAGTTATCTCTTGACCGATATTTGACCAATAATTGATTAAAATTGGGCTTATTAGAGAAAACACACTGCTAATTAAAACTATAGCTACCATTAAAATCGTAAATTTTTTATATCCTTCTATATGTATTTTTGACATCCTACCATTCCCTTCTTTTATATTTTTGTAGTATTCTGAAAAATTGTATTTACTATAAGTTTAACAAAGCTCTTTTGGAAAAGCAATCCCAAATTTTCGTTGTTAGAAATACTAGAAAAATAAATAATTTTCACCACTTTTTAGTTTTATGTCTATAAAAAGTGCCTCTACTATATGTCATGTGGTAAATGATCATACATTAGAGGCATTTCTTATTTTTTATTTTCACAATTATATTTTTTACATTATTTCTATGTCATCTCCAGCTTTTATCACTCCGCCTTTTAAAACTCTAGCAAATATACCCTCTCGTGGCATGACACAGTCGCCGACCTTTTTTTTAATCGCACAGCCTTCATGACATTTTTTGCCAATTTGGGTAACTTCAAGTTCACATTCTCCTACCTTTAGTTTTGTTCCTATTGGGAGTTCATATAAGAGTATGCCAGATGTTGTTATGTTTTCTGCAAAATCTCCTAATTGTAAATCATCAAGCCCTTCTCGTTTCATCTTGTCTATGCTTTCCACTCCAAGTAAGCTTACTTGCCTGTGCCACTTCCCAGCATGTGCATCGTCTTTAAGTCCAAAACCTTCTATGAATTCTCCTTTATCAATCGGAACTTTTACAACTCCTTTGGTTTCGGAAATGTTTACAGAAACTACTTTGCCTTTGATTTTTCTTAAAAATACTCCTGATTTCCCGCCTGTTTTTTTAATCAGTTTCACATCTTCTATTACCATAGCTCTGTCTACGGCTTTGGCCATGTCATATATGGTTAGCAATGCTGTGGTTACAGAATTTAAAGCTTCTATTTCAACCCCTGTACTTGATGTAGTCTTTACCTTTGAGTAAACCTCAATGAAGTCTTCTCCATAGTTAAAAGTCATATCGACAGAAGTTAAAAATATATTATGAGTCATTGGGATAAGGTCACTTGTCTTTTTAGCAGCCATTATTCCTGCTACTTGAGCGACTGACAAGACATCTCCTTTTTTAATCTTACCATCTCTTATCAAATTGATAGTTTCTTTCTTAGCCGTTATTTTTCCATAAGCTATAGCAACTCTTTCGGTTTCTTCTTTATCTCCAACATCAACCATCTTAGGTAAACCCTCAGCATTAAAATGTGTAAATTCCATATTATCCCCCGATTTCATTCATATTTCTATTTATAGTGATATCCTTTTCTAGTTCATGTTCTTTTTCTTTAGACAAAATAGCCTCTCTAATCACTTCTTCTAAATTTTCACCTTCATAAAGGTATTTTTTTAAATCTATCTCTCTATTCGAGTGTAAACACAATTTTAATTTCCCCGTAGAAGTTAGCCTTACTCTATTGCAGTCTTTGCAGAATTTGCAACTTATAGGATTTATAAGTCCAACTTTGCCAATCGCATTTGGAAGCTTATAGTATTGTGCAGGTGAGTGAATGTCGTCATTTTCGATTTTTTCTAATGCACTCACTCTAGAAAGCACTGTAGTGTTTGGGATAAATTTAGCTTTAGCAAAGTTTTTAGCCTCTCCAATAGGCATAAGTTCAATAAATCTAACATCTATAGGATGATTTATAGTTAAATTTACAAAATCTTCTATTTCATCATCATTGAATCCGCCAATCAATACTGTATTTATTTTTACAGGGTTTAAATCGTATTCAATTGCTTTCTTTATAGCCCTTTTTACCCTCTGTATATCTCCACCTCTTGTGATTTCTTTGTACTTTTCTGCGTCTAAACTATCAAGGCTTATGTTTACTCGATTAAGTCCTGCTTTTTTAAGGGGTTCAATATAATCCTCAAGTAATATACCATTTGTAGTCATCGTGATTTCTTTAACGCCTTCTAATTTGCTTACTCTTTCTATCAGGTTAACAGCTCCGAGCCTTACTAATGGTTCTCCACCTGTAAATCTTATCTTTTTTACCCCAGTATTTACAAAAACTTTTATTATCTCATACATTTCCTCTAGAGTAAGCATTTCTTCATGGGGTAGTTTATTTGCTATTCCCTTTTCAGGCATGCAGTAAACACATCTTAAATTACATCTATCAGTAAGTGAAACTCTCAAATAATCTATCTCTCTTCCAAACGCATCTTTCATATAATCACCGTCATTCTATTATTATTATTTCGCCAGTGTTATCAAAGCCATATCCTCCTAAGGCGTCAACTCTGTTTTTAAACTCTTCGCTTTTTAGTATTTCTATGAACTCTTTTATACTGTCAAGCTCTAAGTTCTTAGCATAAGTTAAAAAGTCGTACTCCTCAGGTTTTAAAGGATAAAAATCCAAATCTAAAGCTTTGCTTGCAGAATATACACCTAAGCCTACATTTGCGCTCTTGTTCTTAACAGCTGCAGCAACAGCCATATGAGTAGAAAATTCTCTTTGATATCCCTTTATTTTCTCTGGGTTCACATTGTTTTTAGCTAACTCGTAATCTAATAGCACTCTTGTTCCAGAGCCCCTTTGTCTGTTTGCAAATACCACATCTTCCCTTACTAAGTCGTTGACCGATTGTATGTTTAAAGGATTTCCCTTTTCCACTATAAAGCCTTGTATTCTATTTAAGCCTTTTATGAGTGCCATCTTCTCTCCATTAAAATACTTTCTTACATAGCTGATATTGTATTCTCCGGTATCGGCATCTAATAAATGAATTGGTGCTAAATGGCATTCTCTACGTCTTAAAGATAGTATACCTCCCATGCTACCTACATGAGTGGATTTAAGTTTCATCATGTCGGCTACTATGTCCATGCATATATCATGGCTTCCTATGGAAACAAGACTTTCTTTTATCTGATTAAGTGGTCTTAGTAGTTTCACATCTACTGTATCTGAAACGTCATAACCTTCTACATTCCTTGGTATTTTGCATAGTCCGTCTGCTTTTACTAAGCTCATTATAACTCCAGCTCCAGATTGTAGGGGTGTTGCAATGAGTTTATCATCAACAAACCCTAGAGTTACTCTGATTATTTCTTCATTTTTGAGAGATGAAACTACTCTTTTAGTAAGGGTGGCCTTTGCTATTTCATCCTTGTCATCTTCAAGTCCTAAAAATTTTAATATAACTGGTTTTACAAAAACATCAAACACTAAATAACTAGAAACAGGATATCCTGGTATTCCTATGACAGGTTTTCCCTTTACTATTCCTAAAATAGTTGGTTTCCCAGGTTTCATGGCTACTCCATGCACTACCACTTCTCCAATTTCATCGATTACATCTACTGTATAGTCCATTGTACCTGCTGATGAACCTGCATTTACTAATACTATGTCGTTTTTTTCAACAGCTTCTAAAACCATCGCTTTTATTCTTTCGTAATCATCTACTGCTATCGAACCCTTGTTGGGAATCCCACCTAATTCTAAAACTAGATTTTCGAATACATATGAATTTGAATCAATGATCTTTCCTTCTACTACTTCCTCCACATTTTCAACTATTTCACTCCCAGTAGGGATAAGGGCAACTTTTGGCTTTTCATAAACACTTATCTCATCAATCCCACCTGAGATAAGGGCTCCAATATCTACTGGCCTTATTTTGTGTTTCGAAGGCAAAATCATCTCCGTTGCAACGATATCTTCCCCAATTTGCCTTATGTGCTGATAAGGATAAGCTGGAGACAAAATCTCGATAGTCTCTTCATCGATAATTATGCAATCCTCTATCATTATCACCGCATCAAAGGGATCTTTGACTGGATTTCCAGTGTTTATATAAATGAAATCACTGTTTAGTTTCAATGTCTTAGGTTCACTTTCTGTTGCTCCTATAGTGTTAGCAGATATTACAGCTATGCCATCCATGGCAGCAGAATTGTAACTAGGAGAAGAAAGCTTTGCATATATTGCTTTTGAAGTTACTCTGTTTAAAGCATCTCTTACCTTAATCAATTCTTCTTTGGGCTTTATCTCTAATTTATTGAAGTACTTATCAATTGCTATATTTACATCTATATTGTCAATATAAGTTTTTCTACTCATCGCTTCTCCTCCTACAATAGATATACCTCTCTTAAATCACCTTTATTTACGCCTTCTTCATGAATTTTAATAATAATATATCCGTCGGCTTTTGAAAGATTTGTTATCATTCCTGATTTCCCAAATTTAGGCGTAGCATAGTATTCTCCATTTTCTTTTTTTATGTTCACAAAAACATAGTTGTCTTTACCTGGGGCAGATGGAAAATTTGCAGTCATCTTTGCAAATATAGCAGGTTTTAAGGTTTTTAAGCTGTATAGCTGTTCTATAAATGGCTCTACAACTGCCATAAATACAGTGATTGCAGATACTGGATGCCCTGGAAGCCCAACTACAAGCTTGCCTCTAGCATTAGCTATTAGCGTAGGTTTTCCAGGCTTTATTGAAATCCCATGGGCAAGTATTCCTTTTCCCCCTAGAGATGTTATTGCTTCTTTCGTAAAATCTCTTTCCCCGACTGAACTTCCTCCAGAAAGTAAAACGATGTCACTCATCTCTAAACCTTTTTCTATTGCAGCCTTTAATTGATTGAAATCATCTTTTACTATAGTGTTGCCGACTACTTCCAAACCACTTTTTTGTGCCTGCGCTCTTAGGCTATATGAGTTGATATCTCTAATTTTCCCAAACTCTAATTTTTCTTCAATCCCTCTTATTTCATCTCCTGTTGATATGATATATACTTTAGGTTTTTTAAACACTTTTACTTTTGATATTCCAAGACTAGCTAAAGCGCCAATATGAGCGGGATTTAATTTTCTTCCTCTCTCTATCACTATCTCATTTTCTTTTATGTCTTCTCCGCGTTTTATTATATTTTCTTGTATTCTAACTGGTTTTTGTACTAATAGAGTTTCATCATCCATCTTCTCTGTGTTTTCTATCATTATCACAGCATTAGCTCCTCTAGGTATCATTCCCCCAGTTGGAACATAGGCACATTTCCCTGAGCTAATGACTATATCAGTCATCTCTCCCATCTTTACTTCGCCAATTATATCCAAAATAGTTGGTATCGTATCTGATGCTCCATAGCTGTCTTCTGCTATGATCGCATATCCATCAACTGTTGATCTATCAAACTCTGGTACAGATTGATTAGAAACTAGATCTTCATAAAGCACTCTCTCATAAGCATCATTTAAATCAACTATTTCATATCCCAATTTATAGTCTTTAAACTCCTTTTTTATGATATTCACAGCCTCTTCAACTAATATCGTATTAAAAAAATCCACTAGCTGATCCTCCCTCGTTCTAAAAATACTATCTCATCACATAGTCTATCTGATTGAATAGCATCGTGTGTCACAATTATTATCGTTGCTTTTGTCTCTGAATGGTACTTATGTAAACAGTTTTCAATTGTTATCATAGCCTTTTCATCAATGCTAGATGTAGGTTCATCTAACAATAACAGCTTAGGTTTTATTGCAAGTGCCCTTGCTAAAGCTACTTTCTGTGCTTCACCACCTGACAATTGATTTCCCTTTTTTTCTAATAAATCTTCTATTTCAAGCAATTTAGCTAGTTCTAATATTGTCCTCTTGATTTCCTCTTTATTTATCTTTCTTATAATAAGGGGGTATGCAATATTATCTTTTACTTTTCGCTTGAACAATAATGGCTTTTGAAAAACTTGAGTGATTTGTTTTTGCTTTTTTTCGTCTAAGGGCTCTCCATCATAGAATACATTCCCTTGAAAATCTAAATCCAAACCAGAAATGATGTTTAACAATGTGGTTTTTCCTGCTCCATTTGACCCTCTTATCCCTGTGATTACACCTTTTTTAAATGTGTATTCAGCAATATCCAAAGCCAAATAGTCTTTGTAAAATTTCTTTAAACTTTTTAGCTTAACTTCCATTTAATCCTCCGTATTGAAAGAGTATATAATGCTATGTATTCCAAAAGATATAATGAGTAGTATTATTCCTAAAGCTATTGCCATTGGATAATCTCCTCTTGAATTCATCATTGATATCGTGGTAGTCATTACTCTAGTTTGCCCTTTTATATTTCCCCCGACAATCATGACAGCTCCAACTTCAGAGATCGCCCTTGAAAAGGCTGTAGCAACATTTGCTATTATGTCTGAATTTAATTCCCTAATTATAAGTATGGTGGAGTGAAAATCCCCTCCACCTAATGTCTTGACGACTTTTTTATATTCCATTCCTCTGTGTTTACCTAGATTGTAAGTAAGCCCAAATATCAATGGCACTACCAGAAGTGACTGTGCCAATATCATGGCTTTAGGTGTATACATTATCCCTAAAAATCCCAAAGGGCCATTTCTTGAAAATAAAAGAGCAACTACTAACCCTACTATTACTGATGGAATGCTCATAAAGGTGTAAACTAATCTGGAAAAACCTCTCTTGAATCTGAATTCTTTTATTCCAAAGTAGCAGCCTAAAGGTGCAAATATGAAAGAGGCAATCAATGTCGCAGTTGTTGAAACAAAGAGTGAAAGTCCAATTATCTCATAAATCTCTTTGTCGAAACTAATTAATAATTCTATTGCCTTTAAAAACCCATCCCAAATATAATTCATGCTGCACCTCTTAGCATTTATTTGCTATTTATAATTAGGAATAAACAATGGTTGACCATATTCCTCTATGCCGTATTCTCCGATTAGCTGTTGAATGTCTTCTCTTGTAATCCATTCCATAAATTTAACAGCGCCTTCGTAATTTATCGTTTCAAACTTCTCAGGATTAACTGGTAAAACTCCATATTGGTTGAATAAGTTCTCGTCCCCTTCGACGATAATGTCTAAATCCAATGTGTCTTTTAAACTCAAATAAGTACCTCTATCCGCAATTGTATATGCTCTCTTTTCATCAGCAACTTTAAGTGTATCTCCCATACCACTGCCAGTTTCGATATACCATTCTCCAGTTGGTTCTATCCCAACTAGCTTCCAAAGAGCTAATTCTTTTTTATGTGTGCCTGAGTCATCGCCTCTAGATACAAAGGTATACTCGTTGTCATTTATTTCCTTTAAAGCTGTTAAAATATCATTTCCTTTTTGCAATTTGCCATCAGCTGGACCTACTAAAATGAAGTCATTGTACATTACGTCTCTTCTTTCAGTCGCAAAACCTTCTTCCACGAGTTTTAATTCATCTGGTTTTGCATGGACTAGTAGCACATCTGCTTCTCCATCTCTAGCCATTTGGATTGCCTTTCCTGAGCCAACTGCAATTGTTTTGACCTCGATATTAGTCTCCTCAGTAAATAATGGAAGTAAATAATCTAATAATCCTGTGTCCTGTGTGCTCGTTGTTGTAGCTAAGATAATGCTACCAATAGGAGTAGTTGTTTCATTTTTAGTATTGTTCTCACTTATATTTTCTTCAGTAGGTGTTGAAGTACAAGCACTTAAAACAAGAATCAATGACAAAAAAATTAAGAAAAACGTTTTTTTACTTTTCAAAATATTCCTCCTTTTATATTTTTATAGTATCACTCTAAATCAGATGATGTCAAGCTTTGAGATTGACAGAAAAATAACCATCCTTTTAAGATATTAATGTTATCTCTTAAAAGGATGGTTATTCTTACGCTAGTAATTTCAGATGCTTAAATTAAAAAATAGGGGAATATAATGATTTATCTAAATGTTTATAAATAAATTTATCACTCAAAACATTTAAATCATTAAAGAGTTTATTCTTTTTCTAATAGTTTATAAAGAAATTCACAAATGAATTTCACCCATACTAAAAGCACAATAGGTAGTAAGTATGTCCAATAAAAACTGTATATATCAATCGCAAGTTGGCTACCGTTTGAGTCAATGGTGTAGCTTTTTAAATATAGAAACCTCATTTTATACTTATACGTTTTGTAAACCTTTATAAATTGTTTAGATAAATATTGAATACAAAGGTCTTAATTATTTCTATTTTTTTTAATAAACCAATTTACTAAAATAAATAGAATTACTATCAGCCCAATAGCATTAATAATAGGCATATAAAATAATATTTTATCTAACATCTAAATTACACTCCCCCAATCGCATTAATAGTAGACATATAAAACAATATTTTATCTAATAAATCACACTTGTTATAAAAATCATATGTTCCATGTTAAAATCATCTGACCAAAGCTTTACTAAACCATCTATAAGGAAATAATAATCAATCGTACATGTGCCTGTTGTCGTAATACTACTTCCTCGAGACGATATTGTAGATAAACAAGAAATATCTCTGCCGTAACTACAATCGGCTAAATGCAACTTAAAATGAAACACTTTTATATCTGTTAATATGTCATTGTTTATATATCTTGTGAACTCTTTTATATTAGTTGATATTCTTCTCCCCTAGGGAGAAGATTTTTGCTTTTGCTCTATGAATATTTTTTAATTCTTCTTTAAACACTTCTCTTGAGCTTTTTCCATTTAATTTTTCTCTCGGAATAATATGGGTACGTAATACTCTACTGCTGCTTACACATGATTGCTCTTAGCTTCTTCAGCCCAAAAACTCGCTGCCGTTATCTACCGATATCGATTTAAACACCTTATTAAAACTTTTAGTTCCGATTCTTTTTTCTAATTGATCTAATTGTCTTTTAACCTATTTTTGTTTATTGTCATTGATAACATTATAACAGAGAAGCTCTCATGAGCCTTGTTTTTTTAGTTGTGTTTCATTTAATTATATAATTTGCCTTTTTTTATGAAAAGTTGAAAGGATGAGCATATTTATGAAATTAACACACATCGGGTTTTTAATTTGTTTGATTTGTATGTATTTATTGGTTGTATGGAAAGGTTCATTTCTTTATACCGTTGGTGGGTGGGTATTTTTTATTGGTGTTATAGTTGCTGTTATTGGATTGTTTAAAAAGTGGAATTAAAAAAAGCCTGTCGTAAGTAAAGAACGATTTAAAAGGTTTGATATTTCACTCAGATCAGGTGTGGCAATATCAAATTAAGAATTACCAAAGACAACTTATGAAAAAGGTATAATTCAAAGTATGCCCAGAAATGGTAATCGCCTGGATAATAAAGTTATGGAAAACCTCTTTGGATTGTTAAGATTAAAGCTGCTATATTTACAGGATTTTGAGAGTGTGGAACACTTTAAGCAAGAATTTGAATATTTTTTTATAATAAATAGAATTTTTAAGGTAGTCTATATTTTATGGCTATTACTATATTAAGATCCTAATTATAACCGATTTACCATTTGATTCTATAAATTAACCTAAATACACTAATATAAATAATAATAAATTATTAGATCCTTTACTAATCCTATCAAAAAAACATGAAATTTGCTATGTTTAGCAAATTTCATGTTCTTTTCGTAAAACTAAAGTCAAATTCTATTTAAGATTAAAACATTTTAACCCTATAGATTTAATTCCCAAATGTCTCTATATATAGTTTTAGTATATATATATATTAAAACTAAACTAGTGATAATGTTTATTACTCCTCCTAGCTTTGAGGAAACAAGAATAGAGATAAAATGGTAAAACATGAAAAAAGTGAGAGTTTCTATATAAATCTTCTTAGGTGGCTTAGACCTAATTATTAAGATAAATGCTATTGTCGTGGATATAAGTATTATTGATGCATAAATCAATAATAAATTCTTATCAATGCTATCTCGCAAGGAATATCCAAACATACTTGTAATTAAAGATAATAATATTAATATATTTACTTTATTTGTGTTATTCTTCAAATAAATCACCTACCAACTCATTGTTTACCATAATCCTATAGCCGGATTAGGAAATGGGCCATTACAATTGTATTGGATTACCTGTTTCAAAGCATGTAAAACTTAAAAACCCAATAAATCCTAACCAACTAGCATTAAACTTTTTTCAATTTTGATTGTATCCTTCATATATAATCACCACCCTATAATAAATGATAATTATCGTTTTGTAAACTTAAATGAAAATTGAGGACTCCAAACTCTCTATGGTACAATGTTTTTGCAACAAACAAATACCTCCCAGAAAGGATGAAGTCCTCATGCAAAAAGTGGACTAACGCCACTTCAAATTGCTAGTTTAAGCTTAACTGATAAGGAGAAGGTTTATATTTATCAATTATCATCATGAAGGTGAAATTAAATCTAAATTCAATGCAATTTCATAAAACATTGTTCTATTTTTTCATGTTTAGTTTACAGAGTCAGGATGAAGTCCTCATGCAAAAAATTGTATCAATAAAATGTCCAAAGTGCAACAATAATCATTCATTTTATCGTTATGGCAAAGATAAATATGGTCATCAGAAATATCTCTGCCGTAACTGCAATCATCAATTTGCACCTGATAATCCAGTTTCTAAACAGATGCAAAATTACCCTCGTTGCCCTGTTTGTGGTAAAGCTACTTTTCTTCACCATGATTATGATTTTTACTCTAATTTTAGATGTTGTGACAAAAAGTGTAATCATTCATTGTTCATAGCTAAGCCAAATTCTATTCTACCTGCATCTATGTCTAAGCTCATTGGTAAAACTGACTTTAAACGTATGCGTTATCCTTTGCATATTATCATTACTGCTCTTTCTATGTTTTATCTTGGCAAGAATTCTTTTAGAAATATTGCTTTGATTCTTAGAGTTGTGAATAATGTTAAAGTTTCTCACACTACTATAAGCAATTGGTGTAAAAAGTTTGCACCTTTGTTTAATAACTTTACTCTAGAGCTTATGCCAATGATGAATTTCAATTCTGATGAATGGCATGCTGATGAAACAGTTGTTAAGATCGCAGGTAAAAAATATTACATTTGGTTTGTTATTGATTCTGAAACTCGCTTTGTCTTAGGCTTTCATTTATCGCCTTATAGAGATTCTGAGCAGGCTTTCACTATCTTTAATTCTGTAAAAAATTTAGGTACAGTAAATTCTATTGTTAGTGATCGTTATAGTGCTTACAAAATGCCTATTAAGTCTGTATTAGGTGAAAATGTTAAGCATATTCGTGTTGAAAGTTTTAAAGATGATATCTCTAATAATCTAATTGAGTCTTTTCATCATCAATTTAAGGCTTGGTATAAAACTAAGCAGGGTTTCAATTCTTATGACTCTGCAAATAATTTAATTAGTATGTTTGTTTTCTTTTATAATTTTGTTAGACCTCATTCATCTCTTAGTGGACTAACGCCAGCTCAAGTTGCTGGTCTAAGCTTAACGGATAAAGAGAAGAAAAAATATCTTCTTATAGCTTAGTTTTGTTTTAATTTAGCCTAAATATTTTTTGAAATGTTCATCCTTGAAATTGTAAAGGGTGTGCGTTAGCACGTTCATTTTCTCCTTGACAATTTCAAGGTGAACATTTATCATCTCAAGTATCATCAAGAAGGTGAAATTATATCTAATTCAATAAAATTTAATAGAACATTGTGCTGTTTTTTCATGTTTAGTTTACAGAGTCTATTATACCGTTTTGTAAACTTAAATGAAAATTGAGGAATCCAAACTCTCTATGTACAATGTTTTCGCTTCGATTGTATAACTCTGGATTCCGAACGCCAATAATTTATATTTTTAAATTATATAGCGCATTCATATTCTTTACAAATTCAATAATAACCATATTCCCCTAATAGATTTTTACTAGAAATATATTTATTAGAATATTCAGTATAAATCTTAACATAGGTATATCATAGTAAATTTTCCATGTCAAATTTTTGTAAATAATAATACAGTATAAATTGTTTTTAAAAAAATGATTAATTAATACTATCTTATCCATATACAAATAGACAGTTTTATTAAAATTGTTTATACTAAAGTAGATAATAATTAAATTTGGTGGTGGTTGAAATGGATCGTGCGACAATCCAAAGAGATAATATATTAAAAAATTCATATAGATTATTTAAAGAAAAGGGTTTTAAAAATACCACTACTAGAGAGATTGCAAATCAATCTCAAATTAATAAAGGTCTTTTGCATTATTATTACAATCAAAAAGAAGACATTGTAATAGAAATGTATGAAGATATTTTAGATGCATTATATAACTATGTTGAAAAAAACTATAAAGATAAAATAAAAGGCTACACTTATTTAGCACTCTTAAATATACTCTTTTACAAGGTTATGACATCAACTAATGAGAGTTTGAATTTTTTGTCAGAAATGATATCTAGTAGAGAATTAACAAAAGTAAAAATCGAAAAGTATATTGATTCTTATTATAAAATAATCGAAAATGATGATATCCCTATAACAAAATATCAGATGTTGCTAGCTTTGACTGTCGCAGTTGGAGCAGAATCTGAGTTGCTCCTAAGCATAAGAGAAGGAAAAATTAAAATGACTTATGATAAATTAGCGACGACTGTAAATAAAATTATGTTCACTATGCTAAAAGTACGAGAAAAAGATATCAAAAAAATTAATGATAAAGCTAAAGAGATAGCTGATACTGTTGAATTAAAAGAAATTACATCATTTTTGATAGAAAGCTGTAAATGGGCAAGGGACTGACCTTGCTTTTTTTTAAATTATTTTTAGGCTTGCCCAAATTTATGATTGATAAAGTTCTATTGTAGTAGTATAATAAAGTTAACAGATTAGGCGTGACCAATTTTAAGTATTAAAACCTGAAAGGAGAGATAAAAAATGCTCTATGGATATGCAGGGAAAATGTTATTTATTGACCTATCGACCGGAGATATCGAGGAAAAGGAAACTCCAAAGGAACTCGCAGAAAACTTTATTGGCGGATATGGATTTGGAGCAAAGATACTCTATGATATGATGAAACCAGGCACTGACCCACTAGGTCCCGACAGTGTAATAGGTTTTATCACTGGACCTACAAGTGCAACAAAAGCTTGGTTTGGCGGCAGATACACAGTAGTAAATAAATCCCCTATAACAGGAGGATGGAATGATGCAAATTCAGGTGGTTTCTTTGGTCCAGAGCTAAAAAAAGCAGGATATGACGCTCTCTTTATCAAAGGAATATCTCCAAAGCCTGTATACATCTACATCAATAATGGAAAAGTTGAGATAAGAGATGCATCTCATCTATGGGGTATGGATGCAAAAGAAGTTTGGGAAGCATTAAAAGAAGAAACAGGAGAGCCAAGAATAAGAGTAAGTGCAATTGGCCCTGCTGGTGAAAGAGTTTCACTGATTTCATGTCCTATTAACGATGGGCACCGTGCTCCTGCAAGAGGTGGTACAGGACCAATAATGGGTTCTAAAAAATTAAAAGCAATAGCTGTTAGAGGAACTCAAGATATCCCAGTAGCTCACCCAGATAAAGTATTGGAAATCAACAAAAAAGTAACTGAGGCAATGAAAAACAGTCAAATGGCCCAAGCATTTGGCACTTATGGAACAGGTGTAGGTACTCCTGCTTCTGCACTAAGTGGAGATTCTCCTGTTAAAAACTGGGCTGGTGTAGGTGTGATTGACTTTGGAGAAGAAAAGGCAGAAAAATTAGGTTCAATTGCTCTTGATCGCTACAAAACAAAGAAATATAACTGTGCTAGTTGTCCACTTGGATGTGGTGCAGAATATGAAGTAAATGATGGAAGATGGCCTTTAGGCCCAACTGAAAGACCTGAATACGAAACAGCAGCTGCCTTTGGAAGCACCCTACTATGTGGTGATCCTGATGTTATACTAAAATGCAATGAAATCTGCAACAGATATGGATTTGACACGATTTCTGCAGGTATGACTATCGCATGGGCAATGGAATGCTATGAAAGAGGTATACTATCAAAAGAGGACTTAGATGGCATTGAATTGACATGGGGAAATGGAGAGGCAATAGTAAAAATAATGGAGAAAATGGCTAATGGTGATGGTTGTGGCATGATATTGTCTCACGGCTCTCAATATGCTGCAAATTACTGGAACAAGGGAAAAGAATATTTGCAAACTGCTTCAGGTATTGAACTTCCAATGCATGACCCAAGACACTCACCTGGTTTAGCTAGAACATATAAATATGACCCAACCCCAGGTAGACATGTAAAAGGTGGTATTGGTTCAGCTCAAATGCTAGAGCCTATCAAAGAAGAAAATTTCATCTTTGAAGGCACTGGTCCAATGGATTTAGGTATGACATTGTTTACAGAAGTATTAAATGCATCTAGTATGTGCTATTTTTCTATACTATGTGCACCTCAGGAGGCAGTTTACGAATATATTGCTGCTACAACAGGTATGAACTTTGATCAGCAAGCAGCATTCAATGCAGGACTTAGAATATTCATGATGAGATATGCATTTAATTTAAGAGAAGGTATAAAACCAAAAGATATGACTATTTCAAAAAGAGCAATCGGAGATCCTCCACTTGAGGCTGGCCCATTAAAAGGATATAGTGTAGATGTTGATAAGTTAGGTCGAAACTTCTTCAAAGAAGCAGGAATCGATTTTGATACTGGTTTACCAGATAAAGCTGTCTTAGAAAGACTTGGGCATTTAGACGAAGTAATAAAAGATATTTATGGAGAAGATAAATAGATGATAGTAAAACTAAAATATATGGGTGTAATTCATGATAATATGCCTGATATGTTAGAGTTAGAAGAAGGTTCAGATCTAAATCAACTTAAGTCCACTCTAATAGAACTTTCTAGTGAAGATTTGAAACCGATTATTCAAAATGCTACATTTATAGTGAATGACTCAAGTGCAAAGGATGACACAATTTTAAACGAAAATGATAAAATAATAGTGTTGACTCCATTAGGTGGAGGCTAAAAAATATATAAGCTCATCGTAAGATGAGCTTATATATGATTTAATAGGGGTGTATTTATGGAAAGATACCTTAGAAATATGCAAATGCTATCAATGGAAGAGAATGAAAGCTTGAGTAAATATAAAGTCTGTGTAATTGGTTGTGGTGGTTTAGGCGGTTATATAATAGAAATGCTAGCTCGCCTTGGTATAGGTACAATAAGTGCTGTAGATGGTGAAACCTTTGAAGAAACAAACCTAAACAGACAACTTTTTTCAACAATGAATAATTTAGGACAAAATAAAGCTCTGGCAGCTAAACTCAGAGTAAATGAAATAAACCCTTTAGTCAAAGTGAATAGCATTAGTACAAATATCACAGAAGATAATTATAAAGATATCTTAAAAGGACATGATGTGGTTGTTGATGCAGTTGATGACATAAAGACGAGGTTTTTAATACAAGATTTTGCAAGAGAATTAAATATTCCTATGGTACATGGTGCTATATCTGGCTGGTATGGGCAAGTTTCAACTATTATGCCAAATGACAATACTTTAAATCTAATCTACAAAAGAGCTGAAAGTGTAGAAAACAAGTTAGGTAACCCTTCATTTACGCCAGCTTTGATTGCAGCAATTGAGGTGAGTGAAGTTTTAAAGATATTAATAAAAAGAGGTGAATTGCTTAGGCATAAGCTCCTATTAATCGACACTTATACTCAATCCTACACTGTTGTTGATTTAAGAAACAATCAATAATTATTGTATTATATTGTCAAAATTTGTGTACACATTTAATCTTTTACCTCTCACAAAACCGACTAATGTTATATTTAAAGCTTTAGCCAATTCTATAGAATAAGATGTAGGAGCTGAATGAGATATGACAGCAGGAATACCTCTCTTAGAGGTCTTTGAGATTATTTCATGAGAAATTCTTCCAGATGTTAAGATGATTTTATCGCTGTAGTCAAATTTCTCCATGTCAGCTCTGCCAAGCACTTTGTCAATAGCATTGTGTCTTCCTATATCTTCATAGAAGTATAAAATATTGGTATGATTTGCTAATGCTGCAGAATGAACACCGCCAGTTTCTATAAAAAGCTTGGAATTTTTATTGAATTTTTCCATTAGTGCTAGCAATTCTATATCTTTAATCGTAAAATCAGTTGTTATTTTTTTGCTCTTTATAGAGTCAATAACATTGTAAAATATGGGGGCATTTCCGCAGCCTGAGCTAATCAACCTCTTATTTAAAAGAGATTGTTTTAATGCCTTGTCTTCATAAGTTATCGCTCTAGCCTCAAGAGTTGTTTCGTAGATTTTTAAGTCTTTTATTTCATCTACTGTGTTTATTATCCCTTCAGAAATTAAAAACCCAACCGTAAGCTCATATAGCGACTCTGGTGTGATCATCAAAGTCGCTATTTCTATGTCATTTAGAAAAATTGTAAAGGGTTTTTCGACAGCTACAAAGTCATCTTCTTCTGAAATATTTTTGCCGTTCACTTTAATTATTTTTACTCTTTGCTTTGTTTTAAAGTCATCGCGATCTAAAGCTTTCATATACTTCTAAATCCTCTCTAGTATTCAAGTTTAAAAACATACTCCAATCAGGACTGAAACTAAGTGCTTTTCTATATGAGATATAGCTGGTTTTAACTTTCTCTAAAAGAGACTTTACATCTCTTTTTTCCTCCATTAAATGTCTTTCTATATCATCTACTAAGTCTTTAGAATAAAAAGCATTAAAAGGCTCAATGCCAACTAAAGCTCTTGTGACTATTGCTAAATTGCTTTCCCTATCTAGAATTTCCATCATATGTTTAATATAACCGAGATTCACTATCGGCATGTCACAAGCTATACAGTATACATATTTAGACCTAGCAGTTTTTAAACCAATGTAGATTCCTGACAGAGGACCCTTATCTTTTATTTCATCGCTTACAATCTTTAGATTCTCTTTATCATATAAATCCTGTTTGTTTGTTACAATGATGAACTCATCAAATATTGGGCTAAGTTTTTCTATGAGTGATTCTATATTTGATTTATTCTCTAGCTTTAAGAATTGTTTGTCAAAGCCCATTCTCGAGCTTTTACCACCTGCTAAAATCATTGCAGATCCAAATTTATTTACATTATTCTCTAGCACACTCACTCGCCCTTCCTGTCAAAATCTCCAGTCCATGTGGCAAAGCACTCAAAATAACATCTAATGATTCTTCAACAGCTTTTGGACTTCCCGGTAGATTTATTATCAAAGTTTCATTTCTTATTCCGCTTACAGCCCGTGATAGCATTGCATGTGGAGTCTTTTCAAGGCTTTTATTTAAAATAGCATAGCTTATTCCCATAGCCAGTCTATCCACCACTTCTAAAGTGGCTTCTGGTGTTATATCTCTTTTGCTAAATCCAGTGCCACCAGTGGTTAATATCAAATCTACTTTGAGTTCATCAGCCATATACAATAGTTCAGCTTTTATGTCTTCCTTGTCATCTTGGACAATAACAGTCCTCACTACTTCATATCCATTTTTCTCCATTATTTCCTTTATGAGTTTGCCTGATAAATCTTCTCTTAAACCTTTTGAACCTTTGTCGCTGGCTGTCAATATCCCTACTTTAAACATAGTCCTCCTCCTCTAACTTTTCTATGCTTACAGCAGATACTTTTAGCTCTGGTATTTTTGCTATCTCATCTAAAAAAGTATTGGTCAAGTAATTAGCTTGTCCATCTGTGAAATGAAATGGCATAAATAAAACATCTCTGTCTATCGTATCCACAACTTTTGCCCTCGTTATGATCTCGCCTCTTCTCGATTTAACTCTTACTTTATCCCCGTTTTGTATGGTCAATCTGTTGGCAGTTTCTTCGTTTATTTCTATATATGAACTTCCTGCTATCTCATTTAGTCCTTCTTCCTTACCAGTCATAGTCCTAGTGTGATAATGATAAAGAATTCTACCAGTAGTCAAAATAAACGGATATTCATCATCTGGAGTTTCTCTGCTTTGAACATATTCAACAGGCATAAACAAACCCTTGCCTCTTGAAATTTTGTCTTTGTGCAAGAATTTTGTTCCTATATCATTTAAATCCTTGCATGGCCATTGTATGCCATTTGCCTCTATCTTTTCATAGTTGATTCCACTGTACTGAGGAGTTAGCAAACTTATTTCTTCCATTATCTCTTTAGGATGAGAATATTCCTTTTCATAGCCTAAAGTGTTCATTATCTCCATGATTATTTGCCAGTCTGGCTTTGCAAGTCCATTTTCTTTTACCGCTTTTCTTACTCTTTGAACTCTTCTTTCAGTATTAGTAAAAGTGCCGTCTTTCTGTGCAAAAGAAACCGCTGGCAGCACTAAATCTGCATATTCGCAAGTTTCAGTAAAAAATATATCTTGAACTATCAAAAAGTCAACTTTTTTTAGCGCACTGATCACATGATTTGTGTCAGGGTCGGATACAACTGGATTTTCTCCCATGATGTATAAAAATTTTATTTTTTCTTCCTCTATAAGTTTGAACATCTCTGTGATGGTTGCCCCGACTCTATCAGAAAGTTTTGTGTTCCATGCTCTTTCGAATTTTTCGAGACTTTCTCTATGAAAAATCTTCTGATATCCTGTCAAATCTGCAGGTGTTGCCCCCATATCACTTGCACCTTGAACATTGTTCTGCCCTCTCAATGGGTTTATTCCAGCGTTTTCCTTACCAACATTTCCACATAAAAGCGCTAAATTAGACAAACTCATCACTGCATGTGTTCCAGTAGTATGCTGAGTAACCCCCATAGTATAGTAAATCCCTGCATTTGGAGAATTTGCATAGATTAAAGCAGCTTTTATTATCAAGTCTTTATCGACTCCACAAATCTCAGCACTTTTTTCAGGTGGATAGTTTTTAACAAGTCTTACTAATTCATCGAAATTCTCACAATTCTTCTTAATATATTCTTCATCATAGAGTTTGTTTTCTATGATAACATTCATCATACCATTTATTAGGGCTATATTTGTGCCAGGTTTAAGCTGAATATGGACATCTGCAAATTTTGAAAGCTCAATCTTCCTTGGATCTGCGACAATCAATTTTGCTCCCTTTTTAACTGCTTGCTTTATAAAAGCACCTATGACAGGGTGCGTTTCAGTAGTATTTGAACCTATCACAAATATAGTATCATTGTCCTTTATCTCTGCGATGCTATTTGTCATAGCACCTGTTCCTAGTGTAGTTGCAAGCCCTGCAACTGTTGAAGAATGTCAGAGCCTTGCGCAGTGGTCTATATTATTCGTCTTTAGTACAGCTCTGAAAAGCTTTTGAAATAAGTAATTCTCTTCATTTGTACATCTTGCTGATGCAAGTCCCGCGAAAGAATCAGGCCCACTTTCTTCCATGTAAGCTTCTACTTTTTCTTTGATTATTTCATATGCTCTATCCCACGATATTTCTTTAAATTCCCCATTCTCTTTTAGCAATGGTGTATTTAATCTATCTGGATGATTTATGAAATTAAATGAAAACTTTCCTTTAACACACAATAACCCCTCATTAACAGCATCTTTGACAGGTTCTACCCCTACTACTTTATCTTCTTTGACGAGTAGGTTTATCTGGCAACCTACTCCACAAAATGTGCAAGTAGTCTTAACTTTTTTTACTTCCCATGTTCTAAACTTCTCTTTAGATTTTGGCAACAATGCTCCAGTGGGACATACTGAAACGCAATTTCCACATGATACGCAGTTTGAATTGATCAAACCATCATTAAATGGAGTCCCGATTATCGTATCAAACCCGCGATTTACAAAATCTATTGCCCCTGTAACTTGAAGCCTTGAACAAACTCTAACGCAAAGACCACATAAGATGCATTTTTGCGCGTCATATATGTAAAATGGATTTGTGTCGTCTATATATCTTTCTCTTATTTTCCCGCGATGAGTCCTAAATTTAACATCGTATTCATAGGCATAATCTTGAAGCAGACAGTTCCCTGCCTTTTCACAAGTTAGGCAGTCATTTGGATGATTGTCAAGAAGTAACCTCAATATGTCTTTTCTAGCTTCTATCACTCTATCAGTCTTAGTATGTACGACCATTCCCTCTTTTACTTTAGTTGAACAAGAAGTTTGAAGCTTTTTATTACCTTCAATTTCTACAATGCACATTCTGCATGCACCAAATATATCAAGCCTTTCATCATAGCAGAGCTTTGGTATTTCTATGCCAGCTAATTCTGCCGCTTGTATGACAGTTAATGAACTGTCGACCTCAATTTCTTTATTATCTATAGTAAGCTTTACTGTTTTCATAATTCCCTCCTAGTAAATCTCTACTGCTTTTACTGGCTTTACTGGACAAACCTCGTAGCAACTTCCACATTTGATACATTTTTCATTATCTATGCTATATTTTTTCTTAAGTTCACCATCAATCGCATCTACTGGGCAATTTTTTTTGCATATAGAGCAACCTATGCATCTATCTGATATAGTGTAAGTTATCAAAGCTTTGCAGCTCTTTGCAGGACATTTTTTATCAACTATATGTGCAAGATATTCATCTTTATAGTATTTTAAAGTAGTTACAACTGGATTTGGAGCTGTTTGCCCTAGCCCACATAAAGACGTATTGCTCACCACATGTGAAAGTTTTTCTAGTTCTTCTAAATCGTTCATTTCAGCTTTGCCTTCAGTTATCAGCTCTAATATTTCATACATCCTTCGAGTGCCCTCTCTACAAGGAATGCACTTTCCACATGATTCATCTACACTAAACTCCAAAAAATATTTAGCTATGTCTATCATACAGGTGTTTTCATCCATGACAACCATGCCACCAGAACCCATGATAGATCCAATGCTATCTAATGATTCAAAATCAACCGAAACATCTAAATACTCCTTGGGTATGCAACCTCCTGATGGTCCGCCTGTCTGCACAGCCTTGTACTCTTTGTTGTTCTGGCATCCACCGCCTATGTCAAACACTATATCTCTCAATTTAGTCCCCATAGGCACTTCAACCAATCCTGCATTTTCTATTTTACCCACTAGAGAAAACACTTTTGTTCCTGGAGATTTCTCTGTTCCTATGCTTCTAAACCATTCTGCACCATTTAATATAATCGGTGCTACATTTGCAAAAGTCTCAACATTGTTTATAATTGTAGGTTTTCCCCACAACCCTACATGAGCAGTCCTCTGTAATTTAGGTCTGGGCATCCCCCTATGGCCTTCAATAGACTCTATAAGAGCTGTGCCTTCTCCACAAACGAATGCACCTGAACCAAGCCTTAGTTCAATGTCAAAATTAAAGCCCATCCCAAATATATCTTCACCTAAAAGACCATTTTCTTTAGCTTGAGCTATTGCATGTCTCAAAGTCTTTACTGCTTGAGGATACTCGGCTCTTACATATATAAAGCCTTTGTTAGCTCCTATTGCATAGCCACCTATTGCCATGCCTTCCAATACGCTGTGTGGGTCTTTTTCCAAAATAGATCTATCCATAAACGCCCCGGGATCTCCCTCATCAGCATTGCAAATTATGTATTTTTGATCTGCATCAAACGAAAAAGCCTCTTCCCATTTCTTTCCTGTTGGAAATCCAGCTCCTCCTCTTCCTCGAAGTAGAGAATTTTTCATAATATCAACCACTTCTCTTTGAGAAAGGTCATTTAAAGCTTTGTATAAGGCAAAATAACCATCAAATGCTATGTATTCTTCTATATCAAAGGGGTTTATGATGTCACAATTTCTAAGTGCAATGCGAAGTTGATTTTTGTAATAATCTCCCTTTAATACAACTCTTTCTGCTCTTATTTCAACAACATCATCTCTAATAAGTTTTTCTACAATCTCAGGCTTTTTCTCATTTCTAATGTTTAAAAGTCTATCTCTATCCATAAAACACCTCTATCTATAATTATCGAGTATTTTCTTAACATCTTTCTTTTTTACTAAAGGAAATATGTCTGAATTAATCATAACCACAGGTGCCTTTGAACAATCTCCCAGGCATCTTGCCTGACCAATCGAAAATTTTAAATCACTTGTAGTTTCTCCTTGTTTTATGCCTAGCTCTTTTTCAAATTCCTCCAATATGCTTTGTGCACCTTTCACATAGCAAGCGGTACCTAGGCATACGTTTATTTGATTTTCACCCTTTGGTATAAATGAGAATTGAGAATAGAAGGTTGCCACACCATATATCTCTGCTAAGGGTATGTTTAACTCATCGCTAATTAGTTTTAAAACTTCCTTCGGAAGATAGTTGAAAAGCTCTTGTGCTTTCTGAAGTGCCGGCATAAGTGCACCATTGTTTTTTTTAATTTCCGATAGAAAAGCTTTAAATTCTTTTAATAAAACTTCATTTTTCTCTAAATCGAATTTATATTCCATTGCACCCACCTAAATTTGCTAATATTTTAAATTTACACTATAATAATTTTTGATACTTGTCAATGTAAAAACACAACAATTGATTAAATTTTTATAAAATTCTGTGGAGTGTGAACAATTTGTCAAATTATTTTTATGCTTTAATAGTCTATATTGTAATTGTTAATACATATACTTTCTATCTATTTGGCAAAGATAAAAAACTATCAAAAACTAACAAATGGAGAATAAGTGAAAATAGGCTTTTATTTGTAAGCCTTATTGGTGGTTCAATAGGCGGGATTTTAGGGATGAAGTATTTTTCTCATAAAACAAAAAAGAGGAAGTTTACAATTCTCATTCCTCTTTTTTTATTATTGCATTTTTTTTTAGTTTATAAATTCATTTTATAGGTATTTTCCGAGCCATTCTGCTGATTTCTCGAGCATATTAACTGTGAAATGATGATTAAGCCTAGGGTAGTTTACAAATTTTATTAACTCTTTATCTTTATAAATAGTTTTTGCCTTTTCATAAAAGCTATTTTGAGGGTTTATATCTACCACAGTATCTGATTCCCCATGAAGCAACAGTAAAGGTCTATCAACAATTTTATCAAGATTTTGAAATGGGTCGACCTTTAATACATCTCTTTCTAATTCAACAAATTTTTCTTGGTCTTCTATTCCCAAAATTTTCTTAAATATTTGATTGCTTTCTTTGTAATTGCATGAGCCATTTACAATTATAGCTGTCTTTAAATCTTTATCTTTTGCAAATATTCCTCCTGATGTAAATCCTCCCATAGAATGTCCCATGACTGCCAGTCTATTTGGATCTGTATCCAATTGATTTATTGCATATTCTTTAATAATGTAATATTCTTCAATATTTTTTAAGACTATTCTCCAAAAAACCCCTTCATAAATTTCCTTTTCATAATCAACACTTCCTCTTTCGCCATGATATATGCTGTCAGGAACTATGACTTGATATCCTAGGGAAGCTAGGACTTGAGCTCTTAAACTCTGTTTTTCTTTATTAGAGCTAAATCCATGATAAAAAATTATTGTTGGAAAATCACTTTTCCTATATTCTGCTCTATAAACAAGTACTGGTATTTCCTGTATAAACATCTTTTCTTCTCTTACTCCAAATAAATTCATATCTTCCTCCTATATATAGTCTATTTTCCAGTCTATTGGTTCTAAGCCATTTTTTATTAAAAAATCATTTGTCTTTGAAAAAGGTCTAGATCCAAAGAATCCTCTTGCTGCCGAAAATGGACTTGGGTGTGGTGATTTCAAAATTAGATGATTTTTATTTGTGATAAGATCCTGTTTTGATATGGCATTGTTACCCCAGAGCAAAAACACAACTGGTGTTTGCTTTTGATTTACAAGTTCAATTACCCTATCCGTGAATATTTCCCAGCCTAAACCTTTATGTGAATTAGGCTGTCCTTTTCGCACAGTTAAGACAGTATTTAATAATAGGACACCCTCTTTTGCCCATTTTTCAAGATTTCCATGATTAGGTATTTCATATCCTAAGTCATCTTTTAATTCTTTATATATATTCAATAAAGATGGCGGTATGGGAACTCCCTTTTTGACACTAAAGCTTAGACCATGTGCTTGGTTTTCGCCGTGATAAGGGTCTTGCCCTAAAATGACAACTTTGACGTCTTTGTAGGCCGTATAGTGTAGTGCGTTGAAAATGCTGTACATATCGGGGTATACTGTGTAATTTCGGTATTCTTCTATTAAGATTTTTCTCAGTTTAATATAATAATCTTTTTCAAACTCTTCCTCTAATAAATTCTGCCAATCATTTTTAAATATTTGTTTCATTCTACTCACCTTGTTTTTTTGCGATTATATTAGCTGCGGTGTAATAGTCTTTTACGCCTGAAATTAAATTGTTCTCACTCACTCTTGTATACATTCCTGCGTATTTTCTATTGTATAAAAAAACACCTACTAAATACTTTAAAATTTTTCTTTTCAATCCACCTTCATATACTAAAAATTCTCTTTCGTAAGGAGATACAAATTCCTGATAGATATAATTTTTATTAAAGGTTTTTTCTAAATTTCTCTTCCAAGAGAGTTCTTCCATATCCCTGCCTATACTAACACCTTGTGATGCATTCATATCCATTGGTTTAATGACATAGTTGTCTTTATTTCTTAACACTTCCTTAAATACATCCTCATCTCCACCAAATATGTTAGTATAAGGTATATGTTTTTTAACAAATTCCAATTCATCGTCATTTAGTAAAAATTTTATGTCTATATCATGCAAGACCTTAAAAAATATCTTATTGTGTACAACTTGACTTCTTAATGAGCCTATTGTCACTACGTTTCCATCTCTATAAGCCTTTATGAATTCTTCTGCTTCATTGAATTTTTCAATCAATTCAAATGTGACAATTCTTCTGTATATTAAATCTATCCTAGTATTTTCATAGTAAAGTTTATTATCTTTATAGACTAAATCTCTAGGGTCTACTATTAGAGTCTTTAATCCTTTTTTTTCATAAGCTTTTTTAAACTCTAAAAATTCATAAGTAGTGGCGCTCTCTTTAAAATCTACTATTGCCACATTTGGATTCCCTTCACGAAATTTAGCTTTTTCGTATAATTCCAAACTTACCTCTACCCATTTTTCTATGAGCTCTCGATTGTATAATTCAAATCCTTCCTTAAAATCTTTCAAAGCTTTTGATTCAAGCAAAATCCTTGCTATTGTATTGTCTTCGTTCATTGCAGAGGATCCGTCAGTATTTAATTCACAAAATTTGAAATTATCCTTGTCCTTGTAAAACATATCGAATCTAGCTATTGGTATATTTACATCATAGGGGTTTTCTAAAAGAATTAGCTCTTCGATCTCTTTTGGGAACAAAAATCTCTTTCTAAATTCAGGATTTTTGATGTATTCGTCAGTTACTTTATCACAAATTTGCATCATGTATTCCATGATTTTTTTTATTTCAATTTCTTCTGATGTTGAATAGAACATCGGATTATATGTGAAAGGAACAGGTTTACCCTTGTATATTGCTGACGAATTTTTAACTCTTTCAGCTGTCAGATGGTAATCCTTTTCATAAGAGTCCTTATCTCTAAATACCATTTCAATGAAATTTTTATTTATATCTTCTCCAGTCATACTGTATCATCCTTTGCAATTGCCCAATTTAATGCTTTTAATCTGTCTAAGTCAATGTAAAGTCTTTTAGTTCTCTCATGTAAATTTATCTCTTCATTAATTAAGTTTTCAAGTGGAATCAAATAGTTTTTTTCACTATCCTCAAGTCCATCATAGGCTAAATTCAATAATTCCTTTGATATATCTATGATTTTATATTCACCATATTTGCTGAAAAGTCCATTTTTTATGATTTCTTTTTTAGCCATTTTAACTTCTTTTTCATCAATTTTCTTGGTCTTTTCAAACAAATAATTCAAATTTTTTTCGTTATATAACAATCCTTTTATCAAAGCAACTGAACTCAAAGCATATTCAAATGGAACAGAGTCCATCATCCTTATCTCAATATAGGTCTTCGTTCTAACATCTGGAAAAAACATGCTAAAGATATGCCTTATTTCATCATATGTTAAGTTGTCTTCATCTATTATCTCAATAGTATTTTTATCATAAGTTTTTATGATTTCTCCATTTCGCACTGTAAATATGGGAGGTCTATTTAATATATACCTTGCATAATCCTCATATTTAAAGTTATCCCTTAGAGTTCCAGGTATTATGCCTGTTCTATCATCATCGCAATTTTCCCAAATCAAAGCACGAGTACAATGGTTTTCTGATGGTTTTCCGTCAAAAAAATATGCATTCTCATATAAAGCAAACAATACAGGAGATAGTGCATTGCTAACTCTTATTTTTTTAGCATAATCAACTTCATCTGTGTAATCTATTGAAACTTGAGTTGCTGCTGTGCCTTTCATCATATTGTGTGCGTATTTTCCTTTTGAGTTGAAGTATTCATACATTATATTGTATCTTTCTTTTGGTGTTAGCCTTATTTCATCAATCCTAGTTACTGGATGATATCCTAAATTTATCAGGGTTTGTTCTTTTTTCTTAAGTATAGGCAAAAATTCTTTTAAAAATTTTTGATATATTTCATTAATCTTTTCTATAGAACTGGTCTTTTCAATGCTTATTTCAAGCTGGCTACCTGGCTCTAAGGTAATATAATAATCATCTTTATCCACTTCTATTATGTGTCCATTTTCTTTAATTACATTTTTGGCATTTTTAGAGAATTCTTCTAAACTTGATTCAACACCATCTATACCAAAGTACGAAACAGAATTTAAATTCTTTTCATATACAACAAAATGTTCTAATTCCAAACCTAATTTTAAATCATCTGGATTTTTCTCACCAGACTCTATAAACTCAGCAAACCTCCTAACCAGATTTGTTTCTGACACATTTATCCCCTCGTTCCGTTAAAGTCAATATCTATTATAACTTTTGCCCTTAGACCATTTGATACGGTTTCTATGCTTTCTTCAATTTCCTCTTTAATTTTTTCGGCTATTTCTTCCTTGTCAATTTTATCTCCATTAATCACAACATGAAGTTCAATATACTTTCCATCTTCATCTTCCAAGACTCTAAAGTCATGCATGGATTCAACTCTATCGTCTTTTTTGATTATATCTTTTACATTTCGCCTCAGCTCATATCTTTCTTTAGTTTCTTTTTCAAGTGGATCCATGTGAATAACTAAAGAAATATTGTACTTTTCTCCTAATTCTCTTTCTGCTTTGTCGATTACGTTGTGTATTGTTATTACATCAATATCTGCTGGAAATTCAACATCTACTGTACCCATGTATTTTCCTTCCCCATATGAATGGATCAAAAGATCATGTGCTCCTGTAATGTAATCATATTTTTTTAAATCTTCATATATGCTCTCAACCATTTCTTTAGATGGTGCCTCACCAATTAATGGACCTATTGTGTATTTTATAAGCCCAATCCCTTGGTAAATAATAAAGAAAGAAACTACTAGCCCAACAACTCCATCTATTGGAAATGTGGTCACTTGAGAAAATAAAATGGATAACACAACAACACTTGTAATAAGCACATCTCCAAATGCGTCAGTTGCTGTAGCTTTAAGTCCTGTTGAGTTTATTTTATCTCCTAATTTTTTATTAAATATTGATAACCATACCTTTGTTAATATAGATAATATAAGAATGCTAAATGAAATAATTTCAAAATCTACAGGTTTTGGATTTCGAATTCTATCAATTGAAGAAGATGTGAATTGAAGCCCCACTAAAATAACCATAAAAGATACTATCAAAGCTGCTATGTATTCTACTCTGCCATGTCCATATGGGTGTTCTTTATCTGCTGGGGAATTTGATATTTTAAAACCTATCAATGTGGTTATAGAAGATGCAGAATCGGCAAGATTATTTACTCCATCTGCAAGCACACTTATAGATGAAATTAAAAGTCCTATTATTATCTTAATAACCGATAGTAAAACATTTGTTATTACTCCTACTATACCAGCTAAATATCCTACTCTTTGTCTTACTATTGGGTCTTGATAATTAGGATTATCTTTTAGTACTTTCTTTAAAAGCCAATCTGTCAATTCAGTTTCCCCCTAAATATAAATTCATCTTGGTATTATACCCAGTTAATGCAAAATAAAACCCCTGATTGTGAACTGATGCTTCCATAGCAGAAATCTAATTTTAATTGATCAGACCATCTACTTTAGAAGTATCATATCATTTATAGGGGTTTTATTCTATCTATTATATCACATTGAGATGTGATGAGTATTTATTTTTTTATTAATATCTTTTGATTAGGATAAATTAGGTTTGGATTAGTAAAATTATTATACTCCGCTAAGTCTCTCCAATCCACCCCATGTTTAGCTGCTATACCTGATAAAGTCTCTCCACTTTTTACAATATGTTCTATTACGACCGGTTTACTTATGCTATTTTCAGGTATCATCAATTTTTGACTCGGATAAATCAAATTAGGATTTTTAAATTCATTGAGTTCAGCTATCTCTTTCCAATCCACACCAAATTTTTGTCCAATTCTATAGAGTGTATCACCTGATTTAACCGTATAGATTGTAAGTTTTGGTTGTTCTGGTTCTGTAGGTTGTTCTGGTTCATAAGGCTCTACTTCAATGCCGTGTTCTTTTAATACTTCATCTGGGATTAAGCCTTGTTTTATCATATCATCTGCATTTATAGCTGCTGAATTAAAGCTCCTCCCATCTTCTGATACTGGTAGAGCCAGTCTGCCTGCTTTGATTTCTTCAATTAAATAAGGTCTAAGAGGATGATTTAAGTCTGCACCTATGATTTCCCAATTGTTATCTACTTGTGGTGAAAGAGGTGAGTTTTCCCTTATATAGTCTGCAATATAACTTCTAAGTGATTTTGGATCTGATTCAAAGTATGGTTCACCACTTATGATTCCCATGCTTTTAAGTCCACCATATCTGTAATTATTTATTGCCAATTTAAATGTATCTGTGTCTTTTACTTCTTGTCCATTGAATTTTAAATCAACGATTCTTTCACCTGCTGGTTTGCTTATGTCTATTTTGTAGTCAACCCCTTGGAACATGTCATAATTATATCCTCTTATGTTTGGATTGAAGCTGATATTTATGTCTCCAGGTTTAAAGGTATTATAATAAGAAGCTGACCATTCCATATAGTCTTTTAATTCCTTGCCTGTTATTTCTATTCCTACCAAAGTATTAGGATACTTGTATATTTCAAATATATTAGCGTATGTTACATCACCTTTTCTTAAATTTGAATTTTGACTGAACAATGCAGCAGCTGCAATATCAGCTCCTGTTGCTTCTAATTGAACATTGTTTATCAAGTCTATAACTGCAGTATCTCTAATTTGAGCTTCAGGTATGCCTGGAATTTCTGACGGAGGTGCGAAATCATCAGTTACAGTTCCTATTACCTCCTCCAAAAATTCTAAAGTTCTTTCATGATAAGGTTTGGCGTATTCTTTAAGTTCTTCATCAGCTTTGTAGTCTTTAACACTTATTACATCTACTTTCTTATCTGCTATTACAAATTCGCCATTTTCTTCCTTTACTTCAAAATCAAATCTCACTACTTCTGCTCCTGCATTTTTAGCAGCTCCAACTAAAGTATCATTTATCTTGGTAGCGTGAGTTACATGAGCATGCCCTGTTAATACTGCATCTATTTCTGGAAATTTCTCAATTAATTCCATAGCTCCATCACCGGTTGATGCATATTCCTCTTCTAATCCAGTATGTGTTGAAACGATTATTATGTCTACACCTTGTTGTTTCATTTCTTCAATATATTTCCCAGCTACTTCTACTGGTTTAGAAAACTCTAAGCTAGTTACCTTAGGTCCATCCCACTTAGGTATATTTGGATTAGTAAAACCAAGTATGCCGATTTTTACCCCATCAACTTCTTTAATTACATATGGAGTTGCGTAATTGCTAGAATCTGATTTGTTGGTAATGTTTGCAGCTAATAATGGAAATTGTGCTTCATCTTTGAGTTTATCAATCAATTCCAAGCCAAAATTAAACTCATGGTTGCCTAATACCATGGCATCGTATCCCATGAAGTTCATCACATCAATTACCGGGTTTTTTAGGCTGAGGTCATTATTGTATAAGTCATCAGATAAAATAGTACCTTGAATAGTATCACCATTGTCGATTAACAAAGTGTTTGGATTTTCTTTCCTTACTTCTTTAACTACTGAATACACTTTAGTCATACCAAGATTTTCTAATTCTTTTCCATCTTCATAAGAATAATTGTAGATGTTTGCATGTAAATCTGTGGTACCTAATACTGTGATTTTTATTGTTTCTTCTGCTGCAATTGAACTAGTTGGAAACGGAAAAATCGATAAGACAAGAGCTAAAGCAGACAAAAATGCAACTAATCTTTTACTTTTATACATGAACCTACCTCCTTTAGAATTAAATGCATTTAATATATTCCCATATCGAAGATAATTAATCAAATAATAAATGAACCGACAAATTTGTCGGTTCATTTATTATTATGCTAAAAAGTATTCTAAATCGCTCTCTACATCTTTTATTGTCCCAATTCCAAAATTATCTACTAATACTTTTGCAACATTTGGTGATAAAAATGCAGGCAAAGTTGGCCCTAGGTGAATATTTTTAACACCTAAACTCAATAATGCTAGCAATACTATCACCGCTTTTTGTTCATACCAAGCTATATTGTATGCAATAGGCAATTCATTTATGTCATTTAATTCAAATATTTCCTTTAACTTAAGTGCTATAAGGGCTAATGAATAGCTGTCATTGCATTGACCTGCATCTAGCACTCTAGGTATTCCATTTATATCTCCTAAGTTTAACTTGTTGTATCTATATTTAGCACAGCCCGCAGTAAGTATGACTGTGTCTTTTGGAAGTGCTTGTGCAAAATCAGTGTAGTAGTTTCTGCTCTTCATTCTACCGTCGCAACCTGCCATTACAAAGAATTTTTTAATATCTCCATTTTTGACTGCTTCTACAATCTTATCTGCAAGAGCAAAGACTTGTGCATGTGCAAAGCCACCCACTATTTTTCCTGTTTCTATTTCAGTTGGCGCAGGAAGTCTTTTTGCATGTTCTATTATTTCACTAAAGTCTTTTGGGTTTCCATCTTTTCTGTCGGGAATATGTTTAAATCCAGGGTATCCAGAGCTGCCTGTTGTATATACTCTGTCCTTATATGATTCTTTTGGTGGTATTATGCAATTTGTCGTAAATAGTATAGGCCCATTGAATTTTTCAAATTCTTCATTTTGTTTCCACCAAGCATTGCCGTAGTTTCCAACAAAATTATCATATTTTTTAAATGCTGGATAATAGTTTGCTGGAAGCATTTCACTATGAGTGTATACATCTACTCCAGTGCCTTGAGTCTGAATTAATAATTCCTCTAAATCTTTCAAATCATGGCCTGATACGAGTATAGCAGGATTGTTTCTTACGCCTATATTTACTTCTGTTATTTCAGGATTCCCATAGGTAGTTGTATTAGCTTGATCTAATAGAGCCATAGTCTTAACTCCATATTCTCCTGTTTCTAGAGTTAGTTTAACTAAATCATCTACTGTTAAACTATCATCTGTTATCAGGCTTAATGCTCTTCTAATGAATTTAGGTATTTCTTTGTTTTCAAAACCTAAGTTGTGTGCATGTTCATAATATGCTGCCATGCCTTTAACTCCATAAGTCACTAGCTCTCTTAGAGATCTTATATCTTCATCTTTTGTGCTAAGTACACCCACTTCGTCTGAAGTTGCTTTGTATATTATGTCTTCATCAGTATTTACTCTAAATTTAGCATAATCTGATAAATTGCTTAAATCAACGCCTTTTTCCAAAAGTGCTCTCTCAATTTCTTCTCTTTTGATAAGAGCTTCTCTAATCTTACTTAAAAATCTTTCTCGATCAAAGTTAGCATTTGTTATTGTCATAAACAATCCATCAACTATAAATCTATCCAGCCCTTCTATTTCTAACCCTACTTCATCTGCTTTAGTTGCTAGTTGAGAAATTCCCTTTAGTGCGTATATCATAAGGTCTTGAAGGTTTGCGACTTCACTAGTCTTTCCACAAACTCCTACCTTCGTACATCCAGTTCCCTTTGATGCTTCTTGACATTGAAAACAAAACATATCCATAATATCCCTCCTAATTCTTTATGTTTATATAATACTTCTTATAAATAAATAATTACGTAACAATTGTTACTAAACATAAATTTTACTTAAGTTTTATAAATTATTATGTTATAGTCATTATAATATTGGTATATATTGATTGGGGTGAATATATGGAAAATAAAGAATATAATCTTTTATCAAAGAAAGAAAAAAACAAAAGGCAATTAGATATAACTAAGACTTTTCTCAAATTGGGTTTCTTAGCCTTTGGAGGACCAGCAGCCCATATTGCAATGCTTGAAGAAGAAGCTGTTACTAAAAAAAAGTGGCTTGATAGAGATAAATTTATGGATTTCTTTGGCGCTACTAATTTAATTCCAGGTCCTAATTCAACTGAAATGGTAATTATGGTTGGATATGAACATGGTGGGGTATTGGGTCTTATAAATGCAGGGGTTTCTTTTATACTCCCAGCTATGCTTATAGTGTTGTTATTTGCTTCTTTTTATGTGAATTATGGAACTTTGCCACAAGTTGGCGCAATATTAGATGGGATAAAGCCCGTAATAATGGCAATCATATTAAATGCTCTTTATAGGCTGTTTAGAAGTGTCATCGATTCAAAAAAGAAAGTCATATTTGGTCTGATTGCTGCATTGCTTTATTATTCAGGTTTTGCTGAAATTAGTCTAATTTTAACTACTGGGATTCTCATGATGTTATATGACAACAGAACAAGACTAAAGGACAAGTTTTTTAGCATATCTTTGCCGATGATATTTTTTGTGTTTTTAAAAATCGGAGCTTTTTTATATGGAAGTGGATATGTATTGTTGGCTTTCTTAGAATCAGAGTTTGTTGAAAAGAGAGCATTGCTGACTAATACACAATTGCTTGATGCTATCGCTGTTGGACAATTCACTCCAGGCCCAGTTTTTACTACTGCAACTTTTATCGGATATTTATTGGGGAGTTTACCTGGAGCAATACTTGCAACAATAGGGATTTTCTTACCTGCTTTTGTGGTGGTTTATTTGATAAAACCACATATTCAAACACTTAGAAATTCAGTTTATTTTTCAAGTGCATTAGATGGTGTCAATATAGCTTCTTTAGTTATGATGGCTTTTGTTAGCATAAGTCTTGGTATGGCATCTTTATTTAATCCTATTACCGTAACTATATTTTTATTAAGTCTTATCCTGATGATAAGATTTAAAGTAAATAGTGCTATATTGATAGTACTGGGTGGATTGACTAATTTTATAATATCAGTTTTATAACACAAACCTCAGGTTAAACCTGAGGTTTGTATATTTAATGCTTATTTATTTTATATTCTCTTATCGTTCTATTCCCTGCATCATCCACTGCTTCAATAACTATATCGTTTTTTCCTTTGTTTAATTTTAGCTCATATTCTATCAAATACATGGCATTATCTAATTCATCAAAATATGACCAATCTGGAGATATATTTGTTAGTATATTTTGATTTAAATAAACTTTCAAGCTTGGAAAATTATCACTTACCTTGGCTTTTATTGTAATAGTATTAGCCTTTGTTTGACTAGGAATAGCTTCAATTAGTTCTATAGTAGGAGCAATGGTGTCTATAAATATCTTGTGAGCAAAGCTAATCATGTTTCCAGCTCCATCAGCGGCTTCTATGTTTATAGAGTGGAATCCATCTTCTAATAAAAGATCTATTTTGAAGTTCCATTGATTATTAAATTCATCCCATACTAAGTTGACAATTCTATCATTTATTTTTAAATATTCAATGTTAGATTCATCTTTTACATATCCTGATAGAGTTACTTTATTGCTGTTTAGAAGATCAAAAAAAGCTGGTGTTTGAACCATTACTGTTGGTATAGTTATGTCATTATCAACTGGCATTAAAGGTTCTTTGTATTTTTCTGCATCTGGTGTTTCTGGTGTCGCAGGCTCTTGTGGTCCTTTAGGATTTGTTTTATCTTTTTTTGGAGGATTTACTCCTTTAAATACTTTTTCTAATGATCTAAATTCATAGTTGTTTGCAAAATCAACCACAACAACTTCCGATTTCATGCTGTAAGAAACATCAGTTAGATCAAATACTCCATCTAAAGATCGACTAACTAGTTTGCCATTTGTATATAGCTCATAGATATATATTTCGTTTCCACTATCATGAGCTTTTACATGCAATTCATTCATGTCTGCATCATATAATACATCTTCTATTACTGGTTTAGTGTTGTCCAGTTTCACTGGGAAAGTATAAACTTGCCAATCAGCATTTGGATAGTCCACTTTTGTTTTTATCTCATAATAGTATTGCCCATCTTTTGCTAATTTGTTATTTATTTTACCATCCCAGCTCCAGTCTCTATAGGATGTATAATATGGATAACGAGAATCAAAATAATTTTTTCGTAAATCGTTTTGTTTAGCTAATTGTCTAACTACATTCATGCCTTCATCTAGAATATTTATTTCAAGTTCTTTCGCGTTTCTTAAAAAACTCACTACCGGAACTACCGAGTCGTATACTCCATCGTTATTTGGCGAAAATGAAATAAAGTTCTCATCAACATTCCCTAAGGCATCAAAACCTAAGAAATAGTAGGTTCTGTTTGCTTCATCCAACCATGCTAAACCAGTGACTCCATAAAATTGATTTCCCTCTGCATCGTATATACTATCATCTAAGATTGGAGCTTTATCCCATTCTCCAAAAAATCCCAAATAAGGAATGCTTAAACTTGGATTTTCATCTAACACATCATCTAATGTTATAAATCCTTCAATGAACGTTCCATTTGGGAATATATACTCTAGTGGAACATTGTAAAACCAATCTACTGCATTTGTTAAATCAATGCTTACCAATACATCTGTGTATCCATTAGCGGGCACATTTATTGTCTGTTGACTAAATGTCAATGGAAATTCTCCTGACCAAAAACCATTTGGCCCTTGAGGCTCTATAGTATCTTCTATATAAACGCCTTGTGATTCTAAATAGTTATATTCAGTATCTGCTAAATCTGTCTGTACTGTTCCTTTAAGGCTATATGATAGTTGCCTATCACTTAAGTTTTGAACTCTTATGGTAAATTCAGTTAAATAATCAATTTCTCCTAATTCAACTTTACTTATTCCTGTTGTTGGATCAATTACTATAGCAGGTGTTATACTTGCACTCAATAAGTCCATGGTGCCTGCTCCCTGTCTTCTAGGAGAAGTATAATTAAATTCAGTCAAACCATAATAAGAGTTATATAATCCTTTGTCTCCTAGTGGTTTTGCTGTGCTCATAATCAAATTCTTAACTAGGTTTGCTCTTAATTCTCCTTCTAATCCAAATTCTTTATCTACTCTCTGCAAAATTAAGCTACTACCTCCTGCTACATGAGGAGCTGCCATAGATGTTCCACTCATTGATTGATATTTGTTATTCTGTGCAGTAGAGTATATAGCTCCACCAGGTGCTGTAATCTCAGGTTTAAATCCTAAATTAGGAGTTGTCCCCCAAGATGTAAAATCTGACATTTTACCAGCATTTGGATTTAATGAAATCACTGTCTTATTATTAAATTCAACAAATTTTTCATCTAAAGATAGAAGTTTAAGCCCCCCACTGTTTCCTATAAACATGGCAGGTATCATTAAATTGTCTGGAGTAGCCATATTTACAAGAGCTTCTCCTCCGGATTGATGATTATAGACTATTATACCAATAGCTCCTGCATTTTGTGCATTGGTTATCTTATCAACAAAATTTGGTGTTAGACCTCCTCTAACTACAAGAGCGATCTTGCCTTCGACATTGGCCATTTCACTTGGATGACCTGATCCAGCATCTACATATTCTACAGGTCCATCATAGAAATCAATAGGATCGAATCTGCCTGCTATTGCCATAGGAATGTATTTTTCTAGTCCATTTTCTCTATACATCAAAGTTCTAGACATCTGATGAGTGTTTTCTATGGAAGCTACTTGAAGTGAATCATATGCCAATCCAGGAGAGCCAACAACACCTATGTCTGGATTTGATGTGTATGGATTATCCCATCCGTTTCCAAATCTAGCAGAATTTCCGGCAGATACAGCACAGATTACTCCATTTTCTACAGCATTTTTTATTGCAACTTGCTCTAAATCTTCTTCATCAACAAATGAAGCTGTCGAGCCTAAACTCATGTTTATTACATCTGCTCCAAGAGCTACTGAATCATCTATAGCCTTTACAATTATATCCCCATAAGTGGTAGAAAGTGATGGATTGTTACCAAACACTTTCATAGCTAGTATTTGAGCTTCTTTTGCTACTCCTTGTACCCCTCCGTCTTCTTCATTGCCATTTGCAGCAGCTATCCCTGCTACATGCATGCCATGTTCTGATGCATCTGGTCCTAAATCGAGGATTTCTTGGTTTTTATCCATGTAATTGTATCCATAAGGAACTTTTATTGTCCTAAATGTCCCTGGAAAACCAGTTAAATCAACTGCAGACTGGATTTTAGCCTTGTCAGGATTTGTCAATACCATGTCTTTATGACTAGGGTCAACTCCAGTGTCAATGATTGCAATTACTGTTCCTTCTCCATTATAATCTAAATTCTCCCAAACTTCTCTTGCATTTATAATGTCTTTGCTTGTAACAAGTTCTGGCTTTGGTCTTTCATATTCGTTTACTAGACTCACATTTTTGACATTTTCTAATTGATTTATTTTCTTAGCATCTCCAAAAGTTGTTTCGATACTAAACCCATTTACAACATTTGTAAAACTTTCTAATTCTTTAAATTTTATTCCTTTTGCCTTCATCAATTCTTTAAGTGCTTTCTGCTCTGCTTTGATCTCATCTTTGAGCTGTTTTTTTAGGTTGCTATCAAGTTTCGCAAAATCCTTTTTGTTTAAAGTTGCAACCTTAATTATAGGATCACTTTCTAGCTCAACTGCTACTCTAACTAAATCTGTGTCCTTTAATTCTTCTTCGTTAAATTGTGTCAATGATTTTGTAGGTGTAACATTTTTCTCTGCCTGATATCTTAAGTTCTGTAATTCTGTCAAAGATGGTGCTGCTGATGTGAAATTAACACTTGTGAGTAAAAAAATTATGGCTACTGCTAATGATATAAATTTTTTCATATGAAAAAAATCCCTCCTTTTCGAGGGATTTTACCCTTTATATTGGTTTTCAAACATTTAATTTTATTAAATTAAAACGCTTAATTATCTCAGCGTTTAAGCGGCAAATTGACTGTTGTAAAGGTCAGCATAGAACCCATTTAGTTTCATTAATTCATCATGACTCCCTTGCTCAATTATTTGCCCATTATTCATTACTAGTATGATATCTGCGTTTCTTATCGTTGAAAGTCTATGTGCTATGACAAAGCTAGTTCTTCCTTTCATTAGCATATCCATTCCCTTTTGAATTAGAATTTCCGTTCTAGTATCTACACTTGATGTAGCTTCGTCTAGTATAAGTATAGTTGGATTTGCTAATATGGCTCTGGCTATAGTTAAAAGCTGTTTTTGACCTTGGGAAATATTTGAGGCTTCCTCATTTAATTCAGTGTCATATCCTTTTGGCAAAGTCCTTATAAAGTGGTCTGCCTGAGCTAGTTTTGCAGCGTGTATTATTTCATCATCCGTTGCATTTTCTTTCCCATAAGCAATATTTTCTTTTATTGTTCCATTAAATAGCCATGTATCTTGAAGCACCATGCCAAAGAGCTTTCTTACATCCTCTCTTTTCATATCTTTGGTGTTTACTCCATCAATTAATATTTCTCCATCATCTATCTCATAAAATCTCATCAAAAGATTGACTATAGTTGTCTTACCAGCTCCCGTTGGCCCAACTATAGCTACTGTTTCACCAGGTTTGACATGGATGTTCATATTTTTAATAAGGGGTTTCTCTTTTGAATAGCCAAATGAAACATTCCTAAACTCAACTTCTCCTTTAGGTTCTTTTAGCTTCAATATTTTGTTTTCTTCGTTTTCTTCTTCCTCTTCATCTAGCAATTCAAATACCCTCTCTGCTGATGCAACTGTTGCTTGTAAAACATTAATTATTTCAGCAGTTTGAACAATAGGTTGGGTAAATTGTCTTGTATACTGCATGAAAGCTTGTATTGAACCAATTGTGATATTCCCCCTTAAGACGAATATCCCTCCTACTACAGCTACGAACACATATCCTATATTATTTACAAATGCCATAAGTGGCATAATTATTCCTGAAATAAACTGAGCTTTCCAAGCATGAGTGTAAAGTCTTTCATTTATTTCATTGAACTCATCTATAAACTGTTTTTCTCTGCCATAAGCTTTTACTGTTACATGCCCAGTGTAGCTTTCTTCCACATGCCCATTTAATTCTCCTAAAGCATTAGCCTGCTTTGAAAAATATACTTGAGATCTTTTTGCAATGCTTCTTGTTATTATTATGCTTAAAGGTATAGTTACAAAAGTTATCAATGTCAGCACAGGGCTTATTATTAACATCATCACTAAAATTCCAATAAATGTTAATGCAGATGTTATTAATTGTGTTATAGACTGTTGCATAGTTGAGATTATAGTGTCAATGTCATTTGTAACTCTGCTTAATATCTCACCTACTGTCTTTGAGTCAAAATACTTTAATGGTAGTTTGTGGATTTTTTCATTTGCTTGTTTTCTCAAATCATAACCTAATTTTTGAGATACTCCTGCCATCAAAAATTGTTGCAGATAGCTAAATGATGCAGCCACTAAATATATTCCAATTAGCATAAATATCGTGTTTCTTATGAAAACAAAGTCTATTGGTAAACCAGCCCTAACTGAATTGTATAAAGAAGTAGTGATTCTACCCATTATGATAGGACTTAAAACCGTGAATATTGTAGCTCCTATCGCCATAAGTACTACTATTATCATTCTAATTCTATATGGTTTTAGATATCCTGCTAATCTTTTTATACTTCCCGAAAAATCTTTTGGTTTTTCTAATGCTGCAAATCTGGCTCCTTGCCCTTGTCCTCTTTGATTATTATTTACCCTTCTAGCTCTTCTCTTTCTTTCTATATCTTTATTTTCTTCACTCATTATTTAGAGCCTCCTCACCAATTTGAGATTGAGCTATTTCTCTGTATATTTCACAGCTTTTCAATAGTTCTTTATGGTTTCCTACTCCAACTATTTCTCCATCATCTAATACTATTATAGTTTCAGCATCCATAATAGTTGAAATTCTTTGTGCAACTATTAAAACCCCTGATTGTTTTGTTACTTTTTTTAATTCTTCTCTTAATATTCTGTCCGTTTTAAAGTCAAGTGCAGAAAAGCTATCGTCAAAAAGATAAAAATCAGGTTTTCTAACTATTGCTCTAGCAATAGAAAGCCTTTGTTTTTGACCTCCCGAAAGGTTTTTGCCTCCTTGAGAAATAATATAATCAAGTCCCTCTTCATTTTTAAACACAAAATCATATGCCTGTGCAATTTTTAGAGCTTCTATTATTTCTTCATCGGTTGCATCTTCCTTGCCCATTTTTATATTATCCCTGATAGTTCCTGTAAATAGAACTGTCTTTTGTGGAATCAAGGAGAAATGCTTTCTTAATTCCTCTTGAGTAATATCTTTTATGTTCTTCCCATTTAAGAGTATTTCTCCACTGGTTGGATCAAAAAATCGCATGATTAAATTCAAAATGGTAGACTTTCCGCTGCCAGTACCTCCAATGATTGCAGTAGTTTCGCCTTTTTTTACTTTAAAGCTTATGTCTTTAACAGCTGGAGTTTCCGAATCAAAATAGTTAAATGTGACTTCCTTTAATTCTAGAATGTCTCCTTCTTTATTTTCTGGTAATTTATCTCTTCCATCAATTATTTCTGAATCCAAATCCAATACTTCATTGATTCTAGCAGCTGAAGCACTTGCCCTTGGAAACATTATAAATACTACGGATACCATAATTAATGAAAACATAATTTGCATTACATATTGAATAAATGCCATCAATTGCCCTACTTCCATGCTGTTTATGCTTATCAATTTACTTCCAAACCAAATGACAGCAACATTTGTAAAGTTTAACAATATCATTATCAATGGCATAACGAGTGTCATGATTTTCATAACTCTTAAGAATGTATCTGTTAAGTCTCTGTTTGCCACTTCAAATCTTTTCTTCTCAAAATCAACTTTATTGAATGCCCTTATTACTCTTATCCCTGAAAGCTCTTCCCTCATGACTTTATTTATCTTGTCTATTTTCTCCTGAATCATTTTAAAATAAGGGAAAGCTACTCTTCCTATAACTGCAATTACTATTAATAATAAAGGTCCTGATATTAGAAGAATTCTGGATAGTGTAGAGTTAGTTGAATATGCCATAACAAAACCCCCTATTAGCATTAGAGGGGCTCTTACCATCATTCTCATTGACATAATTGCTACTTGTTGAATTTGGTTGATATCATTAGTAGTTCTAGTAATTAATGAGGACGTTCCTATTTTCTCCATTTCATTAAGAGAATAGCCTTCTACTTTTGTAAAAACCATTCTTCTTAAGTCCCTACCAAATCCTGTAGCTGCCTTAGAAGAAAGATATGCCGATACTATCATCGAAGATGTTCCTAATATGGCAAACATAATCATGCGTAAGCCTGTATTAATTATGTAGTCTACATCTCCATTTACGACTCCATTATCGACTATGTTTCCCATAAGCCTTGGTAAAAATAATTCACAAAGAACTCCTATCATAGTAAATGTTAGTATCCCAAGAATATTTTTCCAATAAGGCTTTAAATTTTTAAAAATTTTTATCATTCAAATGCGCTCTCCTTATTTAACAAGTCTGTTTGTTTATTCTATCATTTTAGGGTATAATATAAAAGTGATTATAGCAAATATTTTTTTGTTTTTCAAGGTGAGGGGGTTTAACATGCAATTGTCAATAGGTAGCACTATAAAAAAATTAAGAGAGAATAAAGGTATAAGTGTTGAAGAGTTTGCTCATGGACTTGATATTCCTAAAGAAGTAGTAGAAATGTGGGAAAATAATCTAGCATATCCCGATATAACTCTTCTTTCTTCAATAGCTAGATTACTCGGGACAACTATAGACTCACTCTTGATGTTTGAAACTGAACTTACACCAGAAGATGTTAATAATATCTACAAGATATGTGCTGAAAAATTTACCACTTCCAATTATTATGAAGCTATGGAAATGTGTGAAAAATATTTAAAGGAATACCCAGACAGCCTTTTTCTAAAGTTCAGGATTGGGAGTTTACTTCAAGAGTACATTCAATTAGCTCATTCTGAAGAAGAGGCCGATAGAATGTTAAATCGCTCAATTGAGTTGTTAGAAGAGGCTTCAAATATTGGAGATCTAGAGGTTAAACAAGCTTCATTATATGTACTCTCAAGCCTTTATACAATGAAAGGTGAATATGAAAAAGCTATCGACTTACTAAATACATTGCCCAAAATCAATGTAAACACAGGCTTTATGCTTTCGACTATTTATTCTATTACAGGTGATAGCAATAAGGCTAAAAAAATAGAGCAAGAAAGTCTTTTTAACAATATCAATAATTCAATAATTTCTTTAGCTAGCCTATGGGGTATAGCACTAAAAGATAGAGATTTTGATTATGCTTTGGAATTAGCAAATCTTCAGAGAAAACTAATACAAGATTTTGAACTTGAAGGATATCTACTTGGTAATAATATCTTGATGTTTGCAGATACTTTTGCAATGTTAAAAGATGAAGAAAAGACATTATCTTATATCGAAAAATATGTTGATTGGCTTTTAAAAACCGATAAAGAAAGTCTTGATTTATCGAAGAATAAGTATTTTTATTTAGTTGAAAATCTAACTCCAAATATGAGTTATGAATACAATAAGCAAAATTTCATAGGATCTGTTGTTAAAAATCCAGAATATGATTTTATTAAATATACTGATAAGTACAAAAAAATTATTGGAAGGATATTCTAAAGATTTATTATGCAAAAATTATTATATAAAGATAATGAAAAATATTTAAAGTATCTAATTTTATTTTTTTATAGTATATTGTTGATTCTTAGTTCTTTTTTATTCAATTCGCCTTCAGAGATATTTAATGGGCTTAAAGTAATCATAGCCCATCCCGATTTGTTGATAGTAGATTATTTTGAAGTTGCCAACATAGGATCTGCTTTATTTAATAGCGGATTAGTCATGATAATGCTATTGGCTATAGTTCTATTTCAAAACATAGACCCGAATGGACCAGTAATATCTGCTATTTTTACAGTTGGTGGGTTTTCAATGTTTGGAAAGAACATCATAAATGTATTAAGTATAATTTTAGGAGTCTATATTTATAGTAAAATAAAAAAAGAAAAATTCTCAAAATATACAGTGATTGCTTTTTTTAGTACAGCGCTTAGCCCTTTGGTAACACATGTTGGTTTCGGAAGTGAGTTGTTAGTTCCTTTTAATTATATATTTGCTATTGTTTCGGGTTTGTTTGTTGGCTTAATCATGCCTCCATTAGCAAGTAGTTTTGTTCGATTCCACGATGGCTACAGTCTTTATAATATCGGTTTTACTGCTGGAATAATAGGTATGGTGGTAGCTTCTTTGTTTAAAATTTTCGACAGGCCATTGGAATCTTTAAGCACTGTTTATGAAGGTCCTGATGGAAAGATAAAAATCATTATTTATATCATAATTATAAGCATGATTTTATTTAAATTTATAATCTCAAGGCTGGATTTTCATAGATATAAAAATCTAATAGGTCGTTCAGGTAGGTTAGTTACTGATTTTGTGAGCTTAGATGGATTTGATTTCGCAATTTTCAATATGGGTATTGTTGGATTAATATGTATGCTTTATCTTGAAATAATTGACGCGACCATAAACGGACCAACAATTGCAGCCCTTTTTACAGTAATAGGATTTGGTTCTTTTGGAAAACATCCTAGAAATATTTTACCTGTTATGCTAGGTGCTATATTGATGTTAAAAATAACTGGCAGCGATTTAACTAG
The DNA here is from genome assembly GCA_014360205.1 of Tissierellales bacterium. Lineage (GTDB taxonomy): Bacteria > Bacillota > Clostridia > Tissierellales > Tissierellaceae > Soehngenia. Next base: position 43,637 of record JACIXZ010000008.1, read on the forward strand.
TATAGGCTCAGTCTTAACTGTGCTATTTTCAACAACTTTAGCCCCAATAGCTGGTGAATTTGGAGTGCTGTTTGGTTTGTTGGCAGGTGGTTTGCATGCATCTTTGGTTTCAAACCTGTCATATCTTCATGCTGGACTAAATCTATATAACAATGGTTTCTCTGGTGGATTTGTTGCAGCATTTTTAGTACCAATCATTACTTCATTTAGAAAGGAAAAAGCAGATGAATAAAAATGAATTGATCATGATAAAAATAATGAATGAATTAGTCCATATATATTTAAACCATGGTTGCAACAATGTAAATATTAACCTGGTATTTGATGAAAATAAAGGCATGGTGGAATTGCAGGGCGCTGTAAAAAATATAGATGAATCTGTTTTAAACAAACTTAAAATGTCTTTAAACACACCTCGAAGAGATGATACAGAAGAGTATTATTGGGGTTTACTCGGAAGTGATTATTCATCTCAATTGAACTTGCTCGATGCAATGGTTGATGAAGGCCAATTAAATTATGATAATGGTATATTGACTTTAAAAGTCATAAGAAGATTTTAGAGAGGCATTGAGCCTCTCTTATTTTTCGTTTTCTATTTCATCCGTTAATTTTACTATTTCATCTATTAAGCTTCCAATGTATTCGATTGTATTCAATAAAGGTTCTTCGGTTGTGATATCTACTTTTGCCATCTGTGCTAATTCTACTGGAGTCTTTGTGCCTCCTGCTTTAAGGACATTCTTCCAATCCTCTACTGCGTTTTCTCCTTCTTTTAATATCCTTTGGCTTACTTGTGTTGCAATAGTTAGACCAGCAGAGTATGTGTAAGGATATAGCCCCATATAATAATGAGGTTGTCTCATCCAAGTTAGTTCTGCTCCTTCATTTATTTTTACATCTTCTCCCCAGAATTTCTCAAGAGTTTCTCTTTTCAATTTATTTAGTGTTTGAGCGTTTACGCTTCCACCTTCATCTATTATTTTATAAACTTCTCTTTGATAATGAGCCTCTAGTAAGTGTGTTACAAAATTGTGATAATATGTTCTAGCTATTATGCTAGATATTACCCATCTCTTCATTCTCTTATCAGTTGTGTTTTTCATCAAATAGTTTGCCATTAGCATTTCGTTCATAGTCGATGGTGCTTCTATGAAATAAAGTGAAGGCCTTGAGTTAAATATGCTTTGATTTCTATGTGCAAGAGTAAAATGACCTGCATGCCCAAGTTCATGTGCAAGTACAAACACTTCTCTCATTCTCTCAGTCCATGAGATTAGTATATAAGAATGTGCACCATAAGGTGAAGAACAAAAGGCTCCAGTTGATTTGCCTTCATTTTGTACAAAATCAATCCATCTTTCATCAAAAGCTCTGTTTAGCATCTCTGTATAATCTTCGCCTAAAACACCAAGTGCACCTAATATATATTCTCTTGCTTCTTCAACGCTAATTTGCGGTTCGAAATCTGGGTCTACATCTACTTTTAAATCTGCAAAAGTCATTTCATCCAAGTTATAGATTTTCTTTAAAAGTCTCGCATACTTTCTCATATGGGGTGCTAGTTTTTCCATTATTAAGTCGATTTGCCTATCATAAAGTTCTCTTTCTACTTCTTGAGGGAAAAGCAAAAAATCTATTACTGAATCAAAACCTCTCAATTCTGATATGGTCTTTTCTGTCTGCACTTGTGTATTGTAAGTAGCTCCAATAGTATATTGGTAATCTCTGAGTTTATTTGAAAAGGCTTCAAATGCTTTTCTTCTTATCTTTGTATCTTTTTCATACTCCCATTCGCCTTCAAACAAAACAAAACTTAAAGGATATTTTTTACCATCTACTTCAAACTCTCCAAATTTCATATCAGCTAATTTAGCCATATTGTATATGTTTTCTGGCGCTTCCAAAGTATTTCCTAAGCTAATTAAAACTCTTTCTGCTTCTTTATGAAGTCTATGAGGTTTTCTCCTTAGAATATTTTTAAGGTATCCTGCGTTGTCTTCAGATTTATTTAATGCCTCTTCTATAACTTCTTTTGGCAAATTTGATATTTCCTCTTCTATAAAATCTATTTGAGCGAATACTTTGATGAAAGAATTCATGACTTTAGAGTATAGTGTTTGATTATCCATGTTTGTTTGATCTTCACTTACTTTTAATGATGCATAGCTAGCTAGCCAGCTAAACAACATCTCAAATTCTCTAAATATATCAAGACAAGAATTTATATCATCTGCAGTTTTTAGTCTACCTTTGTAGTCTCGTATCATTGTTTCAGCAATTTTTTTAGCCTTTTCTAATGTTTCATTAAATTCTTTCTCTGATTTAAAAATACCTTTCAAGTCCCAAGTTAAATTTACATCGACTTCGCTTCTTTTAGGCAATGCGTTTACCATTTTAACACCCCTTTTGTTTCGTTAATCTAAATATAATTATATCAAATATAAAGATTTATACTAGTAAAAAATGTGACTTTTTTAAATAAAAGTCACATTTTATTGTTTTGATGCCTCTAAAATCACTTCTACTTTCTTTATCTCACCACTTCTAATTATCTCTAATAACGCTTTATCATTAGGTCTGTATGAATATAAACTATTTTTTAAATCATGCATGTTTTCTATGACATCGTCATCTAATTTTATAATTATATCTCCTACTTGCAATCCCGCTCTCTTTGCTGGACTATTATCTTGAACTTCTAATATGACTGCACCGCTTTCGGCTTCTAAATCTACACCTAATCCCATCTCATATTCTTCTACTGAAACCCCTTTAATTCCAAGATATGCTTTTTGATAAGTTCCTGTCTTAATAACTTCTTCAATGATAGGCTTTGCTGTATTTATAGGTATAGCAAAGCCGAGTCCTACTGCGGTAGAAATCTTTGCAGTGTTAATTCCTATCACTTCACCTTTTGCATTAAGCAATGGCCCTCCACTATTTCCAGGATTTATAGATGCATCAGTTTGTATTAAATTATCTATTACCATATTTTCAGATACCTGCACAGATCTATTTAAGCCAGATATTATCCCGCTTGTTACAGTCCTTTGGAACTCAAGTCCCAATGGATTCCCTATTGCTATAGCCAATTCTCCTACCACGAGTGAATCTGAATCACCTAATACTGCAACCGGCAAATTCTTCTTGTTTACTTTTATGATAGCTAAATCCATATAACTATCTGCCCATACTACTTCAGCTTCTGCTTTTTCTCCATTTTCAAATAGAACATTTATTTCTCTTGCATTTCCATCAGAGATAACATGAGAATTCGTCAAAATATATCCATTAGAATCTACGATAATCCCTGAACCAATCCCATTGACTAATTGCTGAGCAAACAAATGATCTTTTACTTCAACTGTTGTTATCCCTACTACAGAGCTCATGCTCTTTTGCACCACAGCAGATACTGTTGTATAGCTATCGTTTGGATTTATTGTTATCTGTTGTTGATTGTTTGAATTTGGATAATAGTTTGATGCAAACATTCTAATTCCGATATAAGAGCCTAGTAGACCACTTGTCAATGAGATGATTAAAACAACTACAACCAGTGTTTTCCACTTAAAGTTTATGTTTGCAATAGTTTCATTTTTACTTGATTTAGTAACATCTCTATCTTTTGAATCCTCTTCTTTGAAATCGTACTCTTCATTAATGTTAGCATCTTTAATATTTTCTTCTTCAATTTCTTCTTCAACTTCACCTGTTTCCAAATTCTCTTCTAGATCTTCTTCTTTATATTCTTCATCTTTCATTTCTTCATCTTTCATATATTATCCCTCCCTTTTGTTACATTATATCTTTGTTTTGTGAAAATTATATGATAATGATGTGGACGGTTTCTAAAATCATCTAATCTCAAGTTCAACTGGACAGTGGTCAGAACCATATATATCCGAATGAATCTTAGCATCTACAAGTCTATCTTTTAAACTCTCTGAAACTAAAAAATAATCTATTCTCCAACCTGCATTTCTCTCTCTAGCTTTTGTTATATAGCTCCACCAAGTATATGCCCCTTCCTTGTCAGGATAAAAGAATCTAAAAGTATCTATAAATCCAGCTTCTAAGAGTTCAGTGAATTTGTTTCTTTCTTCATCTGTAAATCCTGCACTCCTTCTATTAGAACTAGGATTTTTCAAATCTATTTCTTTATGAGCTACATTTAAGTCGCCACAAACTATAACTGGTTTTATCTTTTCTAAATCCTTTAAAAAGTTCCTAAATTCATCTTCCCAAACCATTCTATATTCAAGTCTTTCTAATTCCGTTTTAGAATTTGGCGTATATACATTCACAAGATAAAAATCGTCATATTCTGCTGTTATTATTCTTCCTTCATTGTCATGTTCTTCTTTATTCATCCCATAGCTTACACTTATTGGTTTTACTTTAGTAAATATTGCAGTTCCTGAATATCCTTTCTTTTGTGCAGAATTGAAGTATTTTTCGTATTCTTCGAGGTCTACATCTAAATCTAGTTGGCCTTCTTGCATTTTAGTCTCTTGAAGGCATAATATATCTGGATCTAATTTTTTTACTGATTCAATAAATCCTTTTTTCATTATTGCTCTTAATCCATTGACATTCCATGATATAAATCTCATTTAATCATCTCCTTCTAGTACTCATCTAAAAAAGATGTTTTTATTCCGTTTTTCTCATACCCTAAAACTTGGTCCAAATTTACATTTTGAGCTGCTCTGAAAATTGACATCTCTACATTTTCATTGGTTTGTTTTAATTCATCAATCAAATTTTTTATTTCGTATCTCTTATTCCCAATTTTCTTAGCTGCCACCATACACGCACAGTTTAATGGCCATATTCCGCTTGATTTTATAAATCTTTCTATATATTTTTCTTCCACTAAATACAAAGGTCTTATGAGTTCTAATCCTTCAAAGTTTTGGGATTTTAGCTTTGGCATCATAGTCTTAAAGCTTCCAGCATACAATAAATTGAGCATTGTAGTCTCTATGACATCATTAAAATGGTGACCTAAAGCTAACTTATTACATCCTAGCTCTTTAGCCTTACCATAAAGAGCTCCTCTTCTCATTCTAGCGCACATATAGCAGGGATACTCTCCTGCAATTCTATCAGCGACTTCAAACACATTTGCGTCAAATATATGTGCAGGTATATCTAAAAATTTAAGGTTTTCTTCAAGCAATGCCCTTATGTCCTTATGATACCCCGGATCCATTACTATGAATTCAACTTCAAAATTTTGTTTTCCATATTTCTTAAGTTCTTGGAATAACTTCGCCATTAAAAGACTGTCTTTCCCTCCAGATATCGCAACTGCTATTTTATCGTTGTCTTCTATGAGTTCGTATTCCTTGATTGCCTTAATAAACTTTGACCAGATTGGTTTTCTGTATTTCTTTATGATGCTTCTTTCGATTTCCTGCAATGTTTTTCTTTCGTTTTCAACAACAACTGGCTCGCAGTAGTTGATCCTTTCACTTGTCATCTTTAACTACCCCTCTATCATATTTAAAAGGAGAGTTAAAACTCTCCTATACATTAAATCTAAAATTGATTATATCTCCATCTTGTACTATATAGTCTTTTCCTTCTAATGTCAGTAACCCCAATTCTTTTAATTTGACCATGCTCTTATGTTCTTTTAAATCGTTGAATTTACATACCTCAGCTCTGATAAATCCTTTTTCAATGTCAGAGTGAATTTTGCCAGCAGCTTCTTTAGCTGTGATTCCTTTTCTAATAGGCCATGCCCTTACTTCATCTTCTCCTGCTGTCAAGAATGATATAAGCCCTAGGTAATCATAAGCTGTCTTTGATAATAGATCTATGCCAGATTCTTTTATGTTCAAATCTTCCATGAAAATTTTTCTATCTTCATCGTCTAATTCCCTTAGTTCTAGTTCAGTTTTTACGGAGATTTCGATCATCGGCGTGTTCGATGCTTTAGAGTATTCATATAGCTCATCTTTTTTCGGATAATTTTTGTTAGCCAATTGATTTTCATCTATATTTACCACTAGTATCATAGGTTGCTGTGATAAAAATGAGAAAGTCTTTAACACATCTTTTTCTTCATCTGTTAACTCTAGATTGTTTAATAATAGACCATTTTCTAGACACTCTCTACATTTCTTAAGAACTTCTAATTCCAATAGATTCTCTTTTGTCACTTTTTTAGAAGTTTCAATTCTTTGAATTCTATTTTCTATAACTTGTAAATCGGAAAATAACAACTCTAAATTTAATGTCTCTACATCTCTCATAGGGTCTATGTCCCCTTCTACATGTATAACATTTTCATCTTCAAATGCTCTGACTACATGCACTAGTAAATCTGTCTTTCTTACATTATCTAAAAATAAGTTTCCAGCTCCTTTTCCACTTGATGATCCCTTTACCAATCCAGGCACATCTACTACCTCTATTGTGGCATAAGTGGTTTTTTTAGGTTTGTAAAGCTCAGTTAAAAATTGAAGTCTTTCATCTGGGATTTTTGCAATTCCAATATTTGCATTGATCTTTCCTGTAGCATATCCAGAAACTTCTATATTTGAACCTGTCAATAGGTTAAAAAGTGATGTCTTTCCAACAGAAGTTAATCCTACTAATCCTATCTTCATATTTTTTCCCCTTTTCTATATATTATGTAAAAATTGTATCAGTAAATTGAATAGAATTCAACATAATAACACTTAAGAAAAAAATCGGGGTGATAAACCCCGATTCTACATTTCAATTACAGTCCCTGATAACCCATCTAAAGCTTCTTTAGCTTTATATAGAGAAGTGATGATTGCTTTTCTTCCTGGTTTTGATTTTGCAAAGTTTACAGCTGCTTTTACTTTAGGAAGCATGCTTCCTGGTGCGAAATGTCCCTCTTCCATGTATTTGAGAGCTTCTTCAACACTCATATGATCCAAATTCTTTTGATCAGGTTTATTGAAGTTTATTGCTACTTTTTCAACTTCTGTCAATATCAAAAGAATATCTGCTTCCATATCCTCTGCAAGTCTTTGTGCTGCTAGATCTTTATCTATTACTGCAGCAACTCCTTCTAAAGATCCATCTTCTTTTTCTATTACAGGAATTCCTCCACCGCCACATGTGACAGCGATTGTGGTATCCCAAAGTGTTTTAATTGTGTCTATCTCAACTATTTTCTTTGGTAGTGGTGAAGGTACAACTCTTCTATATCCTCTTCCTGCGTCTTCTTTAACTATATAACCCTTTTCTTGAGCTAATTTTTTTGCTTCTTCTTCTGTGTAGAAAGGACCGATTGGTTTTGTTGGGTTTTTGAATGCTTCGTCGTCTTTATCTACGACAACTTGTGTAATAACAGTTACTACCGGTATATCTCTGCCTCTTTTCTTTAGTGCAAATCTCAAAGCTTGTTGAATATGATATCCAATATATCCTTGGCTCATTGCTCCACATACATCAAATGGCATTGGTGGGGTAACATCTTTTGCAGCTTCTGTGGCAAGTAAAATCCTGCCTACTTGTGGTCCATTTCCATGAACTACTGCAATTTCATATCCTGCTGTTGATATATCAGCTATATATTCACTTGTTCTTTTAACTACTTCTAGCTGAGCCTCTGCTGTTGAAGGCATTGACTTGTCTTCTAATGCGTTTCCTCCTAATGCTACTACAACTCTTGTTGGTCTCACATTAAATCCCCCTCTAACCTATAGTCGCTACGATAACTGCTTTTATTGTATGCATTCTATTTTCTGCTTCATCAAATACAACTGAGTGTCTGCTTCTGAATACCTCATCAGTTACTTCTCTTATATCATAACCCTTTTCCATTTGTTCTTTTGCCATCTTTGTCTCAAAATCATGGAAGCTTGGCAAGCAGTGCATGAATATGCAATCTTCATTTTCTGTCATCTTAATCATTTCCATAGTGACTTTATATGGAGTTAATAGTTTTACTCTTTCTGGTATCTGATCTTCTTCTCCCATAGATGCCCATACATCTGTATAAATTACATCTGCGCCTTTTACAGCATTTATATCATCGGAAAGCTCTATTTTTGCTCCTGTTTCTTTTGCTACTTCCAATGCTCTATTCATAGCTTCTTTATCTATTTGATCGATTAGCTCTTTTGGTCCAAGAGCTACATAATGCATGCCCATCTTAGCACAACCATACATCCATGCATAGCTCATGTTGTTTCTGACATCACCAGCAAATACTAATTTAACTTTGTTTAAAGGCTTAGCAACATGCTCTTCTATGGTCAATAAATCTGCTAATATCTGAGTTGGATGGTCTACATCTGTTAGTCCATTCCAAACAGGAACTCCTGAATATTTTGCTAAATCCTCAACAACTTCTTGTTTGAATCCTCTGTACTCTATTCCATCGTAAAATCTTCCCAAAACTTTTGCAGTGTCTTCAAGTGATTCTTTTTTGCCCATTTGTGAACTTGCTGAATCTAGGAATGTAACATGTGCTCCCTCTTCTAATGCTGCGACTTCAAAAGCACATCTTGTCCTTGTTGATGATTTTTCAAATAGCAGTACTATATTTTTGCCTCTTAGTACATAGTTGTAAATTCCTGCTCTTTTTTTGGCTTTCAAATCATGAGATAGATCCAATAAATATCTAATTTCTTCAGGTGTGAAATCCATTAGTGTTAAAAAACTTCTTCCTTTTAAATTAACTGCCATATTTTTCTCCTCCTTATATTTTTTCTCTAATAAAAGGCATACTCATGCATCTAGGGCCACCTCTGCCCCTTGACAGCTCTGAACTAGATATTATATTTAACTTAATGCCTTCTCTATCTAATATTTCATTTGTAACATAGTTCCTAGAATATACTACCACTTCTCCTGGGGCTATGCAAAGGGTATTTGATCCATCATTCCATTGTTCTCTTGCAGCATCTACAACGCTATCTCCACCGCATTTAATAAACTTTATACCCTTTATATTTAAATTCGTTTCCAATATTTCATTTAAACTGCCAATTTGAGGAGTTATTTTTACGCTGTTTTTATCCTTTTTTTCTAATACAAATGATTTCATTGTTTGTTCTACATTTGGATGTATGACAAATTTATCATAATCTACCATTGTAAATACTGTGTCTAAATGCATAAAGGTCCTTTGTTTTGGGATATCTATTGCTATTATTCTATCAAATGTATTTTCACCTTTAAATATGTTAAGTGCAATTTTTTCAATAGCATTTGGATTAGTTCTTTCTGAAACGCCTATAGCTAACACTTTATCACTTAAAACTAAAATATCTCCACCTTCGATAGAAAACTCTTCTTGTCTTTCATAGAGGTGCTGTACTTTTTTATATTTTGGGTGATAGTTAAAAATATATTTTGCAAACAAAGTCTCTCTATTTCTAGTATGCGTATTCATTTTATGAATTGAAACTTTGTCTCCAATACATGCAAATGGATCTCTAGTGAAATAAAGATTTGGCATAGGGTCTATTAAAAACGGGTAATCGTTTTCTAAATATTCTGCTAAATGTACTTTTACTGTGTTTTTGATCTCTGATTTTCTAACGCCTGCCATCATCTTTAAAACCATTTCTTTTTTGTCTAAAGATAAGAAATACTCTTTTAGCGAAATGATATTGAAATCTTCCTTTATTCCTGCTTCATAAAGAAATTCTTCAATAAATGAATTTAATACTTCCCTTTCTAAAAGGGACTCTACAACTAAGTCTTCTAGGTATACGACTTCTACATCCTTTGATTTTAAAGTCTCTGCGAATTCATCATGTTCTTTCTGTGCGATTTTTAGATATGGTATATCGTCGAATAGTAGCCGATCCAAATACTCCGGCATCAAATTTTCTATTTCTTTTCCAGGCCTATGAAGCATGACCTGCCTAAGCCTGCCTATCTCTGAATTAACTTCAATCACAGGATTTTTCAAAATAACTCCACCCTTCAAATATTGTATGAAATCGTTAACCTTATTATATAAATAAGATAAAATCTTGTCAAACAATTCTAATATTTTCTAGTTTCATTAGAAAACTCAAGCATCATGTTATATGTCATCATTCCGGGATATCTTCCATAAATAATACCATCTTCATCTATGAAATAAGTGGTTGGAAGCCCTGATACTAGATATTCGCTAGCAATATCTGCTTCAGAATCTAATGCTACAGGAAAAGTCAAATTGTTTTCTTCAACATATTCTCTTACTAGATCTAAATCTTCTCCAACATTAACTCCGATTACAACAATATCATCAAATGTCGTATATAATCTCTCTAAATCAGGCATTTCTTGGTCACAATAGACACACCAACTTGCCCAAAAGTTTAATAGGACTACTTTGCCTCTAAAATCACTCAAGCTTATATCATTACCATCTAAATCTTTTAAAACGAAATCTGGAGCTTCTTTCCCTTTTTCTATCTTTGGCTCTTCTACAATTCTAGGTGGCCCTACCTGTCCTCTATCTGTTACTTCATTTGAACTATCAAAACTCTCTTCTTCTGTATCAGCAACCATTATTGAGGTAGCTGCTAGAGCAATTATTGCCACCACTAGTAAACCTAATATCAAAAATATAGTCTTTCTATTCATTCTATTCCCTCCTAAGTAAGCAAATTTGAAACTATTACTAATTTATCAAAAAATATCAACAATCCGAAGACCATCAATATAATTCCACCAATATAGGGTATGATATTGAGTACCTTTTCATATTTTGTCATAAAAAATGTGAGTTTATTTATGAAAATCGCTGTAATTATAAAAGGTATCGCCATACCAAGTGAATATATAAATAATAAAACCCCTCCTTGAATCATTGATTCCTCTAATGATGCCATGAAAAGTATAGTACCAAGTATAGGCCCAAAACAAGGAGTCCATCCACCAGCAAAAGCCATTCCCATTAGTCCTGAGCTCAATATCCCATTTACTTTTCTTGGAGATTTAAACCTCTTTTCTCTGCTTAAAGATTTTAAATTTACTATACCCATCAAATTTAGTCCAAACACTATAACTATAAATCCACTGAGTTTTAAAAATACATTTCTGTAGCTAATAAATATTCTGCCTATATATGAAGCGCTTAAACCCATTATTATGAAAACAAATGTAAACCCTATGATAAATCCTAAAGTCCTCTTTAATACCTTGCTCTTATTTTCTTTTATTGCTTCAACATCATCTATTCCAGAAATATAAAAAATATATGCTGGTATCATAGGCAACAGACAAGGTGAAAAAAACGATGCTATTCCAGCAGTAAAAGCACTAAAAGCGATAAATTCTGTCATATTTTTACCTCCAAACATTTACATAAAAAAATTATACCCTATACGAGTATCTCTGTATAGGGTATAAACAAAATTTTATGCAAATTTAACAACTATATCTGGATTTAAAACTCTGAATGTGAAAGATTCTATTGCGAATAATTTAATTTTTTCTTCATTAGCTTCTACGAATCCTATCGCAAAATCTTGTCCAATTGTAAGTTCTAGGTCTTCTGAATTAAATGGTACTAAAAAAGCTCCGTTTACTGCTTTTGAAACTATTATTTCTCCACCAATTAATTTAGCTATCTTCTTTTCTAGAGGATATCCATTGTCACTTAATATAATGTCTTTGAATTGTTCTTCTCCTACCACTAAAACATAAGGTGGATTTGTATAAGCTTCTTTTAATTCCATCAAACCTTTTCCAATGGCATTTAAAATTGATTCTCTGTCTTTTCCAAAAGGAATGGCTTTTTTACCAACTTTATCTAGTCCAACAATTCCTATATCCTCAAGTCCATAGTAAACAGCCTTTTCTTCAAATAAAGCTAATTTCTTCAATGCATCTTCAAGGGGTTCTAAATCAGGATCTTTTGCCCCCCTTACTATATCGTCCAACTCTTTTCTATCTAGTTCAAATTCAACTCTTACTTCAGTAAGTGGTTTTACATCATAGTTAGAATAATGTATTGAATCTGCCTTTTTTATCTCTGAAAGTCTACCTTCTCCTATTGCATTAAATTCTAAACCCATAGGCCCATTTACTCTAACTACTCTTCTTGCTGTTAGATAACTAGTAAGAACTTCTCTGGCTCTATTATCTATTTCTTCCCAAACTTTATCTGATATTGGAGCCATTTTTCTATTTAGCATATGTTATCCCTCCTATTTCAAATCTCCTAAACCTAAATCTTTATCTTCTTTATCTTCTGTAACGCTTTCTTCTACTTCAAGTAAATTTTCTGTGGTAAAGAGATATTTCTTCAGATTTTCATCCCATACATCCATATTTCTTCTAAGCCATTCTAATGTCATTACAGCATGTTCAATTTCTTCGTCTCTATTATGAGCTAATACTTCTTTCAATGTCTCATCATCAGATGCTGCGACTCTTTGGTTATACCAATCAACAGCCTCTATTTCTTCTTTTAAACTCATAAGAGCTCTTGTAATATCTTTTGTTTTTTCATCTAATTTATCAATTGGTTCATGATATTGCGTCATATATATACCCCCTCGTATAATAATGTTATAGTTTAATAACTATATATCTTTTCCATCTCACTAATGTTGTGAGATAATAATTGTACAGATAGAGGTCGTAGTTCACCCCCTTGAAGCGTTGTTTTCCTTATTTAGAGTTACGCCTCTTCTTTACATCCATATGCGAATGAGCTGGATAGTACAAATGTTACTGAATGTCTAACGAGGTTGCATTGGTGTAAAGTAGAGAGGTCCTAGACTTTATCTGTTAATATTTTAAAAGCTGGTGATTTTATGTTTTATGTTGGTATTGATATTGCTAAGAAAAACCACGAAGCTTCTATTATTGATTCTAATGGTAAGCTTCTTGATAAAAGCATTTCCTTTTCAAATTCTCAAGCTGGTTGTGCTAAATTAGTCTCTATGCTTGATAAATTCGAAACCGATTCCTCCAATGTTATTATTGGAATGGAAGCAACTGGTCATTACTGGGTTAGCCTTTATTCTTATCTGATTGATCTTGGTTTTACTGTTTATGTTATTAATCCTATCCAATCAGATGCTTTTAGAAAAATGTATATTAGACAAACCAAGAATGATTCTAAGGATTCTTTTGTAATAGCTCAAATTATGCGTTTTGGTCAATTTTCATCTACTTCTTTAGCCGATGAAGATATTATGGCTTTACGTCAACTATCTCGTTATCGACTTGCTTTAGTAGATGAATGTTCTGATTGGAAACGCAAGTGTATTGCTCTTTTAGATCAAGTTTTCCCTGAATACTCTAAGCTTTTTTCTGATACCTTTGGGGTTACTTCGAGAGAGCTTCTATCTAAATATCCTACTCCCGAAGACATGTTGTCTATCGATACAAATACTCTTGCTGAACTTTTATCTAAAGCAAGTAAAGGTCGATTTGGTGTTTCAAAAGCTTCTGAAATACAAGAATATGCTTCTAATACCTTTGGAGTAAATTTTGCGAAAGATGCCTTTGCATTCCAAATCAAACAAATTATTGCCCAGATTAATTTTATCGAAGAACAGCTGAAAGAACTTGAAACTGAAATTTCTACACTTCTTCACCAAACTAATTCAGTTATCACTACTATTACAGGAATTGGTGATGTGCTAGGTGCAATTATTATTGGAGAAATTGGTGATATTTCTCGTTTTGAATCAGCTTCACAACTGGTTGCTTATGCAGGACTGGATGTAGCTGTAAAACAATCTGGAGATTTCATTGGAACACAGACTAAAATTTCAAAACGTGGTTCTCCATATCTTCGTAGAGCAATTTGGCTAGCTGCGACTGTTGCAGCTTTTAAAGATCCAGCATTATCTGTATATTATCAATCACTTAGGGCAAGAGGGAAACACCATTTAACAGCTGTAGGCGCAGTTGCTAGAAAAATGTGCAACATTATATTTGCTGTATTACGTGATAACAAACCTTATGTGCCTGATATCAAATAATAACAACTCACATAGCTTAATCTTCATCCTAAATTTTGTATCTTCAGTTTAGGTTTATTTGTTTTGCCTAATTATACATAAGAATTTGTGACAGGTTCTGTCAAGGGATGCTTTTATCCTTGACGGGTTCTGACAGAAATTCTATTATCACAAAGGCAAAATAAATTAAATTACTTCTTGACTTTTAATAGCTGGTCTAACATTTATTATCACATATTGAATTTACCCAACTAATTATTATTTAAACAATCAATAGGCCAAGTTTTCCTTTATGAATTCAAGAACTTCTTGTGGATGTGGTCCTGGTTTAACATTTCTAAACTCCTTTACAAGCTCTCCAAATTTGTTGAATACAAATGTGCTTCTCTCTATCCCTAAGACTTCTTTTCCAAACATTTTCTTGTTTTTAAGTACCCCATATTTCTCTAAAACTTCACCTGTATCATCAGTCAAAAGTATAAAATTCAATTCATTTTTTCTTTTAAATTTTTGATGTGATTCTTGAGAATCCTTACTTATCCCAATTATCACTGTGTTTAACTTTTCAAATTCCTGATTTAGATCCCTAAACCCATTAGCCTCAATTGTTCAACCAGAGGTGTTGTCTTTTGGATAGAAATAAACTACTACATTTTTACCTTTAAAATCCGCCAAAGATACCATTTTCCCTTCATCAGATATTAATTTGAAATCATATTTACCCAATTTTCTCCCTCCTAAGAAACTACCATTTTCATTTTATTGACTCTTCTATCGCTTTCTACAATTGATTTTGTTTCTCCCACTTTTATTGCACCCATTTTTTCATAAAATGGCACTGCTTCATCAGATGCTACAAAATCAAATTCTAAAATTCCTCTATTTTTGCAAAACTCGATTAAATGATCCCACAGTGTTTTACCATATCCTTTTCTTATATATGATGGATCTATATAAAAATATTCTAAAATAACACCTTCACTGCTTTCAACAATGCTATAAAACCCAATAATTTTATCATCATCTTCTAAGACAAATGTTGGATTGTTGATAATGTAGTCTTCGCTCAATCTGTATATAATTCTAAATGCATCTAAAAATTTTTTGTCATAACCCCAATAAGCTTCTGATTCAACTGCTAAATCAGTTAAAAATTCAGCTTCGATTGGATAAGCTCTCCTTATATTCATACATTCCCCCTCCTTTAGATAATCTATACCCAAAGTAAAAAAATATAGACCTAAAAGGTCTATATTTTTAATTAAATTAATTTATATCTATGTCTACTAATTTTTCTTTTGGTTCCAATTTAAATCCTGAAATCTTGTTAACTATTACAGCTATAGCTCCATCGCCTGTTACATTGCAAGCAGTACCAAAGCTATCTTGTGCAAGATAAAGGGCTATCATTAGAGAAAGCATTGTCTGATCAAATCCTAATATACTCTCCAAGATTCCTAAAGCTGCCATAACAGCTCCTCCTGGAACTCCAGGTGCTGCAACCATTGTAACCCCTAATACAAGTATAAATCCAAAATAAGTTCCAAAACTTATCGGTATATTATTTAACATCATGATTGCCATAGAGCAGCTAACAAGTGTAATTGTGCTTCCTGAAAGATGTATAGTTGCACAAAGAGGTACAACAAATTCTGCAACTCCTTCGTTTACTCCATTTTTCTTAGTTTGAACTAATGTAACTGGTATGGTAGCCGCAGATGATTGAGTACCAATTGCAGTGAAATAAGCTGGCAACATTCCCTTAATCAATTTAAAAGGATTAGCATTTGCCATTGAACCAGCAATAGTATATTGAATTATGATTATTAAAATGTGTAGAGCTATTACAAGGATGAACACTCTAGAGAATACACTTAATATCATGGCTGTCTGCCCTGAAAAGGTTAAATTAGCAAATATCCCCATGATATGAATTGGTAACAGTGGAATTATGATTTCAGATATCACTTTGCTTATGATGTTTTGAAATTCATTCATAAATCCTTTAATGTGTTTTGAATCTATCGCAGCCATCCCAATCCCTAAAGTAAATGCAATGATAAGAGCTGTCATTACAGGCATTAGAGGTGGTATGCTCATATCAATATATGTGGCTGCCATTGCTTCTTCTCCGACAATGTCCATATTGATATTGCTACTATTTAAAAATGTTGGTAATATCAACGAATTAGCAAAATAAGCTACTGAGCCTGAAAATACAGTTGAAAGATATGCAATACCTGCTGTTAAAGCAAGAATTCTGCCTGCTCCTTTTCCTAATTCACCAATTCCTGGAGCAATAAATCCAATGATAATCAATGGAATAGCAAATCCTAAGAACTGTCCAAAAATAGTGTTAAAAGTAGAAAAAACTCTGATTAATGCTTCTGGTAAAACGTTACCAAAGATAATACCTAAAATAATTGCGATGATAAGTCTCGGAAGTAAGCCTATCTTTTTCATTTTCAATCCTCCTTTATATTTTCTTAATTGTTTAATTTATCACAATTTTTGTCATAAATCAAGCCTCTTCATGATTTTTATATATTTCATAAATCGGGTGATGCTTTAAATTAACCACAAATCAATAGCTACCGCTTAACAATACTATAAAAAGCCATTTTATTCGCAGGGAATTTATGAATTTTGAAAAGCTTAGATTTACACGTTTCAAGAGGCAATAAAAAAGAAGCCTATGACAAAGCTTCCCTTTTTATTAGTCTTCAATTTTGATGCACATAATATAAAGTATGTGTCATACCTATATAACCTATTGCATTTATTACTTTTTGATCCCCTTGTGTTTTAGGATATCTATGATTGCTTTAACTGTAAAACCCGATACTACTCCTAAAATAAAAAGATCCATATTTAACCCTCCTTATATTCAAATTTGCTGTACATGATTTTACTTATGCGAGTTGTTAAATCTATTGATATAGTTTATCACAGAAATGGATAAAATATTCCATATAAATCTACTTATCCATTGAATCAGTATTTTTTTGATGATTTCTCAACAAGAATCATAAAAAATAGCATCAAAAATGTTGTTTAAACACATTCTATAATCACCCTCTGAATGGAATATAAAAATGATTTTCAAACTAATTTACTATGTAGCATATTTTTAGTTATAAGTTTTTAAATTCTTCAAAATCGACATATTTTATACGTCGTCCTTGTTCAGTATCTATCATATCTATGAAAATAAATATTTCTTTCTCATCGTTTTTGTTCTCTACATTAAATATGATATTATTTTCATTTTTCTCATAGCAATCTCCCTTATCTATAAAGAATAAGTTATATTTTTGTTTATTAATTATTTAATTAACACAATTTTTGTTCTATTTCAAGTTTGATAATTAGTAAAAATATAACAAATTAAATTATCATATTTAATTTTTCTTAAATATGCCGATAAGCTTAGGTAGATAAAAATAAACTTCCATTTAGAGGATGGTGCATATGAAAGGTACAGTAGTTAATATATGGTTTAATACTATCGAGAAAATAATGGGCAAGGAAAAAAGAAATGAAGTAATGAGAAAAAATGGCTGGAATCCAGATAAGCTAATAACTCCTTTAGAAGAAATCGAGGATCAAAAGATTCTTAGCCTAATGAATGCATTTGCAAAAGAAAACAACATGACTTCAAATGAGATGTGGAGAATTTTAGGTCAAAATAACATCAATTCCTTTTATAACTGGTTCCCTTCTTATTTTGAAAAGAATTCAGCCAAAAGTTTCTTAGCACTTATGGACAAAGTACATACTCAGTTGACTAAAATGATACCCGGTGCTAAGCCCCCTAGACTGATTCCTGAAGATATTGATGACAATACCTTGATAATTACTTACAAATCAAAAAGAGGGTTAATTGATTATTTCCTTGGTCTGATAGAAGGAACAGGAGAATTTTTCAACGAAAAAATTGAATCCGAAATAATTGAAAAAGAAGTTGATAGCGATGGTGTTCATACAGTAAGAGTAAAAATACATTTTGAAAAAGGTGACAAGAAACATAAAACCTATAAAGCTTCAAAATTGCTTTCTTTATCTTTTATAAAATATGCACCTCTTAAGATTGCTATCTACCCAACTATCTTAAGTTTCGCTCTTATTGCAATTTTAAATGGGTTTACAGACTATATCCTATTGATAGGAGCTCCTTTAATAGTTCTTATCTCCACAATGCTTGTTTCAAAAACAATCATAAAGCCTACATTGGATTTGCCTGAAGAGATTAAAAAACTCGGAGAAATTCATTTAGATGAGGATTTGATTGTACACACTAATGACTACAATGAAATGCTTTTTAATTCTGTAAATGAATCAAAAAATAGATTGAGAGAAGAAATAACATATTTTAAAGGTGGAATGGATGATTTATATTCATTCATAGAAAAATTTTCTAAAGTAGCAGATAATTTAGGAGATGTTTCCGATTCAATCTCTAAAGCTGTCCAAGAAGTTGCAGATGGTGCTGTACATCAAGCAAACGAGGCTGAAAACTCTGTAAGCATTTTGTCAGATAATATCGAAATGATTGATAAAATAAGCAAAATGCAATTAGATGGTAAAGAAAGTTTAGGAAAAGCTGTCGAGCAAATAGAAACTTCCTTCAATAATCTTGAAAGAGTTTCATCAAACTTAGAAGATGTTAAAAACAATTTTTCATATGTAAACAATCAAGGTCAGGAACTCAGCAAAAAAATCAAAAGTACTATAGAAATAGTAAATACAGTTGAGAGTATAGCAGAGCAAACAAATCTCTTAGCTTTGAATGCCTCAATAGAAGCTGCTAGGGCAGGAGAAATGGGCAGAGGGTTTAGTGTTGTCGCTGAAGAAATTAGAAAATTAGCAGAAAACTCAAAAGAAGCTGTAAATACTATTAATTCAAGCTTAAATGAATTCACAAAGAGTGTAAACAGCATGGTTGGACAGATTAACGACCAGTTTTTACAACTAGAATCAGGTACTCAGACTGTAGCAGATGTGGTTAAAGATAGCAAATTAGCTTCAAATATGATAAACGATGTAAAAGATATGATATCCGAAATATCTGAAAGACTTATAGCAGAAACTAAAAAAATAGATAAAGTATTTGAAAACATAAATAACCTAGCTGCAATCACTGAAGAAAATAGTGCTACATCAGAAGAAATGAGTGCTAATGTTACTAATTTCTCTTCTGAAATCATAAAATTAACCGAAAATATACAAGAACTAGAAAAAGTTGTATTATTCCTAAAAAAAGAACTCAGCAGATATACTCTATAAGAAAAGCCAATGGCTTTTCTTTTTATTTGTTGAAAGTACAAGCTTTTTAATATACTATAAGAATGTGACTATCTAATAATGGAGGTTAATTTATGGGAAAATTTGCGTTTAAAGGTGGTTTGTTGATAGATGGTAGCGGGAAAAATCCACTAGAAAATTCTCTAGTTCTTGTTGAAGATAAAAAAATTATCTATGCTGGCAAACTGGTAGAATTTGCTGATGATTACGAGATCATAGACATAGAGAATAAGGTGATCATGCCAGGGCTTATAGATTCTCATCTGCATTTTAGTGGAAATCTCTCCGACAACGACAGTGAATGGGTATTGGAGCCAGTTGAACAAAAGGCTGTGGTTGCAGTAAGTCAGGCTAGAGAAGCTCTATTACATGGATTGACTTCAGTAGGTGAAATATCCCGTTTTGGAATACATATCAGAAATATGATCGAACAGGGGATAATTGAGGGACCTAGGGTCGTGGCAACAGGCCTCGGTTTTTGCAGAACTGCAGGTCATGGAGATAGTCATAGATTGCCCTTAGAATACAACAATATTTCTCACCCTTGGGCAGAAAGAGTCGATGGGCCATGGGAATTGAGGAAGGCTGTTAGAAATAGACTTAGAGAAAATCCTGATGCCATAAAAATCTGGTCTACAGGTGGAGGTATTTGGAGATACGATGCTAAAGCTTACACACACTATACAATGGAAGAAATCCAAGCAGTAGTTGATGAGTGCAAAATGGTTGACATTCCAGTATGGTCTCATGCTGAAGGATATGAGGGAGCATTGTTTTCTGTAAAAGCAGGTGTAGATGTAATTATCCACGGTCAAGAGTTAAACGAGGAATGCTTAGAGATAATGAAAGATAAGGATATAACTTTCTGTCCCACACTTCAATTTTTCTATGAATGGTTTAGTGTTTATGAACCTCCATATAGAAAGATACTAGATAACTATCCAGGAAATACAACTGCAGAAAAGGAATTAAACCGCATAATCGACAATTTAAGAAATGCCAAAGAAAAAGGGATTAGGATAACTATAGGCTCTGACTCATTTTGCTCTAGTCTGACTCCATACGGAAAATATGCAATAACTGAAATGTACGCCCTTAAAAATGCAGGACTCAGCGAAATGGAAGTAATAGTCGCCGCTACTAAGAATGGAGCTGAAATGCTCAGAATTGATGATATAACAGGCACTTTAGAAGCAGATAAATTTGCCGATTTACTGGTCTTAGAAAAAAATCCATTAGATGATATCAAAAACTTAAATTCTGACAACATGAAGATGATAATGAAAGAAGGAAAATTTGTAAAAAGAAATTAGGCTAGGGATACCCCTAGCCTTTCTAAAAATCTATGCCATATTCAAATATATCTCCATCTTCTAAAACTAGATTATTATAAGCGGTTATATATGCTCTTCCTGTAATCTCCGGTATTATTCCCCTATAATTCCCAATCTTAACTTCCTTAATGGCATTCCCTGTGATAGTGCTTCCTAGAACACTCATAGATCTAATACTCTCATTTAACATTATTTCATTTTTCTCATACATCAAAGCTAGTTTTGCAGATGTTCCAGTTCCACAAGGGGATCTGTCGAACTGGTCTTTGCCAAATATTACAATGTTCTTAAAACCTTTAAGGCCATCCCTTAGAGGTTCATAAAACTCAACCAAATCTACAGAGTTTATGTTTGGTAAAAGTGGATGAATTACCTTAAAATTAGCATTAACATAATCTCTTATTTTTAATCCTAAATCCCTAAACTTATATAAATTTGTTTTATTTATTTCGAGACCAAATACATTCGCTGGTACCATAGCAAAGAAATTTCCACCAAAACATATGTCTATTTTAAAGCTTAAAAAATCATCTAAATCAACATCTAAATCTGATTCATAAACAAATGAAGCCACATTAAAAAAACTTATGTCTTCTACTTTGTTATTGTTTACTCTAGCATTTACATCTACAAGTCCTGCTGGGGTGTCTATCTTAAAGTTTGTTACGGGCGACTCCTTTTCTATAAGCCCAATCTCCAATGCAACCTTTGATGCCCCGATTGTACCATGTCCACACATATTTAAGTAGCCACCATTATCCATAAAAATGACTCCTAGAGAAGCTTCTTTATGAGTAGGCGTAGTAATTATCGCACCAAACATATTTTCATGTCCTCTTGGCTCTCTCATCAAAAACTTTCTTAAATCATCTAAATTGTTGCTTAAATATGTTCTTTTTTCAGCCATATTTTCTCCTAAAATAGGAGGAAATCCGCCAACTACGACTCTTGTAGGCTCTCCTGCAGTATGGGAATCCACTGTTAATATATTTCTCTTAATTTCCATTTTATCGTCCTTTCTTAAACTTTAGCTATATATTCATAATCTAATGGCACTATCGTCGCTGGAGTAGTTATTTCTACTAAAGCTTTTAGAGTGTCTTTTAATATTCCCATTTGCATATCTACATTGTTTGGTTCTCCAACATTTGCACCCATAGGAACTCTAGGTGCGACTACTCTTGGTGCACCATTTTGTTTAGCTACTGGTGGCAATGCTGCAATTAGTATTGTCGGTATACCTATTTTTTCAATAGCTCTCTGCAAAATCACGGCAGAGCGATGGCAAGTGCCTCACCCTGCAGTGAGTACAACTGCGTCGACTTTTATCTCTTTTAATTTTTCTGCAATTTCTGGTCCAGTGACCTCTGTAAAAGCTTCGATATCGCCTCCACCACCCATGGTGCTAAAATTGAGTTCAGAAACTTCTTTGATAAATCCTTCATTTGCTAATTCTTTAAGTCTGTCTATTGGAAACATGCAGTTTATATCTTTATTGACATCTGCATTGTCATATCCACCATGGCTTACCATTAAATCATTTCCTATAGCCTCTCTTGGTATGACCCTGTAACTTGTATCTCCTGCTAAATTAAATCTTTTATCAGTTTTCAAATGCACTCCAGCACCTGTTACTAAAGCCACCTTCATTTCATTTAATGGTTTTGTGACGGGTGTCCATACTATTTCAGGTGTTATAGGGACATAAATTTCTGATTTTAAATTCTTTACTACTGTTAATTTCATATCATATTCCCCTCACTTCTTTTTTGTATAACTTCTGGGTAACTCAACATAAAAGTAACTTCATCTCCCAATTTTATTTCTTCGTCTGTTATGATCATTCTTCTAGAAAGGCTTAGTCTTCCTAATCTTCCATTCATCTCTATGACCACAGCCATGTCAGTGATATCTGTAATAACTCCAGTATATAATCTAGGTTGCAAATCGTATTTAATTTCTTTCATAGTCATCTTCTCTTTCGTAAATTTCTAATCTTTTTTTGCTTTTCTTTAAAATCGTCTCATTAGGAGATAACTCTATTTTCTTGCCTGTTGCTTCTTGAATGAGTCTGATATTCGATAGTTTTACATCTTTAGTGTATTTTCTTTCAGCTGGTTGAATTCTTTCTCCAGCCATCTTTGCTTTCAACATGTATATTGCTCTAATAGCGTCTTCTTTGGTCAAACAGTTGTTTTCCAATATCTCATTTTCAATCCCTTGACTAGATTTATTCAAGTCAATCAATGCATCCATATATTTATTTCCTACTACAAGCTGGCCTTGTACTCCGGCAAAAGTCATTCCCACGACCTCGATACCTCGTTTACCGATCTGTTCGATATGGCTTGCAAAGTCGATATGATTGTTTCCAAAGCCTTCTGTAGTGACAATTGCCCCATCCACATTCATAGCTTCTACAGTATTTCCCAAAAGTTTTGACACATAAAATTTCTCGCTATTTATTTGAGGAGAACCAACTAGTACAACTGCATTTAAGTCTATCTCTTCGTCGTTTAACATTTCTAATACTAGAGGTTCTCTAAAATAGTGTCTTGAAGTCTCTTTTGATGCAGGTCCTATGCAAGTTAGTGCATGAATGCAACCATCCAAAATTTGCAGCGGCGTAACTACTACTGGGACATTTCCTAAATCTACATTTGCTTTAGCTCCGTCAATGCCGACAGGTTCATATGGCATGATCAAATTGTCATGCATCGCACCTTGTCCCATTATTTCTTTTACAATGACGGCTTTCTTCCTTCCATTTCTTTTCTTGTGTAAAAATGTCTCTTCTTTATACACTAAATCTTTATCTGCCTTCTTCAAGGCGATTCTGATTTCTTTAGTGATGACCTCTGTTGCTTTATGTGCTGCCAATGGTCCTGGCCTTTCCATATTCTTCTCTTTCTCGATAATCACTCTTGTCTTTATGAGAATATCTCCATAGTCAGGAGAACCTGCTCTGTTAAACATTATATTTCTGTCCATTTCACCCTCAGATGATCCAAATTCCGATATTTGAAAACCCCTCTCGTCAATGCCGGTTACCACCATGCACACTCCATCCAAAACCCTCGTGATGCCCTCGCCAATTTCTCCTTCTTCTTTAACTGCAATAGGCTGAACATCCATTATAGTGTCGCTGTATTTTGAGTAATCACTGCTTTTTATAATATCTAATGAAACATCGATTATAAGTGGATCAACTGATTTCGCCTCTTCTATAAGTCCTTTTCTCAAAGTTAAAGTACTTCCTTCAATTTTAGTTTCTTCCCCAAGAACTACTTCATCAATTTTTATGTGTTTTCGTGTTAACTTTCCTAATACCTTTTCTTCTTCAATTTCATTTTCGCCTTGAAATTTCTCTTCTTTTTGATTATATAATGGCAATTCTTGTGCATTTTGATTTAAAGTAAATAGTGGAAATTCAAGCTCGATGTCTTTTCCTTCACCAATTTTTATCTTAACGCTGGGTATATTACTTTGTAGATTTGCTGTGATATTACTTAGTTTATTCTCTACATAAAGTTCTTTTTCTTCCTGTTTGTATTCTTCTTTCCTTAAATCATTGTCTCTTTTTATTCCCTCAACATAACTTTCCGTCAAAGCTGTAAGTGCATCAGCTGTCTTTTTTAATTTAAGTCCCAATACCTCGCCAATTTTAAGAGCATTTTCAGGAATATTGAGTAAATTTGAATCGATTAAATCAGGTATTATCTCTGGGTCTTCAAGCATTGAAGGTTCAATAGTCTTTCCTTCTTCAAATCTACAACAAGTAACAGCATAATCATCCTTGTGTAGAAGCGCTTTTTCTAAATCGATTGACATCTATATCACTCCTATAATTTTATTCTTCTTATAAGTCTATGCCCATATGCTCTTAAAATATGGTCTGTGCTGTGATAAACTCCAACTCCTAACCTAGGAGCTACCTCCATTATGGTATTCGTTCAGTGTTGACAGCTGCCAACTAAGAGTGCTTGGGCACCTTGTTTTTTTAAATTCAATACTGATTCTGCTTGTCCAGGACAAACTCCTGGAAGATTGCATCTAAGCCTGTTGTTACCTATATCTTCCATTCTCTTGCAATTAATGCTTGCAACTACATCTGCATTCATTCCTTCTGCAATTTCCTTCAGCCTTTCAATGCTTGCACCACATTCGCACCCCAATAATCCAAGTTTTCTCTTTTCAGTTGGAAAAGGCATGCTTACAGATATCCCTCCAGTGACCTTTGTCACAGGATAAGAAAAATCAGCTTTTTTCCCAGTAAAAGCTCCTCCTGCAACTATTTCTCCAAATGGATCTATCACACATTTTGACTTATCAATCATATCTTTAAAACTTGTACCTATTGGAACATCTAAATATACTTTCCCACGAGGGCTATCAATCACCCTTCCACCAACTGTTAAATCCTTGTCTATGACGGGTTTTCTCTCGTCTATACACATGGCGATGTTTTTAAGCGTTTCAACATTTAAAACAACAGCCCCTGCTTTTAATGGGAGTTCTCCAGGTTTTAACTCAACATTTAAAAGTTCTCTTACTAAAACTCTTTCATCTCCAGATGGATAGAGATCTTGTACATATTTTATTGAAATATTCTCGCTCCCAATTGCATTGTTTAATGCTTTAACTGCCTCTGTGTGTTTTTCTTTTATCGCGATTATAGCTTTTTTTACATTTAAGGCTTGCATAGCTAAACTTATGCCGCGAATTATTAAATCTGGATACTTGGTCATAAGTTCTATGTTATGATGTAAATTTGGCTCACACTCGCTAGCATTTGCAATTAAAATTCCATCAACAAGTTCAGATTTAAGCTTTATGTAAGTTGGAAAACCAGCGCCTCCAGCACCAACAATTCCTGCATCTTCAATCATCTCAATCAATGAATCGCTTTTTTCTAATTTGATGAAATCGTCCTTATCTATATCACTAGCTTCAATGATAATGGAAATTTCATTTACATCTGCCACGACTCCACTTGCACTTGAATGTATATTTGCACCAAGTCCGTTTGGAATTGCTATGAGTTGACCTCTTTTTACATATTCTCCTTTAGACACTATAGGTTTTGCTATTGCTCCAGCGCCTTGGCTTAGCAGTATATTAAATATCATTTTGCACCTCCTATCATTGTTAATTATATGTCATTATATGTGCAATTTTTGTGCCATAGAGATAATTACCTCTTTTCATAGAATATGCTCAATAAAAAAAGTCTAATATTTGACATTAATGTCAAAAATTAGACACATCTATTTTGTATGTATTTATTTTATAGTGTAGAGTTGAACGAGGAATCCCCAATATCTTTGCAGCTTTTGCTATGTTTCCGTCTGTGTTTTTCAATGTATTCACTATCATTGATTTTTCATACTCACAAAGAGCATCTCTCAAAGTCTTTTTATCGTTGTCATAATATATTTCTGTGTTTTTAAGTATGTATTCAGGCAAATCCTCTCTTCTTATGACATCTGAAGAAGAAAGTATTACAATTTGTTCAGCTGCATTTTTTAATTCTCTTATATTTCCTTTCCAGCTGTATTTTGTCAAAATCTTGACAGTTTCTTTATCTAATTTAAATTTTGCACCTTTTTTCCCTTTAGCTGCTTCTTTTAAAAACTGTTCAAGTAAGGGGATGATATCCTCTTTTCTTTCTCTTAAAGGCGGTAATTTAATTCTTATAACATTTAATCTATAATATAAGTCTTCTCTAAATTTGCCTTCCTCAACTAGTTTTTCTAAACATTTATTTGTGGCAGCTATTATCCTCGTATTTATATCTATGTACTTCTCTGCCCCAACCCTTTTTATCTGTTTATCCTCTAGTGCTCTCAACAGTTTAGATTGCATAAATAAAGGTAAATCAGCTATTTCATCGAGAAATAATGTGCCATCCTTTGCCATTTCAAAAAATCCTTTTTTACCTGAGATGTTAGCTCCTGTAAAAGCACCTTTGTCATAACCAAAGAATTCACTCTCAAATAAGTCATTGGGTATTGCACTGCAATTTACAGGGATAAAGCTCCCCTTTACTTTGCTTTGTTCGTGGATTGCCCTTGCAAACACTTCTTTCCCTGTACCACTTTCGCCAGTTATTAAAATGCTTGCAGTAGTTGGTGCTGCTCTTTTAGCTATCTCTATCATGGTTTGCATTTTTTTGTTTTTACTTTGAATTGAATTCCAAGATCCTGTCAACCTCATTATCTCTTCTTCTAAGAATTCAGCTCTTTCTTTTATCTTCTCAAGTTCTTCATTTATGCTTCTTATGTCAGATATGTCTTTTTCAGTGCTTATTACTCCTTTAAACTCGCTGTCAATGATTATAGGCGCGGCATTTATTATTATGTGACTTCCTTCCCTTGGAGAATGATAGACATCTCTATATATCTTCTTGTTCTTGGCAACTTCTATTGCTATGGCATTCGAAAAAAAACTATCGATTCTTTTCCCGACAATTTCCTTTCTATCGATATTATAGAGTTCTTCTGCATACTTATTCCAATACTTTACTATGCAATTTTTGTCAGTTATGCAAATAGCTTCTTGGAGATTATTCAACAGCGAATCAACAATTTTTATCATATTCTCTTCATCTTCATAAGAATACATAATATCCACCTTTATATTTATATTTGTGTTTATTTATATTATATCACAATATGGATTTAAATATAATTAGACCTATAATAAGCTATATTCCTGCTTATCTATTAAATTTATTCATTAATATATTTAATGTTTTATTTAGTGTAATTGATTTTTTAAATAATCATATAATTATAAATTCATCAATGTTATAATTTTATCAAAAAGAAAAGGAGTGAAAGCAATGGGAGATTATACAAAGATGTGGGAAAGTTTAAATATTGATTTGGAAAAACACGATATATTATGTGAAGCTTTGCCTGTTCAGTTTACAGATACATATTTGACTCAAAAAACAGACCTGAGGCTATGAATTACTTTAATTTTGTAGTAGCAGAAATTCATGGAGCAAGAATATTGGAATTGGAAAATCACAAGAAAAATGGCGGTAAAGTTGTAGGAACTTTCTGCGTTTTTGTACCAGATGAAATAATATTAGCTACAAATGCTATCAGTGTAGGTCTTTGTTCTGGGAGCCAATTTTGGATTGAAGATGGGGAAAAGGTTTTGCCAAGAAATATATGCCCACTTGTAAAAGCATTTACTGGGGCAAAGGTTAGTCAAACCTGCCCATATTTCCAATCGTGCGATATGATAGTTGGAGAAACCACATGTGATGCCAAGAAAAAGGCATGGGAAATAATGAATGACTATATGCCTGTCCATGTCATGGAACTACCTCAGATGAAACGTGATAAAAATATAGAACAGTGGAAAGATGAAATTAAATTATTTATTGATAAGATGGAGGAATTGACTGGAAATAAAGTCACTGTTGAAAATTTAAAAAAATCTATTGATTTAATGAAAAGGAAAAGAAGAGCTTTAAAACATCTTTATGATTTAAGAAAAAATACTCCATCTCCAATAAGTGGGCTCGACGCTCTTTTAGTTAGTCAAGTAGCTTTTTCTGATGATCCTGAGAGGTTTATTGAGAAAACCGAAGAATTATGTGCGGAATTGGAAAAAAGAGTAGAAAGTCTGAAACCTAGCGGCAAAAAGAGAATAATGGTAACAGGAACTCCAATGGCTCTTCCAAACTGGAAATTGCATAAAATAGTTGAAAGCTTAGATGCTGAGATAGTAGTAGAAGAAACTTGCACTGGTACAAGGTATTTTGAAAATGAAGTTTCAACAGATGGAAATACTGTCGACGATCTAATTGACAATTTAGCTATAAGGTATATGGATATAAACTGTGCTTGTTTTACACCAAATGAAGGCAGAGTTGAAGATATATTAAAATATGCAGATGAGTACAATGTAGATGGTGTGATATATTATAATCTATCGTTCTGCCACACATATTCAATAGAACATGAAAGAGTTTCAAAAGTGCTAAAGGAAAAAAATATACCTTTGCTTAAAATTGAAACTGACTATTCTGAAGAAGATGAAGGTCAAATAAAAACTAGGGTAGAGGCATTTTTGGAGATGATTTAATTGACAAGGCATTATATTTTATTTCCAAATTCAAATCAAGGAATTAAATTGACCAATTGTTTGAAAAAAGAAAATATCTCATTCGTAATATCTCCAACGCCAAGGAAACTATCGACTTGTTGCGGGATATCAGTAATCTATGACAAAGAAAACGAGGACAAAATAAAGCGAATCATTGAACAAGAAAATATTGAAATAAATGGATTTTTTACATTAGATTGATTAAAGGGATGATTGCGTTGAACTATATAGGAATAGACATAGGCTCCACAGCCTCAAAAGTGACAGTATTTGATGATGAAAGAATAAGATTTAATCTGCTTATGCCAACAGGCTGGAATAGTGTAGAAACATCAAAAAAAATTAAATCTAGCCTTATTGAAAATGGCATTGATTTAGAACATTCAAAAATAATTGCCACTGGTTACGGGAGAGTCGCTGTGCCATATGCAGACAAAACTATCACCGAAATCACTTGCCATGCTAAAGGTGCGTATTATTTAGCTAAAGAAGATTTGACAGTGATTGACATAGGTGGACAAGACACAAAGATAATTACAGTTCAAAATGGAAATGTCTCAAATTTCACTATGAATGATAAATGTGCTGCAGGAACAGGGAGATTTATCGAGCTTATGGCTAATACCTTGAATTTGACAATTGAGGATCTTTCAAAGTTAGCACTAGAAGGAGAAGATATCAAAATAAACAGCATGTGCACCGTTTTTGCAGAATCGGAAGTAATAAGCCTTATAGCGAACGGAACAAAAAGAGAAGATATAGCAAGAGGAGTATTAAATTCCATCATCAATAGAATCAAAGGAATGTTGAGTAAACACGGGCTTATAGGCACTATATACCTGACAGGTGGTCTATGTGAATTAAACCCATTTGTTGAATTGCTTTCAAAAGAACTAGGCGAAGAAGTAAAAACATCTCCAATGGCCAGATTTGCTGGCTCAATTGGAGGTGCTTTGCTCGCTAAAAATATTTAATGGCAATTTTACAGTAAATATGCTCCCATTCCCTACTTTAGAGTAGACTTTAATTTCGCCGCCTAGTTTTTTTACATTTTCACTTACTACATATAGCCCTATGCCTTCTCCGTATTCTATTTCGTCTTGACCCCTGTAGTAAGCATTCCATATCTTATCAATATCTTCTTCTTTTATTCCCTTTCCTTCATCTTTTACTTCTAATACGAACTCATCTTTTTCTATTTTATATGATATGCTCACTTTCTTGTTTGATTCAGTGTATTTGTAGGCATTTGTCAATAGATTGTACAGAATCTGAGTGAATTTGTATTTGTCTGTCCTAATGGTCATTTTTTCATCAGTATCGATCTTTATTTGAATTTTTTTGTTGTCAAATTGATTTTTCAAGCCATTTACTATTTGCTTTATAAGTTTATCGATTTCAATATCTTCTAAGTTTAAATCATTAGTTTCCGTTTCATCTTCAATTATTCTATTTAAATTCCCTATTATAAAAGTCAAGCTTTCAACTTGGTTTTTCAATATCTCTATTTCTTCTTTACTCGTTTCAATAATTCCATCTTCAATAGCTTCAAAATGAGAGCCTAAAACTGTAAGGGGAGTTCTCGTTTCATGGATTAACTGATCTAATAGCTCTTTTTTAGCCTTTTGTTTCAATTTCAGCTTGATTGACAAGTCTTCAAGGCTGTTTCTTAAACTATTTATCTCTTTTATCTTAGTGTCTTTTGCTTTTATAACTTTCCCTTGTTGTATCTCTGTCGCTAAATATGATGTTTGCCTTAAGTCAGCGCTTATTTTTCGACTTGTAATTAGTGCAATCAAAGCTGATATGCACATGGCTATGCCTATTGATATTAAGCTATTTATAAAAAGAGTACTTCTAAACATATTGGCAATTATCGAACTGTCATAACTTACTAGCCTTGTCACATATAAGGTTCCAAGAAGCTCTCCGCCGCTTTCTATTTCAACTTGCTCGGTAAATGTTTCAGAAGAGCCTTTCCCCATACCCATCCTAAAACTCATATGTCCTCTCATAAATCCGCTTTGAGCTTCCAATTTGTTTTCAACATCAGCTAGCAATATGTTGCTTTCATCGAATACTCTAACTCTTACTATTGGATCTAATAGGTGGGTTTCCAGCTCCGCTTCTAATTTGTCAGTGCTTAGATTGTCTGTTTCCAATACATTTGTAAGGTAAGATATGATCTGGCTTAGATGGTTTTCATAAGATTTATCTAAGTAATTCAAAAAATATCTATCCGTTAGTGAAGCTAAAATAGAGGAGTTGATGACAACAGTTATTAAACATACTCCTAAAAGAAGTATCAGCAACAATTTTCTAATACTCATCATTTTCTCCTCCAAATATATATCCAGCGCCATATTTTGTGATTAAGTATTTAGGATTGTTTGGATCATCCTCAATTTTTTTCCTAATTCTTCTAATGTAGCTGTCGATGTTTCTGTCAAATCCATCATATTCACTGCCAAAACTCAGAGAAATAATCTGTTCTCTGCTCAATATTAAACCTTTGTTTTCCATAAAAGTCTTAAGTAGATTGAATTCTGTGGTTGTCAAATCTATATCTTTGTCATTTTTAGTCAACTTCATGCTTTTTAAGTGTAGTTTCAACTCTTTGTACTCAATACAGCTGTCTGCAGCTTCATTGTAAACTCTTTTAAATATCGCTTTTACTCTTCTTACTAGTTCTCTAGGGCTAAATGGTTTAACAACATAGTCATCTGCCCCCAAGTCAAAGCCCTTTAGCCTATCTACTTCCAGTTCCCTAGCAGTCAGCATTATTACAGGTGTATTTGAAGTTTTTCTAATCTCATCAAGAATTTGGAATCCGTCTATATAGGGCAACATTATATCTAAAATGATAAGATGAAAGGTGTCTTTGGCTATATAATCCAATGCGCTGAGCCCATCATAGGCGCAGTTTACTTCATAGCCTTCTTTTTCAAGATATTTAGTGACAATATCACTTATGTCCTTTTGATCCTCAACGACTAATATTTTCACGATTTCACCTTCATCTTATCATTTGATTTTATATTACCCCAAAATGCACATTATTTATCTCTTAATGCTTTTTTCTTAGCTAAATACTCTTCATCCGATATCTCGCCATTGATATATTTTTGATTTAGCATTTGATCAAATTCATTTGATTCAAATTTTCTTTTATTGCTCTTTTTGATTAACAGCACTACCAAAACCACTATTGCAACGAATACCACAAAGGACATGATTGCCATAAATATCATTGCAGGATGGAAAAAGTCAAAACCTCGGTTCACTCCATCTTCAAAATATCTGTATCCGTTGCCGTTAAAAAATCTATCAAATCCATTGTATCCTCTAAAATGCATCAATTTCTACACCTCCTAGCTTTCAATGTTTTTCTTCATCCTTAGATATGTTTCTTCATCAATTTCGCCATTTATATACTTTTCTTTCAACTTTTTAAGCGATTCGTCTTCTTTGTTGTGAAAATCAAGTTGTCCATTCTTGTACAGTACATAAAGTATAATAATCAATAATAATATCACTAGCATTTTTATTCCCTCCTTTTGACTCTATTATGCCATATAAATGTTATTAAATTATGACAAAAAAAGAAATCTCAAAAATTTTTGAGATTTCTTTGAATGATTATTTCGCATTCAAAGCAGCCATTGTAATGTAATTGTATGGCTTATTGAAATGTGGCAAGAAAAATATATCTGTGAGTTTCAATTTATCTATTGTTACTTTTTCTTGTATAGCTAAGCTAAAGAAATGTATGCCCATTGATACATCATATTTAGAAGCCATTTGCGCTCCTAAAACTCTTCGACTGTCTTTATCGTATACTATCCTTATCTTTACCTTTTCATTGTTTTCAGTGATAAACTCAGGCTTTTGCAAATCTTCGTAGTCTGTTGCAAGAGCATCAAATCCCAATGATTTAGCTTTAGTCAAACTTAGACCTGTTGAAACCATTTTGAAATCAAATATATTTATTCCATTTGAGCCTTGTACACCGACACTTTCGAGTTCAACTCCCGAAGCATTGTATCCAGCTATTATCCCGCTTCTTACAGCATTTGTTGCTAGGGCTATATAATTAGGTCCATCAATTGCATTGTCATAAACTGTTGCGCAGTCGCCTATTGCATAAACATCTTTTATGCTAGTTTCTTGCTTTTTATTTACCAAGAATGCTCCGTTTCTAAATAGTTCCAAATCATCTTTTCCCAAAGTATTGTTTGGTCTAAATCCAATACAAAGTACGACCATGTCAGTAGGTATCTCTGATTTGTCTGTGATGACCTTATCTACTTTTCCATCGCCTTGTATTTCAACTAGCTTTTCTTCAAAGTGTAGATCTATGCCATGATTTTTTAAATTCTCATCCATAAGTTTTGTGAATTCATAATCATAATAACTACTTAAACTAGTTGGTGCTACATCAATCAGTGCAACTTCTTTTCCATTTCTTTTAAAAGCCTCTGCTAATTCAACTCCGATGTATCCTGCTCCCACAACTGTTACATGTTTGATTTCATCTTTGTTTAATTTTTCGATAACTTCTTGTGCGTTTTGGTAGAGTTTTACTAATTGAACATTTTCTAAGTCAGTTCCTTTTACATTTGGAACTATTGGCAGAGACCCTGTTGCCAATATAAGCTTGTCATAATCTGTTTCAATGCTTTCTCCATTTTTGTTTTTTGCATAGATTTTTTTATTTTTAAAATCAATTTTTTCCACTTCTGTTTCCATATTTATCTTTGCGCCTTTTTTCTCAAGGCCTTCTTTTGTAGCATAAAACAATCCTTCAGGACCTGATATTTGATGCCCTATCCAAAGTGCCATACCACATCCTAAAAAACTTATATTTGAATTTCTATCAAAAACTTCAACTTGATTATCTTTATTTAAATCTAAAAGTGTGTTAATTGCAGCTGTTCCTGCATGATTTGCTCCTACTACTACTATTTTGCTCATTCCTAAAACCCCCTTTTTTTCTCACATAAATAAAATACACCATATTATATTTATAGTCAATATATTTTTGTAATTATTACATTTATATAGTTTTCTTTAATTCTATAACTGGCAAATGGATTCTATTGTTTATTCTAAATGGTATTACGCTTCTCCCAAGTCCACGGCTCACTACCATTACACCACCATTCTCTGCTTTGTATATTCCTGAAGTGTATTTAGGGAAAAACCCTTGATTTGGTGCAATTAGACCTCTTTTTAAAAAAGGAATTCTAAATTGACCTCCATGGGCATGGCCTGATAGAACCAATGTAGGTTTAACTGAATTTCTTTCCGAAAAATACTCATCAATCTTTTCAGGTCTATGGGCTAGCATTATAATTGGCATATCTTTTATTTTTTCTATATCTTCTATATTCTCTTTTTTATATATAGAGTTATCTCTTAATCCTATGATTCCTATCGAATATCCGTCTTTAGATGATATTTCGTATTCATCTTCTAGTAATATTATATTGCTCTTTTTCAACATTTCCTTATATTCATCAAGATAATCGTTTCTCGACTCATGATTTCCTAAAACAGCATAAACCTTAGTTATCTTTGGTAATTCTTCAAGCAATATCTCTAAATTGCTATAATCTAAGTTTGAGCCACTGCTAATTATATCTCCAGTTAAAGCTATTATATCTGGCTTTTCTATTTTTAATATATCAATTAATTTTTCTATTTCTATCTCATTATGTGGTATATGCAGATCAGAAACATGAACTATTTTAAATCCATCTAATGAGGATGGCAAGCTCTCTACTTGAATTTTTATCTTATCTACATCTACCCATTTATTTTGAGCAAATAAATATATGCCTATTAATATTAGCAATAAAAATGTCTTCACTTTTTTTAACCTCAATCCATTAATGTATTTCATAAAATACCCCAAATATATAATATTTATCATCTTCCCATTTTAACATTTTCATAATTGCGACCACAGGTTTTTCATACGGGCGACCAGAGGTCGCCCCTACAGGTCAGGTGATAGCAGGTCGCCCCTACATGTGGTAATTCATCCATGTAATCATTATCCATTTTAATATTCATCATTTTCCCATTCCAATGGGTTTGTTTCTATGTAATGCCATATTTTTTGGTATTCTTGTTCATCTCTGATTATATGGTCATAAAAAGATTTTTGCCATAATGACAATCCAGTCTGTTTGGAAACAGAACCTTTAAACTGCTGTATAATACGAGATACTGTAGGGGCGGTCTTTGACCGCCCATTAGCATTATTTAATATAATAATCATATGTATGTGATTAGGCATAATAACATATTTGTCAATTTCAACATTTTCATAAATAGAATTAATTTTATTTATTTCTGATTCAATGATTTGTCCTATGTTTGATAATGGTGGTTTTTCATAATGGCTTTCAAACTGGCGGTCAAAGACCGCCCCTACATCCCAAAATATATATTTTTTGTCCTTGCTGCATATAGTTATAAAATAATATCCGTCTTGTGAATAATCATATTTTTTTAACCTTATGTTTTTTCTTCGTGGTAATTCATCCATGTAATCACCATCCATTTTAATATTTATCATTTTTCAATTCGCGGGTTTTTAAACTGGCAGTCAAAGACCGCCCCTACATGTGGTAATTCATCCATGTAATCACCTATGTTATTTATGATATGGTTCGTTGTTCATTATCTTAAAAGCTCTGTAAATCTGCTCAATCAAAATCAATCTCATTAGCTGATGAGGAAAAGTAAATTTTGAAAATGAAAGCTTTAAATTACTTCTTTCTAATACTTCATTAGAAAGCCCTATGCTTCCTCCTATAATGAAATTAATCGTTGAATGGCCATCTAACATAAGCTTTGAAATTTCTTCAGAAAACTTTAAAGAATCCATGCTTTTACCTTCTATGGCCAGACTTATACAATAATCTCTAGGTTTTATATATGAGAGAATTTTATTTCCTTCAATCTGTTTTATGATATCCATTTCTCTTTGAGACAAGTTTTCTTTTGCTTTTTCATCTTGAATTTCTATCACATTTACTTTAGCAAATTTTGATAATCTTTTTATGTATTCATCTATGCCATCTTGTAAGTATTTTTCTTTTAATTTTCCTACTGCAATTATATTTATATCCATGTTACCTCCTAAAAAAGAAGCCTTCCAAATGGAAGGCTTATAATAGTCCTTTTGCTACTTCAATTGGCTTCTCATAGTCTGGGTGGTTTGTTCCCTCTTTTACATATTCAACATACTTTACAGTATTGTCTTTGTCTAATACGATTACTCCTCTAGCTAAGAGTCTGTTTTCTTCCATGACAAAACCATATTTTAGCCCAAAATCCAAATCTTTGTAATCTGACAGTGTCAAAACTTTGTCTATATCATGAGCAGAACAGAATCTTTTTTGTGCAAATGGCAAATCTACAGATATCGTAAGCACTATTACATCGTCTAATTTTGCTGCTTCCTCATTGAATCTAATTGTTTGTAATTCACATACACCTGTATCCAATGAAGGTACTACTGATATTATTTTTACTTTATCTCCTGCATCTTTGAGTGAAAAGGGTGTTAAATCTCCCTTTAAAACAGTAAAATCAGGTGCTTTATCTCCAACTTTTATCTCTTTACCCAATAGGGTTACTGGTTTTTGTCCAAAAGTTACTACTCCTTCTCTTCTTTCGATGTTGTCCATTGTACCAATCCCTCCTTTATTTATTTTCGGTTAATTGATACCCAAGTTTTAATTTTATATTCATTTCAATTTTAAATTGAATTCTCAAGCCAATCCTCTAAGTGTTTTATTGCTTCAAAATTTGTAAAGTCATATTTTAAAGGTGTCAATGTTGGATATCCATGGTGCAAGTAATATCTATCTGTCCCAATTGATTTTTCAGTATCTTCTCTACCTATTGCTTTGTATATTATCTCACCATTTCCATTATTGTGAGAGCTATAAAAATCATAAATAGGTCCCCCAATTTTACATATTTTAATTTCTGCTAAATCTTCTTTTAGTTTAAAAGGGGTATTTAAGTTCAAAACCATAGGCTTAAATGAAAATTTTTCTATTTTTTCTACCAACTTCACTGCATAATCAGCAGCTAAATCATAATTTACTTTTCCATCAAACCACTCAGCTGATACTGCAACACTTGGTATTCCAAACAAATTTGCCTCTATAGCTGCTGAAACTGTTCCCGAATACAATATGTCAGTTCCAGTATTAGCTCCCATATTTATTCCTGATATAACTAAATCTATATTCTCTTTTTTGAAAAGTTGAACTCCAATCCTTACGCAATCGGCTGGCGATCCTGAAATACTATATGATTTAGCATTTAAACCATCCAATTTTACTTCCTTTATGACCAATGGATTCAAAAATGTAATGGAATGACTTTGCCCACTCCTTTCAATATCTGGTGCAACAATCATTATCTCATGATTTTTTTCTAATCTCTTAGCCATTGTATAGATGCCTTTTGCAAATATACCATCGTCATTTGTTAACAATATTTTCATCATCTTCCCCCATCAATCAAAATCTACATTTAGTTTCAATATCTCGCCATTTCTATTTATCTCAACTACCACTCTATCGCCTTTTTCATAATTATATAGTTCTTTTCTTAAAGCAGATAGACTGTTTACTTCCCTGTTTCCAATTTTAGTTATTACATCCATAGGTTTTATCCCTGCCTTATCTGCTGGTGAATTAGGAACTACTTCTACAACTAATACTCCTTTTTCTGCTTTTATGTCAACTCCCATTTGCCTTTCATAAAGATCTATATCAGTACCTGAAATTCCTAATGCTACTGGTTCTAAATTACCTTTAGTTATTACATTGTCTAATATTGGCTTTACAGTGTTTATAGGGATAGAAAATCCTAAACCTTCACCAGTTTGAATCTTTGCAGTGTTTATCCCAATCACCTGTCCTTTAGCGTTTAGCAAAGGTCCTCCACTATTTCCGGGATTTATTGAAGCATCTGTTTGAATTAAATCTTCCATTACATTATATCTTGTAATTTGAATTGATCTGTGAAGCCCACTTATTACACCTGCAGTCACTGTTCTTTGGAATTCAAGCCCTAAAGGATTTCCTATTGCAACAGCAATTTCACCAACTTCTAATTTATCCGAATCTCCTAATTCAGCTGCTAATAAGTTCCTTGCATTTACTTTTATAATAGCTAAATCAAGGGTAGGATCAAACCATATTACATCAGCTTTGTGTGAATCACCATTTTCAAATAATACATTTATCTCTCTAGCCTTTCCATCGCCTATAACGTGTGAATTTGTCAATATATATCCATTGCTGTCTACTATTACGCCTGACCCAATTCCTTCAACTGTCCTAGACCATATAAACTCCTGCTGTACTTGTATAGTTGTTATCCCAACAACAGAACTCATTCCTTTTTTTGCCACTGCTGTTATTGTGTTTATTTCATCAGTTGGGGTTATATCGATTGTGTTTATTATAGGGGGTTCAGTGCTATATTGATATATCTCTGGCAACGGCAATATTTTTCCATAAAGGTAATTTGGTGCAACATATGCAGTTATTATACCTCCGATTATAGCTCCTACTAGAGCAACTAGAAAATAAGAAATTTTTCTAGGTTTCCTTGATTTATGATAGTAACTTCCATAATTATCCATATTTCTTCCCCCTAAATGTTAAATATCTCAGTATGATTATCTCTATTAGTTAATTGAATATTTATATCTTTTTCTACATCAAATCCGATTTCTTTAAGCCCATTATAAATGGTTTTATACGCTAATTGTGGTAAATTATTCTCCTTGCTCAAGTGAGCTAACAGTACATGTTCATTTTGTCCAAACAGAACTTCACTTAGTATGCTAAGACAATCATCATTTGATAAATGTCCCTTATTTCCTAATATCCTTTTCTTTAAGTGGACTGGATATCCACCGTTTTTAAGCATTTCTATATCATGATTTGCTTCAATAAAAAATAGGTGTGAGCCTTTTATCTTTGTTTTTATACCCTCATTTACGCATCCTGTATCTGTTAGTATGCTTATTTTTTTCATTCCATTGAAAAACAAATACCCCACTGGATCGATGGCATCGTGGCTTATATTAAAAGGATGTATCAGTATATCATTGATTTCAAAGTTTTTGTTAGCTTTAATAATTTTTATATTTTCTGATTTCACTTCCTTTATTATTGGTTCCATAGCTATCCAAGTTTTCTCATTTGCATACACAGGAATGTTGAACTTTCTTGATAGTATGCCTACTCCTTTTGCATGATCTATATGTTCATGTGTTACTAGTATAGCATCTATATCTTTTGGCTCTACATCTATATTTTTTAATAGTTCTATTATTCTTTTTCCTGTGAAACCTGCATCTACTAATACTTTAGCCCCTTTTGTTTCTATATATTGACAGTTTCCACTACTTCCACTTGAAAGTGAGCAAAATGAAAATGACATATTTAACCTCCTAGCTACTACTCAAAGTCAAGAATTATTTTATATCCATCACTGAATTGAACTCTCCATGCAGGTATAGTTTTCCCTTCAACAACTTCTTTATATCTTGAAAAATAATCTTGTTTTTCTGGATCAAAATAATAACAAATGGATATATCTATTATTTCTTTGCCGTATACTTCTTCTCTCATCAACAATTCTAACAAAGCTTTTTTGGCAGGTAATGTCTTTAGGATTGATTCTCCCTCATTTTTTACATCAAGCCAAGTCCTTTCCATTCTAAATACTTTTCCATCCTTTATTTCAAAATTTGTAAATGATGATTCTACGAAATTATCACCATAAGTGTTAGAATAAAGAAGATAGTAGCCATCTTCACTAACAGTTGAAAAAGTAATTTTCATATCGTCGGTTCTAAAACCTCTGTCTTTAAGGAAATTTAAAGCTATCTCTTGTGCATTCTCTAAGCTATTATCTAAATCTATTTTGCTACTGTATAATGATTTTTGATTTGAATCTGTTTTTTCTGCTTCATAAATAAGCAGTTTACCATTTATGACTGTGACTGTCTCGTTTTGCATATAGACTTCAAATAGGTCTTCATTTATTTTGTTTATCGTCCCCTCTCCATTGAAAAAGTCGAAGTTTATGTCATTAGCATTATATAACTCATACTCTACTACTAGCTCTCTTAACTTACTTTCTCCATTAGGAATATCAGCATTTAACAATATATCCTTTTCACTTAATTTATCAATCAATTCACTTTTACTAAGTTCATATTCTCTTTCTCTTTCTCTTTCAATAATATATATGCTAGCTAATATTAAATTAACCACTAAAAGAGCTACGATTAAAATCGTCTTTGCCTTTGACCAATCCAACACAAAACCTCCTAATTTATATTCATCAGTACGCCGTTATATGCATTAAACAAATAATTTTTCCCAAATATATTTATTGTCCATACTGGTAAAAGTCTTTCATTCTTTAATTTTAAATTCGGATTATAGTAAGCTGGATAGATGTTTATTATTTGGTCTAGTATTTGGTCATTTGATATTTGTTTATTATCAGTTCCTTCATTATTTTCTGTGTACTGAGACTTTAAAAAATCCATATTTTTATTTATTATCTCTGAATAACTTAACATTGATGAATTCTCTTCATAGGAAGTATAGCTAAATTGATCTTTAATTTTATATATCTGTTTAAAGCTTCTTACTTCATTGTTAAATACTTCCATAACAACATCTTTTGAGCTTTCCATGTTGTTTTCAAATACTTTTAATCCATTGTTCTTGTGGCTAAAAATAAATCTATAGCCTTTGCTATTCCCTGATTCAATCGGTATAATTTCATCCAGTATCAGCCCTGAAGGAAGAAATGCGTTTTTTGCTATAAAATTACTTGCTGTGTTTAGGCTAAGATAAAGATTTCTTTCTTTTACTTCATTTCTTAAAGGACTATAATACGACAAGAGTGAATTTGGATTGATTTTTAATACATTAGAATTATAGAAAAATATAACTGAACCATTATCCTCTTTTATCTGTCTAATGTAATATTTATCTACTTCAAAGAATTTTTCAGCTAATTTTTCTTTGTCTTCTGCGCTCATCAAGACTACTTGGTTTGATACATAAGTTATTGGCATTTTCATTTCTATTTTCTCATGCCAATATGTATTTTCGCTATATGATTGGTAATCTAATTTAATTTTGTTTATTCGATTTATATTTCCATTTTCTAATATCTTTTTTATCTTTAATATAAATTCAGACATATCTATATCTTTTGATTTGATCAGATAATCCTTTTCATTATTTGACAAGATTAATGCAAATTCATCATCATAAAGGTAAAACCCTATTTTATCTATATTTTTTATAATATCTATTTTCTGATTTTCATTTTCTATATGGTATGCTCTTATTAAGATATTTAAACTTATTTCATATGGATAATAAAAAACTATGTCTGGATGCTTGAATTCATTATCTTCTTTCTTGTATTCAAAAACCTCCATAGTGTTATTTGTTAGGATTTTAGATAAAGTTCTTTTAGCTGTATTAAATAAGTTTTCCTCTGCTACATCGTAAACAATAAAAGCTTCATCTTCAGTTTTTATGAAAGCTTTGTGAGGTACTAACATATCCTCTAAGGTATAATTTTCAATTGGCACACTAACTGTTTCTGCTTTTTGTTTAAATTCTAAATTTGTGTCTTGTGAAAGTAAATTTATCAAAAATATACTGGTAAAAACAAGTATGACCATAGTTAGTGTTTTTAATTTTTCTTTCATTTTATCTACTTCCTTTTATAGTTAAGCTTTATCTTCGAGCAAAGGTAATTTTATTTTAACAGTAGTTCCTATATTCAACTGACTTTCAATTTGAATCTCTCCACCGAATGCCTCAACTATTTCTTTTGCTATAGACAAGCCTAATCCAGTACCTCCTAAATCTCTGCTTCTACCTTTTTCTACTCTATAAAATCTATCAAATATTCTATCTTTGTCTTCGTTTGGTATACCTATTCCATTATCTTCTATATCTATATTTATTAAATTTTCTCCTTTATAAACTTTGATTTTTACCCAGCCATTTTCTTCAGTATATTTAATGGAATTGGAAACTATATTTTGAAATACTTGTTCTAAACCATCTTTGTCTGCATAAGTATAAAAATCAATTTCGTTTTCAAAAATTAACTTAATATTTTTATCATCTGCCATTATCTTTAATTTAGATAATGTATTTTCAATTATTTCATTTATACATAAAATTTTCTTATTCCATTTAGTCTTTTTATAATCTATGTTAGATAGTTGGAGTAAATCTCTTACTAATCTTGACATCCTGTCGCATTCTTCATCTATAACACTCAAAAATTTCTTTCTATTCTCTTCATCTAAGTCTTCGATCATAAGAGTTTCTGTGTAGCTTTTGATTGTTGTTATAGGTGTTTTTAGTTCATGGCTTACATTTGCAACAAACTCTTTTCTCATCTTATCTAAATTATGCTCTTGAGTTATATCCTGATAAACAATAATAATTCCTTCGATTGATTGTTGTTCATTTCTATAAGGAGCATATTTAACTTTATATACATTGCCGTTTATTTCAATTAATTTTTCACCGTTTAAAGTGCTTTCATTTTTGTAGTCAATTTCTAAGAGTCCTAAATTTTGAGGTTCGAGCTTGTATTTGTTTTCCCCTATATCTGAGTCTTCGAGATTAAGTATTTTTCTGCCGATTGGATTTGCATGTATCAAATCTCCATTTTTATCGACAGCGATTACGCCTTCTTCCATGTAACTAAAAATTGTATCCAACTTGCTTCTTTCTAGCTCCATTTCGTCAATCGTTTCATTTAGCTTAAGTGTAAGTTGGTTAAACATGCTTGCTAGCTGACCTATTTCATCGTTCGATTTAACATCTACATATTGGTTAAAATTGCCTTGAGACATTTCAAATGCTTTTTTAGTCACATCTCTTATGGGCTCTGTTATGCTATTTGCAATTAAAAATCCTAAAAATATGGTCGTAGCAAGTGCGATTAAAGTAGCTCTAGCTAATATGGAGCGAGTATAACTTAATGTGCTTTCAACTGAGGATAAGTCAGATGTCATATAAAGGATTCCTGTAATTTGTCCACTTGTTGAGTAAACAGGATATGCTATATGTTTTAGAGCTTTGCCTTCTATTTCATCTGTTATGACTGCATTTGAAATTTTGCCTGAAAATGTATCTATAACTAGCTGTGGATCTATAAATTTATATGAAAGTGCCCCTTTGCCAATCAAGTAAATGTCTTCTTTTGCTGATGTAGCCAATATTTTGGGCACATCTTCATCATAGATAGCATAAATAGTCTCTCCTTGAGCAAATCTCCAGTCATTTAATGTGCTCTGAATTTGACTTTGATTTTCAAGCCAGTTTTCAGTAGCAAAATAACTTGAAGTAGATGATATGGCTTCGATGCTGTTTATCATAGATTGAGTTACCGCCTCTATTTGCTGATTTTGAAGCCTATTTACGATGAAAACACCAACTATTGACATAGCTATAAAAACTAATAAAAAGTAGACTACGATAAATCTCCATTTAATGCTTGAAAACATACTAGTCCCTCCTAAAGTAGTAGCCTACTCCTCTTTTAGTTAATATATATTTAAAATCCTCATCAGGTGTCTCAATTTTTTCTCTTAGTCTTCGAACTGTAACATCAACAGTTCTTATATCACCAAAGTATTCATAACCCCATACATTTTCTAGCAAATGTTCTCTAGTGAAAACTTGTCCCCGATTTAATGCTAAATGCTTTAGCAATTCAAATTCTCTAAGTGTTAAATTTATGGGTTCACCATTTTTCCTGACTTCATATTTTGATAAATCTATCGTCAAATCCTCAGTTTCAATGATTTCAATAGGAACAGGGTCTTCATTGAAATCAACTCTCCTTAGATTTGCTTTAACTCTAGCGACTAATTCTCTCATACTAAAAGGTTTTACTATATAATCATCAGCTCCTAATTCTAATCCTCTTATTTTATCTTCTTCATCTTCTTTTGCTGTCAATATTATTATAGGCATTTTGTAATTAGGTCTGATTTCTTTCAATACTTCAAACCCATCTTTTTTAGGCATCATTATATCCAATAATATTAGTTGATAATTATTCTCTTGAATGTTTTTTATGCATTCATCTCCATCAAAGCAAAGCTCTACTTCAAACCCTTCTTTTTCCAAGTTAAATTTTACTATATCTCCTATTGCCTTTTCATCATCGGCAACTAAAATCCTTGAAATCATTTTATCACCTCAAACAGATTGATAATTAAATTATCACTTAATTTAGAAGATAAGTCAATGTTAACAATAACTTAATTTAAGTATAATAAATATATATTGAATTTAAAATCTTTTTCTACTATAATAAATTATATCAAAAGGGAGTAGCTAGAAAAAGATAGTCGTCAATACGGTTTATGCCCGGCTATCACCTGTTCAGGTAGCAAGACTTTTGTTCATATTGATGGACAAAAGTCTTTTTTCTATTTACTCTGAATTTATTATAAAGAAAGAGGTGTAAATATGAGCTGGTATGACAAAAGTATTGGTGATGTCCTTAATGAATTAGATGTTGATATTAAAAAAGGATTAGACACCACAAAGGCTAAAGAGAGACTGGAGAAGTTTGGGCCTAACGAGTTGAAAGAAGAGCAAGGCAAAAGCTTCTTCAAGAAATTATTAGCACAGTTTAGTGATTTTCTCGTACTAATTTTAATTGCAGCATCCTTAGTTTCCTACTTCATTGGAGAAACTCAAGATGCGATTGTTATTATTGCTATTGTTATCGTAAATGCCATGCTAGGACTTTATCAAGAAGGCAAAGCAGAGAAGGCTTTAGAAGCATTGAAGAAAATGGCTTCTCCAACTGCTAAAGTAATAAGAGACGGAAAAACTATTGAAATTGATTCTAGGGAATTAGTTCCTGGTGATATTGTTATTCTAGAAACTGGAGATATTGTCCCTGCAGATTTAAGAATTATTGAGTCAAAAAATTTAAAAATTGATGAAGCATCTCTTACTGGAGAATCAGTAGCAGTAGAAAAAGATGCTGAAAAGATTTTAGAGGGTGATGTTTCCTTAGGTGATAGAGTAAATATGGCGTATATGAGCACTATTGTTACTTACGGTAGAGGTATTGGGGTTGTTGTAGGGACTGGAACCAATACTGAAATCGGTAAAATAGCTACTATGATACAGTCATTTGATGAAGAAGCTACCCCACTGC
This sequence comes from Tissierellales bacterium, assembly GCA_014360205.1. Taxonomy (GTDB): domain Bacteria; phylum Bacillota; class Clostridia; order Tissierellales; family Tissierellaceae; genus Soehngenia. Next base: position 88,611 of record JACIXZ010000008.1, read on the forward strand.
AAAAGAAATTAAATCAACTTGGTAAGATACTTGGTATTGCTACTATATTGATTTGTATCATTGTGTTTGTAGATGGTTTAATTCAAGGAAGAGATCCATTGGAAATGTTTATGGTTTCTGTAAGCCTAGCAGTAGCAGCTATACCCGAGGGGTTGCCTGCAATCGTAACAATAGTATTAGCTATTGGCATGAACAAAATGGTTAAAAGGAATGCTATAGTAAAAAAACTCCTGGCTGTTGAAACACTAGGTGCAACATCTGTAATATGTACCGATAAAACTGGTACATTAACACAAAATGAAATGACTGTAGTAAAAATGTATACAAATGATAAGATTATAGATGTAGAAGGTGTAGGGTATGAACCTAAAGGAAAGTTCAAATTAGAAGAAAAGGAAATTTCTCCAAATGAAGACAAAAATATTTTAAATCTTTTGATGATGGGAGCTTTAGTAAATGATGCAGAGTTAGTTGAAAATGGAGGACAATATAAAATAATTGGAGATCCAACTGAAGGTGCATTGGTAACTCTAGCTGCAAAAGGTGGTATAGATTTAAACTCATTGAAAGAAAAATATCCTAGAATCCAAGAAATACCTTTTGATGCATCTAGGAAAATGATGACAACTTTTCACGAAGGATTTTTTGAAAATAAGATTACCTCAATTACTAAAGGTGCTCCAGATTTAATGGTTGAGAAGTGTTCATATATATTATTAAATGGAGATGTAGTGCCTTTTACTGAGGATCTTAAGAAAAAAGTTTTGGATACTAATATTAATTTTTCAAAGCAAGCTCTCAGAGTGTTAGCTGTAGCATATCGAGTTTTTGATAAATTACCTGAAAAATTAGAACCTGAAATTATAGAAAAAGATATGATTTTTGTAGGGTTGACAGGAATGATTGACCCTCTAAGACCAGAGGCAAAAGAAGCAATAAAACTATGTAAAGAAGCTGGTATCGATATAAAGGTTATAACTGGAGACTATAAAGAAACTGCATTCGCAATAGCAAAAGAACTTGGTTTAGTAGAGTCTGAAGATGAAGCAATGATGGGTGATGAACTTAATAAAATATCTGATGAAGAGCTTAAAGAAGTAGTGAAAAAAGTTAAAGTATTCGCTAGAGTTTCTCCAGAACATAAAGTTAGAATAGTAACAGCTCTTAAAGATAACGGTGAAATAACTGCTATGACTGGCGATGGAGTAAATGATGCACTAGCAATTAAAAAAGCTGACATCGGTATTTCAATGGGTATAACAGGGACTGATGTGGCAAAAAATACTGCTGATATGATATTAACAGATGACAATTTTGCAAGCATTGTTTCTGCTGTTGAAGAAGGTAGAGTAATATTTAGCAATATTAAAAAATTTGTATTTTTCCTTTTATCCTGTAATATAGGTGAAATACTACTGGTCTTTATAAGTATAGCTGTGTTTAACTGGCCAATACCGCTTTTACCTATACAACTTTTGTGGTTAAACTTAGTTACTGATAGTTTCCCTGCTTTGGCCTTGGGTGTGGAAAAAGGTGACCCTGACATAATGATGCATCCACCAAGAGATCCTGATGAACCTATCTTAGATAAAAGATTGCTTCTATCAGTTTCTTTTCAGAGTTTATCGATAGCAGCTGCATCGTTGTTATCTTTCTGGTGGGCTCAAAATACTTTTGGAACAGAAAATTTAGTTCCAGTAAGAACTGTAGTATTTGCAACTTTAATAACAGCTGAATTGTTAAGAGCATATTCGAGTAGATCACAAAAATATACTCTATTTAGAATTGGATTTTTTACCAATAGACAAATGGTTGTAGCAACTTTGACTGCTTTTGTTTTGCTGTTAGCAGTTCTTTATGTTCCGTTTTTGCAAGACATATTCTATACACAAGGTTTAACATTTAATGAATGGAGAATAATTATTCCTTTAGCTTTCATTCCTTTAGTTATTGGGGAGCTGTCAAAAGTTTTAGTTTCTCGCTTCAATAAATAATTTTAAAGCTCTGGCTTATAATTAGCCAGAGCTTATTTTATCTTAATTTTGAAGAAGGATTGATATTTACTCCATTCTTTAATATTTCAAAGTGTAAATGAGAACCGGTCGAATTTCCTGTTGAACCCATTTTACCAATAATTTCACCTTTGTAAACTCTATTTCCTGTACTTACCAATATTCTACTCAAATGTGCATATCTTGTGATGTATCCATTTTCATGGTCGATTTCTATCATATATCCATATGTTCTATGATAGCCAGTAAATATTACTTTCCCACCATCTGCTGCATATATGTTTGTACCTACACTGTTTGCTATGTCTATTCCTAAATGCATTCTACTTCCTCTGTTTCCATAAGGAGAAGTTATTCTACCTCTAGTAGGCATCATAAAGGTTCCTGTTGCCATTGTCTTTGGTGGTTCTTTTGTACCTTTTGCTATCACTTCAGTTCTTGGTTCTGATATAACTACTTCTTTTACAATCTCTTTATCTACTAAAATACCATTGTGCCTAATTTCATTTGCTGTAACTTGAGCTTGCCCCTTTGTTCCTTTTGTTATTATCTTTTTTTGAGTATTATACATTGAGTCGTCTTCTTTTACTATTACTTCGTAATCAATATCTTTTGTATATTCTACCTCTTCCACTGTAACTACTGTAAGTAAAGGTTGTGGAACAACCAAGTTTACTTCATCCCCAGGCTTTAACTTTTCAGGTATTAAATCAGGATTTGCTGTTATGAGCTTATCTACATCTGTATCATACATCATTGCGATAGTCCATAAACTCTCTCCAACTTCGACTATATGTGTTTTTTTAGCTTCTTTTCCATCTCTTATTTTTTGTGTTACACTCTGAGTATCAGAAATATCGCTGATATCTACTTTGACCTTTTGAATATCAATATTTTCTAGTATTTCTACATCTTTAAGTATACTTTCTCTATCTGTGGTCTCTGCATATGGTTTTTTGATTTCTTCAATTATATTTTCGATTTCTTCACTGTTTTTGAAATAACCAATTGTTTCTCCTTCTATGATAAAAGCAAAGGCATCGATCTTAAAATCTATTCCTTTTTTTATATTGGTTTCCAATGTTTCTCTATCTGTCAATTCTCCTCCAAATACATTTGTTTTTTCAAAGCTGAGTTCCCCATTTAAGTCCACTTTAGCTTCATATGTATTTTCTAATTCTTCTTTTATACTGTCATATACTTCCATTGCCTCTTCAATTTCTTTTACAACTCCAACAACATCTTCTCCGATATATACATTATAAGCTTTTGTAGCTGTGTTAACAGCAGCAAAGCTTGGCATAGCTATCGAAAATACAGCGATTGAAATTACAATTTTATTAAAATATCTATTTTTATTTTTTATTTCAATTACTTTATTTGAAAATCTATTCCAATATTTCTTAATCCTTTCTTTATCCATCTTTCCCTCCCGTTGAACATTGTGTAGATTTTTGTAACTCTTTTGTAACAATTACTTTTTCATTATATCAATATGAACTTTTATTGACAACTTTTTAAGAAGATAAAATAAAAAAATGTAAACCAATAATACAACTAATAGATATGTGTCTATGTTAGTCATATTAAGGTTTACATCGATATAAAAAAATGGTATTATAATTACAATTAATTGTTACAAAAATTTAATATTTGATTTTTAGTTTTTTCGCATTCATTTTGAATGTAATTTTCTTTTTTTCTAAATGGTAAAGTTTCCCATCTAAGTTTAAAATCATATTATTCCCAGAATCTACTTCAACAATATCTGCCTTGCCTTCTACTACATACTTTTTATATCTAAGATGTTTTCCACTAAATATTGTCGGGAATAATGTCAGGACTCTGAATTTTAAAATATTTTTGACCATACAGTAACTTAGTCTATTGTCATCCACCGAAGCGTTAGGAAGTATTTTCATGCCTCCACCATAATATTTTCCATTTCCAACAGCAAAAAGCATCAAATCATTTTCAGATAATGTATTGTCAATTTTGATTGAAGTTCTAACACTTTTATATTTTACTAAGGCGAAAAACACTCCTATTATATATGCTTTTTTCCCCTTTATATATTCCTTTATCTTCTCGGTTTGATTTACTACTTCTGCATCTAGTCCTATGCTTGCTACATTTAAGAAATATCTGTCATCAGCTAATCCGACATCAATTTCTTTGTATCTTTGACCGGTTATTATATCCAAACATTTTTTTAAGTCTTTTGGTATTTCTAATGATCTGCAAAAGTCGTTGCCTGTTCCTCTAGGTATAATTCCTAAAACTCCGCTACCTTTATTTAATATGCCAGTAGCAACCTCATTTATTGTTCCATCTCCACCTACTGCAACATATACATCATAGTTAGGGTTTTCAAATATTATTTTTTGAGCATCATCTATAGCTTTGGTGAATTCAATTTTGTAGTTTAACCCTTTGCTTTGGCAATATCTCTCTACATCTACCGTCTCTTTTATAGCACTTTTATCTCCTGAGACTGGATTTATTAGAAAAAGAATATTTTCCTTGGTTGTTTTATTGCTATTTAAACCCAATCTCTTTCTCTCCTCTTTTTGCTCTATCTATAACTATCATCTCTTCGGGGGATAGAGGTATATTCGACTCTCCATTTTTTATAGGTTTTGCAAAGCTAACTGATTTTTCTCTGCCATATATACTTGTCAATACAAATCCATTGTTATATTTGTCCAATAGAGCTATGGAAAAGCTTAATTCACTTCCCATATCGGCAAAGGCATTGTACCTTAAAAATCCGATTTTTTGAATTGCAAATGTCAAATTAGTTTCAACTGTTAAAAGATTATCTTCTAGTCTTTTTAAGTTAGAATTGATATTATTTATATCTGAGTTTACATGCATGAAGAGTTCTTCAAAATTTACTCCAGAAAGCCCTTTAGTTAGATTTTGATATCTCTCTCTTTCATGCTTTATTTTGTTGTTTTGTACTAAAAACATGATAAATAAAATAATATTGAAAATTAACAATCCTAAAATAATATATGTTGAATAATCACTAATTGCAGATATAAATTGTTCCATTTTCTTACCCCTTATATTTGTCTTCTAATTTCGTATATAGATTTTATACTATATTCAATATCTTCAAATGTGTTAAATGGACCAATGCTAAATCTCACTGCTCCTTGTTCAAATGTGTTTATAGTCTTATGTGCAAGTGGAGCGCAATGAAGTCCTGGCCTAACACAAATATCGTATTTTTCATCAAGAATATATGCTAGTTCTGATGAATCCAAATCCAGAATATTAATTGGTATTACTCCAGCTCTTTTCTTTAAATCAGATGGTCCATATATTTTTACGCCATCAATTTTACTTAATTCCATGATGAAATACTCAGTTAATTCTTCTTCTTTTTTTTGTATATCTTCAATTCCTCTTTCTAATATATAATTTAATCCTTCTTTAAGCCCTACTATTCCAGGCATGTTTAAAGTTCCACTCTCAAATTTATCTGGCATTATTTCAGGTTGAAAGATCGAGTAAGAGTCGCTGCCTGTTCCTCCTTGTATGATAGTGTCTGTCAAGAGGCTGTCTCTGATAAATAACCCTCCTGTACCTTGTGGACCTAACAATCCTTTATGCCCTGGAAATGCAAGAAAGTCTATGTTCATTCTTTCTACATCTATTGGATAGATACCCGCAGATTGACTTGCATCAACTAAAAACAATATTCCCTTTTCTTTAGAAATCTTTCCTATTTCTTCGATAGGCATAATCGTGCCTGTCAGATTTGAAACATGAGTAATCGCTATCATCTTGGTATTGGGCTTTATTGATTTAAGTATATCGTCTTTTGATACAAAACCTTCTTCATCAGCAAAAACAATTGTATTTTCTACACCAATAGATTCAAGATGTTTGATAGGTCTTAGTACAGAATTATGTTCCATCGATGTAGTAATAACATGGTCGCCTTCATGTAATGTTCCATTTATAGCTATATTCAAACTAGTGGTGCAGTTTGGCGTAAAAATAAGGTTAAAAGGATCCTTTATATTAAAAAATTTAGAAAGCATAACCCTGGCATCATATACTTCCCTGTTTGCTTTGAGAGCTAATTTATGCCCTGATCTTCCAGGATTTGCCCCATAGTTTTTCATAGCATCATAAACCTTATCTAATACACTTTGTGGTTTGGGATAAGTTGTTGCTGCATTATCCAAATAGTACATAGACTTCACTCCTATGTAAAAATATCTCTATTTTATTCTAACACCCTTTTATCCTATTCACAACAAAAAAGTACCCCTAATCGACGATTATATCGAATAGAGGTATTTGTGTTTATCCTAATCTTTCGTATACTACTTTAAGAATCTCTTCCTTGAGTGCCTTCCCTTTGTTTAAACTTTCTTTAATTTCTCTATCTATTTCTTCTTTAAATTTCTCATCTTTTATGCTTTTTAAGTTGATTGTTACATTAAATAGAGCTCCCTCTAACCCTGCATATGCCAATAGGGTGCCAACCCCAACATCAGTTATTGCATTTACATTGCCATATTCAGCAAATACAATTTGCAGCTCTAAAGTCTCCAAGCATTTCTTAGCACATTTCAAAGGTACTTCTAATGCTTTTTTATAACCAAGCTGAATTTTTTCAGATCTTATTTTTTTCTCTTCCTCTGTTTCTTTTGGGAGTTTAAATGCTTTCATTACATCATCAAAAGCCGTAGAGTCTTCATCAACTATCACTAGTAGATCATCAATTATTTGGTTTAGTTTTATTTGATTTTCTTCTAGCAAAGTTCTTTTTTCTTCTGGTATTTGTTCATATTTAGCTTTTCCAATAGTGAGGTTTCCCACCATGCTTGACAAAGCAGCCCCCAAACTCCCAGCAAGAGCTGAAACACTACCACCTCCCGGAGTAGGATTGTCGCTTTTTACTTCTTGTACAAACTCTTTTATGCTTTTTTCAACTAACATTATATCCCTCCATATTAAAATTTAATTAGCTCGTTGCAGAACTCTACAACTCGCATATTTACTGCCTTTTTTTATATTGAAATGGCTAGATTCCCCCCATTTTGGGTATATATACAGTGTCAAAATGTGTATAACTCAAAACAAACAGAAA
>JACIXZ010000009.1 GCA_014360205.1 Tissierellales bacterium
TCTGGTGGCGATAGCAAGAGGGAAACACCTGTACCCATACCGAACACAGAAGTTAAGCCTCTTAACGCCGATGGTACTTGGATGGCAACGTCCTGGGAGAGTAGGTAGCTGCCAGACTTTAGAAAAAAATTCTCAGGTAGCTCAATGGCGGAGCAACCGGCTGTTAACCGGTAGGTTGTGGGTTCGAGTCCCACCCTGAGAGCCATGTGCCGGGGTGGCGGAACTGGCAGACGCACAGGACTTAAAATCCTGCGACCCTTAAAGTCGTACCGGTTCGATTCCGGTCCTCGGCACCAATTTTATTCAATTTTATATCGCGGGATAGAGCAGTCTGGTAGCTCGTCGGGCTCATAACCCGGAGGTCGTAGGTTCAAATCCTACTCCCGCAACCATACATATATTGAATATGAAGATAATTTTTCTTGTCAATGGAGTAAATTTTCGGCGGCGTAGCTCAGTTGGCTAGAGCATGCGGTTCATACCCGCAGTGTCAGCGGTTCAAATCCGTTCGCCGCTACCAAATGCGGCCCTATGGTCAAGCGGTTAAGACATCGCCCTTTCACGGCGGTAACCCGGGTTCGAATCCCGGTAGGGTCACCATAAAATATTTTAATAAGAGAATGATTATGGGCGCATAGCTCAGTTGGGAGAGCACCTGCCTTACAAGCAGGGGGTCATAGGTTCGAGCCCTATTGTGCCCACCATAAGCATAAAAAAAGTGGCCTGGTAGTTCAGCTGGTTAGAATGCCAGCCTGTCACGCTGGAGGTCGAGGGTTCGAGTCCCTTCCAGGTCGCCAAAACATGCTGGCGTAGCTCAATTGGCAGAGCAACTGACTTGTAATCAGTAGGTTGGGGGTTCAAGTCCTCTCGCCAGCTCCATAAGTTAAGGAGGAGTTCCCGAGTTGGCCAAAGGGGACGGACTGTAAATCCGTTAGCTCAGCTTTCACTGGTTCAAATCCAGTCTCCTCCACCAATAAAATAACATGCGGGTGTAGCTCAGTGGTAGAGCCCCAGCCTTCCAAGCTGGTTGCGAGGGTTCGATTCCCTTCACCCGCTCCATTAAATCAATATCGTGCACCTATAGCTCAGTTGGATAGAGCAACGGACTTCTAATCCGTGTGCCGGGGGTTCGAATCCTCCTAGGTGCACCATTATGTTGGGGTGTAGCCAAGTCGGTAAGGCACTAGACTTTGACTCTAGCATTTCCGCAGGTTCGAGTCCTGCCACCCCAGCCATTTTTTAAATTTGATCCATTAGCTCAGTCGGCAGAGCACCTGACTTTTAATCAGGGTGTCCCGCGTTCGAGTCGCGGATGGATCACCAATGGAGAGGTACCGAAGTGGTCATAACGGGGCGGTCTTGAAAACCGTTTGGGCTTTGCGGCCCACGTGGGTTCGAATCCCACTCTCTCCGCCAACCAAAAGGAGAAGTACTCAAGTGGCTGAAGAGGCTCCCCTGCTAAGGGAGTAGGTCCCGACAAGGGGCGCGAGGGTTCAAATCCCTCCTTCTCCGCCACATAATTTAGGGCCTTTAGCTCAGTTGGTTAGAGCGTCCGGCTCATAACCGGCAGGTCCGGGGTTCGAGTCCCTGAAGGCCCACCAATTACATAATATATCTAGCCCAGATAGCTCAGTCGGTAGAGCAGTGGACTGAAAATCCACGTGTCGCTGGTTCGATTCCGGCTCTGGGCACCATTTTTTATAATTAGGGGTGTAGTTCAGTGGCAGAACGTCGGTCTCCAAAACCGAATGTCGTGGGTTCAAATCCTGCCACCCCTGCCATGATCGTAAGGGCCTTTAGCTCAGTTGGTTAGAGCGTCCGGCTCATAACCGGCAGGTCCGGGGTTCGAGTCCCTGAAGGCCCACCAATTAAATATTGATAATATAGAAGAACCTTGTAGAATCAAGGTTTTTTTTATTATGTGCTTAAAATTCGAATAGAAAGAAATCAAAATAATTAATTATAGCCTACTCGATTGTGCTTATTTATAGTATAATGAAAGGTGATAATTAAGGGAGTGGTTTATTAAATGAAAATTAAAGGTAAATTAATTATATTTGCAGCAACTGGAATAATTGCAGGAACTTATTTTGTATCTAATATAATTTCAAATAGGATTTTTGCAGAGCCTGGTACTGATAGCGATCCATTGATTACTTTAAGTTATTTAGAAAAAAGAATTGAAGAGGTTAAACAGTATGTAGATAACAAAACGAGTGGTTCAGACAATTCTAACAGCAATAAATTAGAGGTAATTGAGCTACAAAGCGGGCAGAGAATTATCGGAAAAGAAGGAACAGAATTTATTTTAAGAAGCGGAAGAGCAGTAGCAAAAACGAGTTCTCTAGGGGGCATTTCAGATGTCACAGCAGGGGTTGATTTGCAAGAAGGAGAAAATATACCAAGGAATCATCAACTGATAATACCGAGAGATGATGGACGAGGTTTAATAATTATCCACGATTCTACTTTCATCTTAGTAAGGGGGGAGTATATTATTGAGTGAAATAAATTATATAGTTAAGATGACTCAAGAAATTACTAATGATGATGTGGAAAAGTTTTTGAATTTGTTCAATTTTGTTTTTGATGAAATAAAAGACAATTTATGGTTTAATTGGAAATACAAACAAAACATATATGGAGATTCAATACATGTTTTCGCTTATGATGAAGATAAGTTAGTTGGAATTAGATGTTTTTGGAGGAATGACTTAATTAAACAGATAGCTTATCAACCTTGCGATACTGCAGTGTTATCAGAATATCGAAATAGAGGTATTTTTTCTTCTATGAGTAGATTTGCTCTTGAAAAAAGCAAAGGAGCGTTCATTTATAATTTTCCTAACGAGAATTCACTTCCTGCTAATTTAAAAATGGGTTGGAAAATTTATAAAAATAGATATTTGGGCTTAAATTTAAGACTAGACGATTTAAATAACGAAGAAGATTATATAGATGAAGAGTACTTAAAGTGGAGATATGTTGAAAATCCAAACAATAAATACTATTACACTAGTGGAAGAGAAAAATCATATCTACTATTAAAAAGGAAAAATGGGATATATTTTTATCTTGGAAATTTTGAACCAAAATTCAATCAATATTTTGAAAAAACGAGTGGAGGTTTGATATTTAGATATTTAGATAAAAAAACTTTAACTTCCAGTATTCTAAAAAGCAAAAGCACCACAGTTTATTATGACAATAGGGAAACAGAAACAGTTATTCCGTTTATACCTATAAATAAGGCGGACTACTTCTAAATGAGGGTGATATTTTGAATAAAAAAAAAGTTAAAAAGGTACTGAGAAGACCTATGAATTATATTAATAGAGTCTATACTAAATTTATTTTTTTTAAGAATTCTAAAAAACCAATTTATGACATAGATCATTTAATGGGATTAAATGATAAAGTGATAGTGTTTGCACCTCATGTAGACGATGAAACTATTGGTTTGGGAGGTACTTTGTTAAAATACAAAGAAAAAGGGGAAGAAATATATGTAGTTTACATGACAGATGGAAGTGGTGCAACTACAGATTTAGATGAGGAAGAACTGATAAAACAAAGAAAAAATGAAGCAGAAAACTTAAAAGAAATATACAATATAAAAGAAATTTTTTTTCTCGACTATAAAGATTCTGCATTAGACTATAATGATGAAAATTTAATAGATAATATTAAGTTAATTGTTAAAGACATTAAACCGACTATAATCTATATTCCTTTTTTGATTGACTCACATGTGGATCATTTTAACACTTCTATTTCTGTTTTAAATGCATTATATGATATGGACAATGAATATGTTTCTAATCTAAAGATCATATGCTACCAAATTAATAGCCCTATAATGCCTAATCTAATAACAAATATTACAGCTTTAACTAAAGAACAATTTGAAAAAAAGAAGAAAATATATAGAGTATTTTCATCGCAATGGGCAATGGGATTTGATGTTTTTTCATTGATTGACGAAAGACAAACTTCCTATTATAAAAAAGGTGTTGCTTCAGAAGTCTTTGTAAAATCGGATTTAAAATCATTGATAAAAGCTTCTAAATACCTTATTGAAAATGGATACAATCCAACAGATTATGTTCAACTTAGCAGCGAGTTTAACTTAATAAAAGCTTTTAGACATAATCGAGATAAAAAAAAGGAATTTAGCGATAAAATAGCTGAGATTCTCTTCGGAGAGGAGGGAGGCTCTATAGATAGAGCCATTTAATTTGAAGGTACTGCATTTAATTAGTGGAGGAGATAGTGGAGGAGCAAAAACTCATATTATTTCTTTGTTAAAAGGTTTAAGCAAAAACATAAATGTTAAGCTAATATGTTTTATAGAAGATTCTTTTTATAAGGATGCTTTAAAAGAAGGAATTAATATAGAAGTTTTCAAACAAGATAATAGGTTTGATCTTTCTGTAGTTGATGAATTAGTAGATGAGATAGAAAAAGAAAATTATGACATTATACACTGCCATGGGGCTCGAGCGAATTTTATAGCTACTTTTTTAAAGAGAAAAATAAAAAAGCCATTTGTAACAACTATTCACAGTGATTACAAATTAGATTTTAAAGATAATTTTTATAAGAGAGTAGTATATACAAATCTTAATAGGATAAGTCTAAAAAGATTTGATTATTATATAGCTGTGTCTGATACTTTCAGACAAATGTTGATAGAAAGAGGATTTAGAAGAGATAAGATATTTGTAACATATAACGGAATAGATTGCGATAAAAATGAATATTATGTTTCTAAAAAAGAGTTTCTAGCAAGATATAATATAGATTACGATGAAAATGATGTTTTTATAGGGATTTTAGCACGATTAGACAAAGTAAAAGATCATTTAACTTTTATGAAAGCAGTAAAAGAAGTGTCTAATAATTATAAAATTAAAGCATTAATTGCTGGTGAAGGGCCAGAAAAAGATGAACTACAAGATATAGCAAAAGAATATGGAATCGAAAAAAATGTGTATTTCTTAGGATATGTGAAAGATCCATTTTCATTTTTAAATGCGATAGACATAAATTGTTTAACTTCTCTTAGCGAGAGCTTTCCATATACTATATTAGAAGGAGCTAAATTAAACAAAACAGTAATAACTACTGATGTTGGTGGTATTAATAAGCTCGTAAAAAATGGAGAAAATGGATTCTTAATTAAAATAGGGGACTATAAAGAACTTGCAAATAAGATTATGTATTTAATAGATAATAAAGATGAAAGAATCAAGATGGGGCAAAATTTACATGATGATGCTTGCACTAGATATTCTTATGATGCTATGGCAATGAACCATATAGAAATATATAAATATATCCTAAATTCTTCTCCAAAAGTTTTAATGTCAGGGTATTTTGGATTTGACAATAGCGGGGATGATGCTATATTAAAAGCAATAGTTAACGATTTATTGGAGTATGATAATGATTTAAAAATCAAGGTGTTATCGAATAACCCGGATAAAACTGAAGATATGTGTGGGGTATTTTCTGCTAATAGATTTAAAATAAAAGACGTTCTATTTTCAATTAGAGAAACTGATTTACTTATAAGCGGTGGAGGCAGTTTACTACAAGATGTTACATCAACTAGGTCCCTTTTATATTATTTAGCTTTAATGAAATTAGCTCTTATTTATAAAAAACCAATATTAGTTTATGCTAATGGCATAGGGCCAATAAATAAGAGCATAAATAGAAAGCTATCAAAAAATATATTAAATAAAGTTAACTTTATATCTCTAAGGGATAGTCTATCTTTAGATTATTTGAAAAAACTAGGAGTTACAAACCCCAATATCAAGGTAACAGCAGATCCAGTGTTTACTTTAAAAGCATCTGATGATAATAAAGTACTAGAAATACTAGAAAACGAAAAAATACCTACTGATAAGAAATTGGTTGGTATTTCGATAAGAAAATGGAAAAATGATCAAAAACTTTTAAACGAATTAGCTAAGACAATAAATTATTTAATAAACACAAAAAAAGTTAATGTGATTTTGATTCCTATGCATCATAGGGAGGACTTTGAAATAAGCAAATGTTTATTAGAATTGACAAATTTAAAAGGATGCTTTATTCTTAAAAATGAATATCCAGTTGAAAATATACTAGGAATAATTAAGAATATGGAATTAATTATCTCTATGAGACTTCACACTTTAATTTATGCCACTACTCAAGTAACACCTATGATTGGAATTGTCTATGATCCTAAAGTCGAAGGATTTCTTAAACAAATAGATTATGAGTATTATTTGCCAGTTGAAAAGGTAGAATCTGAGCATTTAATTAATTTTATTGACAATATATATGAAAAAACACCTGAAATAAAAAATAAATTAGACCAAAACAGGCAAATATTAAGAAATTTATCGAAAGAAAATGTTGAATTAGTCTATCGTTTGCTAGGAAGGGATATTAATGAATAAAGTTGACATATTTGGAATTCAAGTAGAAAACACTACTTTAGATGAAGTTATAGAAGATTTAGAAGATGCACTTTTAAATAAAAGGAAAACAATAGTGTTTACGCCAAATACCGAAATAGTAATGATGGCTAAGAAAGATGAAAAACTTAAAAAGCTTATAAATACAGCTAACCATGTAATTCCTGATGGAATAGGATTGATTTATGGGGCTAAAATTAAAGGTATTACTCTTAAACAAAGAGTTACAGGCTATGACACTTCTATAAGATTATTAGAAATAGCAAACAAGTATGGGTTAGGGTTGTATTTGCTTGGTGGGAAGGACGGAGTCAGTAAAGATGCCTTCGCCAATATATTAAAAAAATATCCAAACATAAGATTATCTGGATATCATCATGGGTATTTTAACGGTGCACATACAGGAGATGAGAATTCTTTAGAAGAGATAAAGATTATTGAAGATATAAATAGGTCTAACCCAGATATACTGTTTGTAGGTTTTGGATTTCCTAAGCAAGAAATATGGATAGATAAAAACAAAGAAAAGCTAAACACAACAATATTGATAGGAAATGGTGGAGTCATAGATGTACTTTCTGGTAGAGTAAATAGGGCACCAGATATATTTATTAAATTAAATTTAGAATGGCTATATAGATTGATAAAAAACCCATCAAGGATCAAAAGGCAAGTCTACTTACCATTATTTTTAATACAGGTAATTTTAGATAAAAATTCTATTTGCGAATTAAATTAGGAGGAGATTTTATGAAAAATATTGATCAACTATGTGTTAACACAATTAGAATGCTATCTGTCGAAGGAGTTGAAAAAGCAAAATCAGGCCATCCAGGAATGCCTTTAGGAGCTGCTCCTATGGCATACACATTGTGGGCTAAGGTTATGAATCACAATGGGAAAAATCCAAACTGGGTTAATAGAGATAGGTTTGTTTTATCTGCTGGACATGGTTCTATGTTATTATACTCATTACTTCATCTGTTCGACTATGGATTAACTATAGATGATTTAAAAGAGTTTAGACAATTGGATAGTTTAACTCCAGGCCATCCAGAATATGGGCACACAAAAGGAGTAGAAGCAACAACAGGACCATTGGGTCAGGGGATATCGATGGCTGTTGGGATGGCTATGGCAGAGGCTCATTTATCAAAGATATTTAATAGAGATAAATTTAACATAATTGATCACTATACCTATGTTATTGCAGGGGATGGAGATTTGATGGAGGGCATCAGCAATGAAGCATCTTCTTTAGCTGGTACACTGAAGCTTGGGAAATTAATAGTTCTTTATGATTCAAACTCAATTTCAATAGAGGGTAGTACTGATTTGGCATTTACAGAAGATGTAAGAAAAAGATATGAAGCATTAGGATGGCACACTCTTTATGTAGAAGATGGTAATGACTTAATATCAATAGAAAAAGCAATATTGGAAGCTAAAAAGAATTTAAATCAGCCATCACTTATAGAAATAAGAACACATATAGGATATGGCACTGAAAAACAAGATAGTGCATCAGCACATGGTGAGCCATTAGGAGAGCATAACATAGAAATATTAAAGAAAAATTTAGGATGGGATTATGAACCTTTTGTTGTACCAGATGAAGTTAAATCACTTTTAAGAGATATATGCAATCAGAATGAGAACAAAGAAAAAGAATGGAACGAATTATTTGCAAAATACATGGATGAATATCCTGAACTTGCTAGGGAATTAAAAATGTGGTTAGAAAAGACTGTTCCATCAGATTATCTAGATTCTGATAATTTTTGGAGTTTTGAAAAGGATTTATCCACTAGAGAAGCTTCAGGAATATTGATAAATAGATTAGCAGAAGTAATACCTAATTTATTTGGGGGTTCTGCTGATTTAGCTCCTTCGACTAAAACATATATGAAGAATAGAAAGGATTTTTCACATGAAGATTATACTGGTTCTAACCTTCATTTTGGAGTAAGAGAACATGCTATGGGGGCTATACTAAATGGGATTTCATTGCATGGAGGACTTAGGCCATTTGGAGCTACTTTCTTCATTTTTAGTGATTATATGAAACCTGCTATGAGATTGTCTTCAATGATGAAATTACCAGTAACTTATGTATTGACACATGATAGCATAGGAGTAGGGGAAGATGGACCTACACATCAACCTATTGAACAATTAACGGTTTTTAGAGCTCAACCAAATTTTATAACTTTTAGACCTTGTGATGCTAGAGAAACTGCTGCAGCTTGGTATACAGCAATAAATTCAACTCAAACACCTGTTGGAATTATTCTTTCAAGGCAAACCCTGCCATTGTTAGAAGGAACAGGAAAGCAAGCTCTTAAAGGAGGATATATCTTAAGAAAAGAAACAAAGAAACTTAAATTGATATTGATTGCATCTGGTTCTGAAGTTAATTTAGCATATAAAGCTAGTGAAAAACTTGAAGAAGAAGGAATTGGTACTAGAGTTGTAAGTATGCCTTCATTTGAATTATTTGAAATGCAAGACAATGAATACAAAGAAGAAGTTCTTCCATCTAAAGTTAAAGCTAGAGTTGCAGTGGAAGCAGGAGCATCTTTGAGCTGGTATAAATATGTTGGATTAGATGGTAAAATTGTTGGTCTAGATAGATTTGGAGAATCTGCACCAGCTAATAAACTATTCGACAAATTTGGATTCAATGTAGAAAACATTGTAAGAGAAGCTTTGGATTTAGTTAAATAGAGGAAGCCTAAGGCTTTCCTCTATTTATGTGAAAAATATATTTTATATTTAATATAAATGTGTTATATTAAATATTTGGAGGAAAGATATGGATATAAAATTAGTTGCAATCGATATGGATGGCACTTTGCTAAATGATAGTGGAGAGGTTAGCCATAATACTGTAGAGGCCTTAAGGCAAGCTAAAAAAAGAGGTATTGAAATAATTTTATCTACTGGTAGAGTTTTAAAATCAGCGACTTATTTTTCAGATATGTTAGGGTTAAAAAATTATATAATAGCATCAAATGGGGCAATAGTTTCTGATAAAAATTCTAATATAATTTTGAAAATGCCACTTGACTGTGAAACTATTAAAAAGATAGTTGAAATAGCAATAGAAGAAAACATTTATTTTCATTTTTATAATGATGACACATATTTTTCAAATAAATATATCAAAGAAATTGACAAATATTATAATTCATCGAAAGAGAGACTAAAGGGTCAAAATATAAAGTTTGAACTATTTGAAGATATAGATGAAGTTTTGAGAAGAGATATAGAAATTTATAAGTTTTTATTTATGGATGATGATTTAGAAAAGCTAAACAAAGTAAAGAAGAAATTGTCAATAATAAGTGATATAACCTTGTCAAAGAGTGGGATAAACAATATAGAAATTACAAATAAGAATGCCTCAAAAGGACATGCGCTTAAATATGTATCAGAGTTACTAAAAATAGATAAATCTCAAATAATGTCAATAGGAGATAATGACAATGACATTCCTATGCTAGAGACAGCAGGCATATCAGTAGCTATGGGAAATGCAGAAAAACATATTAAAGAAATTGCTGATTATGTTACAAAGACAAACAACGAAGATGGAGTTGCATATGCTTTTAGAAAATTCATTTTAGAATAGGTGATCAAATGGCTTTAAATATTGTATTAGTAGAACCTGAAATACCTCAAAATACTGGAAACATATCTAGAACATGTGCTATAACAAAGACAAGGTTGCATTTAATTAAACCTTTAGGATTTTCTTTAGATGATAAACATTTAAAAAGAGCAGGACTAGATTATTGGGATCTTCTTGACATAAATTATTATGACAATTTTGATGAGTGCCGAAACAAATATTATAATCATCCTTTTTATTATTCAACAACAAAAGCAAAAAAAATATATACCGATTTCAAATATGAAGATGAGTCTTTTTTTGTCTTTGGTAAAGAAACTAAAGGCTTGCCTGAAGAGCTTATTTTTAGAAATATTGATACTGCTATAAGAATACCAATGAGAAGTGATTTAAAGAGATCATTAAATTTATCTAATTCAGTAAATATAATTTTATATGAAGCTCTAAGACAACTAGGGTTTCCTGAACTAGTTTAAGCTAAAATCAGAAAAAGGAGGAAACAAATATTATGACTTTGTTAATCCCCGTTATAGGGGGATTGGGAATGTTTCTATATGGTATGACTATGATGGGGAGCGGTTTAGAAAAAGCTGCTGGCAATAGGCTTAAATCTGTCATAGAAGCTTTAACTACTAATAGGTTTATGGGTGTTTTAGTAGGTACGCTAGTAACTATGATAATTCAAAGCAGTAGTGCAACAACTGTAATGGTTATAGGTTTTGTAAATGCTGGCCTAATGACTTTACCTCAGGCGGCAGGGGTAATAATGGGAGCAAATATAGGAACTACTATAACTGCCCAATTAATTGCATTTGATCTAGAATATATTGCACCGATTGCCGTTGCATTAGGGGTAGCAATATGGATGACAGCAAAGAGCAAGAACTCAAAATCATATGCTGAAATATTGATTGGGTTTGGGATATTATTTATAGGCATGGGCATGATGAGTGATGGATTAAAACCTTTAGCAGGTTTACCTTCATTTACGAGAATATTGACAAGCTTAAATAATCCCGTTCTTGGAGTACTAGCTGGGATAGGCATTACTACTCTTGTACAGAGCAGCTCTGCGGCAATTGGATTATTGGAAGCACTTGCAAAAGAAGGGTTAGTGAGTATAGGGATATCTTTGCCAATACTATTTGGAAGCAATATTGGTACAACAACTACTGCCCTTATATCAAGTGTTGGAGCAAATAAGACAGCAAAAAGAGCAGCTGTGATACATTTTTTGTTTAATGTAGTAGGAGCATTTATTTTTATGACTTTATTAAGCTATCCAGTAAAATTATTAGTAGCATACATATCACCAAATGATTTAGCAAGGCAAATAGCAAATGCACATACTTTATTTAATTTTGCAAATGTATTAATTTTACTTCCATTCATTAGTATATTAGTAAAAATTGCTGAAAAGCTTGTACCAGGATCAGATGAATTTGAGGTAACTGAAGCAATATATTTGGATAAACGTATTATTCAGACACCATCTATTGCCTTAGCTCAAGCGAAGAAAGAAACATTAAGGATGGGGGAACTAGTTTACGATAATCTTTCAGCTAGTCAAAGGGTGCTACTTGAGGATAGGACTGAAGAAGTGGATAGTATTCTTGATAAAGAGCAGGTAATTAACAAAGTACAAAGAGAAATCACTGAATACTTGGTAGCATTATCTAATGCACCATTATCAGATGAACAACATGAGGATATAAATGCGATGTTATATGTTATTGGTGACATTGAAAGAGTTGGAGATCATGTGGAAAATATAACTGAGCAGGCTCTATTTAAGTATGAAAACAACATATTCTTTACGCCTGAAGCAGTAAATGAACTCACTGAAATGTTTGAGATGTGTAAAAAAGTTTTCAATACATCAATTGAATCATATAAAAATACTGATGAAAATTTAGCTAGGCAAGTATTAGCTTTAGAAGATGAGGTAGATAGACTGGAGAAGAGAAATAGAGCTAATCATATAGAAAGATTAAACAAAATGCAATGTAGTACTGGCGCAGGTGTAGTATTTTTGGACGTAATTAGTAATTTAGAAAGAGTTTCTGATCATTCTAGAAATATTTCAATGTATGTATTAGATAAATTTAAAGAATAGTATTATTGAAAAATTTTATATTGAAATAATATTTATAGTAAGATATAATTAAATCGAAGATAAGTCGTTAATTTAGTAACAAATAAATATTGCGTTTCTGAATGATTATTGCGGGAGAGACCTATATGGCGCCGAAGGAGTAATTATTTAAGCTAGCCACTTAAATGTGAAACTCTCAGGCAAAAGTACCGTAATATGACAGGACTCTGGAAAGTGATATAACACCGAAGGAGCAATCTCTATTAGAGAGAATCTCTCAGGTAAATAAACAGAGTAAGTAGGCAGGCAGTCTATTTATTCTGTTTTTTTAGTTGTACTTATTTTTTGTTAATTAAATGATTGGAGGTAGAAATATGCTTTATGATGTAGTAATTATAGGGGCAGGACCTGCTGGATTATCTGCTGGACTTTATGCTGCAAGAGCTAGATTAAATACATTGATTATTGAAAAAGATGCAGTTGGTGGGCAGATAGTGACAACAGAAGAAGTCGCAAATTATCCTGGGTCTATAGAAAATGCGACAGGACCATCATTAGTTGCTCGTATGGTTGAACAAGCAGAGAGTTTTGGAGCAAAAAGAACATCTGATACTATAAAGAGTGTTGATTTATCTGGGAAGATAAAAATCTTAAAAGGAGAAAAAGCTGAATATCAAACTAAAACCGTAATAATAGCAACTGGAGCAACACCTAAGAAAATAGGTTGTCCAGGAGAAAAGGAACTCACTGGAAGAGGGGTTTCATATTGTGCTACATGTGATGCTGCATTCTTTGAAGATTTAGAAGTTTTCGTTGTTGGTGGTGGAGATTCAGCTGTTGAAGAAGCTATTTATCTAACTAAATTTGCTAGAAAAGTTACTATAATTCATAGAAGAGATTCTCTACGAGCTGCTAAATCAATTCAAGAGAAAGCTTTTGCAAACGAGAAGATTCATTTTATGTGGGATACCGTTGTCACAGAGCTAAAGGGTGATGGACTGTTGGAATCTATGGTTGTTAAAAATGTCAAGACAGGAGAAGAAAAAGAAATTTTTGCAGATGAAAATGACGGTACCTTTGGAATATTTGTATTTGTGGGTTATGATCCAGCTACTAAATTATTTGAAGGCTTAATTGACATGGAGAATGGATACATCATAACAGATGATAAGATGGCAACAAATATTCCTGGTGTATTTGCAGCTGGAGATAACAGGGTAAAACCACTTAGACAAGTAGTAACAGCAACTTCAGATGGAGCTATAGCTGCAACACAGGCAGAGAAATATATAGAAGAAAATACATTTGAATAAGAAGAGGAGGATTAATTATGATCGAATTAACTAAAGAAAACTTTGAAGAAGAAGTTTTAAAAGCAGAAGGCACAATTTTAGTTGATTATTGGAGTCCATCATGTGAACCTTGTAAGGCATTGATGCCTTTTGTTCATAGCTTAGAAGAAAAATATGGAGACAAAATCAAATTTACATCACTTGATATTACTAAAGCAAGAAGAGTTGCTATTGGACAAAAAGTATTAGGTTTGCCAGTAATTGCAATATATCAAAACGGCGAAAGAATAGATTCAGTAGTAGGAGAAGAAGCAACTGAAAGCAGTGTTGAAGAATTAATAAAGAAATATTATTAAGCCTCTAACTCATATGAGTTTAGGATATATGTGAAATATTTAAGGGAGGTGAAGTAAATGCGTCTAGAATTAGGTAATGTCCTAATTAAAGATGTAATATTTGGCGATACAACAAAACTAGAAAAAGGTGTTCTTTCAATAAACAAACAAGAATTAATTAACTTATTAATGGAAGATGAACATCTAAAAAAGGTAGATGTTGATATTGCTAAACCAGGAGAAAAAGTTAGAATTACACCTGTAAAAGATGTCATTGAACCAAGAGTAAAGGTTGAAGGGCCTGGAGGAATATTTCCTGGCATTTTATCTAAAGTAGACATGGTAGGTTCAGGGAAGACAAATGTACTAAAGGGCTGTGCAGTAATGACAACAGGTAAAATTGTTGGGTTCCAAGAAGGAATAGTAGATATGTCTGGACCAGGAGCAGAATATACACCATTTTCTAAATTAATAAATATTGTTTTAGTATGTGAGCCAGTTGATGGATTAAAACAACACGATCATGAGAAAGCTGTTAGGTTGGCGGGATTTAAAGCAGCTAAGTATTTAGGAGAAACAGCAAGAAATATAGTTCCTGATGAAGTAAAAGTATATGAAGTGGATACATTTACTGAAAATCTAAAGAAATATCCAAACTTGCCAAAAGTAGGATATGTTCAAATGTTACAAACTCAAGGATTGTTACATGACACTTATGTCTATGGAGTTGATGCTAAGCAAATAATACCTACTATTATGTATCCTACAGAATCAATGGATGGTGCTATAGTAAGTGGAAACTGCGTTTCAGCATGTGATAAAAACACAACTTATCATCATTTAAACAATCCAGTAATAGAAGATTTATTAAATCTACATGGTAAAGAATTGAATTTTGTTGGTGTAATAATCACTAATGAAAATGTTTATTTGGCAGACAAAGAAAGATCATCTAACATGACTGCTAAATTAGCTGAGTTTTTGGGATTAGACGGAGTAATAATATCTCAAGAAGGATTTGGAAATCCAGATACTGACTTAATTATGAACACAAAGAAAATAGAAGCTAAGGGTATAAAGACAGTTATAATCACAGATGAATATGCAGGTAGAGATGGTGCAAGCCAGTCATTAGCAGATGCTGATAAATCAGCAGATGCAGTTGTTACAGCAGGGAATGCAAACCAAGTAATAACCCTCCCTCCTATGGATAAGGTTATAGGTTCATTAGAGTATGTTGATATAATTGCTGGAGGTTTTGATGGTAGTTTGGATGCTAATGGCTATATTACTGTTGAAATTCAAGCTATCACTGGTGCAACTAATGAAATAGGATTTAGTAATTTAACAGCAAAAACATATTAATATAATAATAGTAAAATGAATGAAAGGAAGTGGAAATATGTCAATCTTTGATGAAAATTCAAAAGTTATCATCATTGGAGATAGGGATGGAATTCCTGGACCAGCGATTGAAGAATGTATAAAAACCACTCCTGCAGAAATAGTTTTTTCAGCAACTGAGTGTTTTGTCTGAACGGCTGCAGGAGCAATGGACTTGGAAAACCAAAAGAGAGTAAAGGAACTAGCTGAAAAATACGGCGCTGAAAATGTAATAGTAGTATTAGGCGGCGCTGAAGCAGAAGCAGCAGGATTAGCTGCTGAAACAGTAACAGCTGGTGATCCAACTTATGCAGGTCCATTAGCAGGAGTCTCGTTGGGACTCAAAGTTTATCATGCAGTAGAGCCAGAATTTAAAGAATCAGTAGATCCTGAAGTATACGATGAACAAATCGGTATGATGGAAATGGTTTTAGATGTTGATTCAATTGTGGAAGAAGTTAAAAATATGAGAGAGCAATATTCAAAATATTAATTCTCCATCTAAATCAAGGAGAGGAGGGAATCAAATGGGGAAAATAAGAATAGTACACTATCTAAATCAATTCTTCGCTGGAATTGGGGGAGAAGAAAAGGCTGATTATGAACCAGAAGTAAGAGAAGGAGTAGTTGGGCCAGGGATGGCACTTCAAGCTGGTTTCAAAGATGAAGCTGAAATAGTAGCTACAGTTATATGTGGAGATAGTTACTTTAACGAAAACATAGAAGAAGCAAAATCAAGAGTGTTAGAATTAGTTAAACAGTACAATCCTGATCTATTTATAGCAGGTCCAGCATTTAATGCTGGTAGATATGGGGTAGCATGTGGGGCAATAACTGAAGCAGTTCAAAACGAACTAAATATACCTGCACTTACAGCAATGTATGAAGAAAATCCAGGAGTAGATTTATATAGAAAATCAATATATATCATTCCTACAAAGGACAGTGCAGTTGGCATGAGGGATGCTGTTTCTAAAATTGTACCTTTTGCTTTAAAACTGGCAAAAGGAGAGAAAATAGGTTCTCCAAGCGAAGAAGGATACATTCAGAGAGGAATTAGGGTCAACTATTTTGCAGACAAGAGAGGCTCACAAAGAGCAGTTGAAATGCTAATTAAGAAATTGAAAGGTGAAGCTTACGAGACTGAATATCCAATGCCTGATTTTGACAGAGTAACACCAAATCCAGCAATCAAGGATATAACTAAAGCTAAAATTGCTCTAGTTACATCAGGTGGTATAGTTCCTAAAGGAAATCCAGACCATATAGAGTCAAGTTCTGCATCAAAATATGGGAAATATGACATTGAAGGCATTTTAGATTTAACAAAAGAAACTTTCCAGACAGCTCATGGTGGTTATGACCCAGTATATGCTAATGAGGATGCTGATAGGGTATTACCAGTTGACGTGCTAAGGGATATGGAAAAAGAAGGCAAAATAGGAGAACTTCACAGATATTATTATTCTACAGTAGGAAATGGAACTTCAGTAGCTAATGCTAAAAAATTTGCAAGTGAAATAGCGAAAGAATTAGTTGCTGATGGGGTAGATGCAGTTATATTAACTTCTACCTGAGGCACCTGTACTCGTTGCGGTGCAACGATGGTAAAAGAAATCGAAAGAGCAGGGTTACCAGTAGTTCACATTTGTACAGTTGTACCTATTTCACTGACTGTTGGTGCAAATAGAATAGTTCCAGCAGTAGCTATACCTCACCCACTTGGCAATCCTCAATTAACTGCTGAGGAAGAAAAAGAGTTGAGAAGGAAATTAGTAGAAAAAGCACTAAAAGCTCTAACAACTGAAATTACAGAACAAACAGTATTTGAAGATTAATAAAGGTTTAATATTTTAGAAAAGGGTGATTATAATCACCCTTTTCTAAAATTAATAATAATACGGAGGTGACTCATTTGAGTAATGCAGTTATAAAATGTGCAAGTTATATTTTAGTACATGCACCAGATATGGTTATTCATAATGGTTCAACACAAACAACTGAAAAACTATTAAATCCAAATTCCGAGTATCTTAAAAACATTAGAAGTAGTTTAAGAAGTTATGAAGAAGCAATAAATTATTTGCCAAATCAAGTATATATTGGAAATAAAACTCCTGAGGATTTAAAATTAACTCCTCAACCTTGGGTTGATAAACCTGTTCTAAATTCATCTAGATATGGCAAGTTTGGGGAAATAATGCCAGAGGATGAATTTATTGGATTGATGAAGATAGTAGATGTATTTGATTTAGTAAAATTATCAAAAGAATTTACTAGTTCAATTAAGGAGAAACTATTAAATCATGACTTAATAAACAATGAATTAGTTTCAAGACTAAAAGATGGCGAAGATTTAGGAGATGTTGAAAAACTTATCAATGAACAGGATGCAGAACCACTTTATTTTGACAACAATTTAGTTGGATGTGTAAAAAGAGCTCATGACATTGATCCTAATTTAAGTGCTCATGTTATTTTTGAAAATTTAGTATCAAAAGCATCAGGAGTTTTAGCAGCACTACATTTGATAAAAAGAGCAAATATAGACCCTAATGAAATAGAGTATGTAATTGAATGCTCAGAAGAAGCATGTGGAGATATGAATCAAAGAGGTGGAGGAAACTTTGCAAAGGCTATTGCTGAGTTTGCTGGACTTATTAACGCAACTGGCTCAGATGTACGAGGTTTCTGTGCAGCACCTACCCATGCAATAATATCTGCAGCTTCATTAGTAAAAGCAAAGACATTTAAAAATGTTTTAGTAGTATCAGGCGGCTCTACAGCAAAATTAGGGATGAATGGGAAAGATCATGTGAAGAAAGGATTGCCTATATTAGAAGATGTTATTGGCGGCTTTGCAGTTTTAGTAAGTGAAAACGATGGTATTAGCCCAATAATAAGGAATGATTTAGTAGGAAGGCATACAGTAGGAACAGGATCTTCACCACAGGCAGTAATAACATCGCTTGTTACAGCTCCGCTTGATAGAGGCAATTTAAAAATTACAGATATAGACAAATATTCCGTAGAAATGCAAAATCCCGACATAACCAAACCCGCTGGAGCAGGAGATGTACCAAATGCTAATTATAAAATGATAGCTGCTTTAGGAGTTAAAAGAGGAGAATTAGATAGGACACAAATAAATGAGTTTATAGATAAACATGGTATGGAAGGATGGGCTCCAACTCAAGGACACATTCCATCTGGAGTACCATATGTTGGTTTTGCAATAGATGATATCATGAGTGGAAATGTTAACAAAGTTATGATAGTAGGTAAAGGTAGTTTATTTTTAGGCAGAATGACTAATTTGTTTGACGGAGTTTCTGTGGTTATAGAAAAAAATGATGGTAAAAAAGAAGAGAATAAAGGTATTTCTGAAGAACAAATTAGAAATTTTGTGGCTGAGGCAATGAGAGATTTTGCAGCGCACCTTTTAGAAGAATAGGGGTGATTTTGTGCAAACAGAAAATGTTAAAAAAACTGTAGCTAAAATATTCAATGAAATAGCAGATACTTTAGAAACAGGTCAATATGGTCCCAAAATAAGAGTTGGGGTAACAACTTTAGGAAGCGAACATGGAATTTCTAATGTTGTAAAAGGTGCTGAATTAGCACAAGATAGAAATAAAACAATAGAAGTTGTTTTAATAGGACCTAAAGTTGACTCTAGTTTGACCCAAATCATAGTTGATAATGAAGATGAAGCATATAAAAAAATGGAAGAAATGCTTGATAATAATGAAATAAACTCATGTGTTACTATGCATTATAATTTTCCTATTGGGGTTTCAACTGTTGGACGAGTAATAACTCCAGGTAAAGGTAAAGAAATGTTCATTGCAACAACTACAGGAACATCTTCTTCAAATAGAGCTGAAGCTATGGTAAAAAATGGGATATATGGGATTATTACAGCAAAAGCTATGGGAATAGAAAATCCTACAGTAGGCATATTAAATGTTGATGGAGCAAGACAAGTTGAAAGGATTTTTAAAGAGCTTATTTCAAACGGATATGATATAAAATTGACTGAATCCACAAGAGCTGATGGCGGTTGTGTAATGAGAGGAAACGACTTGTTAGCAGGAACACCTGATATAATGGTAACTGACACTCTAACAGGCAACATACTGATGAAAGTTTTTTCGGCATATACAACTGGTGGGAGTTACGAATCATTAGGTTTTGGATATGGTCCTGGAATTGGAGAAGACTACAACAGACTTATACTAATCATATCTAGGGCATCAGGCTCTCCAGTAATAGCTAATGCAATAAATTATGCTGCTGACTTGGCAAAAGGTAAAATATTCGACATAGCTAGAAGTGAATTTGAAAAAGCTAACAAGGCAAACTTAAAAGAAATTCTCAAATCACTTAATAAAGATTCAGTTAAAAAAGATGAAAAGAAAGAAATAAAAAGCCCAGATAAAGAAGTTGTAACTGCTACAATAGATGGAATTGATATTATGGAATTAGACGATGCTGTTAGTGTATTATGGGAAAATCAAATTTACGCAGAATCAGGCATGGGTTGCACGGGTCCGATTGTTATGGTAAATGAGAATAACCTAAAAAAAGCTATAGATGTATTAGCAAATGCAGGATATAATGTAAAAAAAGCTGAAGAATGTTAAAAACTTAAGGTCTTAGACCTTAAGTTTTTTTGTTAAGTTAGCCTAAATTTGATATAATATAAGCAGTAAATGGAGGTGAAGTAATTGAAGCTTAATTATGAATTAACATTAGAACAGAGTCAAAAATTAGTTATGACTCCAGAATTAAGACAAGCAATTCAATTGCTTCAATATACTAGTCTAGAACTGCAAGAATTTATTTTAAAAGAAATTGAGGAAAATCCGCTATTAGAATACGAAGAATTTGAAGATA
This sequence comes from Tissierellales bacterium, assembly GCA_014360205.1. Lineage (GTDB taxonomy): Bacteria > Bacillota > Clostridia > Tissierellales > Tissierellaceae > Soehngenia. The sequence continues at coordinate 20,115 of JACIXZ010000009.1, forward strand.
TTGAACAACCTCAAGATATATTTAATGAAATAGATGAGATAGATTGGAAAGAGTTCATAGAAAAGTATGATGATATAAGCTATAAAGAAGAAGTTGATAAGAATTTAAAATCTACAGTTTATGAAAACTTTTTCACATCCTCTCAATCATTAAAGGATTATTTATTAGAGCAACTTTCTATGGTAAGTTTAGGGCATAGAGAGTATAAAATAGGAGAATATATAATTCAAAACATCGACGGAAATGGATATTTAAACTCAAGTATATATGAAATCTCTGAAGCACTAAATGTATCTGTAGAAGAAGTTGAATTAATGCTTGGAATAATTCAAACATTCGAACCAGAAGGAGTTGGAGCAAGGAATTTAAAAGAGTGTTTGTTATTACAAATAAAGGATAAAAGAGATACGCTAATCAACACAATCATAGAAGAATATTTAGAGGATATTGCCCTTAACAAACTTTCTAAAATTGCAGCAGAGTTACACATAAATGTAGAGGAAGTACAAAAAATTGCAGATGAAATAAAATTACTAGAACCAAAGCCTGGTAGGTCATTTGGTGGGTATGATAAAGAAATAAAATATATAATCCCAGATGCAACAGTTGAGAAAATTGGTGGAGAATATGTTGTATTACTTAATGAAATAACAGCACCTAGGTTAAATATTAACAATTTTTATAAAAATTTAATAAAAAATTCTGATGAAGCAACACGACAATTTTTGCAAGAGAAATTAAATTCCGCTGTTTGGATTATAAAAAGCATTGAACAAAGGAAGCAAACATTATTGAAAGTAATAGAATCTATTATTAAATTTCAGATAAATTTTTTTGAAAAAGGAGAAGGCTATTTAAAACCTCTAACATTAAAGGAGGTAGCCGATGACATCAATATGCATGAATCGACTATTTCGAGAGCTACAAATGGGAAATATATACAGACATCAAGAGGGATTTTTGAATTAAAATATTTCTTTACTCAAGCAATTAAAGGAAACGATGGAATGGTTTCATCTGATTCTGTGAAAAATTTAATCAGAAACATTATAGAAAAAGAAGATATTAAAAGACCATTAAGCGATCAACAAATATCAGATGAATTAGAAAAAATGGGAATTATTATTTCAAGAAGAACTGTAGCTAAATACAGAGAAGAGTTAAGTATTCCTTCTTCAAAATTAAGAAAAAGATTTTAATTTGTTTTTACCTTGATATTTTTTCCAGGGTTGGGTATAATAAGGATGTGATTTTTATAAAAGCTGGGACAAAAATAATACATGAGGGACAATATATGTCCACATATGGAGGTGGTCCCATTAGTTAATTTAAATTTAATAAAGATGATAGTGCCTGAAACCTTGGAACTATTAGAGAAACGATACATTATACTAAGAGAAGTTAAAAATAATCAGCCTATTGGAAGAAGGGCTCTTTCTGCAAATATAGGCATGAGTGAACGAAATGTTAGAACAGAAGTGGAAAATTTAGTTAAACTTAATTTATTAAACATAAAAAATATGGGTATGTATGTAACTGATGATGGTGAAAAATTATTGGTTGAACTCTCTGAAATTTTCCAAGAGATAATAATAAAACCAGGACTATCAAAAGAAGTAACAAACATTTTAGGTGTAAATGAATGTTATGTAGTCTCTGGAGATTCATCTCTCAGTGATTTAACATTAAATGATTTAGCCAAAGCAGCTTCAGATGTTTTAATCAGTCATTTAAAACCAAATTCTGTTGTTGGTGTGACAGGTGGACATACAATGCTAGCAGTTTCTGAGCAAGCCACATCAAATGGAGATTTTAAAAACGTCACTATAATACCAGCAAGAGGTGGACTTGGGAATGACTTAAAAACTCAGGCAAATACGGTGGCATCAAAACTAGCTCAAAATATAGGAGCAAATTACAAGCTCCTTTACATTCCAGATAGCATAGGACAGGATATCAATGAAATAGCTAATAAAAACAAGGAAATAAAAGATATTCTAGATTTGATTGAAAGAATTGATATCTTCATTTTTGGGATTGGTAGAGCTGACATAATGGCTAGAAGACGAACATTGCCTGAACAAAATATAGAATTTTTAAAACAAAATCAAGCTGTTGCAGAGGCTTTTGGTCATTTCTTTGACATTAAAGGTAAAGACGTATTTGAATATGGCTCAGCAGGGTTATCTCTAAACAAATATCTAGAGATACCAAAAGTGATTGGGGTTGCTGGCGGAGAAGATAAATCCGAAGCAATTATTGCAATCTCTTCATTGAGAAAAGACATAATTTTAGTAATCGATGAATCAGCAGCAAAAAAAATTATAACAAAAAATATTAAGGAGGAGTTTATATGACATTGAAAGTTGGATTAAGTGGATTTGGTAGAATAGGTAGAGATGTAACAAGAGCTTGGGCAGAGAGCAATACTGATGCTTTTGACATAGTTGCAATAAATGAAATTGGTGGAACAATTGAGCAAATGGCTCATCTATTTAAATATGATAGTGTTTATGGAATATTCAATGGAACAGTTGAAACTTATGATGAAGGAATCATTATTAATGGAAAGAAAATAAAGGTAGTTGCAGAAAAAGATCCTTCAAAATTGCCATGGGGAGAACTAGGAGTAGATATCGCAATAGACTCAACTGGAGTATTTAAAAAGAGAGAAGACTTTGAAAAACATCTTCAAGCAGGTGCAAAAAAATTAGTTATAACTGCACCAACTGAAGGGGAAGATATAACAATCGTATTAGGAGTAAATGATGATAAATACGACCCTGTTAATCACAACATTATTTCAAATGCATCTTGCACAACCAATTGCTTAGCTCCGATTGCTAAAGTCGTATTAAATAACCTTGGAATTAAAAAAGGATTAATGACCACAGTACATGCATATACAAATGATCAACAAGTTCATGACAAATTCCACAAAGACCCTAGAAGAGCAAGAGCAGCAGCAGAAAATATAATACCTACTACAACAGGGGCAGCAAAGGCTGTGGCTTTGGTATTGCCAGAATTAAAAGGCAAATTAAATGGATTCTCCGTAAGAGTACCTGTACCAACAGTATCTTTAGTAGATGTAGTATTTGAAGTTGAAAAACCAACAACAGCGAAAGAAGTCAACGATTTATTAAAACGAGCAAGTGAAAACGAACTTAAAGGAATTCTTGGTTATACAGAAGAACCACTTGTTTCCAGAGATTTCTTAAAAGACAGAAGATCATCAATAATTGATGCTGATTCTACAATGGTTATAGATAATATGGTAAAAATTGTATCTTGGTATGACAATGAGTGGGGTTATTCAAATAGAGTAGTTGATTTAGTAAGTATGATAGCATCAAGATGGTAAAGAGGTCGGGTCAATAGACCCGACTTATCCATTAATAATATCTTTGGAGGTTGATATTTTGAAAAGGAAAAAAACACTTAAAGATTTAGATGTAAATGGCAAAAGGGTTTTAGTTAGAGTCGACTACAATGTTCCTATGGATGAAAACTTAAATATAACTGATGATATTAGGATAACTAGCTCATTACCAACAATTAATTATTTACTTGAAAATAATGCAAAAGTTATCTTGATGTCACATCTAGGAAGACCTAAAGGTGAGCCAAACAAGAAATATTCTTTAGCACCTGTAGCAAAGAGGCTATCAGAACTTATAAATAGAGAAGTAATATTTGCAGATGATGATAATGTGGTTTCAGAAAAAGTTAAAGAGATGGCATATAATATGAAACCAGGAGATGTGATGTTACTTCAAAACACTAGGTTTAGAAAAGAAGAAGAAAAGAATGGAGAAGAGTTTGCAAAAGAACTTGCAAGCCTAGGCGAATTATTCGTAAACGATGCATTTGGAACATCACACAGAGCTCATGCATCTAATGTAGGTGTTTCAAAATATTTACCATCTGCATTAGGGTTTTTAGTTGAAAAAGAAGTAAATATAATGGGAAAAGCTCTTGAAGAACCAGAGAGACCTTTTGTCGCTATATTAGGTGGAGCTAAAGTATCAGACAAGATAGGAGTAATTGAAAATTTAATTTCAAAAGTTGATGCTATAATAATTGGTGGAGGAATGGCTTTCACTTTTTTAAAGGCTAAAGGATATGAAATTGGGAAGTCTCTGTTAGAAGAAGACAAATTAGAACTGGCAAAAGAATTGATGGAGAAAGCAGCAGAAAGGAATGTAGCCATTGCATTGCCAGTAGATGTTGTTGTAGCAAAAGAGTTTAAGAATGATACTGAATTTAAAACTGTTTCTATCGATTCAATCCCTGAAGATATGATAGGCTTGGACATTGGGCAAGAGAGTATAGAAATATTTGGGAATATTATAAAGGAAGCTAAAACTATCATTTGGAATGGACCTATGGGTGTTTTTGAAATGGATAATTTCAGTAAAGGTACTTTTGAGATAGCAAAAGCTTTAGCTAAAACAGATGCAATAACAATCGTCGGCGGTGGTGATTCGGCTAGTGCTGTTGAAAAAGCAGGTCTTGCAGACAAAATGACTCATATATCAACAGGAGGAGGAGCTTCACTAGAGTTTTTGGAAGGCAAAGTGTTACCAGGAATTGATGCTATAGACGATGTAGAATAGTAAGGAGGAGCACTATTGAGAAAACCTATTATAGCAGGAAATTGGAAAATGAATAATACAATAGTAGAAGGGCAAGCTTTAGTTAGTGATATTTTAAATCGAGAATTGAATGAAAGTGTTGAAGCTGTAATCTGCGTACCTTTTACTTTTCTTCAAACAGCTAGTAAAATGGTAGATGGAAATAAAATCAAATTAGGCGCACAAAACATGCATTGGGAAGAAAAAGGAGCATATACAGGCGAAATTTCTCCATTGATGTTAAATGAGCTTAATGTAGAATATGTTATAATTGGACATTCCGAGAGAAGACAGTATTTCAATGAAACTGACAAGACTGTTAACATGAAAACAATCTCTGCTTTATCACATAATATAACTCCGATAGTATGTGTTGGGGAGAGCTTACAAGAAAGAGAGAATGACAGTTACAAAGAGTTGATAGAAGATCAAGTAAGAAAAGCATTTGAAGGAATCTCTACAGAAGATGCTAAAAAAACTGTAATTGCCTATGAACCTATATGGGCTATTGGAACTGGAAGGACAGCATCAAGTGAACAAGCTGAAGAAATTTGTCAATTGATAAGAAATGTGTTGACCAGTTTATATGATGAGAAAACAGCTCAAGCTATTAGAATTCTTTATGGTGGTAGTGTAAAACCTGAGAACATAAAAGAATTAATGGCTATGGAAAATATTGATGGAGCTTTAGTTGGTGGAGCAAGTCTAAAAGCAGATGATTTTGTTCAACTTATCAACTATTAGGTGGGGGAATATTATGGCAAAAAAACCATTAATGCTAATGATTTTAGACGGATTCGGGTTAGGAAAAGAATATGAGGGAAATGCTGTATATTTAGCTAAAAAACCAAATTATGACAAGATAATAGCAAAATACCCTCACAGCACTTTACATGCAAGTGGACTTTATGTAGGATTACCTGAAGGACAAATGGGAAATTCAGAAGTTGGGCACTTAAATATTGGCTCAGGCAGAATTGTATATCAGGAGCTTACAAGAATCACAAAAGAAATTAATGAAGGTAATTTCTTTAAAAAAGAAGAGTTTTTAAATGCAATAGAACATGCGAAAAAAAATGGCTCTAAACTTCACTTAATAGGATTAGTATCTGATGGTGGAGTTCATAGTCACAACACTCATCTGTATGCTTTACTTGAACTTATGAAACAACAAAATTTTAACGATGTCTATATTCATGCTATTCTAGATGGTAGAGATGTACCACCAACAATAGGGAGTAAGCATATCAGAGAGCTAGAGGATAAGATAAAGGAAATCGGAGTTGGTAGAATTGCTACTGTATCAGGAAGATATTATGCAATGGATAGGGACAAGAGATGGGATAGAGTAAAACTTGCATTTGATGCAATATGTTTAGGAATAGGTAAAACTAAAGCCAATCCGATAGATGCAATTGAAGAATCATATAAAGAAGGTGTGAATGACGAATTTATTCTACCAACTGTTATAGTCGAAGGCAATAAACCTATTGCTACTATCGAAGATAATGACTCGATTATTTTCTTCAATTTCAGGCCAGACAGAGCAAGAGAATTAACAAGAGCAATTATTGACGATAAATTCGATGGCTTTGATAGACCTCTTAGAAAAAATTTGTATTATGTGACAATGACAGAATATGATAAAACAATTCCTCATGTGCATGTCGCATATAAAACAGAAAATTTAATAAACACTCTAGGTGAGACCGTAAGCAAATTAGGTCTAAACCAATTGAGAATAGCTGAGACAGAGAAATATGCTCATGTAACGTTCTTCTTTAATGGTGGTAGAGAAGTACCTTATGAGAATGAGGACAGAGTTTTGATACCATCACCTAAAGTAGCAACATATGATTTGAAACCAGAAATGAGCGCTTATGAAGTAAAAGATGAAGTAATAAATAGAATAAAATCCGGCAAATATGATTTAATCATATTAAACTTTGCAAATCCAGACATGGTAGGGCATACTGGAGTAATACCAGCAGCTATAAAAGCCATTGAAACAGTTGATGAATGCATGGGAGAAATATTAGATGTAATGAATGAAGTGGGTGGAGAAGTTCTCGTAACAGCTGATCATGGGAATTCAGAGTATATGTTAGATGAAGTCACTAAAACTCCAGTAACATCCCACACTTCAAATAAAGTTCCATTCATTTTAGTAAGTGATAGAGAAGTATCACTAAAAGATGGTATATTAGCAGACATTGCTCCAACAATATTATATTTGCTTGGAATAGATAAACCAATAGAAATGACAGGAGAATCATTAATAATTGAAAATAAATAAGTATAAGGAGTGATAGTTAATGAGCATGATCGTTGATGTTTACGCAAGAGAGGTACTAGATTCTAGGGGTAATCCTACAGTTGAAGTGGAGGTATATACTGAAAATTCTTTTGGGAGTGCAATTGTACCTTCTGGAGCTTCAACAGGAATATATGAAGCAGTAGAATTAAGAGATGATGATAAATCTAGATATTTGGGAAAAGGAGTATTAAAAGCCGTAGAAAATGTAAACGAGGTAATAGCAGAAGAATTAATAGGTCTAGATGTATTTGACCAAGTTTTGATAGATAAGACAATGATAGAATTAGATGGGACAGAAAATAAAGGTAAATTAGGAGCAAATGCGATACTTGCTGTTTCGATGGCAGTGGCAAAAGCAGCTGCGAATGAATTGGGTATACCTCTTTATAAATATCTTGGTGGAGTAAATGCAAAGACTCTTCCTGTTCCAATGATGAATATTCTAAACGGTGGACAACACGCTGACAACAATGTTGACATTCAAGAATTTATGGTAATGCCTGTTGGCGCAAAAGATTTTAAAGAAGCATTAAGAATGGGAGCAGAAGTATTCCATAATCTTAAATCTGTTTTAAAATCTAAAGGCTTAAGTACATCTGTTGGGGATGAAGGTGGTTTTGCACCTAACTTATCAAGCAATGAAGAAGCTTTAAAAACAATTGTTGAAGCTATTGAAAAAGCTGGATATGTACCTGGAAAAGATATTATGTTAGCAATTGATGTAGCTTCATCAGGATTATATGACGAAGAAAAGAAAACTTATACTCTTGCAGGTGAAAATAAAGTTTTGAATTCAAATGAAATGGTAGATTACTATGAATATTTAATAGATAAGTATCCTATAATATCTATTGAAGATGGATTAGCAGAAGATGATTGGGATGGATGGAAATTAATGACTGACAGATTAGGAAATAGAGTTCAAATAGTAGGAGATGACTTATTCGTAACAAATACGAAAAGACTACAAAAGGGAATTGAATTAGGTGTAGGTAACTCTATTTTGATTAAATTAAATCAAATTGGAACTATCACAGAGACATTAGATGCAATTGAATTAGCAAAAACTCATGGATATACAGCTATAATTTCACATAGATCAGGTGAATCTGAAGATTCAACTATTGCTGATTTAGCAGTTGCGACTAATGCTGGACAGATAAAGACAGGTGCACCTTCTAGAACAGATAGAGTAGCAAAATATAATCAACTATTAAGAATTGAAGATAATTTATACGACACAGCTATATACAACGGATTAAAATCATTTTACAACTTGAAAAAATAGAGATTGACAGTTTAACAAAAAGCTTATACAATAAATGCAGATGCGAATAGTTCGCATCTGCATTTATTGTATAAGGGAGGATTTTCTATGAAAAGAAGAACATTATATATATTATTAGTATTCTTAATGGTATTTATTTCAGGATGTACCAATCCAAATGATGATATATCAAATTTAAACGATGCTAAACCGATAATTACTACAACACTATTCCCACAGTATGATTTTTCGAAAATAATAGTTGGGGATAAGTTCGATGTCGTCTTGCTATTACCACCTGGAGTTGAAGCGCATTCATTTGACCTTTCTCCAAAGGACATGACCACTATATTATCATCAGATATTTTTATATATACTAGCTTAGTTATGGAACCATGGGTAAAAAACATATTAGAATCCCTAGAAGCAGAAGAAATTTTAGCAATAGATCTAAGTACAGAAATAGAATTAAAAAACTTTGAATACGAAGACCATGACCATGATCATGAAAATGAAAATGAAAATGAACATAAGCATGAGGAGTCGGGTTATGATCCTCATTATTGGACTGATCCTATGAATGCTATCATAATGGTGGATGAGATTCTTAAGGCAGTCATTTCAATTGACAAAGAGAACGAACAATTTTATATTGAAAATGCTCAAAAGCTGAAGAGTGATTTAATCAAACTAGATGAAGATATAAGATATGTAGTTGAAAATTCAGAAAGTAAAACTATAATTTCTGGAGGACATTTTGCGTTAGGATATTTTGCTAATAGATATGGATTAGAATACATTTCACCATATGATGGATTTTCTCCAAATGCAGAACCATCAGCACAAGCAATTGCAAATATCATCAAAACCGTAAAGGATACTAATGCTAAAGCGATATTTTATGAGGAATTAGTAGATCCTAAAGTTTCAAAAACAATATCAGATCAAACAGGAGTACAAATGCTTGAATTAAATGCTGCACACAATGTATCAAAAGAGCAATTAGAAAAAAATGTTCATTATATAGATATCATGTATAATAACTTAGAAAATCTTAAAAAAGGGCTTGGTTATAATGGGTAAATTGATCGAAGCAAGCAATTTATATGTTAATTATGGTAACGAAAAAGTATTAACAAATGTAAATTTTGCTATTTATGAGAAAGATTATATAGGGCTAATCGGAGAAAATGGGTCAGGAAAGACCACACTTATTAAAGCATTATTGGGGATAATACCTAGCTCTAGTGGAGAGGTTAAATATTATGATATTAAAGATAAAGCAACAATAGGATACTTGCCACAGATATTGGTATCAGGGAATATAAAATTTCCGGCACTCGTATATGAAATTGTAGGATTGGGGCTATTAGGAAGTAAGAAATATCCAAAAAGGATTACAAAAACAGATATAAAAAAAATAGAAAACACACTAGAAAGAGTAGGAGCTTTAGAATTAAAGAACAAAAAAATCGGGGAATTATCGGGAGGACAACAACAGAAGGTTTTTTTAGCAAGAGCTTTAGTTAACAATCCTAAGCTTCTAATTCTAGATGAACCGACTAGTGCTCTTGATCCAAAAGCTAGGGAAGAGATATTTGAAATAATTGACAAAGAAAACGAAAAAGGCACAGCTATTCTTTTAGTGTCTCATGACACTCAAAGTCTAATTAAAAGAACAAATAAAATAATGCTAATTGATAGGGAAATAATTTATTTCGGACCATCAAGTGACTTCAAATTTAATTCATTCTAGAAGAAAGGTGATTATATGAATATTATTGAAACAATAAATGAGGCTATGTCTTTTGTTTTTATGCAAAGAGCTATGCTAGTAGGCATTTTCATAGCAGTGATTAGTTCGGTATTAGGCTCTTTCTTAGTATTAAAGAGATATTCATTAATTGGTGATGGATTAGCACATGTTAGCTTTGCGACAGTTTCCTTAGGATTGGCATTAGGAATTTCTCCTCTTTTTATTTCTCTACCGATAGTTATATTAGCTTCTATTCTAATAATGAAATTAAATGAAAAAGCATCTTTAAATGGAGATGCTAGTATCGGTATGGTATCATCATTTTCAATTGCACTTGGTGTTGTTATAGCAAGTAAATCACAAGGATTTAATATTGACGTAAATAGCTATTTATTTGGTAGTATTTTAGCAATTAACAAACTCGACAGTTATTTATCAGTTATTATGTCGATTGTTATGATATTGTTAGTCTATATTTTTTATCAAGATTTGTTAGCTGTAACATTTGATGAAGAATTTTCAAAAGTATCTGGAGTGAATACTAGCTTAACTAATTATATGCTCTCTATCTTAACCTCTATTACTATAGTTTTGGGGATGAGAGTTTTAGGGACACTTCTGATTTCAAGCTTGATTATATTTCCAACTATAAGTTCTATGCAGATTGCAAGAAGTTTTAAATCATTGCAAATAATTGGAGTATTCATTTCCGTTTTTTCTATGGCATTTGGTCTGATTTTTTCTTATATATTAAACATTCCATCTGGACCAAGTATAGTCATAATGAATACTTTAGTTTTTATAGTACTTTATGTTATTGGTAAAGTTATTAATTGATGAGTGGTGAAAAATATGAATAAAGATACAATAGAAATACTGAACAAACAAGGAATAAAAGCAACAAAACAAAGAGTTTTTTTATATGAAATATTAAAGAAACAAGAAAAACCTTTAACAGCAGAAGAGATATATTTTTTAGCAAAAAAAGAAATAAATTCTTTTAATTTATCAACTATTTATAGAATCTTAGATACTTTTGTTAAAAAGAAATTAGTAGTTAAATACAAACTTGACATTGATGAAAAATTTCATTTTGAAATCATTCGCGAAAAGCATAGACACTATTTATTATGTATTTGTTGTAATCAAATAATACCCATTTCTGATTGTCCGATTGAAAAATATGAGCATGATATTGCTGAACAAACTGGATATGTAATCGTTGATCACAATTTAGAAATTAAAGGTATTTGTCCAAATTGTCAGGGGCCATATGGTATACACTAACATGCTTTATTTTGTTTGATTTTAAACTATCTGTATGATAAAATACTACTGTTAAGGGATTAAGGATATGGGAGGTGTGACATGGCTACATTTTTTTCAGTATTAATGCTTATTTCGAGCATTGTTTTGATTGTAAGTATTTTAATGCAAGAGAGTAAGCAAGAAGGATTAGGTTCAATTGGGGGAGGAGCCGCTGATTCGATTTTTGGTAAAAGCATAGGCACTAGCAGACAAGCACTGTTAAGAAAGATAACAATAGTTGCGTCAGTAATATTTATGATTTCTGCAGTTGCTTTAGCAATCTAAAACTAAATAAAGGAGGAAGATTGATGAATATCGCACTGATCGCAGCTCCTATAGCTGGAGTTGTTGCTTTGTTATTTGCTTTTTACAAAGCAACTTATGTGAACAAACAAAATCCTGGGAATAAAAGGATGGAAGAAATATCATCTTATATTCATGAAGGAGCAATGGCTTTTTTGTCAAGACAGTATAGATATTTAGCTGTATTTATACTTGTTTTATTCATAGTTCTTGGAATTTTGATTAGCTGGAAGACCTCAATTACATTTTTGTTTGGGGCATTATTTTCAATATTAGCTGGCTACTTTGGAATGAATGTAGCTACTAAAGCCAATGTGAGAACTTCTAATGCTGCGATGGAGAGCGGTATAAACGAAGCCTTGAAAATAGCATTTTCAGGTGGAACAGTTATGGGAATGTGTGTTGTAGGGCTTGGAATACTAGGGGTAAGTGTGTCCTACATAATTTTCGAAGATCCTGCTATTATAACAGGATTTGGGCTTGGAGCATCATCTATTGCTCTTTTTGCAAGAGTTGGTGGAGGAATATATACAAAAGCTGCTGATGTAGGAGCTGACTTAGTAGGAAAAGTCGAAGCAGGAATACCTGAAGATGACCCTAGAAACCCTGCTGTTATAGCTGACAATGTTGGAGACAATGTTGGAGATGTTGCTGGAATGGGTGCAGACTTGTTTGAGTCATATGTAGGAGCAATAATATCAGCTTTGACTCTTGGGGTTTTAGCTTATGGAAATAATGGAGTTTATTTCGCTCTATCATTAGCTGCTGTTGGAATTTTGGCCTCAATTATTGGGGTTTTCTTTGTTAGAGGCGATAAAGATCCTCAAAAATCGTTGAATACTGGGACTTTAGTTAGTGCTATCGTTACATTGGTTTTGGCATTTATTTTGAGTAACATATTCTTAAATAATTATAGACCATTTATTGCAATAGTAGCTGGACTTGCTGTAGGATTGATAATCGCAAGAATAACTGAGTATTATACATCAGCAGACTATAAACCAGTAAAAAGAATTGCTAAAGAATCAGAAACTGGAGCTTCAACAAATATAATAGGTGGTTTGTCTGTTGGAATGATGTCTACTGCACTACCTATAATTGTAATAGCAGTAGGTATATTGATAGCATATTATGCTTCTGGTGGAGCTAACCAACCTACAAAAGGATTATATGGTATTGCTTTAGCTGCGGTTGGTATGCTTTCTACAGCTGCAATGACTATCGCAGTAGATGCATATGGGCCTATAGCTGACAATGCAGGTGGAATTTCAGAGATGGCTGAATTACCAAAAGATGTAAGAAAAATAACAGATAAACTTGATTCAGTAGGAAATACTACTGCAGCAATCGGTAAAGGGTTTGCTATTGGCTCTGCAGCACTAACTGCTTTAGCACTATTTTCATCATATACTCAAGCTGTATCACTATCAAGTATTGACATAACAAGACCAACAGTAATTGCTGGTTTGTTTATTGGAGGAATGCTATCATTCTTATTCTCAGCAATGACTATGGATGCAGTTGGGAATACTGCATTTAGTATGATTGAAGAAGTTAGAAGCCAATTTAAAGAAAAACCTGGTATCATGGAAGGGACTGAAAAACCAGATTATGCTCGTTGCGTTGATATAAGTACAAGAGCAGCTCTTAAAGAGATGATTATTCCAGGGTTATTAGCTGTTATTGCTCCACTCGTTACAGGATTGTTATTAGGGCCTGAGGCTTTGGGAGGTCTATTAGCAGGAGCTTTAGTAACAGGGGTTTTGATGGCAATTTTTATGGCAAATGCAGGTGGCGCATGGGATAATGCAAAAAAATTCATTGAGGAAGGCAATCACGGTGGTAAAGGCAGTGATTCACACAAAGCTGCAGTTATTGGTGATACTGTAGGTGATCCATTTAAAGATACTGCTGGACCTTCTTTGAATATTCTAATAAAACTAATGACTATTGTATCACTAGTATTTGCTCAAGTATTCTTAACCTATGGTGGAATATTATTTTAGGAAAAATCATTAAACATGATAATATACTTCTAAACTAGATATCTAATCTTTTAAATCAGATATCTAGTTGGAAGTATTTTTTTATATGATAATTTATGCCAAATATGGTATAATCTTAAGGTAAATACTAATCAGCGAGGATGAAAATTGTGTTTGTAAATATAGACGGATTGAATTTAAATTATATTGTCGAAGGGGAAGGTGAACCCATAGTTGTACTACATGGATGGGGAGCTAATATTGATAGCATTAGACCTATTGTAAGGATATTGAAAGATGGCTACAAAGTATATGCTTTAGACCTTCCAGGATTTGGGAAATCAGATGAACCTAATGATGTTTATAGTAGCTATGATTATGCAGAAATTGTAAAAAAATTTATAGACTATTTTAATTTACAAAAATTTTCACTGGTTGGGCATTCATTTGGGGGAAAGATATCTATTATAATTAGTACTAAATATAAAGATTTAGTTGATAAAATGGTATTAATTGATAGTGCTGGATTAATACCAAAAAGAACACTATCATATCATCTGAAAGTAAAAACTTATAAAACTATAAAAAGACTCTATAAGCTATTCTTTTTTTGGAAAAAAGACTCTGAAGTAGCAGAAATTATTAATAAAAGATTTGGATCTGACGATTATAAGAATTCTTCTGGAATAATGAGGAAAATACTTGTAAAGGTTGTAAATGAAGATTTATCATCTTTATTAACACAAATTGAGTGCCCAACTCTATTGATTTGGGGAGAATTAGACGATGCTACACCACTATATCAAGGGAAAATAATGGAAGAAAAAATAAAAAATTCAGGACTAGTAGTTTTAGAAGGAACTGGACACTTTTCTTATGTAGAGGATTACAATAGGTTTTCCTTAGTTTTAAAATCTTTTTTCAACATAAATAACTAAATTTAAATGGAGGGGAATTTTTTGGATTATATTGTACATATTATTATCCTTGTTTTATCAATATTGATAACAACTTTTTTTAGTAAAAGAGCTAAGAAATTTTTGCATATTTCTCAATTAGAAGGATATGAGGCTAAAGAATATTTTAAATGGCTAAAAAACAACAAAGATAATGCCTTTAAATTAAAAGCCGAATCAAAACCTGTAAAAAAGCCTCTTGTAATGACAGATAGAGCGAAGAGATTAAACAAATGTAATTTTTTTGTTAATGTATTTTTATTATTTATTTTGACTTCAATAATACAAGTTATCTTTAAAAATGTAATAGCAACTTCTTTTAGTTTTTTAATTTTTGCATTTCTTTTATATGTTATGCAACCATTAACAATGTATATTTCAACTTTTATAATTAAACCCTTAGAAAATCGCATAAATAGAGGATATTACCTAGAAGCTCAGAAAAAAATACAACAAAGAAAAGATTTGACTGTAATTGGAATAACTGGAAGCTTTGGCAAGACTAGTACTAAATTTATAGTTGGGACTATACTTTCAGCAAAATTTAATGTACTTAATACCCCTGAGTCTTATAATACACCAATGGGACTATCTAAAGTTATAAACAATATGCTTACAGATGAGCATGAGGTTTTTGTTGCAGAAATGGGAGCAAAAAAAATAGGGGAAATTAGAGAACTTGCCGAATTGGCAAAACCAAAGATTGGAATTTTGACATCAATAGGACCAGTACACATTGAAACATTTAAAAATATTGATAATATAATGAAAACAAAATATGAACTTATTGAAGAATTGCCAACTAATGGAATAGCAATATTCAACTATGACAATCAATATGTAAGAAAGTTAGCTGACAAGACCTTTAAAGAAAAGATATTATATGGTATTGAGCTTAAAGATCAAGTTGATATTTATGTTGAAGATATAGAAACATCGGAAAATGGATCTTCATTTACTTTGAAACATAAAGATGGTAGAAGCATAGGCTGTCGTACAATACTATTAGGCAAACATAATATATATAATATATTAGCTGGTGCAGCGGCAGCCTTGGCTATGGGCTTAACTTTTGAAGAAATAAGAGAGGGTATTGAAAAAATTCAGCCAGTTGAACATAGACTAAATTTGATTAATTCACCTAATGGAGTGATAATTATAGATGATGCATTTAACTCGAATCCAGAAGGTACAAAAGCAGCGCTTGATGTAATAAGTCAATTTAAAGAAGGGAAAAAAATTATAGTAACTCCTGGAATGATTGAACTTGGGGAGCTAGAAGAAAAATACAACAAGGAATTTGGGCAAAATATTGGTAAAGTATGTGATTATGCTATATTAGTAGGTAAAAACCGCTCAAAGCCAATCTATGAAGGATTAAAAGAGGCTAATTTTGATGATGAACATATATTTGTAGTTAATAGTTTAGATGAAGCTACTGAGATTATTGGAAGAATAGCTAAACCAAAAGATGTTGTTTTATTTGAAAATGATTTGCCAGATACTTATTCAGAATAGGAGTGTATACAATGAAAAATATTGGAATATTATTCGGAGGTAGAAGTGTTGAACACGAAGTTTCAGTAATAACTGCTATGCAGATAATTGAAAATATAGACAAAACAAAATTCAATCCAATTCCGATATATATCAATAAAGCGGGTGAATGGCTTATTTCTGATTCATTCTTAAAATTTGAGAGTTTTAAGAATTCGAAGTTCGACAATCCTAGAAAGATAATTTTATCACCAAATTATAAAGATGCAAATTTATATCTACATCCAAACAATATAAAATTATTTACAAAAAAAGATTTGGATAGTATTGATGTTTTCTTTCCAGCATTGCATGGTACCAATGGAGAAGATGGTACTATACAAGGATTGTTAGAACTAATTGGTATACCTTATGTAGGAGCAGGAGTATTAAGCTCTGCTGTAGGAATGGATAAAATTATCATGAAAGATATATTCAAAGCAAACGGGATACCAGTTGTTGATTATACTTACTACTATAGAAACACATGGATGTTAGATAAAAAAGTAATTCTCGAAGATATAGAGTCAAAAATAAAATATCCATTGTTCGTTAAACCTGCAAATCTAGGCTCAAGTATAGGTATTAGCAAAGTTAAGAACAAAGAAGAGTTAGAATCAGCATTAAATTTAGCATTTAGCTATGATAGAAAGGCTATCATAGAAAAAGCTGTTGAGAATCCAAGAGAAATCAACTGTGCTGTAATGGGTTATGAAAATGAAGTAGAGGCCTCATTATGCGAAGAACCTTTAGGCTGGAAAGAAATATTGTCTTTCGATGATAAATATGTTAAGCAAAACAGTAAAACATCGAAAGATAGTAATAAAAATAAGAATATTCCAGCTAATATATCTGATGAATTAAGAATCAAAATAGAAAATTATGCAAAAGATGCCTTTAGAGCGATAGATTGTAGAGGCAATGCTAGAATTGACTTTCTAGTTAGTGAAGAAAAGGTTTATGTAAACGAAATAAATACTTTACCTGGTTCGATAGCATTTTACCTTTGGGAAGGCAGAGGATATAGTTTTAAAGAATTGATCTCTAAAATGATAGATATTGCTATAAAAGCTCAGAAAGATAAAGAAAACAATATATATACTTATGATTCTAATTTGTTTAATAGAACGCAATTTGGTACAAAAATAAAAAAATAACATTAAAATATGCTGCGCATTTTAGTGCAGCATAACTTATTAGTAATGTTGGAGGGTAAATATGCCAATAAAAGAAAAGATTATTGAATTGATGAGTACGAAAGAATATAAACCAATGTTAAAAGAAGAATTAGTATTTGTTTTTGGTATACGCGGAAAAGAAGAAAAGGATTTCTATAAGATATTAAATTCTCTTGAAAAAGAGGGGCTAATTGTTAGGAATAAAGACGATAGATATATATTAATTAATAATGAATATATGGCTATTGGAAGAATTGAAGCTAATGAAAGAGGTTATGGATTTTTAATACCTGAAGATAAATCTAAAGAAGATATATTTATAGCACCTGAAAACATGGGGTCAGCTATGCATAACGATCTTGTTATAGTAAATATTATAAAGAGAGCTAGTGCTGGTAAAAAAGCTGAAGGAGAAGTTATCAAAATACTTGAAAGAGCAAATATCAATGTAATAGGAACTTTTGAAGATAATGGAAACTATGGATTTGTAATACCTGATAACAATAAAATTTTCTATGATATTTTTATTCCGAAAAGTGCTAAAAACAATGCAAAAAATGGACAAAAAGTTGTAGCAAAGATTACAAAGTGGCCAGACTGGCATAAGAACCCAGAGGGAATAATAACTGAAATTTCAGGCTATATGAATGAAAAGGGTACAGATATTCTATCTATTATAAAAGAATATAATTTGCCTGATAAATTTTCAGACGAAGCAAAAAAAGAAGCTAAACGTGTAGCTAAAATACATGATGATGAAATAAAAAATAGAGTAGATTTACGAGATTTAGTTATTTTTACTATTGATGGAAAAGATGCCAAAGATTTTGATGATGCTGTCTCTATAGAGATGTTGAATGAAGATACTTTTAGATTGGGAGTTCATATTGCAGATGTATCGCATTATGTAAAACCAAGCATGCAACTAGATAGAGAAGCATTATTAAGAGGGAATTCCGTTTATTTATTGGATAGGGTTATTCCTATGCTTCCTGAAGAATTAAGTAACGGAATATGTTCGTTAAACCCAAACGTTGATAGACTTACCATGTCAGTTATCATGGATATCGATAGAGATGGAAAAGTGAAAGATCATAAGATATATAAAAGTATTATAAATAGCAAAGCTAGATTAGTTTATGATGATGTTTCTGATCTTATAGAAGGGGTTGAAAGAGAATACCCAACAGAATTATTACTAGTAGAACAAGAACTCAAAATAATGATGGAATTAATGAATATTTTAAAAGATAGAAGAGAAAAGAGAGGAAGCATAGACTTTGATTTTCCTGAAAGCTATATAGAGCTGGATGAAAATGGAAAAGCAGTAGATGTGAGAAAATTAGAAAGACGTGTAGCTAATAGAATGATTGAAGAATTCATGCTTGTTACAAATGAAACAATTGCAGAACGGTTTTTTTGGTTAGATATACCTTTTATTTATAGAATTCATGAGGAACCAGACCCAAAGAAAGTTGAAGCATTTAATAAAGTTTTATATAATTTTGGATACTCATTAAAAGGTAAAGACTTGCATCCCAAAGAATTTCAGCGAATATCAAAAGAAATTAAAGGCAAAAAAGAAGAAGCACTTATATCTAATCTTTTACTTAGGACACTACAAAAGGCAAGATATAGTGCAGAATATGAAATGCACTTTGGATTAGCAGCAAAATATTATACACATTTTACATCACCAATTAGGAGATATGCTGACTTACAAATCCATAGAATCATTAGTGACTTTTTAAACTTAAAATTAACACCAAAGAAAGAAAAAAAGTTAAGAGAGATATTGCCAGAGATAGCAGATCATATATCTGCTACAGAAAGATTAGCAGATGAAGCGGAACGTGATGTTGATGATTTAAAGAAAGCAGAATACATGAGTTCTAAAATCGGAGAAGAATACTATGGTTTGATATCGTCGGTAACAAATTTTGGCATGTTCGTTCAACTAGAGAATACTGTGGAGGGGTTAGTTCACTTTAGCAATATGATAGATGACTATTATTATTTTGATGAAGAAAATTATCAGATAATTGGCGAGATGACAAAAAAGATTTATCGTGTTGGTGATGAAGTAAAGATTAGAGTCATAGGTACAGATTTGATTAAAAAGACAATAGATTTTGAATTACTGACTGAAGAAATTGCAATATAGGAGTGGTAGATGTGAGTGAAAAACAAGTAAAACTAGTTGCATCAAATAAGAAAGCAAGGCATGACTATTTTATAGAAGATACAATAGAAGCTGGGATTGTATTGACTGGCACTGAAGTTAAGTCTATCCGTCAAGGTAAAGTAAATATAAAGGATAGCTATGCAAATATAGAGAATGGAGAAGTATTTTTATATAATATGCATATTAGTCCATATGAGCAAGGGAATATTTACAATGTAGATCCATTAAGAGTAAGAAAGCTTTTATTAAATAGAAGAGAAATCAGAAAATTGATTGGTATGACTACTATAAAAGGATATACACTCGTCCCACTATCGTTATATTTTAAAAATGGCAAAGTTAAGGTTGAATTAGCAATAGCTAAGGGTAAAAAACTTTACGATAAAAGAGAAACAATTGCCAAAAGAGATGCTGAAAGAAAAATAAGGCAATTAGAGAAGGAGAAGTATAAATAGCTTCTTTCAATTTGACTTTTAATGACCTTTGTGGTATCATATACATGAAAATATGGGGGCGAAAATGGTTTCGACGGGGGTCGTGAATCAGGAGTAGCGAGTCGTTGTCGCCAAGCAACGTAAAAAGTGGCAACAAAAATAAACGCAGAAGAAAATTACGCACTAGCAGCTTAATTTAAGCTGCTCGTTCTATCTATATTGCCCACGATATAGAATAGAACGTCAAATCAGTGGGGAACCGAGTCTAGCAAAGCTTTGAGCTAGAAACGGAACACATGAAGCTACCGAAACTATCATCCTGCCAGTAGGAGGTTAGTTTCGGGAAATGCAAATTACTGGCTGCGCTCGGAGAAACTCCTGTGGATCGGTTCTCGGACGTGGGTTCGACTCCCACCGCCTCCACCATAAAAGAACTTAAATATTGATACAATAGATAGAAGCCTTGATAAATCAGGGCTTTTTTGTTTGTGCGCCCAGCATGGGCGTAAACTAGTCGGTGAAAGTCCGATACGGAGATTGATAGTGCCAACCGTTAGCTTAAGACAAGGGTGTCCATCGTGAGGTGGAATCTGAAGGAAGTCGGCGGCAAAACTCCGGTCTGAGGTACACGAACTACATTAGAGGCTTAACCCTGTGGATGAGGTTGCAGAACAAACCAAAGTCCCAAACTATCCAAAACAGGGAGAGTAAATGTAGCAGATATATGGAGTGAAAGTTTACGTTCTTACCTGGGGAGGTCTGATAGATACATCATTAAGAGATGAAATATCTAAATGATAACCCATGCAGTGATGTATGATTGAACTATCAGAAGTCAGCAGAGGCCATAATACAAGGTTAGTCATGAATAATCTCGGAAGAGATGAGCATAAAGGTGGCAAGTAAGTTT
Organism: Tissierellales bacterium; assembly: GCA_014360205.1. GTDB lineage: Bacteria > Bacillota > Clostridia > Tissierellales > Tissierellaceae > Soehngenia. Next base: position 40,887 of record JACIXZ010000009.1, read on the forward strand.
GCCTATCCAAGCAAACACAAAAAAGAATACAGAAAGCCAAGTCGATATTTAATACTGAAAACCTACTTGAAAAGATAGTGAATAAGAGAAATTTATTTGAAATATACAAGAAAGTAGCAGTTTACAAGGGTAGTTGTGAAATTGATGGAATGAAGGTAGATGAACTTCTACCATTTATTTCAGAACATTACGAAATCTTAAAAGCAAATTTGTTAATCGTAAAATAGAACACATTGCCTGTTAAGAGGGTAGAAACACCAATTAATTCACCTAGTAGCAATAAATATACAAGATAAAAAGCATTGAAGTTAATAGGAAAATATCTTAACTCTGCACTAATACCAAAGGGTATGTTGGTTAAGTCAGAGGACAGAGGGCACCTAAAGGGGGACCATTAAGTTCATTACTAAGCAATATTTTACTTGATGAGTTAGACAAGGATCTTGAAAGAAGGGGAGCGACATGCTGATAATTGTAATATTTATATTAAAAGCAAGAGAACAAGAGATAGAGTCCTTAAAAGTATAACTAAATTTCTAGAACAAAAACTAAAGCTAAAAGTAAATGATAATAAATCTTCTGTATTCCACATCGACTAGAAGAGATTTTTTAGGATATAGCTTCTATTATGGGAAAGGGGTATTAAATTTAGAGCTCATGACAAAAGTTATGAACATCTTAAGGAAAAGATTAGCAATTTAACTAATAGGAATGTTAGCATGAACTTTAATAATAGAATAGATAAGTTAAATAAAATCATAGTAGGGGGATTAATTATTTTAAACTAGTAGATATGAAGAGCAAACTACTTGAATTAGACAAATGGATACAAAGGAGACTAAGAGCCTATATATGGAAACGTGGTAGAAAGTAAAAACATGCTTTCAAGACTTTAAGAAACTAGGATTTCTCAGATATAAAGCATGTGAATTTGCAAATACGAGGAAATGATGTTGGAGAATATCCAACAGTCCAATATTAGATAGAACCATGACTAATCAATATTTGATTAGTCATGGTTCTAAAAGTTTATCTTCAAAGTATTAGAAATGTAGACTTTCTTAATTAACTACCAAGTACCGAACATTATGCTTGGTGGTGTGAGGGGATGGTAATTAAAAAAATTAATTACCTCCTACTTGATTTTATTGGAGGGCTTTAATTATTTGGTATTGTGGGATACTGGTTATTCTAAAGATTTTAGTGCATTTATATAATTCATCATTGCAACTTTCTTATAATCTTCACCTTTTTCTTTATCCCAGTAATCTTCAATTCCATCATATCCAGCTAACTTTGATAATTGATCTAGTTCATTCATAAGACCCTTAATAAGAACCCTTAATGATAGTTTGTTTTTTGACTCAGCAAATTTTTGCCAAATTACAAAAACAATAAGAGTGATGACAATAGTAATTATAGTATCCATTTAAACCTCCTCATTTTTTGTTAATATTAAGTTGTCCATCATATAAATAGATAGGAGCGAGAGTATTAAAATTATCCCTCATTATGATTTTTTCTAATTCATAATCTCTCAATCTCATCTTCGACTTAGTTTTATCGTGAATAATTTCATCATAAAGTGCTTTAACCTTATTAAACTGATCATCTGTAAGATTTTTTTTAGCATCTGATAAATTGATTAGAGTATCTACAATTTCACTTCTAGAAATATATGCTTCGCCACCTAATTGAATTTTCATTAATTTAACTAATAATCCAAACATGAGAATACCCCCCAATAAAAATAAATACTCGAAGTTTTTTGCTTATATTTACCAAAAATGGTATAATTTAATCATATCATATATATCTTTATAATTCGATACAATTATTACAATAATTATAAAAATATTATTAAAAACTTAGAGAGCATATCATATAATAGAGGAATGATGTTTGTGTTTCGCATTAAAAAGGAGAAAGTAACTTTAGAGGGGTATATATATTATGCTGGAAGTTACATAATTAGTTCTGATAAAATGACTTATGACATTTATTTAAAACATGATCCAAATGTTAGATTATCACAAGACGATTTTAAATCTTATTCAGATATTGAGTTGAAATTTAGACTATGTTTATTAGATGCTTTTATTTATGATAAGTTATTGACAAGAAAGTTGAAAATTAATAATTATGATTATGGGGTTGCATTAGGGAAAGGTTTAGCTATGGCATTTGGTAGTAATGGATATGATGTTAATAGAATATCCAAAATGATGAATGATTTAAAACAGGATTTTGAAGGATATAAGGCTTATGCAATTAAAAATGAATATACTTTTCCTAAGGTAATGCCAATTTTAAATTATGTGTTCTATTATTTCTCAATGAAATACTTTAAAAATTACAGCTACGATATTGATAAAAATTATACTTTTGGAGTACTCTTAAAAGCTAATGAACTAACAATTGTGGAATACCTGGAGTCTACATATAAAAGTGTCAAGATAATTAATTAAAATGGATATTATTAATTTATAGTTGGATAGGGATTGGAGATTACCTAATGAAAAATAAATTCAGGGAACAATTTGAAGAACATGAGTATTTATATCATTACACAACTGTTGAAAGTCTATTATTTATTCTTGTTAATAGGGTTTTAAAATTCAATAAAGTCAATAATTTTAATGATATATCTGAATCTGTTAGAAATGAACATGTAAAATTCTTTGCCAGTTGTTTGACTTATTCTGCAGAAGAGTCCATACCGATGTGGCTCATTTATGCAAATAAGGAAAATGGTATTAGAATTGGCTTTCCAAATGTAGAAGTCTTTACTCAAAAATCTTATTTCTATTTTGATGAAGGAAATAAAAAATTAGTTAATCTAAATGAGGTCGGTGGAATTTTATATGGACAAATTGAATATGATGATAGCCTTGCTAGCAAGAGTCCGTCTCAAGGGGATGATGGAATTAGAATGACACATGTTTATAACATGGCATGTCAAAAGAGGAAAGTCTGGAGTTATGAAGAGGAGCTTAGGTATTTTATAGTTGACGATCTAAATCTTATTAAAGATGCTAAGTGCTTATATGTCGATTTGAATGATACCTTCTTCAATGATTTAATAATTACTTTTAATCCATTCATGGCTGAGTATAAAAAAAATGAGATAAAGGAAGCTGTTAAGAATTTAGATTTGTACAATGTACGGTTCGAAGAAAGTTCATTGAGGGGTACTATTAAATAAAGAAAGTTTCTGATTGTAATTTTTTTATTCAAATCTGAATAAAACTTTAACCACTCAAATTTAAGCCCTAATCTACCAAGGGGAGTCAAATCTCTACAACTCTTGAAAATGTTGAATGCGTCAGGGTGTCATGTTAATAATCGCAAAATTCGATAAGGGGATATACCAAATATTTGTAATTAAAGACTCATGGGCATGAATGTACTGTAAACAGTAAATTCATATGACTTGTGGTTTTTTAGTTTCGTTCAAATTGCATTAAATTAGCATAAAATATCAACATTTATGGGATCAAATATCACATAAAAACTTTGCAAATAAGTTGTTTTAAGTGATAATTTAATGACGAACTTGTTGGAAGATGCCAGATGAAAGCATTATTTTAGTAGAAATTAGATTTTGTGGAACGTAGATATAGATTAGAAGGATTCTATAAATCAAAAGCTCTTAATACGAACTCTACCTTAGATAATATAGTATTAGACTTTACTAAGAACAGAAGGATTAGCCAAAAAGATATATTTGAAATATCAAAAGTGGTTTTATTTTAAAATATGGAGATGAAGATGCTGTAGAAGTACTACTAGAATAGATTCTAAGAAGTACAAAAATTTGTCAATTTTAAAATTAAAATGAACAAACAAACATCCATATTAATCCTAATGTGTTAAAATTAAGTTGCAAGTCAAAACAAACACATATCGGAGGAATTACTATGGATAATTTAAATAATAACACAAATAGAGTTAAAAATTGTAAATGTTAATATAGAATGTACGAATGAGGGTGTGGACAAAAATTTGGACTTTTAATCTATGCAACAAGACCAATTTTTTTGTCTATACTCATATGGGCTCAATCCACCCAAAGATTATTTAATTCTCTTATCATTATACCATTTTATGTATATATCTAACAGATTGATACAGTTATCAATTGTTATATTTAAGCATGAATTATAATAGAACATCTCGTTTTTTAATCTTCCAAAGAATCCTTTGAATTCTGAATTATCTGAGGAACATCCTTTTCTAAACATTGATCTAATTAATTTTGCATTATACATTCGTTTTATTCAACCAGGTCATCTGTAGTGGGCTCCTTTATCTGAATGAATAATAGGATGACCATCTGGGCTCAGTGAATAAATTGCATTGTCAAGCATTGTATTAATCAATTCAGCATTTGGAGATGTCCCAATTGTCCAACTTATAACTATACCATCAAAGCAATCAACAATTGGTGATAAATACTCTTTGCATGCAGGAATATGAAATTCTGTTATTTCTGTTAAACATTTTGTAATAGGCTATGAAGAATGAAAATCTTGCTGTATTATATTATCTACTTCTGAGCTAATTTCACAAATATACGATGAATATTTCCTCTGTTTTGGTTGACAAATAATAATATCATTCTGCTCCATAATTCTTCGTATTACTTTTTCAGATACAACAATTCCTTTATTGTTTAAAACTAAGTAAATTCTTCTATACCCATATGTTTTATAATCATCTTTAAAGATATTAATTATATCTTCTTCTAGTTGAGTGTATTTGTTCCATTTTGCAAGCTAAGCTTATTGATAGAAGTAGCTACTTTTGGGAAGTTTCATAAAAAGAAATAATTGCTTTAATTTATATTTGTTTTTAAGCGCAACAATCACTTCAGTTTTTTCTTTATTAGATAGTTCTTTATTGGATTGATTCCCAGATCTTTTATTATTATATCTGTTGTCTTTTCTAATATATCCTTTTCAAGTTCAAGTATATGGATTTGGTCTTTAAGTCTCTTAACCTTCAGTTCAAGACTTTTCTTATCATATGGTAGATCCATTCTTAGTTTAACTTTGGTAGTCGCCTCTTTTCCTAATTTCCGATTCTTCCAGTTATATAAGTTCATTCTATCAACTCATATATTATCTGCAATAACTTACTTTTACTGGTTTTTCTCGTAGACGAAGTTCTTTTACTGCTGACTCCTTTTGTCCTTTCGTATATTCTACCAAGGATTTTCTATATGAACAATCTTTTTGTTGACTTGGGAAATTTTTAGCTATCCATTGTTTTAGAACAGCTCGGCAAGGATAACCTAATGCAGCGTTGGTTTTAGTAGCATTAATTCCATGCTCAAAGTATACTTAATAGCTTTTTCTTTTTGTTCTTCAAAATATCTTTGTTTTCTAGTATATGTATCTTTAAATTCACCATTATCCCTAAACTCATAGTACATTCTCTTAATGAATTACGAGAAGGATAACAAAGAGTTTTAATGGTTCTTGAAAATTGTTTATATATTTAATATATAGATTTACAACTCTTTTTCTTTTTTTCTAGTGAATATATCAAAATTTTCCTTATTTCAGTCCGAGATTTTGTCTACATTCCATTTCATAAATTCTTATATTGATACTTATGCTTGCGCATAAAAAATATTGAAAATAAATCGATATTAGTATTGTAAGTACCATTTAATGGGACTCAATATACTTTAGAATCAGAAATTGTATTAAGTATTGAAAGTATATTTAAATTTTTTTCATTAGGAAAACCTATTAAATTTGAATTAGCATAAGATTAAATAGAATAAAATTAACTTTTTAATGTTTCTTAGTACATAATCAATTATTAATTGAATATGTACTAAGGACTGATATTAGTAATTTTTTTATAGCAAACATTAAATTGTTTAATAGAAGATCTTTTTCAATATAAATAACCACTATATTTTTTAACTCATCGTTCATGTCAGTGAAATTGTGCTCTTTCAAATTAAAATCACTAGTATCGATGAATGTAATAACTTGATCCATTTCGTTTAAGGCTTTATTAACGAAGAAATTAATTTCAAATTCACTATTTCTACTAAGTAAAACTGTAGTATCATTAAGATATAAATTACTTTCAATAGATAAACTAGGTTTGTAGCTGCCATTCACTTTTACATTATTCTCATAAGGAATAACACTATCAATTATAAACTCATATTCACATCCATTATGTGTAAAATTTAAGGTCTTTCTATTTTTTAGTAAATTATATATTTTCAATATTTTGGGTAAATAATATAAGTCAAAATAATTATGGTTAAGTATTTTTTTTAATAACTCTTCTGATTTTGAGATTGTATAATCTTTGTAAAACTGAATACAATCTAAACCTGAATATTTATCATTTCTTTCAATTCCTAAAAATTGTTCTACTGTTTTTAATTTATAATTATTTAATTGTAAATATGTCTTATTTTTCAATAAATCTTTGTAAATATCTTTTGTATTTATAAAATTAAATTCAATATTATGTTTTTTCATTCTGCTTTTTAAAAAAGGAATATCAAAGTTATCACCATTATAAGTTATTATTTTAGAATTAGGATCATAATCATCAATAAAAGTTTTCAATATCAAAGATTCTTCATTTTTATCTTCGGCAAGATATTGGATTAGTTCATATTTAGGATTGGTGAAATCACATATTAAAACTCCTATTAAATAAATAAAAGAGTATCTGCTATTTAATCCAGTTGTTTCTATATCTAAGAAAGTAACTTTTTCAAAGCCAGAATTTTTAAAATCACTTTCTTCATAATTTAATTTTTCTATGATCTTTTTCATTGATATCTCCCAAGTTTTTTATGTTTAAACTACAGATTCAAATAAGCTTTTAATTTCATCTCGATCTTGCGTAAACCCAAGAATTACACAGAGTTTTATCCTGGCTTTTTGCCCTGGCAAATTGCCCCCAAACAGAACACCTAAATCTCGTAGTTGTTTACCTCCGCCTTCATAACCATAAGTATATAGAACTCTTCCTGTGTTACATCTTGAAACTAAACCAATAACAATATTTTCTTCTAATGCTCTTTTTATACCTGGGACAAGATTTGGAGGAACGTTGCCTCTTCCCATTGCTTCAATAATTAGACCTTTATAATTGTTTTCTATATAAAAATCTAAAATATCAGCATCCATTCCTGCACAACACTTTAATAGGCCAACTCTTTTTTCAATTTTACTAGTATTTATATGTTGTCTTTTAACGATATTTCTATAATATAAAGCTTCGTCGTTATCTACTATTCCTAGAGGACCAAATTCTGGAGATTTAAATGTGTCTAAAGAAAGAGTATTTGTCTTTGTTACTTCACTAGCGGCATTTATTTCGTTATTCATGACAACTAAGACACCTCTATCTCTTGAGTTTGGAGAAAGAGCAGTACAAATAGCTGCGGATAGATTGCTAGAACCATCATAACCTAATTCGGAATAGTTTCTCATTGCACCTACAAAGATTACAGGTTTTTTGGTTTCTAATAGTAAATCAAATAAATATGCAGTTTCTTCCAACGTATCAGTACCGTGAGTGATGATAACAGAGTCTATATTATCGTCCTCAATTTTAGATTTAACTATTAAATATAGTTCCATCAACATATCCATGTTTAAATGTGGACTTGGCAAATTTGAAAAATTAATAACCTCTATTTCTGCCATGAGCTCAATATTCTTTACTGTGCCAATTATTTCTTGAGCATTAAGGGCTGGGATAGCAGCATGAATTGTTGGATCAATTTTCATAGCTATTGTACCACCAGTAAAAATGATTGCTATCTTCTTTTTCATTTAATTACCTCCAATTTGATTATAGTCAAATCGTATCATAGGTATTCTTTAAATACAATAAGGAAGAATTACATGTATAAAATTGTTTATAAGTGATTGATACTAAGGTATAATAAAAACATGATTAAATTAACTGAGGTGTAGATATGATATATTTAGACAATTGTTCAACCACTAAACCTAGATTAGAAGTTATAGAAACAATCAAAAATACCATGATTGATGATTTTGGTAATCCTTCTTCTTTGCATAAACTAGGAATAAATGCTGAAAAGATATTAAATAAATCTAGGGAAACAGTTGCGGAATTTCTGTCTTGTAATCCATCTGAAATTTATTTTACATCAGGTGGCACAGAGAGCAATAATACTGCGATACAAGGGGTTTTGAAAGCAAAAAAACGCAATGGCAAACACATTATTACTACAAAATTGGAACATCCTTCAGTTTTAAATGTAATAAAAAATTATGAAAAAGAGGGTTATGAGGTTACTTACCTAAATAATGATGATTTTGGTAGAATTGATATATCAGAATTAGAAAATAGTATAAGAAAAGATACTATACTTGTGTCAATAATTCATATAAACAATGAAATAGGAGTCATACAGGATTTAAAAAAAATAAATCAGGTTATTAGAGAGAAAAATTCAAACATTCATTTTCATGTTGATGGAGTTCAATCCTTTGGAAAAACAAACTTAAAATTAAATGAAATATCTGTTGATAGTTTTTCTTTTAGTAGTCATAAAATTCATGGACCCAAAGGGATTGGAGGGCTGTATTTAAAAAATAAAACAAAAATAGACCCATTGATTTTCGGGGGTAATCAAGAAAAAGGCTTAAGGTCTGGCACAGAGAATATTCCAGCTATTGCAGGCTTTGGGAAAGCTGTTGAAATACTGAATAATAATCTTAGCTATGAGAAATCAGAAGTTAATAAGATTAAGTTGAGTTTTGCAAATTTCTTTCAAAATAATATTGATGATATTAGAATAAATTCTCTCTTAGATAATACTGGGTCAAGTTATATACTTAGTGTGTCATTTAAAGATGTTAGAAGTGAAGTGTTACTTCATATGTTAGAGGATAAAGATATTTACATTTCAACAGGATCTGCATGCTCTTCAAAATCATCAAAAAAGAGTCATGTGCTCAAAGCCATAGGTCTTGATGATAATCTAATAGAAGGGACTATACGATTATGTTTTTCATATGAGAATATAGAAAATGATTTAGAATTAGTTATGAATGAAATAAAGAAAAATGTAGAATATATTAGAAAAATTACAAGGAGATGAGAAATTGGAAAGGGTAATAAGTGTTAGTTTAGGAGAAGTAGTATTAAAAGGGTTGAATAGAAAATATTTTGAAAATAAATTAATTGAAAACATAAAGAGAGCTTTAAAAAACTTTGGAGATTATAAGATATATAAAGAACAAGGCAAACTATACATTGAAGGGCTTGAAAATGTAGAATCAGATGTAATTAAGAAATTAACTAAGATATTTGGAATAATTTATGTTAGTCCATGTATTAGAACAAGTACAGATATTGAAGATATAAAAAAAGCAAGTATAATTTTACTAAAAGAGAAAACAGTTCAACTGCAGGGTGTTGTTACATTTAAAGTTAATACTACAAGATCGGATAAAAGATACCCTTTGATATCACCTGAAGTTTCTAGGATAGTAGGTGCAGCAATTCTAGATAATTTGAGCAATGTTGAAGTCGATGTTGTTACTCCTAACATCACTTTATATATAGACATTAAAGAAAATGCTTATGTATATATTGACAAATTCAAATCTAGAGGCGGTCTTCCTATAGGAACTAATGGTAAGGGGCTTTTATTACTTTCAGGGGGAATTGATAGCCCAGTAGCAGGATATATGATGGCAAAAAGAGGCCTTGAAATTGATTGTTTGCATTTTCATTCCTATCCATTTACTTCTCAGCGAGCTGAAGAAAAAGTCCTTAAATTAGCAGAAGAGCTATCATTATATACTGGACCACTTAAATTATATAGCATTAATCTTTTAAATATTCAAAAACATATCAATGAAAACTGCCCAGAAGATCAAATGACAATTCTTTCAAGAAGATTTATGATGAGAATAGGAGAAAGGTTAGCTAATGAGAATAAATATGATTGTTTAATTACTGGAGAAAATTTAGGACAAGTAGCTAGCCAAACCATTGAAAGCATAAAGGTTATAGAACAATCAGTAAATACAACAATATTAAGACCCTTAATAGGTTTTGATAAAACTGACATAATAAAGATGGCAATTGATATTGAAACTTATGAAACTTCAATTTTGCCTTATGAAGATTGCTGTACTGTGTTTTTGCCTAAGCACCCATTAACTAGGCCTAAATTAGAAGAAATATTAATATCAGAGGAAAACTTAGATATTGAATTTCTGATTGACGAAGCTTTTAAAGATAAAAAAATATATAAAATAAAATAGAACACTTAAGTGTTCTATTTTATTTTATATATTTTTAATCTAGATTATTAGAATAAATGTATTGACATGTTGAGTTTTGTAAATTATACTAAACTAGTACGTGTTTAGTAAATATAAACTTTTTGTTTAATAAAACATGTCTTGGAGGAACCATGAATATTGGAGAAAAAATAAAGGAACTTAGAGTGAGAAATAATTTAACACAAGAAGAGCTCGCCGATAGATGTGAACTTACAAAGGGCTTTATATCTCAATTAGAAAGGGATTTGACATCACCTTCTATTTCGACTTTGATTGATATATTAGAATGTCTAGGAACAAATTTAAAAGATTTTTTTAGTGAAGAAATAGAAGAAAAAATTGTTTTTCACAAGGAAGATGTCTTTGAAACTCAAAATGATGAGTTGAAATATGTTTTGAGTTGGATTATTCCAAATTCTCAAAAAAACTTGATGGAACCTATTAAGGTCGATTTATTAGCAGGAGGTAAGACCAAAGAGGATTATCCCCATGAAGGCGAAGAATTCGGGTATGTCTTAAAGGGAAATATTATACTGTATATTGGAAACGAAAAATATAAAGTTAAAAAAGGTGAAAGCTTTTATTATAAAGCAAATAGATATCACTATATATCTAATGAAAGTAATACTAGTGCTTCTTTTATATGGATAAGCACTCCCCCTAATTTTTAAAGAGGTGAAAGAAATGCCAAAAGTTCATGCAATTGATTTAATAAATATAACTAAAAAATTTGGTGACGATATAGTTTTAGACAACATAAACTTATATATAAGACAAAATGAATTTTTAACATTACTTGGACCTAGTGGGTGTGGTAAAACTACAACTTTGAGAATAATTGGAGGATTTGAAACACCAACAGACGGAAAAGTTATTTTCGATGGAGAAGATATAACAAATTTACCTCCTTATTTGAGGCAAATAAATACTGTATTTCAAAGATATGCTTTATTTCCACATTTAAATGTATATGAGAACATAGCTTTTGGGTTAAAGATAAAAAAGAAAAGCAATCAAGAGATTAAAGAAAAAGTAACAAGAATGCTAAAATTAGTAAATTTAGAAGGATATGAAAAACGAAACATTGAATCTTTAAGTGGTGGACAGCAACAAAGAATTGCTATTGCAAGAGCTCTTGTAAATGAACCAAAAGTTCTTCTACTAGACGAACCATTAGGTGCTTTGGATTTAAAGCTAAGGAAAGAAATGCAAGTAGAGCTAAAAAAGATGCAACAAAGTGTAGGCATAACATTCATTTATGTAACGCATGATCAAGAAGAAGCACTCACTATGTCGGATACTGTAGTAGTAATGGATAAGGGAAAAATCCAGCAAATTGGAACACCTATTGATATTTATAATGAACCTCAAAATAGGTTTGTTGCACAATTCATTGGAGAGAGTAATATCTTAGAAGGGATAATGGAAAAAGATTTTAAAGTATGGTTTTTAGGAATAGATTTCGACTGTGTTGACAAAGGATTTAATAATAATGAAGATGTAGATGTCGTAATTAGGCCTGAAGATGTTGAGATTGTTGAAATAGATAGTTCAAAGTTAAAGGGATTAGTTTTAAGTGTATTATTTAAAGGAGTCCATTATGAAATGGAAATACAGACTGGCGATTTTGTTTGGAAAGTACACTCAACTATCATGAAAGAAGTTGGCAGTGAAGTTGGATTAAGGATTTTGCCAGATAATATACATGTAATGAGAAAGGAGAAATAAATGAAATTAAGTAAGCATGGGTATTTTTATCTTTTGTGGATGGCAATTTTTATTGCGATTCCATTGCTTATGGTTGTTTATTTTGCATTTACCACTGGAGATAGTCAAAACATAACCTCATTTACCTTTAGCCTGGATAATTTCAAAAGATTCTTTACTCCGATATACATTGAAGTGTTAAACAAGTCAATACAGTTAGCACTAGTATCAACTATTATATGCTTGCTTTTGGGATATCCAGTCGCATACATAATCAGTAAAGAGAAATTAAAATATAGAAATGTACTCATACTCTTATTTGTTATTCCAATGTGGATGAATTTTCTATTGAGGACTTATGCGTGGTTAACTCTACTTGGGAAAAATGGAATAATAAACTATTTTATAACTAAACTAGGTTTTCAGCCACTTGACCTTCTATATAATGACTTTGCAGTATTATTGGGAATGGTATATAATTTTTTACCATTTATGGTACTTCCCATATTTTCAGTTTTGACAAAAATGGACAATAGTTTGATTGAAGCCTCTTGGGATTTAGGAGCAAATAAATTAAAGACTTTTCTAAAAGTAACGCTTCCTCTGAGTTTACCTGGAGTAATTTCAGGAGTAACAATGGTTTTTATACCTGCTGTTAGTACATTTGTAATTTCTAGTTTACTCGGAGGAAATAAAACTTATTTAATAGGAAATCTTATAGAGCAACAATTTAGATATACAGGCGATTGGCACTTCGGATCTGCTATGTCAATTATTTTAATGATTTTCATATTAATATCTATGGCATTGACGTCACGATTTGACAAAGCAAAAGAAGGTGAGGGTGGTGAGCTCTGGTGAAAAAGAATTTAGGCAGGATATATACCGCACTTATTTTTTTATTTCTATATGCGCCTATAATAATTTTAATAATATTCTCATTTAACAATTCAAAATCACGAGGCAATTGGGATGGCTTTACTATTAAATGGTATGTAGAACTATTTAAAAATGATGAGATTCTAAAATCTTTGTATTACACACTTATTATTGCAACAACCTCATCAATTATTTCAACGATAATGGGAACTTTTGCAGCCATTGGTATATATGATATGAGAGGATTGCCTAAAAAAATATCATTGAATTTAAATTATTTGCCAGTTCTTAACCCAGATATAGTTACTGCTATATCCCTTATGGTTTTATTCAGAATTGTTAATTTAGAATTAGGACTCATTACCATTATATTAGCACATGTAACATTTTGTACACCCTATGTAATTCTTTCGGTATTGCCAAAGTTAAAGCAAATGAATAAGCATCTTGCAGAAGCAGCTCTTGATTTAGGAGCTACACCTTTTTATTCAATTAGAAAAGTAATAATTCCACAGATAATGCCTGGGATTATTACTGGAGCTTTGTTAGCTTTTACATTATCAATCGATGATTTTGTGATTACTTTTTTTACTGCAGGCAAAGGCGTATCTAACCTAAGTATGACTATATATTCTATGGCTAGGAGAGGAATAAATCCTGTTATTAATGCTTTATCTACTTTGATGTTTTTGACATTGATAATCTTATTAATAATAATTTATAAAAGAAGTGAAAAAGAGGAGGAAAATATAATTGAAAAATAAGAAAGTATTATTTCTAATAGCAACAGTATTTATTTTGACTATTCTTTCTGGATGTTCTGATGACAGACAAACATTAAATGTTTATAACTGGGGAGACTATATAAATCCTGAAGTTATTGATATTTTTGAAGACGAATTTAATGTTAAGGTAGTGTATGACACATTTGCTACTAATGAAGATTTATATGTAAAGATAAAACAAGGTGGAAGTAGTTATGATGTGATTTTCCCATCAGATTATATGATTGAGAGAATGATTAGAGAAGATTTATTACAAAAGATAGATTTAAATAAAATAAGCAATATTAAAAATGTTGATGAAAAATTTATGAATTTAGATTATGACCCTAATAATGAATATTCTGTACCATATATGTGGGGAACTGTAGGTATTATATATAATAAGAATCTAGTAGATAGACCTATCACAAAATGGGCAGATTTATGGGATGAAGAATTTAAAGGAGAAATTATAATGCTAAATAGTCAAAGGGATAGCCTGGCTGTAGCATTAAAAAAACTTCACTATTCTTTAAACACAAGAGATATAAATGAACTTGAAGAGGCAAAAAATGAACTTATCAAGCAAAAACCTTTAGTATATGCTTATCAAGGCGATGAGATAAAAGATACAATAATAAGCGAAGATGCAGCAATAGGAGTAGTGTGGTCTGGAGATGCAGTGGCTATGATGAGAGAAAATGAAAATTTAGTTTATGTATTGCCTGAAGAAGGAACGAATCTTTGGTTTGATGCGATGGTAATACCTAAAGGGGCTAAAAATGTTGATTTATCTCATGAGTTCATCAATTTCATGTTGAGACCAGAAATAGCAGCTAAAAATGCTGAATATATTGGCTACTCTTCACCTATACCTAAAGCTGTTGATTTATTGAGCGATGATTTGAGAAATAATGAAGTTGCATATCCTGATTTTGACAAATTGAATAATACAGAGATATTTAAAGATCCTTCAGATATATTACAAGAATACGATAGAATTTGGACTGAAGTAATTAGTTCTAAATAAAAAATAAAAAAGCTTCCTTTGTTAATATTTATTAATAGAGGAAGCTTTTTGGGTATATAACATTATATACTAGGAGGTGGAAAATGGAATTAAAATTTTACGGAGCAACAAAGATTGTAACGGGATCGAATATTTTATTATCAACTAAAAAATACAATTTATTATTAGATTGTGGTCTGTTTCAAGGAGACAAAGAGCTGGAGAGTTTAAATTATGCTCCATTTCCTTATAATCCTTCTGAAATAGATTTTCTTATATTGACTCATGCTCATATTGACCACAGTGGAAGAATACCTAAACTCATTAAAGAAGGGTTTAAGGGGAAAATAATATCCACTAAACCAACCATGCAACTTTCAGAAATTATGTTAAAAGATTGTGCACATATTCAAGAATCAGATATTAAATGGGAAAACATAAGAAGGCAAAGAGCTGGAGAAGAATTACTAGTTCCACTGTACACAATTGAAGAAGCTCAAAATTCGATTGCCTATTTTGAGACTTTTAATTATGATGAGGAAATAGAATTAAATGATGATATTAAATTAATTTTCAGAGATGCTGGGCATATTTTAGGTTCTGCTATTTTAGAATTATGGATAAAAGAAGACGGGAAAAATTATAAAGTAGTTTATACTGGAGATTTAGGTATGCCAGGAAGGCCGATTCTAAAAGATCCAGAGTATATAAACGAAGCAGATTATTTAATAATTGAATCAACATATGGAAATCGTGTTCACGAAAATTATAGAGAAGATATAGATAAACTGATTGATATAATTGAAAACACAGCATATAGAGGAGGTACTGTTTTAATTCCTTCATTTGCTGTAGGGAGAACTCAAGAACTTATCTATGAATTAAATAGATATTATGAATATGTAAATAAAGAAGAGTATAAAAAAATCCCAATATATATTGATAGCCCAATGGCTATAGAAGCAACAAAAATTTTTCAAGAAAATGCAGTGTTTTTTGATGAAGAAGCGAAAAATTTAATATTATCTGGAGACAATCCCTTTGAGTTTGAAAACCTAAGATATATTCAAAGTCAAGAAGAGTCTATGAATCTAAATAAAGCTCAGTTTCCTAAAGTGATTATATCGGCAAGTGGAATGGCAAATGCAGGGAGAATAAGACATCATTTAAAGCATAATCTATGGAACCCTTTAAATAGTTTGGTCTTTGTTGGATATCAAGCTGCGGGAACATTAGGTAGAATATTGCTTGATGGTTCTAAAAAAATAAAACTATTAGGCGAAGAAATTGCTGTAGAATTAGAAATTTATAATTTGCAAGGGTTTTCGGCACATGCAGATATTATTTTTTTAAGGGAATGGATATCGCATTTAATTAGAAAACCTAAGAAAGTCTTTATTGTTCATGGAGAAGCAGAAGCAGCAAACAATCTATCCAAGGAAATTTTTCATTATTTCGGAATAGAATGTTTAATACCTGATTATGGAGATAGTGTAATTATTGAGAATGGATTTACAACTCAGACCATATCACCAGTTGAAAATAAATTATCATTGCTAATCGACTTAATAAATGAGTTAAACTATTTAGAACAAGAAATAAGCAAAATTGAAATGATGTTAGCAGATAAGAAAAACAAAAAAGCAACTTTGAAAAACTATGATATAATTAAAAACAAAGTGTTAGAGATTAAAAATGCACTATTGGAAATAAATTTAATCTTAGGTAAATAAAGGAGGAAATATGAAATACGTAACAAATTTATCAAATAATCCATACTATAATTTAGCATTTGAAGAATATCTATTCAAAAATTTGCCTGATGAAGAGGAGTTTGTTTTTTTATGGATAAATAGTCCCGCAATAATAGTTGGCAAAAATCAAAATACAATTGAAGAAATAAACCAGAAGTTTGTTGAAGAGAATGATATAAAAGTAGTTAGAAGAGTAACTGGTGGAGGAGCAGTTTATCATGATTTTGGAAATTTAAACTTTTCGATTATTAAAAATACAAACGGGAAAGAAAAAATTGACTTCTCCGTAATTAATATACCTATTTTGAAAGCTCTTGAGAAGTTCGGAATAAAAGCAGAGTTAACAGGTAGAAATGATTTAACAGTAGATGGTAAAAAGATTTCAGGAATAGCTCAGTCATTACACAAACAAAAGGTTTTAAATCATGGAACGATTCTTTATGATACTGATTTAAGCATATTATCACAAGCTTTAAATGTAAAACAGGATAAGATAGAATCTAAGGGTGTTAAGTCAGTGAAATCTAGAGTTACTAATATAAAGCCCTATATGAAGAGTGATATTGATATATTAGAATTTAAAGAGACTCTACTAAAGTATATATTTGAGCACCTTGGAGAACCTTATGAAGAATATAAATTGTCTGATGAATATCTAAATAATATTGATTTGTTATATAAAAATAAATATCTCACATGGGAATGGAACTATGGTCAATCTCCTGATTTTAATTGGAAAAACTACAAAAGATTTCCAACTGGTTCAATAGATTTAAGACTCGAGATAAAATCTAGTATAATTCACAATGCGAAAATATATGGTGATTTCTTTGGGGCAAAGGATATATCTGAACTAGAAAATATGTTAAAAAACTTAAAATATGATAAAGATGAGGTTAAAAATGCTTTATCAGGGATTGATATTACTCAATATCTAGGTAACATTACTTTGGAAGATTTCTTAGAATTATTATTCGAATAAGGGTGGCAAGATGAAAATATTGAAAATAATTTTAATTATTTTAATCTTAATTATTTTAATCTTTTTAGCTGGAATCTTATTTTTACCAGAATATTTATCATATACAGTAAATGAGAAAGATATTACACTAGAAGTCCAGCCAGGAGACAATTTGAGGGATGTTGCCCAAAAATTAGCTGACTTAAATGCTATTAGAAGTGAAACTTTTTTCTACTATAAGGGAAGAAATATTGCAAATAATATCAAGACTGGGGAATATGTTATTTATCCTCAAATGCCTATTGAAAATATTTATGAGGTGATTACCAAAGGTAACGATTCAAAGACAATAAGAATTACATTTCCTGAAGGATTTACTTTGTATCAATTTGCAACAAGACTCGAAGAAAATGGCTTAGTTGGCAAAGATGAATTTATTGATGCTACTGAAGAATATTTTGAAAAAAATTTATCAAACTATGTAGATAACAGTCAAATGTACTTTAGCTTAGAAGGATATTTATTCCCAGAAACATATTTTTTTAGTGAAAAACAAAATGCTGAGGAAATTGTCCAGTGGTTAGTTGACACTTTAAACGATAAATGGACACGGGAAATGGAAGAACAAAGAGAAAAATTAAATATGACTAAACATGAGATATTAACAATAGCCTCACTCATAGAAAGAGAGGCATATAATGATGAAGAACGAGCTAGAATATCTGGTGTAATATACAACAGACTAGAAATCGGTATGCCTTTACAAATAGATGCATCGGTTATATATGGTAAAGGAGAAGGTAGAGATCATACAAGTATAATAACCAAGAATGACTTATTGGAAGCAAATCCATATAACACATATGTTAATAGAGGTCTTCCACCTGGACCAATAGCTTCACCAGGTTTCAATTCAATAATAGCAGCTTTGTATCCAGAAGAACATGAATACTATTATTATGTAATGGGGAAAAACGGGCATGTATTTGCACAGACATATGAAGAGCATTTAAAAAATGTTGAGGAATATAGAAAAATGCAATAAAAAACCCCCACTATCAAGCATATAATGCAATGATAGTGGGGTTTTTTGGTGCCGAAGGCGGGAGTCGAACCCGCACGGTGTTGCCACCGCTGGATTTTGAGTCCAGTACGTCTGCCAATTCCATCACTTCGGCATGATTAACACAAAAATAATGATAGCATAGAAATGTATAAAAATCAACAAATATTTTCTATAAGGCGAATTGTATAATTAAATGAAACACAACTAAAAAAACAACGCTCATGAGAGCTTCTCTGTTATAATGTTATCAATGACAATAAACAGAAACGGAGAAGATCATGAGCTTAGTATATTGTATCAGAACACGACAAAAAGGTAAACACCTAACATTTTCCGAGAGAGAAGAATTAGAAGAAATGGTAAAGCAAAACAACGCTGCGCCGAAGAAAGAAAAACTGAGCCAACGTAAAATGGCAGAACGGATGGGTGTAAGCCCTGCAACGTTAAGCCGGGAATTAAAGCGTGGAAAGGTAGTGCTATTAGATACTTATTTGCGTGAAGTGATAAGTTATTCAGCTATAGTAGCACAAGATGATTATGACAATAAGGCAAGTGCTAAGGGCCCCCATCTAAAGAT